>JADJKB010000005.1:0-635545 GCA_016706225.1 Myxococcales bacterium
TCCGTAGCGGACGTAGTACCCAGGCGGGAGCTGCACGTCGCGGTCGATGGCCGCCATCGCGTCGTGCACGTAGCTCCCGACGTCGCGCTGGCGCACGTTCGCCTGAACGACCACGCGGCGCTTGGCCCACTCTCGATTGATGGCGGTCGGCCCCTCCGCGAGCGTGATCTTCGTGAGCTTGGCCAGCGGGACGCGGTCGCCGTTGGCGGCGGTGACGGGGATGCGGCCGATGGCGGCGGCGTCGAGGCGATAGCGATCGTCGATGCGCAGCGTGATCGGGAAGCGGCGCTCCCCCTCCTGAAGCACGCCGACCTCCCGCGTCCCCAACGCCTCGACGACCTCCAGCACTTCGCGCGCGGCAATGCCGTGGCGGGCGATCGCGGCGCGGTCGACCTCGATCTGGAGCGTGGGCTGCCCGGTCAGCTGCTCCGTCGAGACGTCCGCGGCGCCGGGGATCTTCTTCAACACCGCTTCGACCTCCTTCGCTTTCACCTTCAGCACCTCGAAGTCTTGGCCGAAGATCTTGACGGCCACGTCGCCGCGTACGCCCGCGATCATCTCGTTCACGCGCATCTCTATCGGTTGCAGAAAGGAGGCGCGCATCCCCGGCAGCGTGGAGATCTCCTCCTGCATCTCGCGGACGAGCTCCTCCTGGGTCGTCGCCCGCTTCCACTGCTTCCGCGGCTTGAGCGTGAGGAACACGTCGGAGACCTCGAGGCCCATCGGATCGGTCGCCACCTCGGGTGTCCCCGTCCGCGTCCAGGCCCGCTCGATCTCGTTGGGGAAGGCCTCGAGCAGGCTGCGCTCGATCTGCATGCCGTACCGGGCGGACTCGTCCGCAGACACGCCCGCCAGGCGTACGGTGTTGATGACGATGGTGCCTTCTTGCAGCTTCGGCACGAACTCGGAGCCCAAGCGGGTGGCCACGAAGGCGGCGTTTCCCAGGAGCAAGAGCGCGCCGCCCAGCACGACCCAGCGGAAGCGGAGCGCGGCCCGGAGCACGGGCGCGTAGACCCGCCGGAGGGCGCGCATCACCGCGTTTTCGCCCTCCTTCACCCGCCGCGGCAGGAGCAAGCTCGCGAGCACCGGCATCAGCGTGAGCGAGAGCACCATCGAGCCGAACAGCGCGAAGATCACCGTCAGCGCCATCGGTCGGAACAGCTTCCCTTCGACCCCCTCGAGCGCCAGGATCGGCAGGTAGACGATCATGATGATGAGCTCGCCGAACATCGTCGGCTTGCGCACCTCGAGCGCCGCGTCGCGGACGACGGCCAGCTTGTCGCGCTCGCTGTGGTCCTCCGCCAGGCGCTTGACGGAGTTTTCGACCATGATCACCGAGCTGTCCACGACCAGACCGAAGTCGATGGCGCCCAGGCTCATCAAGCTCCCGGCGATTCCGGCCCGGAGCATCAGGTCGAACGCGAACAGCATCGACAGCGGGATGGCCGCGGCCACGATCAGCCCCGCACGCAAGTTACCCAGGAAAATGAAGAGCACGGCGATCACCAGGAGGGCGCCCTCGAGCAGGTTGGTGCGCACCGTGCCGAGGACGCGGTCGACCAGCGTGGTTCTCGCGTAGACGGGCTCCACGCGGACGCCCTCAGGTAGCGTCTTCTCGATCTCGGCCAGGCGCACCTGAAGGCGTTTCGTCACCTCGTGGCTGTTCTCGCCCATGAGCATGAATCCGAGGCCGAGGACCACCTCACCCTTGCCGTCGGCGGTCACCGTCGCTCGGCGAATCTCGCGACCTTCGACCACCTTGGCCACGTCACGGACGCGAATGGGCACGCCGCCGTGGGCCGCGACGACGATCTCCTCGACGTCGCTCGGCCGCGTGACGATGCCGAGCCCCTGGATCAGGCTGGACTGCCCGGCCTGATCCAGCGTCCCGCCGCCCACGTTCATGTTGTTCTGCTCGAGCGCCTCGGCCAGCTCGGCCAGCGTGAGCCCGCGCGCGTGGAGCTGGGCGGGATCGACGACGACCTGAAGCTGGCGCTCGTCGCCGCCCCAGGCGTTCACCTCCGCCACGCCACGCAGCGGTTTCATCTGCGGTCTGATGATCCAGTCGTGGGCCGCGCGCAGCTCGACCAGGGAACGCTCACCCGTCACCAGATAGTGAAACACCTCGCCGAGCCCCGTGGCCACGGGCCCGAGCTGGGGCTGGGCGATCCCAGGCGGCATCACCACGCTCCGGAGGCGCTCCGACACCACCTGGCGGGCGAGCCAGATGTCGGTGCCGTCCTCGAAGATCACCGTGACCTGGGATAAGCCGAAACGCGTGAGCGAGCGGACTTCCTCGAGTCCGGGCAACCCCGAGATCGCCTGCTCGACTGGGAACGTGACCTGCCGTTCGAGCTCGAGCGGCGAGAGCGCTGGGGCGACCGTGTTGATCTGGACCTGGATCGGCGTGGTGTCCGGAAAGGCGTCGATCGGCAGGCGGCGAAAGGCGATTGCACCCGCGACCACGACCGCGAGCGTCCCGAGCAGCACGAAGAACCGGTGCCGGAGCGAGAGATCGATGAGACGATTCAGCATCGGCGGTCAATCTCCATCGCAGCAGCCCGCGCCGATGCTTTCCTTGGACGTCTCCGTCTTGAGCAAGAAAGCTCCGGTCGTGACGACGTCTTCGCCGACTCGCACCCCCTTCAGGATCTCGACGAAGTCGGGATCCGTGGCGCCCACCTGTACTCGGCGGGTCTCGTACTCGTCCTCTGCGATCTGCACGAAGACGAGCTGCACTTCCTTGGTACGCTCGAGCGCGGCACGCGGCACGAACACGCTCGAACGCGACTCGCCCGCGGCCACCCGCGCCTGACCGTACATGTTCGCGCGCAGCACTCCGTCGGGATTGGCCAGCGGAACGCGGACCTTCGCCGTGCGAGTGTGCGGGTCCACGGCGGGCGCGACGTAGGTGATGCTGCCAGAGAGCTCGCGCTCCCCCAGGCCATCCAGCCGCAGGGACACCGCTTGCCCGACCGCCACCGCGAGCAGGTCGCTCTCGGCGACGTCGAGCTCGGCCCACATCGAGCGCGTGTCCACGATTTCGAGCAGGACTTCCTCGCTGCTCACGAGCTTACCGATCGTCACCTTGCGCTCGGTCACGACGCCGTCGATGGGCGAAGCTCCAGCGTGGCAACTGCCCGCGCCACCGCCGCCCGCACCGAGCACGGAGAGCGAAGCGCGCAGGGCGGCGTATTCGGATTTCGCCTGATCGTGCTCTTGTTGCGCGTCGAGCAGGCTCTTCTTCGACCCGATGCCCTCGGCCTGGAGCTTCTTCGCCCGGTCGTGGTTCTCGGCGGCCACCTGAACGCGCGCCTTGGCGCCAGACAGCCGTGCTCGGTCCGCCCCGACATCCGGACTGTCGATGACGACCAGCGGCTGGCCCTTCTTGACCGCCGTCCCGACATCGACCTTGAGCGCACGCACAACGCCGGGGGAGCGCGGGTTGACCTGGGCGAGCTTCATCGCGTCGTAGGTGAGTCGCGCCGGCGCCGTGAGCGCGGCGGCGTTCGGCCGCGCCGTCGCCTTGACCGTGACGATGCCGGCGCGCTTGGCCGTGTCCTTGCGCTTGAACCGGATCCGAGTGCCGTCCGCGGGCGCCCGTCCGACTTCACCTCGAGCGAGGGCTTTCCACCACGCTCGGGGTGGCAGACGGGGCAGAACGACTCGGGGAAGCCGTGCTCCGCGCACCAGTCACCTTTGGCCTGGAAGACCGGCGCGAGCTTCGGGTTGCACTTGGTGCAGACCGCCTCGAGGACGCCGTGCTCCTTGCACATGGCGCCCTCGGCAGGCGCTTCGCTCTTCGTCTCCGTGCGCTGCTCGCCGGCGCTCGCCTCCGGCTTCGAGCGGCAAGCCACGGCCAAGCCGAGCAGTGGGATGAGCAACATCGAGAGTCTGAGCCGCATGACGAGCCCCTAGTTTGCCTTGGGCGGACGCACGATCTTCAGGTCCGGCTTGCACTTCTTGCACTGCGATTCGGGCAGCCCGTGCTCGTTGCACCAGTCCCCGGTCGCCTTGAACGCTGCGGCGAGCGACGGATTGCACTGAGTGCACTGCGATTCCGGAACTTGGTGCTCCTCGCACCAGTCCTCGTGCGAGCCTGGCTTGACGGTTGCAGCTGCATGGCCCGCCTTCGCCGGCTCGGCCGACGGTGCGGCGCCAGAGGCCGACTCCTTGGAGCAGCCGATGGCGAGGAACAGGAATGCCCAAATGACGGGACGAAACATGACGAAGTCCTTTCTGGTCGTCTCGGTGTGTGGCCCGAGAGACATCTGTGCCGTGCCCCCCTCGAGGCGTGCTCCAGCACCACGCTGGAGCCGCGGAACCGCTCAGCAGCGAGCTCAGGCGCGCGGAGGGTGAAAGACTTCGCTGGCGTAGTCGCAGAGGACGAGCGCCTCAGGAGCGGCGAGCACCGCGAAAGCAGACTCTGGCGGCGGAGCCACTGCCGCCTCCGGACCCGGAGGCACCGCTTGCGGGACCTTGGCGCACGCGCCGTAGGGGCAATTCGGCGGACAGCTCCCTCGTTCATCCGAGCCGCCGCAGTCGCACTCGCAAGAATCCCCGGCGACGCCGAGGAGCTCCGCCGCGTACACCGGCAGACCGGACACGAGCACGAGCAGCAACGCAGCGAGCAGCGGCCACAACGAGCGGCGAAGCGAGCGCCTGCCCCTGCGCATCACCGGCCGTCCTTCGCCCGGCGCTCGAGCGCTTCCCGCACCAAGAGGCGCGCCAGCGGGCTTTCGAGGCGGTAGATGGCCAGCTTGCCGGACATCCGAAAGCGCACCAGGCCCATCCGGCGAAGGCGCTGGAGCTGCTGGGAGGTCGCCGGCATGGAGCGCCCGAGCAGCTGCGCCAGATCACAGACGCAGAGCTCGCGCTCGGAGAGCGCAAACAGGATCTTCAGCCGGGTCGGATCCGACAGCGCGCTGAACTCCTCCGCGACCTGCTCGAACGCCTCCTCGCCTGGCATCGCGGATTGCACCTCCGCGACGTGCGCTCCGTCGACGCAGTAGACCTGGCACTCGCCCTCGGAGGCGTGGGTGGCCTTCACTTCCACGATTCCGAAAGCTAGCAAACGTCGTCTGGCTGTCAAGCGTCGAGAATTTGGGGCTCAGTAGCATTTCCCGGGGTCGTAGGCGGGAGCGCACTCGCACTCGCACACGGCCAGCTCCCCGGCGGTTCCTGCCGCGCAAGACGGAGTCACCGTGAGCTCCGCGCTGGCGCCGCGGCGTTCGGCGTCCGCGGTCGTCACCTCGAGCACCAGACGGAGCTCGCGCCGGAAGACCGGCAGGGCGTCGTTCACGGGACAGGCCGGCACATGGACGATAGCCCCACGCAGATCCAGATCCGGCTCGAAGAAACCCGGCGCGCCTTGGCTCGGCACGAATAGGCCCGTGCGTCGCTCGGCGAACACCGGGTCGGGAGAATCGGTCCCGTAGAGCCTGGCCCGCACTTCGACTTCGCCGCCTTCGATGCCTCGAACCCGCGCGCTGACGAAGGCCCAGTGTCCGCCCTGCGGTGCCTGGCGCAAGGGCAGAGCACCGCCGTCTTCCAGCAGCCGAATCGGCAGGTTCAGCGATTCGTACCAGCCCGGAAGGACCTCGACCTCCTCGAACGTGGGCGGCAGGCGCTGCTCGGGCTCTTCAGCCGAGCACGAGAGCGCCGCGAGCGCGAGCAGCGCACAGGCCAAACGCAGCGGGGTCACCGCGGTGCACGCTCGCGCTGGCGCTGCAGCCCACCATATTTCCACGTTTCCGAAGGCTAGCAAGCGTCGTCGGGGCGTCAAACCCAGGCGAACACGAGCGCCGCGGGCTCACCGTGGCGCGCGCTTGCGCTGTCGCTCGACCTTGGCGATGAGGGCGTCCACGGCTTTGACGTCGGCGCCCGCCGCCGCGCGCTCGCTCTGCAAGAGGTCCAGCGTCTGCGGGTGCTCCACCAGGATCACGGACTCGCCTGCCAGCGTGCGCAGGTTACCCTTGGCGCGGGCGTAGCGCGGCACCAGGGCGTCCGCACAGACCGTGCGCACCTGGAGACCCGTCGCGGCCGCCTTCGGGCCGAGCGACTTCCAGGCCCAGCTCGACCCCAGGCTGCCCAGGGCCGTCGCTGCGGCTTCGGCCACGGCGACGTCCTTGGTGGTCGCCAGGACCTTCGCCACGTGCTTCGCGCTCTCCAAGCGCATCATCTCGCCCAAACCGTGGATGGCCGCCAGCTCCAGCGGATCGCCGCTCTTGGCGTGGGAGGTGAGGGCTTTCAGCTCTGCGTCGCCGCCCAGCCGGCCGGCAGCGCGCGCCGCGGCCAGGCGCACGCCGTTGCGGACGTTGCCCGACTCGAAGATGGCGATCACGACCGCGCTCGCGCGCGCGTCCTTGAGCACCCCCACCGCCTCGAGCATGCCGATGGCGAGGGCGTCCCACTCGGCGTCGTTCAGGCCCCCGCGCTCGGGGCTTTGAGCGCCAGTGCCTCGAGCATGGGCAAGAGCGCCGGCGCCCCGAGCCCGCGCAGCTCGCGCGACACGGTCGGGTACGGGTTGCGGTTCTTCCCGTAGTGCTCGGGGCGATGTCCCTTCACGTTCTTCACTGCGAGGAAGGCCTTGGGCTGCGCGGCGCGCGCCGCGGCGATGTCGTTCTCGAGCTTGGCCCGCGCTTCGCTCGGCAGAGCCGACGACGCGACGCTGATCCCGTTGGCGAGGGCGGAGGGCGCGACCAAGAGCACGCTACCCACGATCGTCGAGACCAACAAATTCCTGAGCGTGCTCATTTGCCACTCTCCCACCAGAAGCTCGGAGCAAAGGGCGCCGGAGCGCTCTCGTTCGTCGCGCAGTGAACCTCCCCCAAGGCCTCGTGATAATACCAATCGTCGGTGAAGAAGATCTTCAGACCTAAACCGTCGGAACCGAGCTCGCTCGCCGGCGAGCCGATTCGAGCGAGCATGTCCTCCTCGAATGGATCCTTGCCGCCGATGTCGGGCCCGAAGGGCTTGGCGACGTCGGCGATGTTGCCCAGCATGCGCATGTTCACCATGCCGGGGTTCCACGCGACCTTTTCGTTGACGCCGAGGTCCTCGAACCAGGTCGGCATCTCGATGATCTCGGCGTCGGTGATCCCCGTCTCGGCCTTCATGATCTCGATCTGGCCCTGGATCTTGGCATCGGCCGTCTGGCTCCACTGAACGAGTTGCGTGTCCGCCAGCGCCTCGTCGACGGTCTTCTCGAAGTTGCCACCGGCTCCCTGGTGCAGGCGGCCCGAGCCGTTACCCTTGGCCTTCATGTCCTCGAGCATCTTGGTCATCAGCGCCGGGGAGGCGACCAGGAGCTTCCAACCGAGCGCCGTCTTGGCGGGAACCCAGTGGAAGAACTCGTCCACGTGCTCGACAGCGAGCCAGGTGGTGTCGACCACGATGGGCGGTCCTTGGACGCCCTGAGCGGCATAGAAGTCCTGCGTCGTCTGCTTCATTTTGCTGCCGATGATGATGCGCCCCAGTTTGTAGTCCTTGTGGGGCGGGACCACATCGTGGTTGCCGTGCGAGTCCTGCGTGTTGCCGCTTTGGCGCTCGGACAGGTTGTAGAACTCGGCAGCGCCCTGGTCGGGCCCGAAGGCCGCGGGCGGCCGCGACTGCTCGGGGTTGCCCATGATCCAGTGGATGGGCCAGTAGTCCTCGACCACTTCCGCGCTGGCGTTCTGCGGCGGCCGGCCCCAGGGGCGCGCGTTGTAAATGCGCATGCCCTGCACCGTGCCGTTCGGGCCGGGGAACGCCGTCCAGCCGGTCTGGAAGAAGTCCTCGGTCCAGATGTCCTGCCAGCCACCGGGCTGCTGCGGGCTCGTCGCGTAGGGCGTGTAGGCGACACCGGCGGCCTGCGCCGCGGTCGAGTTGCCTTCGACCAGCGCGGAGGACGCCTCCGACGAGTACATGACGTCGTGCGCTCCCATGCTGCCGAACATCACCCAGGGCGCGACGCGCAGCTTCACGCGATCGAAGCCATCCGGCACCTCTTTGGTGGCATACCGCTCGGCGGTGCCGGCCTTCTCGACCGCGTAGGTCAGATCGACGAAGCCCGTCCAGAGTAGCTTCTTGCCATCGTCCGCTGGGCTCAGCGTGGGCATGTCCATGCCCTTGAAGCGCCGGGCCTCGATGCGGAAGGTGACGCCGGTGACGACCTCTGCGTTCGGGAAGCGGTACTCGAGCGCGTAGCTGCAATCCGACGCCGACGTGCAGGCGCCCATGCTGCCCAGCACGAGCTTGGTGGTCCCGTCGGGGTTGTCGCGGAAGATGCGCACGCTCTCCGCGGCCTCCGGGTCGATGCGCAACACGCCCTCGCCGTCCTTCGGTGCCGAGGGCCAGGGCGTCACCTTGAACACCGCGAGGTCGAGCAGGTCGGCTGGGCCGTTGACGATCTCGTCCTCGCAGTCGCGCTTGCCGTCGGAGTCGTCGTCATCGAGGTTGGCGATGAAGGACGCACCGACGGTCGCGTCCCACTCGGCCTCACGATCTTGATCTTTGGGGTCACTGGCGTTGACGACGCCGTCTCGATTCGTGTCCGCCACGATGTCGAGCACGTCTGTTTGGGCGGGCGACCCACCTCCGCCCGGGTCGTCGCTCCCGCAAGCGACCAGACCAAGGCCGACGACTCCGGAGGTTAGCCAACGGTATCGGGACATAGCGCGCTCCTTGCGTCGAAGGCCGACGCTGTATGGAGCGTATCCCGCGACCGGAAGCCAACCAGCGAAATCCCTGCGCTGCCAGCGCACACTGTTCCCGCGAGGGACGCTGATCAGCTTCGGACGCGCGCGGGTTGGCCTGGTCGGGCACACCCCAACCCAATGCCCTCGCCGTCTCGCGTTCATCGGTGGGCGAAACGTGGGGCGCTCGCCCGCGGGTTCGAGCGCGCGCAGGTGCGAGCTCAGCGCGTTCCCCTTCGTCCAACGGTGATCTTCGCAAGGCCCGCGAGCGCGGAGCGGTGAGCGAGCGGCGCGATGTTCGCTTGCTGGAGCGCGGCGTCGAGATCGGAGCGCACGAAGCTCGCGTACGTCGCGTGCTCGAAGAGCTCGATCAGGTGGCACCCGAAGAAGCGCACGACGCGATTTCGTGGCAGCGCGTAGTCGACGACGATCAGCGAGCCGCCGGGCGCGGTGACCCTCGCCATTTCCCCGAGCACCCGCTGGCGGACGCTCGCCGGCATCTCGTGGAGCGCGAACGACACGCAGGAGGCATCGAAGCTCTCATCCGCGAAGGGCATGTCGGCGGCGTCGGCCTCCTCGAACGCGACGTTCGCGAAGCGATTCTTTCGGCGCGCGACGCGCAGCATCGCGCGCGACAGATCGATACCCACTACTTCCCGCGCCTTGCGGGCAAACGCGAACGCCTGCGCACCGGTGCCGGTCGCGACGTCCAGCAGCCTCGCGTCGGGGGGAACGGCCGCCGTGTCCGCGACGGTCTGCCTCAGCCTCTGGAACGGGAAGACGACCGCGTCGTAGACGTACGCGAAGATCGCATAGGCGCGCTGACTGAACGCGTAGTACCTGCTCTCCTCATCGGTCCTGCCGCGAGGGGTCGTCGCGCCGCTCTGACCGCCTCCGCTTCGTCGGACTGACGCAGAGTCGGCATCGTGCTGGTAGTCGAGCGGATGCATGTGGGGATTGGAAGCAAGGCGTATGCCCCGCGCCGTGGCGGCGCTTGGTGGATTTTCAAGGCGCGATCGGGCGCAGCTTCTGCGTCAGCACGACAGCGTTGCGCGGACGCAAGCAAGCTCGCCCCGTTGCGCACCCCTCGCGTCAGCGCACCTTTGGGGGGTGATTCACGCGAGTCGCTCGAGCACGCGCGCCAGCTTCTCGCGAACGGTCTTCGCGATCGTCGCGAGACGCTCGTCGCCGGCGGCGATGGTCTGCATGGGATCGATGGCGTGCACGACGGCTCGTCCGTCGTCGCCCTCGTAGACGACGACATTGCAGGGCAACATCGCGCCGATCTCCAGATTCGTCGACAGCGCCTTGTGCGCGAGCCCCGGGTTGCAGGCGCCGAGGATCTTGTAGCGGCGGAAGTCCACGCCGAGCTTGTTCTTGAGCGTCTGCTGGACGTCGATCTCGGTGAGCACGCCGAACCTCTCGCTCTTCAGGGCGTCCGGCAGGCGCTCGAGCGTTTGCTCGTAAGTCGATCCGAGCTCTTTCTTCATCGTGAAGGTCATGGTCTTGCTCCTAGCACGTGAGAGCGCCTGCGGACGAATACGGTTCGTGAAGTGGCTCGCTTCTGCGGCATTGCTGCTCGGCTGCCGTCGGGGCGGCGGGAGCATCACAACCGACCACGGTTTCCGGGTTCAGCGAGCTCGTTCTCGCTGCGCATCGAACGTCGGGTCCAACGGCCGAGAAGCCGCGCCACATGCCGAGGCTAGCCCAGTGGTTCTGCCGGATGATGCTGCGGGCACCACGACCAAGCCCCGCGGCAAAAGGTACCGCGCGGAGGTCGTCGGCCATGAGCGCGACGTCGGTGGCGCGCTGCGCTCGAGACGACCGACGCGCCCGAAAGCCACGAGCAAGCGACTGGTCGTACCTCGGCCCGTTCGGATGGGCTTGGCCGCTATTCGTAGGTTCCACCCGGGATCTTCGGGCCCTTGTGGATGAGCACACCGTTCACCAGTGGGAAGCTGAGGATGTTGCCCCCGGCGATCCAGACGCCGCCTTTCGGGTCGATCCACACGGAGTGGAAGTCCGCGAACACGTCGAACCCGAGGGGCTCGTCGACCCAGCTTCCGGCTTTGCGGCGCATCACGCTGCCGGCGGAGCCGGCGGCATAGCCATCTTCGCCGACCGTGCGGATGCCGATCATCGCATGGTTCGGCGGTGGAGGGCTCACGTCCTGCCAGCTCGCGGAGCCGTCTTCGAGGATCACGGCTTGGCTGACGCCGCCGACCGCGGTGTAGCGGCCGCCGGGCTCGGCGAAGACCGTCAGCAGGCGGCGGTCGGTAGGGGACTGGATTTGCTCGAAGCTCTTGCCGTCGAAATGCACGATGGCGCCGTCCATGCCCACGAAGCGCACGTCGTCGGCCGCGCGTCCCCAGACCTTGAACCACGCTGCGATGGGCACGACCGGAAAGCCCTGGGCCGCGCTCCACTGCGTGCCGTCGAAGCGCCAGACAAAGGCCTGGCCCGACTTTGCCGGATCGCCGCCGACGGCCCACAGCTGGTCCGGCGCCGGTCCCCAGATGCCGAACACGGTGGCGGTCCCAGGTGTGGGCAGCTTCTCGAAGCTGTCGCTCTCGTAGCGCAAGATGGTCCCACCGCTGCCGCCGAAGAAGGCCGGACCACCCGCGAACGCGTGCATCCACCACAGGTCCCCGTCGTGCCCCGTCGCCTTCCGCGCCCACTTTCCGTCGAAGTGCAGCACGAACGCTCCGCTGCCGTCGCCAGGGTTGCCGCCCACAGCCCACACGTCGTCGTGGCTCGTCCCGGAGATGCCGATCAACGCGCCGGGCAGGGACTCGAAGGTCATCACAAACTCGTTGGGATCGTGGCTCGGCTGGGTGCCGCCGTCGTCGTCTCCGCACGCGGCGAGGGTGAGGGCAGCGACCAGGAGCACGGGCGAGCGGCGCATGGCGTTGAAGCTAACCGCTTTCGCGCCCCCGCACACGCGCGTTCCGCCGTGGTCCACGACGCCTGTGGGTTTTTCCTACTCCTGCCGATCGTGATCTGATTATGGCAAGACTGAGACGGGGTCGGGGGAGGGGGGGGGGGGCCCCGGGCGGGAAGGTGAGGGGGGGCGGGGCGCGGGGGGGGGGGCGGGGCGGGGGGGGTAGAAGCAGTTCACGTCGTCGGCCTTCGGATAGTAGTACGCGAAGATATTGCAATGCTCGGAGCGATCCACGACTCCGCCGAAGGTGTAACAGCAGTCCGGCTGCGCTCCGGGATTCGCCTTCTGGTCCAGCGCGTTCAGGCCTTCGCACCCGATGGATGGCGGCGGCGGCGCCCACTGGTATGCGCACGTGTACCAGATGCCGGCGCCTGCCGGCACGGGCAGGTCGAGGTCGGGGGACTTCATCATCGGCGGATCGTCCCAGCTCTCCGAGCTGTAGAAGCGCGCATCCGCAGCGGGCTGGGTCGATGAAGTGCCATCCCACGCGAACATGTCGAAGGACTTGCCGCGGCTGTGAAAGTGGGCGTTCGCACCGATGATGTTGACCGGCTGGGGGCTGTTGAATTGGCAGCTCCCGCTGAACTTCGGCGTCGGATTGGACTGGCAGACACGAATGGACTGCTTGGTGGCGAAGAGCGTGCCGAGCTGGTGAACGAGATCCGCCTTCGGCATGTTCCAGAAGTTGACTTCGACCTTGGCGCTACCCGGAGTCACCTGCGTGGTCGCGTTCACGTAGTGGGTCTGGAGCATCAACCACTCGTCGGGCATGAGCTCGTTGCCGACGCCTTCCGGGTAGGTCCAGTCGAAGCTCTCGTCGTTTTGCGAATTCGCGAGCAGCGGCCAGTCAGCCCAGTTCGGGCTCTTGAAGCACTCTCCCACGCCGTCGGTGCCCGGCTGCACCGCACCGTTCGCCGGATCGAGCCCGACGATGGTACGCACGCGGAAAATGTTCATGTGGTGGCTGCCGTCCCTGAAGGCGATCTCGGTGCGATGCAGCACGAACGGGTCATTCTCGGGGAGCCCCGCCAGCTTGTTGAGCTCGCGAACCTGGAAGAAATGACAGTTCTGGATTTCCGTCCCGGGTGGCACTTCGAACTCACCGGTCGAGAGCTGGACTCCTTTTCCCTGGGGTGGCGGCGTGAGCAGCTCGTCGGGCTTCGGTTGCTCGTCGCTGGCGCCACACCCGAGCACGGCTAGGCCCATTGCGAAGCACCATGGCAAGCGTGGTCTGGTCATCCGATCCTCCGAATTGTGTGCGCCCACGGCGGAAGGCACTGACCTTCTCTTGGCGAGACTACCACTGCGGCGCGCGCTTGCGCTGGCGCTCCACCTTGGCAATGAGGGCGTCGACGGCCTTGCGGTCGGCGCCGGACATCGAGCGTTCAGAGCGCAGTAAGTCCAGCGTCTCCGGGTGATCGACCATCAGTAGGGCCTCGCTCGCGGCGATCCGCAGGCTGCCCTTGCTTCGCGCGTAGCGCGGGATCAGCGCGGCGGAGCACAGCCTGCGGACCTCACGCCCCGTCGGGGCCGCCTTCGGTCCCAGGGACCTCCAGGCCCAGCTCGAGCCGAGCGTGCCGAGGGCGGTCGCCGCGGCGGTCGCGACGGCGTCGTCCTTCGTGGTCGAGAGGATCTGCGCGAGGTGCTTGGCGCTCTCGAGGCGCATCATCTCGCCCAGGCCGTGGATGGCCGCGAGCTCGAGCGGGTCGCCGCTCTTGGCGTGGGAGGTGAGCAGCTTGAGCTCCGCCTCGCCACCGAGCCGACCGGCGGCGCGGGCCGCGGCCAGCCGCACGCCGTCGCGTAGCCCCTGGGCCTCGAAGATGGCGTCGACGACGGCGCTCGCGCGCGTGTCCTTGAGCACGCCGACCGCTTCGAGCATGCCGAGGGCGAGGGCGTCCCACTCGACGTCCGTGAGGCTGCCGCGCTCGGGCGCCTTGAACGCCAGCGCCTCGAGCATGGGCAAGAGGGCCGGCGCACCGAGGCCGCGCAGCTCGCGCGAGACCGTCGGGTACGGGTTGCGGTTCTTGCTGTAGTGCTCCGGACGGTGGCCCTTCACGTTCTTCACCGCCAAGAACGCCTTCGGCTGGGAGGCCTTGGCGGCAGCGATGTCGTTCTCGAGCTTGGCGCGCGCGTCGTTCGGCAGCGCCGAGGACCCGATGCCGATGCCGTCAGCGAGAGCCGCCGGGGCGATCAGGAGCACGCTCCCGAGGATCGCCGAAGCCAACAATTTACGCAGGGTCCTCATTTTCCACTCTCCCACCAGAAGCTCGGAGCAAAGGGCGCCGGAGCGCTCTCGTTCGTCGCGCAGTGAACCTCCCCCAGAGCCTCGTGATAATACCAGTCGTCGGTGAAGAAGATCTTCAGACCTTGACCGTCGGAACCGAGCTCGCTCGCCGGCGAGCCGACTCGAGCGAGCATGTCTTCTTCGAAGGGATCCTTGCCGCCGATGTCGGGCCCGAAGGGCTTCGCGACGTCGGCGATGTTGCCCAGCATGCGCATGTTCACCATGCCGGGGTTCCACGCCACCTTCTCGTTCACACCGAGGTCCTCGAACCAGGTAGGGATCTCGATGATGTCGGCGTCGGTGATGCCGGTCTCGGCCTTCATGATGTCGATGTAGCCCTGGATCTTGGCGTCGGCCGTCTGGCTCCACTGCACGAGCTGCGTGTCCGCCAGCGCCTCGTCGATGGTCTTCTCGAAGTTGCCACCGGTGCCCTGGTGGAGTGTGGCGCCGCCGTTGCCCTTGGCTTTCATGTCCTCGAGCATCTTGGTCATCAGCGCGGGTGATGCCACGAGCAGCTTCCAGCCGAGCGTCGTCTTGGCGGGGACCCAGTGGAAGAACTCGTCCACGTGTTCGACGGCGAGCCAGGTCGTGTCGATCACGATGGGCGGACCCTGGACGCCTTGCGCGGCATAGAAGTCCTGTGTTGTCTGCTTTGCTTTGCTGCCGACGATGATGCGCCCCATCTTGTAGTCCTTGTGGGGCGGAACCACGTCGTGATTGCCGTGCGAGTCCTGCGTGTTGCCGCTTTGGCGCTCGGAAAGGTTGTAGAACTCCGCGGCGCCACGGTCGGGCCCGAACACCGACGGGGGCCGCGACTTCTCGGGGTTGCCCATGATCCAATGGATGGGCCAATACTCCTTGACCACGTCCGGGCTGGCGTTCTGTGGCGGCCGCCCCCAGGGGCGCGCGTTGTAGATGCGCATGCCCTGCACTGTGCCGTTCGGGCCAGGGAACGCCGTCCAGCCGGTCTGGAAGAAGTCTTCGGTCCAAATGTCCTGCCAGCCGCCGTCCTGATTGAAGCTCGTCGGATACGGCGAGTAGCCCACGTTGGCCGCCTGCGCGGCCGCCGTGTTGCCCTCCACCAGCGCCGGCGACGCCTCCGACGAGTACATGACGTCGTGCGTGCCCATGCTGCCGAATAGCACCCACGGCGCGACCCGTAGCTTCACGCGGTCGAAGCCGTCGGGCACATCCTCGGTCGCATAGCGCTCACCCTTCCCGCTCTTCTCCACCGAGTAGGTGAGATCGACGAAGCCGGTCCACAGGGACTTCTTGGCATCGTCGTGCGGGTTCAAAGTCGGCATATCCATGCCCTTGAAGCGGCGAGCCTCGATGCGGAACGTGACCCCGGTCACGACCTCGGCGTTGGGAAAGCGATACTCGAGTGCGTAGCTGCAGTCGGTCGAAGCCGTGCAGGCGCCCATGCTCCCCATCACGAGCTTCGTGCTGCCGTCTGGGTTGTCCCGGAAGATGCGCACGCTCTCGGCCGCTTCCTGGTCGATCCGCACTACGCCTTCGCCGTCCTTCGGGGCGGTGGGCCAGGGGGTCACCTTGAAGGTCGCGAGATCGAGCTTGTCGGCCTCGCCGTTGATGATCTCGTCCTCGCAGTCGCGCTTGCCGTCGGAGTCGTCGTCATCCAGGTTGGCGATGAACGACGCACCCACCGTAGCGTCCCACTCGGCCTCACGATCTTGATCCTTGGGATCGTCGGCGTTGACCACGCCGTCTCGATTGGCGTCAGCGACGATGTCGATGATGTCGGCCGGACCCGAGCTTCCGCCGCCCGAATCGTCGCTGCCACACGCGACTACACCAAGAGTAATGACTCCGGAAGTAAACCAACGATAACGAAACATCGCTCGCTCCTCGCATCGGACAGGGACACCTCGAGGGAGGCTGCCCTCCGACCGGCACGTAGGCAACCCGTTCGGCGTTTTTTGCGCGGTTGGTGCGATCTGGCGACGAAATCGCTACGAGCCTTGCCCGCTCGTACCGGCCACCAGGCCCCCGTTCATGCAAGCATTCGGGGACGCCCGCCGTTTCAGGAAGCGACTCAGGTTTCGCTGCCCGAACCCACGTGCCCAAGGGTACCTCTCCGACCTGAGTGCGCGAGCGCGCCGGGTACGGGCCACGCGCAACCTCCCCGGCGCAGCCACCGGAGCCAGTCGGCTCGCTGGCGCCGGTGGCACGGCCCCCCACAAAGCCCACAAAGGGGCCGTGCACGGCGCCACGTCATCGGTCTTGGTAGCGGCAGCAGCCGTGCCTAGTCGTTTCGGGGAAGCTTCCCCGAAACCCGTGCGCCATCACGCGTTTGCACGGCCCGTCGCGCATCGAAGGTGCGCAGCCATCGCCTTGAGGTGCTCGCGGGGTAACTCCGAGTGAGGTTCGAGTCCTCTCCATTCTGGGGACGTGCCTGATTCAACTCAGTGCGAAGCTGCGCGGGCGCCATCCGAGAACGGCACCGTTCGCTCCCATCGGTTCTTGTCGACCTCAGCGCGGATGTGCATGCTCACCGCGCATGGACCCGTAGCAACAGGCGTGCCACAGGTGTTAAGGAGGAGACTATGTCAGGGTCGCCGCTCCGAACGCTGATCGTGCGCTGGCGTGAGGATCCGGCCGGGGCGTACCACGCCTGGTTCCTGTGGGAAGAGCGGCTGAAGAACTTCCGCTCGATTCGGCGGGGGATCGCCGAGGTCATCCACGAGATCGAAGCGGGGACGTTCGGCAACGTCTACAAGGGGTCTTCACTCGAGACGGTGGTTGGCTCGATCGCCGAGCAGCGTCAGATCTTCCGCGGCGCCGACCACGCGTTCTTGTGGAAGCCGAAGCTCCGGATCCCCGACATCTACGAGGCTCCCGAAAATCAGCGAGCGTTTGGCGCATTCCTGGCGACCTGCGCTTGTTGCGCGGGCGGCGACCCACTGGTGCTTGCGATACGGCAGCTCGACGCAAAGCGGATCAAGGGCCTCGGCCCGGCCGTAGCGAATCTCCTCTACTTCTTGCACCCGACGCTGATGCCCCCGTTCAACACGGCGATCGTCAAGGGCTACAACGCGCTGACGGGGGCGCGCGTGAAGCTCGGTTCATGGGAGGAGTACCTCGCGATGCGAGAAGGTATCCTCCGGCTGAACGCTGACCATCGCGACCTGTTGTCGAACGACCTCGGAGCGATCGGCGGCGTGCTGTTCGACGTGGGCTCGGGGCGGTACCTTGCACCACCCCGCGAGAGCGACGCCGAGGCGCGCGCCGCGTGGGCAGCGGACCTGCTGAAGGTCCGTGAAGAGACGGCGACACAGCGCAAGGCGAGCGCGGCAGCGCGAGACGGGGACAGGACGCACACCGAGATCCAGGGCTGGCTTCGCGATCTGGGCCGCTCGCTGGGATTCGGCGTTTGGGTTGCTGCCAACGACCGCAATCGTCCCTTCGCGGACGGCAGGCTCGCGGACGGGTGCGTGGAGTCGCTGGCCGCCGAGATCACGAGCGCTCCGGGTGCCGACGCCGTTCGACTCATCGACGTCTTGTGGTTGGATCCGGAATCGGGCGGTGTTCAGGCCGCCTTCGAGGTTGAGCACACGACCTCGATTTACTCGGGGATCGTCCGATTGCTGGACCTGGCGCTCGGAGCTTCCGGGGAAGCGACGCGCGCGCTCTACCTCGTGGCGCCGGACAAACGCGAAGACGAAGTACGCGCTCAGCTTCAGCGTCCGGCGTTCCATCACGTGAGAGAGCTGCAAGTCCGGTTTCTGCCCTACAGCGAGCTCGAGGAGAACCGTGGGATGATGGCGCGGTTCGGCGCGGGCCTAAAGGCCATCGAGGCCGTTTCGCGGGTCTTGGTCTGATGTGACCGGCTCCGTCACTCTCGCGTCGGAGTGTCACACGCAATCACCGCGCAGGGGCCGTGAGCCTTTGAGCGCGCGCCAAACCCTCGCGCGCCGTCGCCCCATCGCTCGCCCGAATGCGGACCGCGAATTCGCTGCCAGTGGACGAGACCCGTTTCGTTGAAAAGGCCCAAGAGCGTGGGCGTGACTAACCGATTCGTGACGTTGGCTCACGATCCCTGCGCCGCGAGCGACGGCGTGCTCCTGGCGCGTATTCTCGCTAGCCACTTCCAGAGCTCGAACGCCGGAACGACCGCCAGACACGCGACGGAGAGCTTCGCCACGTCGGCCCAATCCAAGGGGTACGTCTTGAAGACAGGTCTCAGCGGCGGGACGAGCACGGCGACGGCGTGGACCGCCGCACTCACGACGATTGCGATCGTTAGCGGCCTCTTGAACACGCTCAGCTTGAAGACCACCGAGCCTGCGGAACTGCAGCTGAACGCATGGAGAAGCGCGCCCAGGGCAAGGTAGGTGAATCCCAGCGCGCGCGCGCGCAGCATGAGCTCGGGTGGCGACGAAGGGTGCACATGAAAGAGCGCGCTGGTCGCGGTCATCAGCACGCCGACCACGCCGATGGCCACCCAGTCCTTGGTGAGGAGGAGCGGCTGGCCAAGCGCACGGGGCGCCGTCGTCATCACGTCCTCCTTCGTTGGATCGATGCCGAGCGCGAGCGCGGGAAGGCCGTTGGTCACCAGGTTGACCCAGAGAAGCATCAGGGGGGTGAACGGAGGCCAGTCGGAGATGATGGCCGCGAGAAAGACGGCCCCGGAAAGCCCTGCGTTCGCCGAGAGAAGGAAGAAGATGAACTTCTGGATGTTGCGATAGATGACCCGCCCCTCACGGATGGCGTGAACGATGGTAGAGAAGTCGTCATCGGCGAGCACGATGTCGGCCGCCTGTCGCGCCACGTCGGTGCCGCCCAGGCCCATGGCCACGCCGATGTGGGCCTCGCGCAGCGCCGGCGCGTCGTTCACTCCGTCGCCCGTCATCGCGACAACGTGCCCCAGTGCCTTGAAGGCTCGCACGATGCGAAGCTTCTGCTCGGGGCTTGTTTGAGCGAAGATGCGCGCGGGTTCCACACGTGATCGGAACTCGTCGTCGGACAGCGCGTCGAGCTCCGCCCCGGTCATGGTCACATCGCCGGTGCGAAAGAGGCCGATCTCTTTCGCGATCGCCGTCGCGGTCGTGGGGTGATCGCCTGTGATCATGGCCACGACGATGCCGGCGCACTGACACAACACAATCGCCTCTTTCACGCCTGCGCGAGGCGGGTCCATCAGCCCGACGAGGCCGAGAAACGTGAGGCCCGCCTCCACGTCCCCCTCGGGATCCGCGCGATACGCAATGGCGAGTACCCGAAGCCCGCTCTGCGCCAGCTGCTCGGCGCCCGCCTCGACCGCGGCGCGAAGCGCTGGGGTGAGTGCCATCGGCCCCGCCGTGCGCGCGACCGTCGCGCAGTGATCGAGGACGACGTCGAACGCGCCCTTCATCCACGCGAGGCGTTTGCCACCCGCCTCGGTGAACACTGTCATACGCAGGCGCGCGCTCCCGAAGGGGATCTCCTGGACGATGGGATACTGACTGCGAACTTGGTCGGTCGAGAGACCGCCGCGCGCCGCGAGCGTCACCAGCGCGGCCTCGGTCGGGTCCCCCACCGGGCGCCAGGCGTTGGCTTCCTGCTCGAGAGCTGCGTGGTTGCAGACCAGCGCGCCGAGGAGTAGCTCGGGCGCTAGTGGAGGAGCGTTGGGCTGCGACTCGGCGGAGTGCACCGAGCCCTCGGGCGCGTACCCGTCTCCTTCCACGGCGTAGCTCCCGTCGAGCGTCCACACGGCCCGCGCCATCATCAGGTTCTGGGTGAGCGTCCCCGTCTTGTCGGTGCAGATGAAGGTGGCCGCGCCCAGCGTCTCGACCGCGGGCAAGTGGCGAACGATGGCTCCACGCTTCGCGAGGCGCTGCGTCCCGAGGGCGAGGGTGATCGTCGTGATCGCGGGAAGCCCTTCGGGAATAGCGGCCACCGCCAAGCTGACCGCCGCGAGCAAGAGGAGATGCCAAGGTTGTGCGACCGAACCCGAGAAGATCCACGGCCGAGCGAGCCCCCAGAGAAAGAGCAAGAGCGACAGGGCCAGGCAAACCACGAGCACGCGCCGTCCGAACTTCTCGAGCATCGCCTCGAGCGGCGTCGTCTCCTTGGTTGCGGACGTGATCAGCGTGCCGATCCGACCAAGCTCCGTCCGGGCGCCCGTCGCGGTGACCACAGCGGTGGCGCGCCCCCCAACCACCGCGGTGCCGAGAAAGACCATGTTCAGACGATCGGCGAGCGGCGTCTCGCCGGCGAAGACGGGCCCCGCGTCCTTCTCGACCGGCAGGCTCTCCCCGGTCAGCGAGGCTTCCTGGACTTGCAGCTCCGTCATCTCGAGGAGTCGCGCGTCCGCGGGAATCGCGTCGCCCGCCTCGAGCTCCAAGATGTCCCCCGGCACGAGCTCTTCCGCCGAGAGCGTGACGGTGCGCCCTTCGCGCCGCACGCGTGCGCGAGGGACCGACAGCTTCCCGAGCGCGCTCACCGCGGACTCGGCCTTCGATTCCTGCACGAACCCGAGAGCGGCGTTGAGCAGCACGATCAGAAGGATCGCTATCGCATCCCCGTATCGGGTAAAGAGGCCGTCTGCGGCGGAGCCCCTCGCTCCCACCACGACGCTGATCACGGCGGCGCCCAGGAGCGTGAGCACGATGGGGCTCGAGATCTGAGACACAATTCGACGCCAGAGCGGCGCGCGCTTCGGCGGCGGGAGCGAGTTCGGCCCAACGCTCGCGCGCAGCGTCGCGCTCTCGGCGTCCGAGAGTCCATTCTGCGGGTCCACGCCCAGCTCGGCGGCGACTGCATCGCCGCTCTTGGCGTGAGGGCTATCGGCCTTCACCGCGTCGGTTCCGGACACCGGCGCGGCAGCAGCAGCGTCTGGAGCTGATTTCTCCGTGGCGGCCGCAGGCGCGGCCGGCGCGGAACCCGGCCGGCCTGGCGCGGGGTGGCCTTCGTGACCGTCGCTCGCTGAGGTGGTCGCGGGCGCGGCGGACTCGTACCCGCGCTGGCGCACGACCGACTTGATATCGCCGACATCGAGTCGCGTTTCGTCGTAGCGCACAGTGGCACTCCGCGCGGCGACATTCACCGTCACGCTTGCGACACCCGGCACCTCGCCAATCCGCCTTTCCACTTCCTCCACGCTCCACACCGACAGCATGGCGTGCGTTCCAATGACGCTCGTTTTCATCGCATTTCCTTGGTCGACTTGCCGGCGGCGTTCAATCGGGAAGCGGTCAGCGACCTGCACGATCCGAGCCGCTCCAAGCGCTCGAGTTGCTCGGCTCGCCGTCGCGGCCGCCGTCTCACTCGGCGCCATTCGATGAGCTCTTCCGAGCGTCCCGATTCCGAACAGTTGCCATACCTGTGGCGTCATGGGGGCACGACACGAGCCCGGATGCGCTCAGCGCGGCTCGCTCCTTGCAACCGCCCGAACATGCCGAGGATGAAGAACTTGATGGAAAAGCTTGCATCAGAGCGAAGGAGACGTCCGCGCTCAACGCGCGAACCATTTTCGCCACGGTGTGGCGAGAATGCTCACTCCGGCAACGTCTTCCGAGAACTTTGCTGTGCTCGCCCCGCGCCAGCAACGCCATCCGGAGCGGCGACGAGCGGAGATCGAGCGGAGATCCCACCTGCGCCATGAGGGTGCGACTCGCGTGCCGCTGCCGCTGCGTCGCTCGAGTCTATCCGGGGATGAGCGAAGACCACCGCAAGCATCTCCTCGATGTGAAGGAGCCATGGAAAAACGAACGGGACTCGAGCGAACAGCTCATGAAGAAGGATACGCAATGAAAACCAGCGTCATTGAAGTGCACGACATGCTGTCGGTGTGGAGCGTGGACGGGGTAGAAGAGCGGATCGGCAAAGTGCCGGGTGTCGAAAGCGTGACGGTAAATCACGCTGCGGGGAGTGCCACTGTGCGCTACGACGAAACCCGACTCGAGATTGCCGATATCAAATCGGCTGTGCGCCAACGCGGATATGACTCCGCCGCGCCGGCCGCCGCTTCGACGGGCGGACACGAAGGCCACGCCGCATCGGACGCGACGCCTGCTGCCCCCGCAAGGCCGAAGACGCCGCCGGCCTCACCTGCGGGCGCCCTTTCTGCGGAACCCGCAAAGCAAGGCACCGCGTCTTCGGCGGTGGCACCTGTGCCCGCGGGCGCCCCTTCCGCGACTGCCGCAAAGCAAGACAAGGCGGCGCCAGAATGATGTGAACTGCGACAACTCCAGCTCGCAAGGTGATTGGAGCAGTCGCGCGATTCTCGAAGACGAAGCCGACCGAGGAAGCAATGAAAACGAGCGTTATCGAAGTGCACGCCATGCTGTCGGTATTGAGCGTGGACGAAGTGGAGAAGCGGGTTGGTGAGGTGCCCGGCGTCGAGAGCGTGACGGTGAATTGGGCTGCTGGAACTGCCACCGTGCGCTACGACGAAACCCGGCTCGAGATCGCCGATATCAAGTCGGCCGTGCGCCAACGCGGGAATGAGTCGGCCCCGCCCGGCCCCGAATCGGCGGGCGACGGTCACGGAGGCCGCTCAACGCAGGGCGCGCCGGTTGCAACCGCCGCGTCCGTCGTGCCGAACCCGCACGCGGTCGCACCTGTCGCCGCCGGCGCCGCTTCCGCCGGCAGCGCAGAACAAGACAAAGCGACGCCGGGGGCGACGCCTTCGGAGCCCGCCCCACCAAAACCTTCGCCGCCTGCCGCACCCGCGCCCTCAGCCCCGGCCGCCGCTGTCGGCGCGCCCGCGGCTGCCGCAGGCAAAGGCCACGAAGGTCACGGAGCGCCGAGCGCGCAGCCCGCCATGTCGGCGGACATGGCCCACGACATGGGGCATGGCGGCAAGGACCTGCCCGCGATGGTCCGGGACATGCGCAACCGGTTTCTGGTCTGCCTGGTCTTCACCGTGCCGATCTTCATCTACGCGCCCATGGGAGGCTTCTTCAAGCCGCCGGCCCCGCCGTTCGGACTGGAGCTCAACCTGTGGCTGTTCTTCCTCGCGAGCGCCGCGATTCTCTATCCGAGCTGGCCGTTCTTCGTCTCGGCCTGGCGCGCGCTCATCAAGGGCACTTTGGGCATGTCGGCGTTGATCGTCCTGAGCGTCGGCACCGGGTATCTCTTCAGTGTCGGCACCACTTTCTTTTTCAAGCGGGGCGGGCAGTTTTTCGAAGCCGCGGCAGTCCTGCTTGTCTTCATTCTGCTCGGGCACTGGCTGGAAATGCGTGCGCGGGCGGGTGCGTCGTCGGCCATCAAGGCGCTGATGAATCTCACGCCCGCGAAGGCCTCCGTTATTCGCGACGGCGCCGAGATTGAAGTTCCGACGGCGGAAGTGGTAGCGGGCGAGATTGTGGTGATCCGGCCCGGTGGCAAGATCCCGGTCGATGGCATGGTGGAGACCGGCGAATCACTGGTCGACGAGTCCATGCTCACCGGCGAGTCGATGCCGGTGCAGAAGGGGCCGGGCGCCACGGTGATCGGCGCGACCATCAACAAGAGCGGCAGCTTTCGCTACAAGGCGACCAAGGTTGGGGCCGACTCGACGCTCGCGCAGATCGTAAAACTGGTGCAGGACGCTCAGAACTCGAAGGCACCGGCGCAGCTCCTGGCGGACAAAGCGGCTCAATGGCTGGTGATCGCCGCCATCGTGATCGGTCTTGCGACCTTTGCAGTGTGGTTCTGGCTGATCGGACAGCCGCTGCTGTTCGCGGTGACCATGACCATCACCGTCTTTGTGATCGCCTGCCCGGATGCGTTGGGACTCGCGACGCCGATGGCGGTCATGGTGAGTACCGGCTTGGGCGCAGCGAACGGCATTCTGTTCAAGAACGCCTCGGCGCTCGAAGACGCGACCAGGCTCAACGTCATCGTCTTCGACAAGACCGGCACGCTCACGGTCGGCCAGCCGGAGGTCGTGGAGATCGTGACGGCGGACGGGGTCACCGAAGACGTCCTGTTGGCAGCCGCGGCCGCCGTAGAGCAGGGCTCCGACCATCCGCTGGCGCAGGCGATCCTTCGCCGGGCGACCAACCTCACCGTCGCGGCACCGACAGGATTCGAGAGCCTCGACGGCATGGGGGCACGCGCCGAAACCGCTGACGGAACGGTTTTCCTCGGCAACCGGCTGCTCATGGATACGCAAAAGCTCACTCTCGGTCCACTCGAAGCAGACGCCGCGCGCCTGCAGGGGGACGGGCGCACCGTCGTTCATGTGTCTCAGGCCTCTCGAGTGATCGGACTCATCGCCATCGCCGATGCGATCAGGCCGAGCTCGAAGGCGGCGGTGGCAAAGCTGCGCGAACGCAAGATCGAAGTCGTGATGTTGACTGGTGACAACGCGGCCACGGCCAAGCGTATCGCAGCCGATCTCGGCATCGAGAGGGTGTTGGCGGACGTGCTGCCGGCCCAGAAGGCCGACAAGGTGAAAGAGCTGCAAGCCACGGGGAAAAAGGTCGGGATGGTAGGCGATGGTGTCAACGACGCGCCCGCGCTGACCCAGGCCAACGTGGGGTTCGCCATCGGCGCCGGCACTGACGTCGCGATGGAGAGCGCTGATGTCGTGCTGATGAAGAGCGACCCCTACGACATCGTCGCTGCGATCGAACTGTCGCGCGCAACGGTGCGCAAGATGCACCAGAATCTCTGGTGGGCGGTGGGCTACAACGTGGTCGCGTTCCCGCTCGCCGCGGGCGTCTTGTTCCCATTCGTACTCAGCCCGGAGGTCGCAGCGCTGTCGATGTCCGGTAGTACGCTCTTGGTGGCGATCAATGCGCTGATGCTGAAGCGCACCAAGCTGGCAGGCATGCATAAGGCCGCCAAGAACGTCGCGCCCTCGACCACCGGGCGTGGTGGGTCCGTGCCCTCAAAGCAACCCAAGGTTTCTTCGGGACCCGACGAGAGAGGCGCTGTCGAGGCGGTACCCGCAACCGCAGCGCCACAAGGGAGATAGCCATGCAGGTTGGGCCGCAGGCGGCGGAGCGACGGAATGAAGAAGCTCATTATTTTTCGACCTGGACGGCACGCTTGCTGAAAGCAAAGCATCTCTCGATGCCGAGATGGCCACGCTACTCGGTGCTCTGCTGCGCGTTGTAAAGGTGGCCGTCATATCCGGCGGGGGCTGGCCACAGTTCGAGACGCAACTGCTTTCCCAGTTGTCTCACGACGAGCGCCTGAAGGATCTGTCGCTCCTTCCTACGTGTGGAACGCAGTTTTTCCAGTACGCCTCGGGCTGGACACTGCTTTACGCGGAAAACTTCTCCGACGAGGAGAAGGAGAAAATTGTCCATTCATTGAAAGAAGCGATCGAGTCGTCGGACCTTCGGATCGAAACCACGTGGGGAGAGCAGATCGAAGATCGGGGAAGCCAGATCACGTTCTCCGCGCTGGGGCAGCAGGCTCCCATCGAAGAAAAGGAGAAATGGGACCCTGACTTCGCCAAGCGCAAGAAGATGCAGGCCCGTCTCGAGCACCTTGTCCCAGGGTTTTCTGTGCGCCTGGGCGGCACGACCTCTGTCGATGTCACGAAGCTTGGCATCGACAAGGGCTACGGCATGCGAAAGCTCCGAGACACTCTTGGAATTGGGCTCCATGAAATGCTTTTCATCGGGGATGCCTTGTTCCCTGGTGGAAATGACTATCCGGCGAAGGAAGCAGGCGTCGAGTCGATCCAGGTCAGGGATCCCAACGAGGCGAAGCGAGTGATTGAAGCGATCCTCGCGTGTGTGGGGCGCGTCCGACACGGAAGGCTCCGCGAGGACGAGGCGCGATGAGCGGCTTTCAGTTGCAGCGCCTTGGACTGATCATGGAAGCCGGAACCGGGCAATCCGCTCGAGATCGAAGGCGTGCTGAATCTGGCGGCCGTTCGTGGCCCAGATGGCGGATATGGCAGCCCAGAGCAACGCGGGAGCCGACGTGAAGGCAGATGAAAGCGGCTGTGCCGAGAAGGCAAAGGGGCGATGATGCCTCGCATTGAGGCCCGGGCTCTCGGCATCAGCGGCGCGGTTCGTGCCGAGTGCCCTACCGGATTGGAGCTCGGCGGGGCAGGATTCGTCGTTGCTGGCACGTCCATCGCGGCGCGCCGGACCAAGGCCGCGCGTGCCTCGACGCGGCCGGTGGAGACATCCGCCTGATGCCCCATCGAGGTGACCCGCGTCATGATCGCGGCAACGGTCCGCGGCCCTGGGAGACCCGATTCGCATGGTTGCTCCGGGCACTCATCGTCGGCACCGCGGTGGGCCACGTCCTGCAAGGCAAGTACCTGTACGCATTGCTCTGCGTGGCGGTGAGCGCGGTGCTCGTCGCTCCGCCGCTGCTCGCACGAACGAGCCTCGGGAACATACCGGTCGAGCTCGAGCTCGCAGCCCTGTGGGGTGCGGTCAGCGACATGACCCTCGGCCGTATGGCGGGCCTCTACGCGGGAACGATCTGGTTCGACAAGGTGCTCCACTTCGGCAACTCGCTACTCGTCGGCCTCCTGGCCTTCCTCATCGTCTACGCCCTCCGCTTCACGGGTCGGCTTCAGATCTCTTCAGTGGCCAACGCCGTTGTCATCCTCCTGCTGGCGCTCGGCATGGGTGCCTTCTGGGAGATTGCCGAGTACGTCGTCGACTTGGCCTTTCAAGAGGGATCTCAGGGATCACCGGCGATGAAACCGCTCGACGACACGATGTGGGACCTTATCCTCGACGGCGCCGGCGGTGCACTCGGCGGACTACTCGGCTCGGTATACATGCGCCTGTCCAAACGTACGGCGCGCCGGATCGTGGCCTTCGCTCAGGTCGTTCCTCGTGGCGAGCGGCACGCAGGGTAGGACGACGTGGGCGCGGCGCCATCGACCACCTCCTCCGCGCTGTGGAACGCGGAAGGCGTGATGGCCGTGGGTTTCAGGCGGCGCCGAACGAAGGTTCGCCCGCGCCGAGCCCGAGCCCGTAGTCATTACAAGCGGCGCCAGGCTCGCGTGGTGGGCATCCTTCCGCCTGCGCGATCTCGTCGTCGGCGTGCGTCCGCAGCATCGACCTGTGTCCACCACCATTCTCGTCTTCAGCGTCGCGACCGCTGAAAGCACGATAGGCGGCAAACCCTCGGTGGAGGGCACGCAGGCCGAGGCCGGCACGTGGCTCGAACGCCCGCAGCCATTCTACGGGGATGCGCGTTGCTCGCGCTCCGCAGGGTGGCACGCGCGATGCTTGCAGCAAGGAGGAATTCCGCGGACAACTGCCGACACACGAGTCATGCTCGCCGACAAAGGAGGGACGATGGGACGAGTGAGCGAACGAGTCGAGCTCGGAGCCGCGCCGAGGGAGCTCTGGGAGTTCGTGACGGACCCGGACAATTTCAGCCGTTACGTGTCGGGATACGTGACGGGTCGAGCCCTCTCAGACGAGGCGCGTGGTCCTGGCGCTCGGTACGAGTGGACCGCAGCGCTCGGTCCGCTTCGCCTCAGGTGCGCGAGCGTGTCAGCGAGTGGCACGACGAACGCCGAGTCGACTACGAAGGCGAGCTGGCGCACGTGCCTTTCCACTCCTCGATGGAGCTTTCTGCGACCGACACGGGTACCGAGCTCGAAGTTGCAATCGAATATCAGCCACCGCTCGGACGCCTCGGCAGCTTTGCAGACCCGCTGCTTGGGCCGTGGCTCGAGCGCGACATCCGGCAGTCGCTCGAACGGCTTCGACGCCGTTTCCCTCTGCCGGGCGCCGCCGAAGCCGACGTCGAGGCGCTCTATCGCCGCCGCGCCGCCAGCTACAACGCCATGACAGAGCTCTACCGTCTGCTGGGCTTCGACCTCCCGCGCTACCGGCGCTTGGCGGCCGATGCTCTCTCGCTGCGGAAGGGCTCGACCGTTGTCGAGATCGGGTGCGGTACCGGCGCCAACTTCGTCAACTTGCGAAAACGTGTCGGAGAAAGCGGGCGCGTGATCGGCATCGATCTGACTGACGCCATGCTCGCCCAGGCAGCCGACCGCATCCGCCGGGAGGGTTGGCGCAACGTCGAGCTCGTGCGCTCGGATGCCGCGAGGTACGAGTTCCCAAGTGGCGTCGACGGCATTGTCTCGACGCTGGCGCTCAGCTTGAGCCCGGCCTACGACCAAGTGATCGAGCGCGGCACCCGTGCTCTCGCGCGCGGGGGTCGCTGGGTCATTTTCGACCTGAAGCTGCCCGACCGCTGGCCCTCCTGGCTCGTGGAGGCAGCGCTGGTCGTGGCCCGTCCCTACGGCGTCGAGCTCGAGCTCGTCGACCGGCGCGCTTGGGAGTCACTCGAGCGGCACCTGCCCCATACTCGGATGCGCGAGCTATTCTTCGGAAGCGCGTACCTGGCCGTCGGTTGGCGCGATGACCCACTCGGTCACCCGCTGTAACGCCCGCGGTCACAAATCGTCGTCTTTCCCCGAGCTCAAGCTCGAGAAGGACCTTTCCGCTCAACCAGGCCGTCGAAATCCCAATTCCGACCGACACGACGCGGCAGGTCGGCTTCCAGTGCGGCATGGGGATGTACAAGTCGTCCGTCGTAGTCAACTGAGCGCGAGTGGCGCCGAACCGCGCCATGGCTTCGCGGTGTCGCGCGATCGAATGGCGCTTAGTACTGCTCGGGAGGCATGTTTCAGCGCGCCGCCCCGGGTTCCCGGGTGAGGCGCGTGGCGCGGGCGAGCACCTCCGTTGCCGTTTTGCGATCGTCGGCGCGCACGTTCACTGAAAATCCACGGCCGCTCGACTCCACCTTCGCCGAGACGCCGCGGAGAACCAGTGGGCAGTCTGGCATGTTGGGCGAGGAGTGGCCCAGAGCCGCATTGCGGGCGAGGTGACAGTCGATCACCCGCTGCAACCACTCGGCCGTCATCCCCGGCACCGCGTGGAACCTGATGACGGCACCCACGGTCCGCTCCACGTCTGCGAGGGAGTCGCCCGCCAGATCCGGCACGCCGAGGCGTTCGACGCTTGCGATGTCCTCCGTGTGGGCAAATGGACTGATGTCTCGCTCGTCCGACGCAATTCCAGCGCACGACCGCGCTTCGGCAGCGCGCAGCGCTTGGGAGGCAGCACGGTGATCTGCGGCATGCTTTCGATGGCGCTCGGCCTCGTCGAGGTGATGCTTGGTCGGATTGAAGGTCGACGTCCAGCAAACGTCCACGAAGTCGGAGCCCCGCGAGCACTCGCCCGTGCTCTTGCTCGACTTCGGGTCGTAGGCCGCCTGGTGGGTTTTGGCGACCGCTTGGTGTTCTCTTGCGCTGTTTTGGTGTTGCGCGGCGCTCATGTCGTGCGGATCCGCGCCCGGCGTCGACGCGCACGCCGCCGCGAGCAAACCAATCGTGAGCTGCGCGTTCATTGTTTGACGCATTTGGTTCCCTCCTGTCCTCGCGGACGCATCGCCCGTGCCACGCGCGCGCTTCCGATCTCCGCTGCTCCAACGAGCGCACTGCCCGGAAGTGCTTTGAGTGGTGACTCAATCGGTCACGAAGCGAGTGAACGATCGAAGCACGCAATTCGAGCACGCTGGCCGGTGTAATCAAACGGAACAGCGTCGGTCACACCCGAGCTCGCCATTGTGGATTCGCGACTCCGCTGGTGCGGAGGCTCGACGAGTGAGTGATCGGCTCCGCGCCGGCAGATCGCGCTGTGCGCGAGGCACTTGCCCGGCGCGGGCTGCGCAACGGCATCGAGCCACGGCTTGCGCACGACCGACCACAGCCCCGCTGTTTGGCGTTTTGTGACTGAATCGGTCACGTGAGATCGACGTCTACATGCACGATCGAAGGCCTACGGGCCGTGGGCGCGGGCGCGTGATCGGATTTGCTCGACTTCCGGAGCCGTCGCGCTCGTCAGCACTACGCTCTCTCCGTCCTTTGCAACGGCAACCTCGAGGCCCGGAACGTACGACGGACAAGCGGCCATGTGCTCGTAGTGCTGAGAGCGACCGAACGCGTGGTGGCACCTGATGTGATCTGCGACTGCCTGGGCGGATATCCCGCTAGCGACCACGACCCGGGCGCCGTTGGGAATGTTTGGACATCTTTGACGACCGATAACAGCGGGCACACTGCCCGGGTGGCCGGGCGAAAGCGCTTGCACTCCGCTTCCTCGAACGACTCGAGTGCTTTGGCAGCGGCCCTGTGCTCCGCGGCGTGCTCGCGCTGTTCCTCGGCATGCCCGAGATGGACGGCGGTGGGATTGTATTCGCTGTCTTCGTAGTCCGGGAGGGCCAGTCCGGAAGTCCCGGAAACCCGGATCGGGCTCCTGCGCGCGTCGCGGGCGTTCGGTTCGTAGCGCCCCGCGTGCGCATCGGACTGGGACTCCTGCTGCCCGCGTGGGCGCGGTGCTCCGCGGCGCTCATGTCGTCGGGGTGGGCACCAGGGTTGGAGGCGCAGCCAGCGACGACGAGAAGCGCGAGAATGGACGATGTGATGTTGTTCTCCATGCATGAGCCCATACAATCGGCGTGCCAAGCGGACCGCTTTGCTAGCCGTCGACGAGCCGCTTGCACTTCGCCAGGGTGTGGCGAAAGTGCTCATGGCGCCATCGCTCGTCTCGTTTAGGAATCCCCACGGCGGCGCCGACGGGGACCTTCACGAGCGCTGAGCTCGACCTCGTGGGCTTAGCAGCGGCTTGCTTCGTGCATGCCCCATGGGGGGATAGGTCATGCACGCGGCGAAATACATCCATGATGGACTCCGAGAGGAAGAAAGCCGCCGGCCGGTACAAGCGCATCCGCGAGCAGTGACCGCGTCGGGAGCACGGATCTAAACCATGCAAGAGCAGACTGGACTCCGCGAGCATCGATCCGAGCCGGCCACGCCGATGGCTACCGATCCAGTCTGCGGCATGAAGGTCCCGGTCGCGAGCCCGCACCGCTATTCGCCGAACGGGTCAGAGGCGGTTTTCTGTAGCACCCGTTGCCGCGACCGCTTCGCGAGGGACCCCTCGAAGTACCTGTCCGCCGAGCAGCAAGAGCCCCAGCAGCCCCCGGTCACGCAGCCGAATACTCCGCCCGCCAAGGCACCGAGCACGCGCGCGTACACCTGCCCGATGCACTCTGAGGTCCGAGTCGACCAGGCCGGTTCCTGCCCGAAGTGTGGAATGGCACTCGAACCCGTGTCGCCTCGCTCGGCGGCCAAGGCCGAGTGGACCTGCCCGATGCACCCGGAGATCGTTCGGGACGCGCCAGGCACCTGTCCGATCTGCGGGATGGCGCTCGAGCCGCGCGCCGGCACCGGGCAGGAAGAAGACAACTCCGAGCTCCGCGACATGTCGCGGCGTTTCTGGCTCGCGGCGCTGTTCACGGTTCCGCTCGTCGTCATCGCCATGGGCGATCTCCTTCCCGGCCGTCCCATCTCCCAGCTCCTGTCCATGCGAACGCGGACGTTCGTCGAGCTCGGGCTTGCGACGCCCGTGTGCCTTTGGTCGGCGTGGCCCTTCTACGTGCGGTTCGTCGCGTCGCTCAAGAACCGAAGCCTCAACATGTTCACGCTCATCGGTCTCGGCGTCGGCGTGGCGTTCGTGTACAGCCTGATCGCCGCCCTCTTGCCGGACGCGTTTCCGGCGTCCTTTCGCGGCGAGGGTGGCGAGGTCGCCGTCTACTTCGAGGCAGCCGGCGTCATCGTCACGCTGATCCTGCTCGGTCAAGTGCTCGAGCTGCGGGCGCGCAGTCAGACGAGCCAGGCCATCAAGAAGCTGCTGGGCATGGCGGCCAAGTCCGCCCGCCGAATTCGGGATGACGGCTCCGACGAAGACGTGCCCCTCGAGGCCGTTCAAGTCGGCGACCGGCTGCGCGTGCGCCCGGGCGAGAAGGTGCCGGTCGACGGCATCGTGCTCGAAGGAGCGAGCTCGGTCGATGAGTCGATGGTCACCGGCGAGCCGATCCCCGTCGAGAAGCACGACGGCGACCGCGTCATCGGCTCCACCGTGAATGGCACCGGTGGCCTCGTCATGCGCGCGGACAAGGTCGGCGCCGAGACGCTGCTCTCGCGCATCGTCGCGATGGTGGCCGAGGCGCAGCGCAGCCGCGCGCCCATCCAGAAGCTCGCCGACGTCGTGGCTGGCTACTTCGTCCCTGTGGTCATTCTCATCTCCGTCACGACTTTCATCGTCTGGGCGCTCGTCGGGCCAGACCCTCGCATGGGCCATGCGCTCATCAACGCGGTCGCGGTGCTCATCATTGCCTGCCCCTGCGCGCTCGGCCTCGCGACTCCCATGTCGATCATGGTGGCGACCGGCAAGGGCGCCACCATGGGCGTGCTGTTCAAGAACGCCGAGGCAATCGAAGTGCTGCGCAAGGTGGACACGCTGGTCGTCGACAAGACCGGCACGCTCACCGAGGGCAAGCCCAAACTCGTGAGCGTAGTCACGGAGCCGGGCATCGACGAAGCAACTCTGCTCCGGCTGGCTGCCACGCTCGAGCGCGGCAGCGAGCATCCGCTCGCCGCGGCCATCGCCCAGGGCGCCGAGGATCGCAAGGTCGCCCTGGCCAACGCCGAGGACTTCGACTCGGTGACCGGCAAGGGCGTCAAGGGACGGGTCGATGGGCGTGAGGTTGCGCTCGGCAACAAGGCAATGATGGCGAGCCTCGGGATCGAGTCAGCGCACCTGGTCGCGCGCGCGGAGGCGCTCCGCGCCGACGGTCAGACCGTGATGTTCGTGGCTGTCGACGGAAAGCCCGCGGGTCTCGTGGGCGTGGCCGATCCGATCAAGGAGAGCACGCCGGAGGCCATTCGCACGCTTCATGAGGAAGGCATCCGGATCGTCATGATGACGGGTGACAGCGGTACGACCGCGAAAGCGGTGGCGAAGAAGCTCGGCATCGACGACGTGATGGCCGAGGTATTGCCCGACCAGAAGGCCGACAAGGTCAAAGCGCTTCAAGGCGAGGGACGCATCGTCGCGATGGCCGGCGACGGAGTGAACGACGCGCCCGCGTTGGCGAAGGCGCATGTCGGTATCGCGATGGGCACCGGCACCGACGTCGCGATGGAGAGCGCCGGCGTCACGCTGGTCAAGGGCGACCTGCGCGGGATCGTGCGCGCCCGCCGGCTGTCGCGCCGGACCATGGGGAACATCAAGCAGAACCTGTTCTTCGCGTTCGTCTACAACGCCGCCGGCATCCCCATCGCTGCCGGCGTCCTCTACCCATTCTTTGGGCTGCTCTTGAGCCCGATGATCGCGGCGGCCGCCATGAGCTTCAGCTCGGTCTCCGTGGTTGGCAATGCGCTCCGTCTACGGCGCGCGAAGGTTTGAAAGGAAAGACGTCATGAGGAGCTTGGTCATTATTGGGTTCGCGGTCGGAGCAGTGCTCGCGGGCTGTGCATCGACGAGAGGCGCCCGGAGCGAGCCCACAACGAGTGCTGCCGCAGCACCCGCGCTTCAGCACGATCAGGGAGACGGAGGCCAAGCGCTCGGCAGCGGTGGCGAGCCTGCTCCCGCCAATGCGGGCGACGCGGACCACGACGCTCACCACCCGGGGAAGTGAGGACGAAACCATGGCTCAATTCATGGCGGACATCGCAGGCATGCTCGAGCTCTTCGCCATCGCGGCCGGACTCGTCTTGCTTCACCGGGCCGGCAAGGAAGCGCCGGCGAAGTTGCTCAACGTTGCGGGCTGGGCGCTCGTCACCGGCGGCATGGTCGTCGGCGCCTGCACGACGTTCTACTGGTTCAAGTACCGGTCGCGCGGAGAGCTTGACAGCGTGCACATGGGCTACCCTGGAATGATGCACGCCCCCGCGACGGGCATGGGCACTGGAGCGATGGGCCACGGCATGACGGGCCCAGGGATGGGCTCGATGCCGCGCGGCATGACGCCTCCGCCGCAAAGCGATGGAGCGAGGTGAGCCATGCATTGGTGGAACGGAGACGGACACATGGGCTGGCTCCGCCGGGGGCATGAAGCGGATAGATCACTTAGCCGGGTGCGGGCCTCGATCTTGCTTGGACACACATGAGGATCGCTGGGGCCGTTGATTCAGGCGCGCCGGCGACATTTCTCCCATGAACGAGATCCGGGCAGTCACACTCAGAAACCTGGACAAGCAGGGGTTCGACGGTCTCGATGATGCCGCCAAGTCACGTCAGGCGTGGCCGCTACGGTTCACACCCGCCGTGAGCGTCAGCCTGATCGTGATCGGGCTGGCTCTTCGGTCACCGTGGTGGTTGGTGGGCATGGCGCTGGTGGCGCTGAGTGGCGTGTTGCTGCCGGGAGGCATGCTGATCGACACGCCGTACAACATCGGCGTGCGGCATCTGTTCCGTGCGCCCCGTTGCCCCCGACGCCGAAACCCCGTCAGTTCTCCTACCTCATCTCGACAGCGTTCTTGACCGCCTCGGCCGTGCTCTTCTACGCCGGGTTGCCGGTGCTTGGAGCCGTCGTGGGTGGGCTAGTAGCCATCGCCGGCACCATCCTCGCCACGACGCATTGGTGTCTCGGCTCCTTCTACTACCGGCTGATCTTCCGCCGTGCCGCAGGGACCGAGTAGGCGACCGTTCCTGCCGCCGGCCGGGCTAGTCCATTCCCTTTCTGCCGCCGGTCGAGGGCGCTCCAGCACCAAGAACGCCCCCTCGAGGCAACCCGCTCGGGCCAGCTGACGACCCGTCGCCGGCCCTGATTTGGAGGGCGTCGCGGTGAGGCCGGCTCGATTCGTGCATCCCATGGGGAGAGCTCGCGTTTGGCAGCCAGGAGCGAGATGAAGGTCGCAGTCACAATCTCCCCGCGGGGCTACGACGTCGTGCTCTTCGACCGGGCGCATGAGATCAAGACCGGACGGTCGATCTAGTGCAGCGCGTCTCAACGGGTATCGAAGTCAGGGGCGAAGTCCTTCATCTCGCGCCGGAATTGCCGCAGGAGGACGCGGCTACAACAACTACGAAACAACGAAAGAGGCATGCCCATGAATAGTGCGATTACATCCACGACCAAAGACCCTGTGTGCGGAATGACCGTGGACCCAGCGACGGCTCTCCACGCCGAGCGCGATGGGAAGACGTTCTACTTCTGCCGCGAGCACTGTCGGGAAAAGTTCTTGTCCGCACCCGCCGGTGCCAAGCCGGAGGTCAAGTCTGGAGGCTGCTGCTGTAGCTAAGAACGCGGAGACGATGGTGCGATTGTCGGCGTCACGCCGGGCAGTCCGTGCCAGTCGCGCGACCGAGAGCGCATGGCCGCGCGCCCGGCAGGCTGCGCTCTCGGGACGAAGAGGAACGTGGAACCCATGAAGACCAACACACTCACGCCGGAGCTGCTCGACGCGATCGACGCCTACTGGCGCGCCGCCAACTACCTATCGGTGGGCCAGATCTACCTCTTCGACAATCCGCTGCTCAAGAGGCCGCTGACGCTCGCCGACGTGAAGCACATGCTGCTCGGACACTGGGGCACGACCCCCGGGCAGAACTTCATCTACGTGCACTTGAATCGGGTCATCAAGAAGTACGACCTCGACATGATCTACGTCTCGGGGCCTGGGCACGGCGGTCCAGCCGTCGTGGCCAACACGTACCTCGAGGGCACGTACAGCGAGATCTATCCGGACATCAGTCGGGATGAGGCCGGGCTGCAGAGGCTCTTTCTTCAGTTCTCGTTTCCCGGAGGCATTCCCAGCCACGCCTCGCCGGAGTGCCCCGGCTCGATCCACGAGGGCGGTGAGCTCGGCTATTCGCTCAGCCATTCCTTCGGGGCCGTGTTCGACAACCCCGATCTCGTCGTCGCCTGCGTCGTCGGCGATGGCGAGGCGGAGACCGGACCGCTGGCCACGGCCTGGCATTCCAACAAGTTTCTCGATCCCGCGACCGACGGCGCGGTGCTGCCGATCCTGCACCTCAACGGCTACAAGATCGCCAACCCGACGCTCCTCGCCCGCATCACCCGCGAGGAACTGGAGCAGCTCTTGCGCGGCTACGGCTGGACGCCCCTCTTCGTCGAGGGTCACGAACCCGGAGCTGATGCACGAGGCGATGGCCAGGCGCTCGACACCGCGGTCGAGCAGATCAAGGCAATCCAGCAGGACGCCCGCGTTCGCGGCAACCTCAGCCGTCCGCGCTGGCCGATGATCATCCTCAACTCGCCCAAGGGCTGGACGGGGCCGAAGGTGGTTGATGGTTTGCAGGTGGAAGGCACCTTCCGGGCGCATCAGGTTCCGCTCCACCCACGAGCCCATCCCGAACACCTCAAGCTGCTGGAAGACTGGCTTAAGAGTTACCGGCCGGATGAGCTTTTTGATGAGCAAGGCCGCCTGAAACCGGAACTGGCCGAGCTCGCGCCCAAGGGGCATCGACGCATGGGCGCCAATCCGCACGCCAACGGCGGCGTGCTGCTTCAGGAACTGCGGATGCCGGATTTTCGCAAGTACGCGGCCGACGTGCCCACGGCCGGCGTGAACGGCATCGGCGACACGCGTGTGCTCGGGCCTTTCCTGCGCGACGTGGCGAAGCTCAACAGGGAGCAGCGAAACTTCCGGGTCTTCGGACCAGACGAGACGGTCTCCAACGGTCTCGGAGCCGTCTTCGAGGCGACCAACCGCCAATGGGACGCCGCGACCCTGCCAAACGATGAGTTTCTCGCGCCGACCGGACGCGTGCTGGACTCGATGCTCAGCGAGCACCAATGCGAGGGCTGGCTCGAGGGCTACCTGCTCACCGGGCGGCATGGCCTCTTCAACTGCTACGAGGCGTTCATCCACATCGTCGATTCGATGTTCAACCAGCACGCCAAGTGGCTGAAGGTCACGGCGCACCTGCCGTGGCGGCGCAAGATCGCCTCGCTGAACTACCTGCTGGCCTCGCATGTCTGGCGTCAGGATCACAACGGCTTCACCCACCAGGACCCCGGCTTCATCGACCTCGTCGTGAACAAGAAGGCGGAGGTAGTGCGAGCCTACTTTCCGCCGGACGCCAACTGTCTGCTCTCGGTGATGGACCACTGCCTGCGCAGCCGCCACTACGTGAACCTCGTGATCGCGGGCAAGCACCCGGCCCCGCAGTGGCTGACGATGGATGCCGCCATCAAGCACTGCACCGCGGGCATCGGTGTCTGGCAGTGGGCCAGCAACGATCAGGAAGTCGCGCCCGACGTGGTCATGGCCTGCTGCGGCGACGTGCCCACGCTGGAGACGCTCGCCGCTGTCTCCATCATGCGCGAGCACCTGCCCGACCTGAAAATCCGGGTGGTCAACGTCGTCGACCTGATGAAGCTGCAGCCGCAGCACCGAGCACCCGCACGGGCTGAGCGACACGGATTTCGACGAACTCTTCACCAAGGACAAGCCGGTCATCTTCGCCTTCCACGCCTATCCGTGGTTGATCCACCGCCTGACCTACCGCCGCACCAACCACGACAACATCCACGTCCGCGGCTACAAAGAGGAGGGCACCATCACCACGCCTTTCGACATGGCCGTGCTGAACGACCTGGACCGCTTCCACCTCGTAATGGACGTCATTGACCGCGTGCCGCAAACCGGCGCCAGGGGCATCGCCCTGAAGCAGCAACTCAAGGACAAGCGGGTCGAGCACAAGCGATACATCAACAAATACGGGCAGGACATGCCGGAAATCCGCGACTGGCGCTGGGACTCAGGTTGGGCCGCAGGCGGCGGAGCGACGGAATGAAGAAGCTCATTATTTTCGACCTGGACGGCACGCTTGCTGAAAAGCAAAGCATCTCGATGCCGAGATGGCCACGCTACTCGGTGCTCTGCTACGCGTTGTAAAGGTGGCCGTCATATCCGGCGGGGCTGGCCACAGTTCGAGACGCAACTGCTTTCCCAGTTGTCTCGACGAGCGCCTGAGGGATCTGTCGCTCCTTCCTACGTGTGGAACGCAGTTCTTCCAGTATGCCTCCGGCTGGACACTGCTTTACGCGGAAAACTTCTCCGACGACGAGAAGGAGCAAATTGTCCGTTCGTTGAAAGAAGCGATCGAGTCGTCAGACCTTCGGATCGAAACCACGTGGGGAGAGCAGATCGAAGATCGGGGAAGCCAGATCACGTTCTCCGCGTTGGGGCAGCGGGCTCCCATCGAAGAAAAGGAGAAATGGGACCCTGACTTCGCCAAGCGCAAGAAGCTGCAGGCCCGCATTGAGCAACTTGTCCCAGGGTTTTCTGTGCGCCTGGGCGGCACGACCTCTGTGGATGTCACCAAGCTTGGCATCGACAAAGGCTACGGCATGCACAAACTCCGAGACACCCTCGGAATTGGACTTGGGGAGATGCTCTTCGTGGGGGATGCCTTGTTCCCGGGTGGGAATGACTATCCGGCCAAGGAGGCAGGCGTTGAATCGATTCAGGTCAGAGATCCGAACGAGTCGAAGCGGGTCATCGAAGCGATCCTCGCGTGCTTGAGTCGCGTCCGACACACGACGCTCCGAGAGGACGACATGCGATGAGCGGCTTTCGGTTGCAGCGTCTCGGACAGGTCATGGAGCCGGAACCAGGCAATCCGCTCGAGACTGAAGGCGTTCTGAATCCGGCGGCTGTTCGTGGCCCGGATGGTCAGCTTTACCTGTTTCCCCGGCTTGTCGCACGGGGCAACTATTCGCGCATCGGTATTGTCCGTGTGCGGTTCAATCATGCTGGTGACCCGGCGGGGGTCGAGCGGCTGGGCATTGCTCTTGAGCCGGAGGCTGATTACGAACTGCGAGCTGACGGTCGCGGCGGTTGCGAGGATCCGCGCATCACCTTCGTGGAACGGCTCCGGCGTTACATCATGACCTATACGGCGTTCTCGCCCATCGGTCCACGGATCGCTCTGGCCGTATCGGAAGATTTGTTTCACTGGAAGCGACTGGGGCTTGCGACCTTTGCACCGTATCGCGGGATCGATTTCGTCCACGTGGACAACAAGGACGCCGCTTCTTCCCCCTTGCCATTCCCAATCACGTCGGGAAAATGCAGCTGGCCATCCTCCATCGACCACTTTTTTCCGGCACGCGTCCCGAGGAAACCGTCTGCCAGTGCGCGCCCCGTGATGTGGATCTCGATCATGAGAGCATCTGGATTTCCTACTGCCCGATGGCCCTGGATGGCCTCGAACCGCATCACCTCGGCCTGTTCAACTCCCATCACCGGCTCGCGACCCCGGTGTCGCCCTGGGATGCTGAGCACCGTCCATTCGACGCCTGCCGCGGCGCGGGGGCGGAGGTCCGGCGGTTTCCACCGGTGCGGCCGCCCCGGCGGATCCTCCTGCGGGTGCGTCTGGGATGCGGCGTGGCGACGTCGGTCAGGTACATGACGGGTTCCGCCGTTCTTCCGGATGCGAAGATCGGCGGTGGCGCTCGCCCATCCTCACTCGTCATGGCTGGCTGATCGTCTACGGCGTGACAAGTCCGAGCCACGGGGTGACGAACGCCGGGCGGCTCTCGTGGGTCACCGATGGAAGAGCTGCACTCGTGCTCCGCGACTCGGGATGCCTGTTCCGGTACTCCTCGAGCCGCATGCGCTCGAGTCGGCACTCGCGACGGCGAGATGCGCGATGAAGCTCGCAGCCGGCGAGTCTTCTGCGACCGTCAGGCGGTGCTGTGACGATGGTGCCGCAGCGGGCCGCGGGCTCCACACCCGGCCGGATTCCCCGCCAAAAACGGACACGCAAACTGTCCGGCGCGCACCGCGCCGGCCCTGCTTCGTGTTCCCTCGGCGGACTGCGCTTTCCTGCTTCCGCAGGGTCGCTCTTCGCGCCACGGGCCGGCTGGCGTTTGTCGCCCCCCTGCCTGCCTTCAGAGCCGGCTTCGCCGCCAGACGCGAGTTTCGGCAGGCTGCTCCTCTGGCGTTCCTGCTCTCGAGTCTTCGCCTGCGCAGCGGAGTATGCCCTTCCAGCCGCAACCTCGCCGGCGGGACCAACGCCCACCTGGCCGCGGCGGGCCCTACGCTTCCGTCCGCCGCTCACCTGCCCCGGTCCCAAAACACCACCGCCCTCTATGCTACTCGGCTGGCGTGATGGTGCTCTCGAAGGAGCATCCGCGCGTGCTGCTTTACCGGTCGGAAGAGCCGATATTGACACCCTCGATACCGCAGGAACGCCGAGGAGTGGTTTCCAATGTCGTGTTCCCCACTGGCATCGACCGGCGCGACGATCTCGGGCTGCCGGACCGCATCGATGTCTACTACGGGATGGCCGACAACCGGATCGGCGCAGCGCGCCTTGACGTTCCTGAGCGCCTTCCGCCAGGAGCACTCGCTGACCCTCAGCGGCCGATCGAGCTGATGTCATGAAATTCGACTGTGTAGCCGCGCTGCTGCTTTTCATCGCGGGCCAGTTTGGGCTTGCACTCCTGGATGATGCGCGCCGTCCCGCGATATCCGAGCTGCAAGTCCGATTTCTGCCCCTACAGCGAGCTCGAGCAGAACCGTGGGGCGATGGCACGGTTCGGCGCGGGCCTAAAGGCCATCGAGGCCGTTTCGCGAGTCTTGGTCTGATGTGACCGGCTCCGTCACTCCCGCGTCAAGTGTCACACGCAATGATCACCGCGCAGTGCGCGTGAGCCTTTGAGCGCGCGCCAAAACCTCGCGCGCCGTCGCGGCATCGCTCGCCCGAATGCGGACCGCGAATCCGCTGCCAGTGGACGAGACCCGCGCTTCGACGCCTTTCGGGACCAGCGGGCAGTCCGGCATCTCTGGCAGGACGTGGCCGAGCGAGGAATTCCGCGCGAGGTGGCAGTCAACGATGCGCTGGAGCCACTCGGCTGTCATGCCTTCGACGGCACGGAAGGTGACGATCGCGCCCATGGTCTCGGTGGCCGGGGACTTGATGTTGCCACTCGGCCCGGTGAGCGGCTCCACGCTTTCGATGTCCTCGACGTGGGAAAAGGGGCTCATGGCCCGGTCATTCGCGCCGATGCCCCCGCACGCCCGCATCTCGGCTTCCCGCAGCGCCGCTGAGGCGTTTCGATGGTCGGCGGCGTGGCGGCGGTGCTCTTCTGCCATCCGCAGATGCGCTGCCGTCGGATTGCGCACGGAGCTCCAACAAGCGTCGTCGACGTGGGCGGCTTTGTGCCGCGGCGCAGACGCCTGGCAGCGTTCGACCGGTTCCTTCGCTTTCGGATCATACTGTGCCGCGTGCTCTGTTCCGACTTGCTGGTGCTCCTTCGCCTGGGTCTCGTGCCGTGCCGCGCTCATGTCGTGCGGCTGTGCTCCGGGAGTCGCTGCAGCGCAGCCGAAGAAGACCAGCGGGACCAAGGTTGCTCGAAATGAGGGCGTCATGCGCTGGCTGAGTGCATGCGTCGTGCCATCAGTCGGCCTCGCTCACGTAGCGATCGGGCGCCGCCAAGAATGCGTCGCGGCAGCTCGCCGAGCAGAAGACAACGACGCGATCGCCCGATTCGCAGTGGAACGCAGAGACTCCAGCCGGAACGCGCATGCGACAGACCGGATCGACCGCGTAGACACTGATCGGCGCGCCGGCGTCGGAGACCTCGAACAACTCGACGGGATCCAGGACATTCTTGAGCCTGACGGGTCCGAGCGGAGCCAGAGCGACCCAGGGGCAGTCTCCAAGTGCAGCGCGAAACCGCGCGGTGCACAGGGTTTGCCCGGAGCGACTGTACGCAGCCACGCGTGCAGCGACGTTCACGGTCGCGCCGAAGACGTCGCCGTCGCGCTCGACGACCGGACCCACGTGCAATCCGGCACGCATCGCGGGGTAATCCGGCTCGGCGTCGATCGCGGCGCGGAGGCGTAGAAGCGACTCCAGCAACAGAGTCGGCGCCGGCCCCGCCAGCATCACCGCATCGCCAATTGGCTTCACGAACCGCGTCGGGCCACGGAGACTCTGGCGCGCCAACAGGTAGAAGCGCGCGGCGACGTTCGCAGCGTCATCGTCGCCATGCGCCTCGGTCAGCGCGGTGTAGCCGGCCAGGTCGGCGAACAGGATCCCGAGCTCGACGTCTCGGCTCATGTTCGCGAAGGTAGCATCAACCAGGCCGCCAGCTAAGCGGCTCGGGAGCAAGGGTCTCCCGGTTTGACCCCGAGCCAGATCCGCACGCTCTCGCGGTACTTCGCTCGACTCTCGCACGCTCGAAACCCGGCGCCGTCGATCAGCGCGGCCACGTCCCGCCGGACGAAGTCGGCGTAAGCGTCACGCTCGTACAGCTTCACGAAGTGGTAGACGACCGAGCGAGTGAGCCTGCCTGATGGAAGCGAGTAGTCGACCACGATGAGCCTTCCGCCCGGTTTCGTGACGCGAGCCATCTCGGCGAGGACGCGCTCGCGCACGCTCTCGGGCATCTCGTGGAGGGCAAAGCAGATGCTGGCGACGTCGAAGCTCGCGTCCGAGAAGGGCAGCTCCACGGCGTCGGCACGCAGGAAGCTCGCGTCCGGGAAGCGGTTCTTCCGCCGGGCGACGCGCAACATGTGCTCGGACAGGTCGACGCCAACCACCTGGGCGCCGGTTTCGGCAAAGGCCAGGGCCGCCTCGCCGGTCCCCGTCGCGACGTCCAGCACTTTGCTACCGGCGCCGACTTCCGCCAGGGACGCAACCTCGCGTCGCAAGCGCCGGAGTCCGAATACCGCCAGGTCGTAGAACGGCGCGAATTTGGCGTAAACGCGCGCGCTGAGCGAGTAGTACTCGCGCTCTTCTTTCGTTGGGCCGCGCCGCTCGTGCATCTCCATCTCCCCAGCACGAGCATGCGGCGTGCCAAGTCCGGTTCAGTCGGCCACTTCGGTGACATGGAGCGTGAACGGGCCCGGGCTGGTGTCGCCGTCGACGCCCACCAGGTACGCCTCCGTTTGAGGGGGCTCGAGCTCGAGCGCGGTCTCCGTGTTGGGATTGGCGATCGGTGAAACGTCGCCGAGTGCCCCGTGACTGGAGCACGCAGCTTCGATGGCGCCGAACGAGCAGCCGACCCGCTCGGCGAAGGCGTATACGAATCCGTAGAACGTCGGTGTGAGCCGCATCCGGTAGCGCTGATGCGCGTGCAGCTCCAGGCGATAGTAGAGCTGAGGTTGGTCGAACGTGAAGGCCACGTTCGGACTCTCACACGTCAGCTCGGCATGCTCGTCCGTGCCGACCGACGTGTCACCCATGATGATCACGCCGCCGTTGCCGAGCTCGACGGGGAGAGCGCGTCCACAGCGATCGTTGAGCCCGTTCGAATCGGCGACGGGCGGGGCTTCGCCCCAAGCCACTTCGTCGTCGACGGAAACCCGGCCGCCGCAGCCGCTCATGATGGCCAAAAAGCCCAGCAACCATGAAAACCGCATTCCGCGAGGGTAGCGACCCTCCGGCGCGCGACCATCACAATGATCGCATGGCATCGTTGCGCAATCCAGAATGGTCCAGCGAGCTCGGATCTTGCTTCTCGGGCCCACATGCGACCGCTCGACCTCGCCAAAGTCCTGTGGCGACGCTGGCGCTTCGCGCAGCGTGATCGCTGGAGCAAGGGCCGGCTGGAAGCGCACCAGGCCCAGCAGCTTCGCCGCCTGCGCGAGCACGCGTACGCACGTTCGCCTTTCTATCGGAGGTTCCACCAGGGCCTGGAGGGTCGTCCGCTCGGGAATCTGCCGGTGCTCACCAAGCGAGAGCTGATGTCCTCGTTCGACGAGCTCGTCACGGATCGCTCGTTGAGCCGCGAGCGAGTCGAGGCTTTCGCGGCATCTCTCCCGGTGGACGAGCTCCTGTTCGGTCGCTACCAGGTGGCGCTGACCTCGGGCAGTACGGGACTCAGGGTCTCTTCCTCTGGGATCGCGATGAATGGTGCACGGTGTTGGCTAGCTACGCCCGGGCCAATGACTGGGCGGCGTCCGCGCGGGCCTGACCGCAGGATCCGCATGGCGGTGGTGAGCTCGCGACGCCCTGGCACCAGTCCGCGCGGTCGCCGGGCGAGCCTGGAAAGGCCCATCGTCGACGCGATTCGACTTGATGCCACGGCGCCGCTCGCAGAGACCGTGGCGCAGCCTGAACCTCACCAGCCGCAACTGTTGGTCGCCTGCGTCCGTCGCGGGCTTGCTCGCCCAGGAGCAGCTCGGCTTGTCGCCTGCGCATCTCGCCCGAGGCGATCGTGCGCGTCGGAGGTACTCACCGAAGACTCGCGGCGGCGCATCGCGGCGGCTTGGGGCAAGCGGCCGTTCAACGTGTACGCGGCGACCGAGTCTGCCGGTATCGCTCGGAGTGGTGAGCAACACCGCGGGCTGCACTTGTACGGAAGATCTGGTGATCACCGAAGTCGTCGACGAGAAGAACCGGCCAGTGCCGCCTGGGGTCGTTGGGGCGAAGATCCTGGTGACCGTGCTCTTCAGCCGAACGCAGCCGCTGATCCGCTACGAAATCAGCGACCGGTGTGCCTGGCGCGGGAGCGCTGCCCTGCGGTCGGCCGTTCGCGCTCCTCTCTGCAATAGAAGGACGAACGGAGGACGTGCTCCTGCCAGCGCGAGCCGGGGGGAACGATCGCCGTCCACCCCAACCTGTTTCACAACGCGCTCGAAGGGATCGGCGCTTCAGAGTGGCAGGTGGAACAGACGCACGAGGGGCTCGCGGTTCGGGTCGTCGATCCCATCGCGGCGGTCGACGTCCAGGCGCTCCGGCGTGCGGTGTTGGACGCGCTCGACGCTCCATGGCGTCGCGCCGGTCGGCGTGCGGGTTGACCGCGCGCAGGCCGTGTCGCGCACCCAGATCGGCAAAGCACCGCTCATCCGCGCGCTGGCTCCGCCGTAGCAATGCCGGTCGCGCAAAGGTTGCGTTCACCCGCGAACGAGCGTGACGCGCGCGATCACGGCTGATTGGATCCGTCACGCTCGCGACGGGTCGCTCTGCGATTTCTCGTCCCGGCACGCCGGGCACGCGCGGTGCACTGGGGACGCGCGGATCGGGAGAAGGTGTCGATGAAAAGAGTCTTCGTTGCGGCATGGCTCGCCGCGTCTGGCTTTTCCAGGCTGCGGTTCGAGCGATGGCGGTTCGCCCGGCAAGCAGCCGCCGGCGCCCATCGTCAACCTGGTCGCGGACAGCAATCGCAACGGGACACTGGACTTCGACGAGCCCAGCGAAGACGCCGGCGAAGACGCCTGGAGCCGGAACGCCGGCGCGGTGTTTCTCGTGAACCTGGACGACGACGACAGCGACGGCGTGGCGGACAACCAGGACGAGCTTGTCAATGGTGGGGCAGACGAGCTTGATCTAGCCCGCGTCGCCATCCAGGCGTGGCCCGCGGCGCCCGACAAGGCGTTCGGCAAGCTCGAAATCGACGTCGCGGCGCCTGGGGTTCGTGCGGCTCTTCCGCCGCACGGCGGCGGGCTGGGCGCTGGTCGACGTCGCCCAAGCGCTGCCGCTCTCGGTGGAGGACCTTCGCGCCGGAGTCGAGCTCGGTCTCGAGGCCACGGACTTCGTGCGCTCCGCGACTCAACCGTGGCAGGGCCTCGCCACGCTCAGGCTCTCGGTCAGCGACGACGCTGGCCCCATCGGTGACGATGCCGTTCAGCTACGCGCGGCGCCGTGGCTGATGAACCACAACTTGCGGCCGTTCGACACCGTGTACTTCAGCGAGTTCTCCCCGACCTTCGTGGAGACGATGACGAGTGCCGTCGAAGGCGCCGGCCTGGGCGCTCAAGTCATTGCCGGCAACTACACGGACGGCTGGGGCGACATCTGGTTCGAGGACTGGTTCCAGACGGGCTGGACCGCCATGCCGGCGGCGAACGGCGGGGTCCACGGGATGATCGTCTTCAATCCGCGGCCGTGGGGCCGCGACCCGAACCCCGACCATCTGCCCTTGTCGTTCCTCAGGAATCGGATGCTCGGCCCGGACCGCGCGGTCGCCGTGCTGTTCAACGAGGCGAAAGAGCTCGGAACCGGCAATACCTACGATTCCCACGGCAACCACGAGGCGCTGCCGCCGTATGCCGATGCTCCGGCGGGGCGCTTGCTGCTCGGGTCGGGCATCAAGCAGAGCACGCGCGACTTCTACGCGGCCCAGCAGGTGCACGCCGATCTACCTGGATACGAGCTGGCTGATCGTCGGGCACATGGATAAGTCTACGCGGCGGTGCGCGCTGCGACCCCGCGTGGGTTCAAGATGATCCAGAACACGCCGTCGCTGTGCAAAAGCCTGTTCGAGAAGTGGCAAGCGGATGGGCAAGGTGAGGCGCCGATCTTCGAGGGAAAGGTCGACTTCGATTCCAAGCAGTGGAAGACGACGGTGGCCGAAGTACTCGGTGACGCCACGCTCATGGCGTGGAACCAGGAAGCGCAAGCAGCGATCGACCAGATGCACGACGCCTTGTCGGCAGAGGCCGGCCTGACCGACGAAGATTTCGTCGAAGTCCCGGTGTTCTACGAGGAGATCGACGGCGGCAAGATCGCGTACCTTCCGGACACCGCGAACATTCGAGTGCTCGGGGCCGGGCAAACCACGGTCTTCGCCCAGACCTTCGGGCCGATGATCGCCAGGGAAGACGTCTTTTTCCAAAGATCTGCTGGCGCGCCTCACAGACCCCGCGAAGCCTCGGGACCGATGGCAAGGGCCTGAGCGTCCAGTTCGCCGACTCGTGGGATTACCACGTGCTCCTGGGTGACGTTCACTGCGCTAGCAACTGGACCGCGCTGCCGACCGGCGCAGAGCCGAAGTGGTGGGACGCGGCGAACTGAGGCCTTCGAGGAGTAATCATCATGCGCACATTCGGGAAGTGGGTCTTCGGTAGCGTGGTCGCGCTCGCGGCCGGGTTGGTGGCGCGTCCGTCGTTTGCCGAGGGCGCGGTGCTGACGCCGGGGGCGTTGGAGCCGGCGGCCCGCTCCGGTCTGGAGGCCCAGATCGCGGCAGCCCGCGCGCGTCGCCCGGCGACGTTTCGCGCGGTGCGAGCCGTCGACACGTTCCGTGGTCCGGCCCTTACGCAGTCTCGACGCAACCAGCCCACGGCCGCGCGGGCGTTCATGCGCCTCGGCCGAGATGCGCTGCTGCCGATGCTCGAGGTGATTGCCTGGAGCGCGGACCTGCGTGGGCTCGATGAAGCGCAGAAGCGTGCGCTGGGCGATGGCCCTCTCAGGCGGTTGCCGTCGCGCGAGACCGAGGGGCTGCTCCGGTGCTCGGGCGGTGTTCTCCAAGTCGCAGGACCCACGCTTCATCGCGACGGCGGCCGCGGGCCTTGGGATGCTGTGCCGTCCCGAGGATCGAGCGCTCCTTCTGTCCCATGCCGACGCCGGGAGCTCGCGTCGTGCAGCAGCCTTGGCGGGCATGGGTCACTGCCGATCGGTGGACGTGGTCGACAAGCTCACCGCGGCGCTGGCGGAGCCGTTGGACGACGAGACTGCGCAGGTGACCGCCCGCGCCCTCGGCTATGTCGGCTCCACCTGGGCGCTCGCCAGCGTGAAGCTCGATGCCAAACAGGCCGAAGTCATTCGCACGAAGGCCGCGGCGGCCTTGGTGCTCGCGTTTTCGCGTGCAAGCGCCCCGGCGCGCCGCGCCATCGCTCGCGCGCTCTTGATGGTCGAGCATCCGTCGGCGCTGCAACTGCTGCGCGAGGCGGAGCGAGCTGGATCGCCCAGCGTGCGTACCGAAGCGTCAGCACTGCGGGCGCGTCTGGAGAAGAACCTCGCGCGCCCACGGCGCTGAGCCGGTCACATCCCGCCGTCCATCATTCCGCCGCCGCCGGTACCCATGCCGCCGCCGGTACCCATGCCGCCGCTGCCGCCGCCGGTGCCCATGCCGCCGCCGGTGCCCATGCCGCCGCTGCCGCCCCCGCCCACCCCGCCGCCGCCGGCGCTGGTCTGCGTCGGGAAGCAGACGTCTGCGGTGGAATGTCCGGCCGCGTCCGGCTTCGGGAGGCACTCGTAGCCGTCTCGGCAATCCGCGTTGCTCGCGCAGAGCGCCAGGCACGTCTCGGTCGGCGCAAGCACGCACTTCCCGCCTACCTTTGCGGTCCCGCCGAGACCCGGATCGTTCGGGCAGTCGTGCCCGTGCTGTGCGCAGGCCGACACGGCGCAGTAGCCCCCGGCCAGTCCGTCAGGCACACGGTCGTTCCCGAGCCTCCTGCCGGACATTCTCCCGCGCTGGTGCAAGGGTCTCCAACCTTGCCTTGCCCTCCGTCGGTGGCGGCGCTTCCCCCGCCCGCGCTGGTGCCGCGCTTCCGCCCGCGCTGGCACCACCGCTCGACTGGCACCGGCGCCACCGGCTCCACCGAGCCCTGCCCGCTTTCCGAGCTCTCACCTCCACACGCGGTGCCCATCGATGCAGCCAGAAGGCGCAGATCGTCTTTTGCACGGTCGATTTCTCCTGGACTGCGCGCGCGAGCGCGGACCGGGCGCTGGCAGTGCAATCTCCGTACCGAAAGCGTCAGGGCATTGCGCCGTTGCGGTGCCAGTGCGAGATCCCGTTGGGTTTGGTTCCGACCGCGATGGTCGCCACCGTTTCCATCTTCGCCGTGTCGACCACCGACACGGAGTTGTCGGACAGGTTGGTGACGTAGGCGAGCCCGCCGTCGTCGCTCAGGACGACGCCGTGCGCTCCCTGGCCCACGAAGACCGTTCCGACCACCTTCGCCGCCTCCACGTCCAGCGCATAGAGTCGGTTCGAAGCCGGCCGCCCGAGCAAGAGCGCCCTTGGTCGCAGACCCAGAGCGTCTTGCCGTCGGGTGAAGGATAAGAGCTGCACCGGACCCTGAGACTCGGCCGGCAGCGCGATGCGCGTGAGCTGCTGCGTGTCGATCTCGTAGCGCACGACTTCTTTGGTGTCGTAGAGCGACACGAACACGTATCTCCCACTCGGCGCGCAGGCGGTCTGGACGGCGACGCCGCCGACGTCGATCTCGCTAACGGTTGCGGAGGCCGGGTCCAGCCTCGCGAGGTTCTTCGCCGTCATGTTTGCGATCCAGAGCTGGTCGCGACACCAACGCATCCCGGGGTCCGCGATCGGCCCCCAGATCGATGCTGCGTAGGAGCGTCCTGGCCTGCGCGTCGAGCCGAGCACGGCGTTGCCCTCGTTCGCTGATGTAGGCGCGAGATGATGATGGATTGAACACGACATGAGCGACATGGAACCGGTTCCCAGCTCGATGTCGCCGACGAGCTGATTGGACTCGGGATCGATGACGAAAGCCTTCTCCATCCCGCCTTCCGTCATCGGCGCAGCCGCCACCCAGACGCTCTTGCCGTCCGGTGCGGCCTGCACGTTGTGCGGCATGTACATGTCGGGGCTCGTGGGCAGCACGATGCTGGCCAAGAGCGTGTTCTTGGTCTCTTCGATCACCGACACCGTGCCGCTGTCCTCGTCCGCAACGAAGACGTGATCCCTCGCGCTGCTCGTCGCCGGCCCTGCAGCGTCTCCTCCGCCGCATCCTGCAACCCACCAGGTCAACACCACCGCGAACGACACTCGAACCCGTTGCATGCATTACCTCCGCACTCCGGTATAGCTAACGGTGCCGAGATCCGCTCGCACGCGTACTCGCAAGCATGATGCCCGTCAGACCAGCCTGCGACTTGTGACGGCCTTGGTCACAGGTGATGTCCCGAGTCACGATGCGGAGATGCCGGAGCCGTCCAGCCAGACTGTGCAGAGCCTGGGCACGTGCATTGCACGAGCGACGGCAGGCACGCGATGACTCGAGTACGCGGGATCTTCTCGGGCACATCGGCGCGACTCACCGCGGCGTTCATGGCCGTGCTGGCGCTGTTTGCCGTCGCCTTGTGGATCGCCCTCTCCACCTTCCAGCGCCTCGGTGTCGCAGAGGCGGAGGTCGCGGAGCTGGAGGACGCCAGGCACGCTGGCCACGCCGTCGCTGCGGCGATCCGCGAGCAGTACATCCACCAAGCCCACACCATCATCAGCTGGGACCGCTCGCACCTCGCTCACTACGAAGACGCCGCGCGGAACACCGCGCGCTGCGACGCGTCGGCTGCAGGAGATGGCCCAGAGCGACGAGCACCGCACCCGGACCCTGGAGATCGCGCGGCTCGTCGCCCAGGTCGACGGGTCGTTCAAGGCCCGCGTCTTGCCGGGCGTGGAAGCCAGCGACAAGGCGGCCGTGGCTCGTGGTCACGACGAGACAGAGAGGCTCGTGGGCCAGGTCGTCCAGATGAGCGAAGGACTCAATCGAGAGCTCGAGCGCTTCAGCATGGAGGCTCGGGAGCGCGAACGTGGCATGCGTGAGCGCGCGAGACTGGCGTTCATCGGTTGCTTCGCGCTCGCGATTGCGCCTCGCCGCGCTGCTCGGCTTCGTCATGATCCGTTCGATCCGCACCGCCTCGGGCTCGCGCGAAGGTGCGGCTCACATCGCGCGTGGCGATCTGTCGACCCAGATCCGCCTCGAAGGCTCCGACGAGTTCTCCGACCTCGCGGATGCGTTCAACCAGATGGCCGCCGACCTGCAGCGTCATCAGGACAGCGCCGTGCGCTCGCAGAAGCTCGCCACGGTTGGTCAAGTCGTGGCCGGCGTGGCGCACGAGATCAACAACCCGCTGGGCGTGATCCTCGGGTATCTGAAGCTCATGCGCAAGAACGCGACCCTGACCGAGCTCGCCGGCGAGGAGCTGAGGATCGTCGAGGACGAGGCCCACCAGTGCCAGAGGATCGTGCGCGAGCTGCTCGATCTGGCGCGGCCGCCCCGCTTCGAAGGCTACCCCGTGGACCTGGGGGAGCTCGTGAAAGAGTCCGTCGAGCGCTTGGGCGAGTCCAAAAGAGGCGCCGCAGGCGTCGAGGTCGAGTGCTCGGGCGTGTCGCTGGTCCGCGGTGACCAGACCCAGTTACGCGAGGTGGTCGCAAACCTCTTGATTAACGCCATGGAGGCCGGCGGTGAGCACGTAGAAGTGCACGTCGTGGGACGGAACGGTGGTGTGCAGCTCGAGGTGAGCGACACTGGGGTGGGCATGGACGCAGCGGTGCGCGAACGCGCCTTCGAGCCGTTCTTCACCACCAAGCCCCGGGGCACGGGGCTCGGTCTGGCCGTGACCCAGGCCATCGTCCACGCTCACGGCGGGGAGATTTCCATCGACTCCAATGAGGGCCACGGCACGCGAGTGCGCGTTGACTTGCCGGCGGTCGCGCGTACGCCGGAGGCGCGCGCATGAGAAAGCCACGCGTGCTGGTTGCGGATGACAAGGACACGATCCTTGGCCTCTTCGGCAGAATCCTTGGCGGACCGATTCGAGGTCGTGACGGCGACCGACGGGCAGCGCGCTGGCCCTGGCGCTGAACGACGACTTCGACGTGGTCGTGTCCGATATCCGCATGCCCGGGGCCGATGGCTTCACCGTTCTGCGCGAACAAGCGCGCCAAACCCGATGTCGAGGTGGTGCTGATGACCGCCTTCCGGGTCTGTCCAGAAGGCCGTGGAGGCCATGAAAGAAGGGGCATACGACTACCTCGCGAAACCCTTCGATCCCGATGACGCCCTCTTGACCATCGAACGGGCGGCCGAAGCGCAAGCACCTGCGCGAGCAGGCGCGAGACCCTGAGCGCGGCCCTTGGAAACGTCGGGCACTTCGACCGGCTGGTGGGCAGAGCGCGGCCATGCAGCAGCTCTTCGAGCTGCTCAAGCGCGCCGCGGGCACGGATGCGACCGTGCTGATCACCGGCGAAAGCGGAACGGGAAAGGAGCTCGCCGCTCGGGCGGTGATGCCGGAAGCGCGCGCAAGGGCGCACGCTTCGTGGCGGTGAACTGCGGCGCGATCCCGAGAACCTGATCGAGTCCGAGCTTTTCACGTGAAGGGGCGTTCACGGGCGCACTCGGCGACCGTAGGGGCCTCTTCGAAGAGGCGCACTCGGGAACGCTGCTCCTGGACGAGGTCGGGGAATTGCCGCTGCCGATGCAGGTGAAGCTCACTCGCGCGCTCCAGGAACACTCCATACGCCGGGTCGGGGAGTCGCAGGAGCGAAAGGTGGATGCCCGCGTCATCGCCGCCACCAACGTCGACCTCAAGGCAGCCGTCGTCGCCGGGCGCTTTCGCGAGGACCTGTTCTACCGCCTGAACGTCTTTCCCGTGCGCCTGCCCCCGCTGCGGGAGCGGCGGGACGACATCCCGGTATTGGCAGTGCACTTCCTGGAGCGGCACCGGGGCCGGTACGGCGGCGCTGTGGAGGGTTTCAGTTTCGATGCCTTGTCCGCTCTGGTCCGCTACGATTGGCCGGGCAACGTGCGGGAGCTCGAGAACTCCATCGAACGTGCGCTAGCCATGGTCGACGGGCCGCGGATTCCCCTCGAAGCGCTGTCGGATGAAGTTCAGACCCACGGGCGACCCCGGCTAGCAAGCGACTTGGGTCGGCTCAGTTATCGAGAGGTGGTCGACATCGCTCGGGATAGGGTCTCGCGGGAGTATTTGATAGCGCTAATGCGGGAATTCGAAGGCAGCGTGACCCGCGGAGCGGAGCGCGCTGGGATCGAGCGGGAGACGTTGCACCGGCTGCTGAAGCGCTACGGTCTCCGTTCGGACGAGTTCAAACCGGCAAGGTAGCGCAGGCGTCCCGCTGTGGGGAAATGGCAGCCATCGCAGTGACCCTCTTGGTCACAGGTAGCCCTGCGCGACCGTGGACAAGCTGCGCGTTCCTCGCTACGGGAGTCGGTATGGTCAGCAGACGGGACATTCTCGTAGGCGGCGCCGTCGCGGGCGGCGCCTCACTTCTCTCTCGCGCCGAGCGCGCCGCTGCCGCGCAGGCGCCGGGAACCGGACGCGGCTGGGAGAGATCCTACAGCGGCGGCCCGCTCGACGCGGCGCCCGAGTCTCCCGGCATGCCCGGCAAGGACTACACACCGGTGATCACGCCGAACGGCGCGGCGCTGCCGTGGAAGGTCGTGGACGGCGTCAAGGTCTACCACCTGATCGCCGAAGAGGTGCTGCACGAGCTCGCGCCCGGCATCAAGGCGCACTGCTGGGGGTACAACGGCCGCGTCCACGGGCCGACGATCGAGGCCGTCGAAGGCGATCGCGTGCGCATCTACGTGACGAACAAGCTCGACGCGCCGACCTCGGTTCATCCGCACGGGGTCTTCCTGCCGAACGGCATGGACGGCGTGGGTGGGCTCACTCAGGGCGTGATCAAGAAGGGCGAAACGTTCAAGTACGAGTGGACGTTCCGCCAGCACGGAACGCTCATGTACCACTCGCACCACGACGAGATGACGCAGATGGCGATGGGCATGATGGGGCTCATCGTCGTCCATCCGCGCCGGCCGAGCCCTGCTTACCGGGTCGATCGCGACTTCGCGATCATGCTCAGCGAGTGGAAGATCACACCGGGGACGATGCGCCCCGATCCCAACGAGATGACGGACTTCAACATGCTCACCATGAACGCCAAGGCGTTCCCGGGCACGGCGCCGCTCGTGGTCAAGAAGGGCGACCGCGTCCGGGTCCGCTTCGGCAACTTGAGCGCGATGGACCACCATCCGATCCATCTGCACGGCCACTACTTCAAGATCACGGCGACCGACGGCGGCCCGATCCCCTGTCGGCTCAGTGGCCCGGAGACCACGGTGCTGGTACCGGTGGGCAGCACGCGGTGACATCGAGCTCGTGGCGGACAACCCCGGCGACTGGGCCTTCCATTGCCACATGACGCACCACGTGATGAATCAGATGGGCCACGGCGCCCAATATGATCGGCGTGAAGGAGGGCAGGGTTGGCGCGAGTCCAGCGGCTCGTCCCGGGCTACATGCCGATGGGCCAGCACGGAATGGGCGACATGGCGGAGATGGGCATGCCTGTCCCGAAGAACAGCATCCCGATGGTCGGTGCGCGAGGGCCCTTCGACTACATCACGATGGGAGGGATGTTCACCTTGCTCAAGGTGCGCGAGAACCTGAGCAGCTACGACGGCGACCCAGGCTGGTACGCGCACCCGAAGGGCACCATCGCGGGCGCGCGACGCCGGCCGAGCTCAGCGCGACGGCATCGGGGAAGCGATGAGCGCGTTCGCTCGACAGCGCTCTCGGCGGCCGCGCTTCGGGTGCGTCTCGACGACCCTCGAGGTCTCGCAGAACGATCCCGCGAACCCCGACGCGCCCGGCGCCTCGCCACCGGAAACGAGCCGAGCGCTGGCGGCAGGGTTCGATCCCTTCGAAGGCGAAGCAGCCTCGGGACACGAAGGCCATGCTGCACACGGCGCTGCCCCTCCGCCCGACGCAGGGGGCCCAATCTGGTCGTGCTCGATGCATCCGGAGATCGAGCGCTCGGGTCCGGGGAAGTGTCCGATCTGCGGCATGCGCCTGATCGAGAAGCCACGGGCCGGCGGCGAAGGCGGAGTCGGCGCGCCAGACCCGCGCCCGACCGCGGACACGGAGGCAAGCCGTGATCCGATTCGCTGCGATGTCCGTGTTCGCGCTCTCGACCGTGGCGTGCGTCGGACAGGACGCCGGCTACTCCGACGTTCGCCGACTGGTTTCCGAGCGCGCGGGCCGACGTGCGCTGGCGCCACGTCGATGGAACCGCGACCTCCGACCAGGTCCGGCGCTTGCTCGGCGCGCCGCTGACGGCGGACGCCGCGGTCAAGGTGGCGTTGCTCAACAACCCCGCGATCCAGGCGAGCTTCGAGGATCTCGGCGCGGCGCGCGGGCCTGATGCCGGGCGCTCCGGCTGCCGAATCCCCGCAGATGCGGCCTTGTTCTATCATGGCGCGGACGGCGATCCCGAGGTCGACCTGTCCGTGACCCTCGACGTCACCGACTTCTTCTTCCTACCGGCGCGCCAGGGCGCTGCGCAGAGCGAGCTGGACGCCGCCGTCTTGTCCGTCGCCGGCGGCGCGCTGGATCTCGCGCTCGAGGTGCGCCGCGCCCACATCCGCTACGTCGCCGCCAAGCAGATCGTCGAGCTGAGGCGTACCGTGAGCCAGGCGGCCAAGGCGTCCGCCGACGCGGCCGAGAAGATCCACGAGGCGGGCAACTCCACGGACCTCGACCTGGCCAACGAACGGGAGCGCTCTACCAAGAGTCGAGGCTCGCGCTGGCCCAAGCCGAGACCGCGCTCACGACGGAGCGCCAGCGGCTCGGCGCGCTGATGGGCGTCTGGGGAGCGAGAGCAAGTGGACGACCCGGAGCGCTTGCCCGGGCCGCCTGCCAGTGAAATCGATCTGTCCAGCTCCGAGCGCTTGGCCCTCTCCCGCAGCCTCGATCTCGCGCTGGCGCGACAGCGCTTCACGGCCGCTGCCAAGCGCGCGAACCTGGCGCGCGTCGAGGGGCTGCTGCCGGAGGTGCGGGCAGGCGTCGCCGCCGAAAAGGAAATCAACGAGAGCAGGTGGGGCGTCGGTCCGGCCGTCGGTCTCGAGCTCCCGCTCTTCTATCAGGGCCAGGGCGAGGTCGCGGCGGCGCGCGCCGAGATGCGACGCCAGGCGCGCCTGCACGACGTGACCGCCATCCAGGTCCGCTCGGCCGCGCGCACGACAGCGGCCACGCTCTCCGTAGCGCGAGAGCGTGTTCGCTTCTACGAGACGGTGCTCTTGCCTCTCCGGGAGCGTGTCGTCGCCGAGACGCAGCTCCAGTACAACGCGATGAACGCGGGCGTTTTCCAGCTCATCGCCGCGAAGCGGGACCAGGTCGAGACCGGCAGAGCCTACGTCGAAGCCCTGCGCGACTACTGGCTCACGCGCGCGGAGCACGAGCAGCTCTCTCTCCACGCCAGTGCAAGCCGGAATGACGAGAAGCGCGAGGCCCGTTGCCGTCCGAGTTCAGTGTTGGCCGGACATCTTGGTGCCGTCAGGCATGGTGTGCTCCCCGCGCCCGGCGTCAGCGCCCTCGGGTGCGGGCTCGCTGGTCGGTCCCGGCGCCGCAGGCAGGGGCTCGAGCCTCGGGCTGCGATTGCCCCCCGCAGGCGCTCGCGCTCGCGACCATGGCTGCTGCAACGAAAAGGGACCGGAGCTTCAGTTCATTGAACATCCAGGCGACCTCCAGAAGTATCGGCTCATTCAGCTTCGCCGAGCAAAGTGCACGAACCATGCCGTTGTGGCCGCCAACGAGACGCCGAGCGCTGAGCTGCGAGTAGCGCCAGTAGGTGTACGCGACCGGGATCAGCTCGAGCGTCAGGAACGCGCTCGTGGCCAACGCCGCCGACCACGGGCGCGGCGATGTGCTTCATCACGTCGGCGACGCTGCCGTGGCCCAAAGCAGCGGAACGAGGCCGATCATCCAGGGCTGGCAAATGCCCCGAGCGCGCAGAAACGTGTTCGCTGCTGCAAACCCTGCACCCGGACGCTGTGACAGCGCGATCACGTCCGGCGCCAAGCTCACGTTCTTCAACAGAGTCAGCCGCTTGGCATGCCACATGCCGACAGATCTTTACGATGCATCGAGCGATGCTCCTCGCCGTCGGCTTCCTCTGGCGCTCTTCCTTTGCGCTGAGCGGGCCTTCGCCGCGCCGTCGCCGATGGACGTGTTCGTGGCGGAGGTCGTGCGTAACAACCCATCGCTCAGCGCGCGAGCCTTGACCCGAGCGGCCGTCGTCCGAGAGGCGTCTGCAGCCGGACTCTGGCCTGACCCGATCGGGGCCGTGATGCTCGACAACGTTCCCGAGCGCGAGGGCGGAGGAATGCCGATGATCCGCTATCAAGTCAGCCAGATGGTGCCCTGGCCGGGCAAGCTCGGTCTGATGCGCGACGCGGTCACCCGGCGTGCGGACCGGGCGCAAGCGGACACCGAAGCGCGGCGCCTCGAGCTCGTCCTCGATGCGAGCCGCGCCTATCTGATGCTGGCGCTGAACGCCCGGCGGCGAGGGGTCAATCGGGCCAGTACGGGGCTGCTCGACATCGTGCAGCGCGCGTCGATCGCCCGCTACGGGGCGGGTGTCGGAGAGCATCACGACGTGTCGCGTGCCCAGGTCGAGCGCAACGCGCTGGACCTGGCGTTGATCGATCTGGACGGGGAGCGAAGCGCCATCGTGGCGATGATGAACGCGCTCCGGAACCGGAGCTCGGAGGAGCCGATCGCCGATCCCGCGCCCTCGAAGGGCGATGTGCCGGCGCTGCCCCCGCGTCGCGACCTCGAGGCCCTGGCGATCGCCCAGCGACCCGAGCTCAAACGGATGCGAGCGATGCTGCGCGAGGAAAACGCGATGGCGTCACTGGCGCGGCGCGAACGTTATCCCGACGTCATGACCTCGGTCTGGTACAACCAGGTGCTCGGTGCACCCGACAGCGCGGGCATGATGCTCGGCGCGACCCTGCCCGTGTTCGGCGTGCGGAGGCAGAACCGCCTGGCTGGCGCGGCGGATCTCCGAAGCCAGAGCGTGGACCGCGACGTGGAAGCCATGCGCGCGATGATCCGCTTCGAGGTCGCAGACGCTTCCCGCAAGGTCAATACGGCCGGAAAGACCCTGGTGTTCTTGCGCGATGTCGCACAGAAGCGTGCCGAGGACAGCTTTCAGTCTGCGATCGCGGGCTACTCGGCAGGAACGCTCGCCATCGTCGGCGTGCTCGATGCCTGGCGATCGCTTCTGGCGGTCGAGCTGGCTCGTGCCGAGGCCACGGTGATGCAGAGCATGGCCTGGGCGGAGCTCGAGCGGGCCGTGGGAGCACGAGTGGGGGCAGGTGTCCGATGAAACGCGCGACGCGCTGCCTGGCTGCGATCTCCGCGCTGCTTCTCGCGTGGGGGTGCAAGGCGCCCCCTCATGGCGGCGAGCGCGCAGGAGCGTCCGCCGAGCCGCCGCCGAGAGCGGCACCTGCCGGGGGAGAGCACGCGGGGCATGCTGCCGGGCAGGACGCAGGCGCTGGCCCGCCCGCGGGGTATGCAGCCTTCACACTGTCGGCGGACAAGGCACGCGCCGTGGGGCTTCAGACCGCGCACGTCGAGCAGCGGGACTTCACGCGCGCCGTGCGCACGGTGGGAGCGCTGGTGCTCGACGAGACACGCACCTCCCACGTGCACTCCAAGGTGCGCGGCTGGATCGAGAGCGTGAGCGCAGATTTTGTAGGCAAACGTGTTCGCCGGGGAGCACCGCTCTGCAGCATCTACAGCCAAGAGGTCTACGCAGCAGAGCTCGAATTCCTGTCCGTGCTCGAGCAGAGCACGCCTCGCGCCCCGCTCGCGGGGGCGTTCGCAGATGCCGAGCGAAGGGCCCAGAGCCAGCTGCTCGGCGCCGCCCGGCGCCGCCTTCAGCTCTGGGACGTGCCGAAGGCCGAGCTCGAACGCCTGGAGCGCAGTCGCGAGGCGCGTCGGACCTTCACCCTGGCAGCGCCCCGCGCGGGAGTGATCCTGGCCAAGCAGTCGCTCGCCGGAATGTTCATCGAGCCCTCGGTCGAGCTCTACGTGATCTCTGACGTCGACAAGCTCTGGGTGCTCGCCGACATCTACGATACGGACGTTCCCTTCGTCCGCCTCGGTGAAGCGGCGAAGCTCACGTTCGGCGGCTCGGCGGAGGAACGCAAAGCCACGGTGGCGTTCATTCCGCCCACCATCGAAGAACGAACGCGCACGTTGAAGGTGCGTTTCGAGGTCGACAACAAGGACGGGCGGCTCAGGCCCGGCGCGTTCGCCACGGTCGAGATGAACCTGCCCATGGGGCGCTCGCTCGCGGTGCCCGAAAATGCGGTGATCCACGCCGGCACGAGGAAGCTCGCCTTCGTCGTCACGGGCGACCGGGTCGAACCGCGCGAAATCGTGCTCGGTCCCGTCGTCGGTGGCTTCTACCGCGTGGAGCGTGGCCTCTCCGAGCACGACCAGGTCGCGGTCAACGCGCAGTTCTTGATCGACTCCGAGAGCCGCCTGCGCGCAACGAGCAGCCCAGGGGGCGGTCATGCCGGGCACTGACGAGGCCCGGGAGCCCGCAAAGACCGAGAGCCGCGAGACCCTCGTACAGCGCATCATCTCGTTCTCTGGCAAGAACCGCTTCATCGTCTACGTGCTCGCCGGAGTGCTCACGCTCGCAGGCGTGTTCGGGGCGCAGCAAACACCGCTCGATGCCCTGCCGGATCTCTCGGACACGCAAGTCATCGTGGCCACCGAATGGATGGGTCGAAATCCGACGCTGATCGAGGACCAGGTCACTTACCCCATCGCGACCACGTTTCTCGGGGCGCCACGGGTCAAGACCGTGCGCGGGTTCACGATGTTCGGGATGTCGTTCGTGTACGTGATCTTCGAGGACGGCACTGACCTCTACTGGGCGCGCTCTCGTGTCGTCGAGTACCTGTCCAAGGTGCGCGAGAAGCTGCCGGCGGGGGCTTCGCCTCAGATTGGACCGGACGCCACGGGTGTCGGCTGGGTTTACCAGTACGCCCTGGTCGACAGGACGGGCAAGCACAACCTGCAGGAGCTTCGCGCGCTCCAGGACTGGACCCTTCGCTACAAGTTGCAGGGGGTCGAGGGTGTCGCGGAGGTTGCGAGCGTCGGTGGCTTCGAGAAGGAATACCTGATCGAGATCGACCCAGTTCGGATGAAGGGCTTCGGCTTGTCCGTCGGACAGGTCGCCGGCGCGGTGCGCGGCGCGAACGCCGAGGTCGGGGGGCGCGTGGTCGAGCTCGCGCAGCACGAGTACGCCGTGCGCGGCCGTGGCTACGTGAAGGACAAGCGAGATCTGGAGCTCGCGGTGGTGTCGACCGACAGTCAAGGCACTCCAGTCCGCATCGGCGACGTCGCCACCGTGTCCGTCGGGGGCAACATCCGCCGCGGCGTGGTCGAGCTGGATGGGCAAGGCGAAGTCGTGGGTGGGATCATCGTGATGCGCTCGGGCGAAAACGCGCTGAACGTGATCGACGGTGTGAAGGCCAAGCTCGCCGAGCTAAAGCCCTCGCTGCCCGAGGGTGTGGAAGTGGTGCCGGTCTACGATCGCAGCGTCTTGATCCGGGACTCCGTGACGACACTCGGCTCGAACCTGGTCTTGATCCTCGGCGTCGTCATGCTCGTGATCGGGCTGTTCCTGTTTCATCTGCGCTCTGCGCTGGTCAGCGCGATCGTGTTGCCGGTCGCCACCGTGGCGTCATTCGGCGCTTTCTATCTGTTACGCGTGAGCATCAACATCATGTCCCTGGCGGGCGTCATCCTCGCGCTCGGCGACATGGTCGACTCCGCGGTCGTGCTGGTCGAGAACGCGCACAAGAGAATCGAACAAGCGGAGCGTTCTGGCAGCGGAGAGTCACGTGCGTCCATCGTGCTCGGTGCTGCGCGCGAGCTCGGCGGGCAGATGTTCGGCGCGCTTTTGGTCTTGACCATCGCGTTCTTGCCGGTCTTCGCGCTGGAGGGGGAGGAGGGCAGGTTGTTCCGACCGCTGGCCCTGGCCAAGACGTTCTCGATGGCGTTCGCGGCGGTGTTCGCCATCACGCTGGTACCCGCGCTGATGGTCACGTTCCTGAAGGGACGCATCCGTCCCGAGGCAAAAAACCCTATCAATCGCCTGTGTATCGCGGCCTACAGCCGGCGCTCTTTCCGGGTCTGTCTGCGCTTTCGCTGGCTGGTGATCGCCGGCGCGGCGGGGCTGGCTGTCGCGACCTACGTTCCGTTCTCTCGCCTCGGATCGGAGTTCATGCCGCCGCTCTACGAGGGCGATCTCCTGTACATGCCGATCAGCGTGCCAGGCATGCCGATCCAGGAGGCCAAGCGGCTGCTCGAGTGGCAAGACACGCAGATACGCCAGGTGCCGGAGGTCGAACGGGTCTTCGGCAAGGCGGGGCGCGCCGAGAGCTCGCTGGATCCGGCACCACTTTCGATGCTCGAGACCATCGTGCACCTGAAGCCGCGCAAGCAGTGGCGCAAAGGCATGACCACGGAGGCCATCGTCAGCGAGCTCGAACGGAAGGTCGCGCTGCCGGGTCTCCAGGGGGCGTGGACCATGCCGATCAAAGCGCGCATCGACATGCTGTCGACCGGCATCCGAACGCCGATTGGCATCAAGGTCTTCGGTCCCGATCTCGAGCAGATCAGCAAGATCAACGATCAACTGGAGAGCGCTCTCAGCCGTGTTCCGGGCACGCGGAGCGTCTACGCGGAACGTGAGCTCGGCGGGTTTTTCCTCGACTTCACTCCTGATCGCGAGGCGATTGCCCGCTACGGCCTGTCGGTGCGCGACGTGCTCGACGTCGTGGAGAGCTCCATTGGCGGGATGGACGTCGACACCACCTACGAGGGGGCGTGAACGCTATCGCGTCAACGTTCGCTACCCGCGCGAGCTCCGCGACAACGTGGAGGAGCTCAGGAAGGTGCTGGTGCCGATCCCGAGCTTGGTCGCGCGACGCCTGCCTAGCGGTGGATCGGCGAGTGCCCCGGGCGCCCCTTCGATGGCTTCGGGCGGGATGGGAACCACTTCGGCCGGAGCCGGCATGTCCGGCGGCGGGAGTCTCGGGGCAGTGCTCCCGCCCGGCGCGGCGCCCGCTTCGCCAGGCGCTCAGATGCCGTCCGGGAGCGGCGCGACTGTCTCGGGCGCTTCCGATGCACAGCCCGCGTTCGTTCCCCTTGGCCAGCTGGGCCGGCTCGAGACCGTGATGGGCGCGCCGATGATCAAGAGCGAGATGGGCTCGCTCACCGGCTGGGTCTACGTGGACATCGAAGGTCGTGACGTCGGCGGATACGTGCGAGCCGCAAAGACCGTCGTCGCTCGCGATGTGAAGCTGCCTGCGGGCTACACACTCAAGTGGACGGGCCAGTACGAGCTCCTGGAGCGGATCCAGAAGCGATTGGCCTGGATCCTCCCGCTGACCATTCTCCTCGTCTTCTCGGTTCTGTACCTGAGCTTCCGCGGGCTCGGTCAGACCTTGATAGTGATGCTCGGGGTTCCGTTCGCGGCGGTCGGGGCGATCTGGCTCCTGTACGCCGTGAAGTTCAACACCTCGATCGCGGTCTGGGTCGGCATGATAGCGCTCTTGGGCGTCGCCGCTGAGACCGCGAGCGTGATGGTCGTGTACCTGGAGCAGGCGTGGACCGCGGGGCGCGCCTCCGGCGCAATTGCCAGCGTGGCCACGTTGATCGATGCCGCCGTCGAGGCCGGCACGCAGCGCGTCCGTCCACTGCTCATGACCGTGATGACGAACATCTTCGGTCTCTTGCCCGTCCTGATCAGCGACGGTGTGGGCGCCGACGTGGCCAAGCGCATCGCCGCGCCGATGTGGGGAGGCCTAGTGTCGCTGACGCTGCTCACCTTGTTCGTGGTGCCGGCCGTCTACATCGTTTGGAGGAGCTTCAGCTTGCGGCGACCCAGCGCGGCGCTCCCCGAAGACGCTTCGCACTCGGGTTCTGAGTCTGTCGCCGATGCGCGGCCGGTCACGTAGCCTGGACCAATGAGCGCGACGTGCGGTGCCGGCGAACCCGGGTGCTGCGCAAACCCAGTTTCGGCCGCAAGCGGCACACCAACCGACTTGGCGTGGGTCTTGCTAGGCCCGGCGTATGCGAGTCCTCGGTCCAGGGCTGCTGTCCGCCACCGCACTGGTCTTGATTGTCGCTTGCGAAAGCGAAGAGCCGCTGCCATCGCCGGCCGCCCCGGCCGGCGTCCAGGCGACGAGCGCGAACGCGCCGCCCAGCGCGATTCCGCGGGCACCGGCGGCTGCGAAGGCCAATCCGGAGTCCGACAACGCGGCGTGCTGCGGCGCCGCGATGTGCCGCAGCGTTTCGGGCGGGTGCGGCTGCCGCAAGGCGAATCCCAACGCGAACTGTGGGGGCTGACGTTCGATGGCTGAGCTCACGAACCCTGTGACCGCGCCGGTCACGGCCGAGTTTGCCTTTGTGACAGGGACCGCTCTCGTTTTCGTACTCGGGTTCATCGCCATCGTCGGGTGCGCCGACGTGCTCGGCTATGACGACGTCAGCTTCGAGGACGGCACCGGCGGGGCCATCTACGGCACGGGCGGGTCGAGCGCATCAGGAGGAGCCGGAGGCTCGGGCGGAACCGCCGGTCAGCCCGCTGGTGGAGGAGGTCCGAGCGGCGGCGGTGGAGCGCCGAGTGGCGGCGGTGTCTCGAGCGGTGGCGGAGGCGTGCCGAACGGGGGTGGTGGTGCTCCCAGCGGCGGCGGTTCGCCGGGCGGCGGCGGTTCGCCGGGCGGTGGCGGCGGCACGACGGGAACCGGCGGAACTACCGGAAGCCATTACGAGACGCTCACGAATCCGAACGGTACTGGCAATGAGGCGGGCGGTGTCATCCCTGTCTGCTGCGTCCCGAGCTCGACCGAGAAATCCGAGATCGATCAGGTCTTCAACTTGCTGAACCAACATCGACTCGCGAATGGCAAGAGCGCGCTTGCATACGACGCCAAGCTCGAAGCCGCTATTGAAGGACATGTCCATCACATGGCCGTGCACAGCTTCTGGGGACACGACGCGCCTGAGAGCGCAGTGGGCAGTCCCTGGGTGCGAGCATCCTTGTGCGGCTCGAGCGCAAATGGCGAAAACCTTGGTAACGGCTACAGCAGCCCGGCGAGCGTGATGGATGGTTGGAAGAACTCCCCCGGACACAATGCCAACATGCTGGGCGACTTTAGCCGCGTCGGCATTGGTAAGTACAGCGGCTACTGGGGCCAGCTATTTGGTAACTGACCCAGTGCGCCGGTTCCGCTTGAGAGCAGAATCCACGTGACTGCCGGCCGGCGAGCGCCGAGCTGGCGGCGCCCGCCTGGCTAGTAGCAGGCGCCGACCTGCGCTCCCTTGGCTCCGAAGGGCAGGCATGTCTTGGGTGGAGCGCACTGGGCGTTCGCCGTGCAGATCTCGACCTCGTCCGAACCGCAGCTTGACGCGCACTTCGTTCCCGTGAACCCCGTGGCGTAGTTCGCGCAGAGCGGGTCGGTGTTTTTCACCACCGTACCGCTGCCGCAGCACTTCTGGCCTGTCGGGCAGTCGGCGACAGGATCCTGGCACTGCCAGTCGGTATCGCCGGTTGCGCAGGGCTGGCTCAGCGGCTGGCACTTGGACACGGAGCCGTACGCCTTTGGCTCGCAGCAGTGCTCGCTGCCGGACGCGCAGTAGTCGTTCATACCGCCGTCTGCTCCGCTGAAAGGGCAGTAGATGTTGCTCGTGCCCGCGTCGGACTTCGGCGGATGGAGCTTGGTGGGCGTCTTGCAGGTCTCGCCGCTCCCGCCCATGCCGCCGCCCGCCGCCGCCGCCCATGCCGCCGCCGCCCATGCCGCCGCCGCCCATGCCGCCGCCGCCCATGCCGCCGCCGCCCATGCCGCCGCCGCCCATGCCGCCGCCGCCCATGCCGCCGTTGCCGCCTGGGGCAGTGCCGCCGGCTCCGCCGCCGCCCCCGCCAAAGGAGGCGCCGCCGTATCCGGAGCCGCCACCGCCGCCCCCATTGTCCGCGCTGCACGACACGACACCACCGGCAGCCAGGATTGTCGCCGTCGAGAACAACTGGATCACGCTACGATTCATGATTGACCTCCGGAGGCTCGATTCAGGCGCCTTGACCTCGAGTGAGGGTTGATGCGGTCCAACGTCCGCCGCTCGGCGTATCCCGACCGGTGGACAGGACGAGAGCGGACTGCAGGCGGACGTCGGCCGCGCCGTCCGCCGAGCAACATGCATGCCCACCACAGTGCCCTCGAACCGAGCCGAACTACGACGGCTGCGTGTGATCGCGTCCGTTACACGCACCTTCGAGCGTCACGCGCGAGATGGCACAACGTGTCCACCGTGCGCACCGCGGGCACGATCGATCGTTCCCGTTGGGAGCAGGTGACGCCCGCCAAAGTGTGTCCAGTGTGCGAGCGGCGACTCAGCGATGAGCCTTCAGCGCGCACGGCGACGGATCCTGTGAACGGACATCCGGTGGACAAGGCACCTGCCGTGATTTGCAAGCTGAGAGACGGGAGGCGAGGGCCAGCGCCGCAAGCAAGCGGTTCAACCGCGTGCGTTTCGGTCACGGCCCCTCCGCCCGGGGCGAGTGCTCGTGGCCCGCGTGCGCGTGACGATCGAAAGTGCGAGTAACGGACGCGGTCACGCCTGCATGCTCAATGTCCCGAGCAAGGTCCGCTCGATCGACGCCGGCACGGCTGTTGCTCCAGGGGCGTCGCGGCGGGCGCCCGTCGAGTTTCACCGCGCTCCTCCGCTCGGCCTGGATCCCCGAGACGACGGACGCTCGACCGCACCAAGCTCCGAATGGCTGCTCCCATCTTCATCAGCGAAAGGACAAAAACATGACCCGCCCGCTCGTTCTCCAAGTCTTGCTTGCGGCACTGGTATCGACCGGCTGTGGAGGTGCATCGACAGCTAAGTCTCCGGAGGATACGGACCCGCGGGAGGCCAGGGAGGGTGCCACGCGGGAGCCGGTCGAGAGGTCCGAGAAATCCGAGAAGGCCGAGCGACCAGACAAGCCGCAGAAGGAGGAGAGATCTGGCGGCGGGCACGAGGGGCACCACTGAGTCGGCACGCACCAGTTGCGCGCCGCGCTCACGACGGGGACCGAGTGCGTTGCGCGCGCGGGCTGCGCGCCGGTGTTGAGAGACGCGGGCACGTAGGTTGCTTCTGGCCCGGCGCCATCGGTTCCCAAAGGAGATCTCATGCAGCCACGTGCCTTGCTCGCCTCCGTAGCCGTTCTGTTGCTGTCTGCCGGTGCTCGGGCTGCGACGGGGGACGCGCTCAGGAGCTTCCCCTCGTCGTTCCCAAGCCCCGACGGTCTGATGTGGGACGGAGCGTATCTCTGGGCCACCGACTGCGAGTCCACGCGCATCGACAAGGTCGATCCAGCTACCGGTCTCGTCGTCGGCAACATCAACGTGGCAGGCGTGCGCTCCGACGAGCTGGCCTGGGACGGCACATCGATCTGGCTCAGCGATCACACGGCGACCGAGATGCCGAACATGGGTGCGCCGCCGCCCCGCATCTACAAGGTCGACCCCATCTCGCAGCAGGTCATCAGCTACTTCGCTGCTCCGGGCCAGATGCAGTACCCGATGGGAGTCGCGTGGGACGGCGCCGCGATCTGGAACGTGGACACCTGGGATGAGCGCATCTACCGGCTCGATCCCCAATCGGGTGCGGTGCTGAGCTCCATTCCGTCGCCGGCGAGCGGTAGCTGCGGCATGACCTGGGACGGCGCTTGCCTTTGGCTGACCAACGCGGCGACGGACGGCCTCGTCTATCACATCGATCCGGTGAACGGCGAGGTGCTGCGGTCGTTCGCGGGTCCAGGTGGTGCAGGGCATCAAGCGACGGGTGTGGCCTGGGATGGCGAGCACCTCTGGGTCCACGACGAAGCCAAGGGACGCGCTGCCATCTACCAGCTCGAAGTGGAGGACATCACCGAAGCCGGGCGCTGCGCTGGCGCCCTTCAGATCGGCAAGGGCGGCGAAGACGCTGGGGCTCCGGAGGCGGGAGCCGGTCAGCCCCCCGCCGCGGCTCCGGGAGCCACTGAAGAGACGAGCGCGTGCAACAGCGGCGCCCGGCCGAGCTCGACTCTCGGGGCGATCTGGGCCTCGCTGACCGCGTTCTTGCTCGGCATGCAAATCCGCCGGCGCAGGGTCGGTTCGGGCAGAGCGGCGCACCGCTCATGAAGACGCCATTCTACATCTCGACGTTGCTCTTGGCGTTCGGCTGCGGCGAGGGCGCGGGCGAAGCGCCGGCGACGAACAGCGGTGGAACCTCCGCTGCCGGCTCCGCCGGAACGACGGCAGGTGGCAGCGGTGCCACTCTTGGAAGCGGCGGGACGGCGGGCGCAGCCGGCGTCGCGGGCACGCCGACGGGCGGCGCGGACGGCGGCGACGCGTCGAGCGACGCTGGCGCCGCAGATGCCGAGACGCACGTCCCGGACGCCTTCGCCGAGAACATGCCCTTCACCGGCAAGTACGCCGGCGTCGAAGGCCTTGCCGGCGAGGCGCTCGTCCTCTCGCTCTGCGAGCTGGTGACCCAGGGTTACAAGAGCACGAGCTACACGGCGGCTCGGCAGGTCGTCTTTCAGCAAACGGACAACCACGGCGGTCAGGTGCTCGGGGTCTACGACGGGTTCTGGCACGACCCGACGCACTCCGAGGTGAACATCGAGCACACCTGGCCGCAGAGCAAGGGAGCGAGCGCGCTCCCCGCGAAGAGCGATCTGCACCACCTCTTTCCGGTGCAAGCCAACTTTAACAGCGCCAGGAGCAACCTCGCTTTCGGCGAGGTTGTCGTGCGCGATTGGCCCAGCACGCTCCAGGGGGACCCGAATTGCGCCGACGCGATGCCCGGCAACGCTGACGGCTGCTACAGCATCAAGGGGAAGGACGCGTTTGGCATCGAGGTGTTCGAGCCCCGCGACGGCCAGAAGGGCGACGCGGCCCGGGCCGTCTTCTACTTCTCCATTCGCTATGGGATGGGCTGCAAGGTCAAGCCTCTGAGCATCTTCGATCCGGACCATCCAGCGACCAGCGAGTCTGTTCTGAAGAAGTGGAACCTCCACGATCCGCCGAGCGACCACGAGCGCCAGCGCAACGACGTGATCGAGACCGTGGAAGGCGTACGCAACCCGTTCATCGACCACCCCGAGCTCGTGGAGCTGCTCAGCTTTCAGTGACGTCCAGGTCACATGTGACTGGGGCGATCACGGGATGAGAAGCGTGACCGCCGGCGTCACATCCCGCCATCCGACCTCGCAGTAAGATGAGGGTGTGCCGACCGAACGTGGGGAGCCGCCAAGCTGAGATCTCGCCTTGTCATGCTGCGGTCAGCTTGTCGTCGGCTATTGCCTGTCCTCGCGTTCTGGAGCGGCGCTTCGTCCGCCCAGGATGGAGTGCGCTGGGAAGCGGGCGGAGAAGTCGCCGGCTACCACGATACTGACAACGTGCTCGTGGTCACGCCGTCGGTTAAGGGGCAAGCGCCCGGCAGCCGAGCGCGGGCCTGAGTGCCAGCGGCAGCTACCTGGTGGACATCGTGTCCGCGGCGTCGGTGGACATCGTGTCCGCCGCCAGCCCGCGCTGGGCCGAGATCAGGCACGCCGGAGCTCTGAGCCTGGGCTTGAAGGCTGGTGCGGTGGGTGGCTCGCTCTCGCTCGCGACCTCCATCGAGCCCGACTTCGTCTCGGTCCAAGCGGGCCTCACGGGGAGCTACGATCTCGCGCGCAAGAACGTCGTCTTGTCCCTGGGATACGCGTACGAGCACGACATCGCCGGTCGGACCGGAACGCCGTTCTCGGTCTACGCCCTGCGCCTCGATCGGCACCGGTTGGTCGGACGGGCAGAAGTCGTGGTGGGCCCCGCCACCACGCTAACTCCGGGACTCGAGGCGCAGTTCGAGTCCGGACGCCAAGAGAAGCCTTATCGCTGGCTCCCGCTCTTCGACGCGAACGTCGCGCCCGGTGTGCCGGTGGGCGCATCGGTGGACGAGGTCAACCGGTTGCGGCTGCCGGGACGAGTCGCCGAGCGCGTTCCGGACACGCGGATGCGTTGGGCGGCGACCGCGCGGCTGGCTCATCGATTTTCGCGCTCCACGCTCACCCTGGGGGATCGCGCGTACGTGGACAACTGGGGCCTCTTGGCCAGCACCTCGGAGGCGAGCTGGGTGTTCGAGCTCTCGCGCCGCTGGTCGGCCTGGCCGCACGTCAGGTTCCACGACCAGTCGGCGGCGTCCTTCTGGCGCCGCGCCTACGTGGGCACGGTCGCGGCGGGCCAAGCGGTCGTGCCCGAGCATCGCAGCGGGGATCGCGAGCTCTCCCCCCTCTGGACGCTGACAGCTGGCTCCGGTCTCGCGTTCTACATGGGCTCTCGGGACCCCAGGAGCCTGAGCGTTACCCCTGGAATTCGACGCTAGCTCACCGACTTCCGAGACGCGCTGTACATCGACCATCGCTGGGCTGGCTTCGCCGTTGCAGGCTTCAATGCGAGGTTCCCTTGAAGCCGCGCCTGACTGACACCGGCAGCGTGATCGCCGGTGCCGTGGTGACCGTCGTGGTCACGATCGGCGAGGTGCAATCGACCACCCGAGCCGCGCGCTCCGCGCTGATGCAACTGGCGCGGTGATTGCACCAGGCGACGCCATGCCAGAGCCAGCGCTGTTGCCGAGCTTGTTCGGACGAGCCACCGCCTTCCTCGAGGAGCACCGAAACCTCCGAGAGACCCTCGGCCGACTTCAGAGCTATTGCATCTTGCTGGGGCAGGCCGAAGTTGCGCCGGAGCTCGACCCGCAGCACCTGCTCGAGCACCTCTGTCGGCTGATGGTCGACCACTTTGCCGGCGAGGAAGCCGACGACTATTTCGGGACGTTTCGAAGGGAGGCACCTTGGCTGAAAGAGCGGCTCCAGCGGCTCGAAGAAGAACATTGGGAGATCGTCGAGGTCATCGGCGAGCTCCAGCGGGTCGCGCAGAGCACCCATCGGCGAGATGAGCTAGTCGATGGCTTGGCGCGGCTCCTCGAAAGAGTAGATGCGCACGAGCGCGCCGAAGCCAATCTGGTCCACGGATTCTTCTTAGGTTCCGCCGAAGCGGGGGAAGTGCCAAGCGTAGCGGTGTGATCGCTCCCGTCACAGACAGATCGCCGGGCGCCGAGTAACATCTGGCAATGGTCTCGGCGTGGGGACCAGGGGAGCGAAGTGGTGAGCTCGTCGACTGCATTCAGGTTCCGTCCGCGAAGCGCCCTGATCGTCGCCGTCGCGCTCTCGACGCTGGGCTGCGGCAAGCGGGCCAACGAGTCGAGCGCGTCGCCCGCGTCGCCCGCGTCGTCCTCGAGTGCTCCATCCGGTGCGGCGCTCGTTTCGCCGCCTCCGATCCCCGCGCCTGCCAGCGCCCAACCCGCCGATGCCAGCGCCGAGGCGCCGCACCAAGGGGTGACTGTCGAACTCGGGACGGGGAAGATCCGAGTGTCGGCCATCGCGGCGGGGTCCTTTCAAGTGTGGCTGATCGACGAGCACGGCAAGTTGCTGAGCCCCGACGGAGTCAAGGCGCGGCTCACGCTCGACGTTCCCGGTTACCCCGCGGTAGTGCTCGCTCCATCAGGCGACCACCTGAAGGGCAAGGGACCGCCGGTCGCGGTGTCACACCGAGACGCGACGGTGGTCGTCGAGCGTTCGGGTAAGGTGCAGCGAGCTCACTTGACCCTACACTTGGAGACCGGGCCGGTCGGCCATCATCACGAGCACGAGCCGCTTGCCGCGTCTTCGGCTCCCACCTCGCCCCCATGACTGCCGATCACGGTCACGTGTGACCGGAGCGATCACCCCGTGGACAGTCGCGAGCGCATCTAGCTTGGGTTTCCTGCCGGCACAATTTTTGCGACATCCCCAGATGTCACAATGACCACCGAGCTGGATGAGCTTCCCAAGCGCTGGGGCCTGGTCCCGGGGGCCGTGTTGCAGGCGACGCCCGAGGGTCTCAGCGTGATTGGCCGGCGCGCCGTGCACGTCGACCTCGGTTCGCGAGCTCTGGAGCGGAGGTTCCTCGAATGGGCGGCCGCCGGCGGCGAGCAGCGTGCCCTCGACCACATGGGGCGCGGCGCTCGTCGCGCGGTCGCCGAGCTGGAGCGGTTGGGCGCCCTTGGCTGCTCTCCCAGCGCATGCGTGGCGGATCTCTTGCCAGGTGCGGGACCCCTTCCGCTCGCGAGCTCGCTCCGTCCCGGGAAGACGCTCGCCGTGATCGCCGATTCGGGGGACGTGAGAATCGGCGAGTGGACGAACGCAGCACGCGAGGCGCGCGCCATGACGCTCCTGGCCTGGGTGTCCCAGGGCTCGGTGACCGTCGTTCATGACGATGGCGGGGACGGGCCCTGCGTCGAGTGCGCTCTCTTGTTCGATGCCGAGGTCGCGCGCGCCGCGGCGCTGTCGGGTGCAGCCTACGCGGAGGGTTGGCCTGAAGTCGCCGGTGACGCCGCGCCCGCCCACGGACTTGCTCGCGCCATCATGCACGGCTTGCTCTCTCCCGGAGCGCTGCTGCCGAGGCCGGGTCACGCGATGATCATCGACACCCGCTCGCTCTACGCGCGGCGCGCGAGGTACGTCGCGCATCCGAGCTGCGGGTGCCGGCGTTTCGTCCCGACGCTGCGCGCGCTGCCGGGGCGGATCAGCTGGAACCGCGCCCGCAGCGAGCGCTTCGCGCCCCTGGTGGCCCTCAGCAACACCCGCGCGAGCGGCCGCGCGGAGGTGGCTTTCCGGGGCTCTCGCTCGCCATGGCCGGATCGGTCCGGCGGCGTCGGCACGGCGCTCGCTTGCGGACCAGCCGCGCGCAACCGCGCGCTCGCGGAAGGCGTGAAGAGGTTCTGTGCGCTCCACACGCCGCCCGACGTCGTGCACGTCGCAGCCAGCGACCTGAGCGAGCCCCGACTCGCCGGCGAGGACATCGTCTCGCTCCTGTACCGACCCCAGGAGCAAGAGACCCCTGGTTTCCGAATGGCGGCGTATCGAGATGACACGCCGCTCGACTGGTCCTGGGCTCGGAACCCCCTTACCGGTGAGCGCAGGCTCGTGCCGACTTCGCTGGTCGGGCGCCCGTCGACCGGTGCGCACCTGACCGAGACTACTTCGAGCGGATATGCCACCGATCGCTCTGCCGACCTGGCTGCGCTGCGCGCGGTGCTCGAGACCGTCGAGCGGGACGCGGTGCTCGCCGCGTGGTACCTGCGTCTTCCCGTCGCCGTCATCGATCAGCGCTGCGACGCAGCCTATCTTCGGCGCGGGATCATCACGCGCGCGTTCTGCGCGACGCAGGACGTCGCCCTGCCCGTGGTCTGGCTGCTCGCGCTGGACGAGCGGGGTGCCTTGACCAGCGCCAGCGCGGCCGGCACTTCCTTCGATTCGGCATGGGCCGCCGCGTGGCGCGACCTCGACACCGGCCTCGGCATGGACCGCGCGACGGCGACCGAGGCTAGCGTGCTGAGCCCAGTGGCGCGCGCCGGACCCGCGGACCACCGCTACTTTTACGCCGAAGCGCTGCGCGGGCGCGCGGGATTCGAGCATCCGAACGCCGCTGGGCATGTGTCCCCGGAGTCGCTCCGACGTCGTTGGCCGGCCCGGAGCGCAGAGGAGCTGAACCTGGCGGTCGCTGCCGTTGCGGGCGCGGGCCTCGGCGTCTGGCTCGTCGAGCGCAGCCTGCCCGCGGTGTTCGGCCCGGAATGGACCACGTTCCGCGCGCTGATCCCTGGCAGCATCGAGCTCTCGTGGGGTCAGCCCTACCGCAGGCTCGCTTCGCCCCGCGTCTCCGAATGGCTCCGTATCGGCTACAACCTGTCGGAGATCCCGCACCCGATCGGGTCCGCGTGGTGAGCCCGCCGCTCACTCCACCTGGATCAAGCCAGCCATGCCCCCTTCGGCATGCTCGAGGATGTGGCAGTGATACATCCACATTCCGGGCTCGTCGAAACGGGCGATCAAGTCGAGCGATCCCTTCGCAGGAACGATGATGGTGTCCTTGTTGGCTAGGGTATCGGCGCCCATCGGCATGCGGTTCTTTGCGAGCACCTGGAAAAAGAACCCGTGCAAGTGGAACGGGTGGTCCATCTCGCTCTCGTTGGACACGCCGAGAACGCGAAGCGAGCCGTTCGGAACACTCAACGTCGCGACGTCGGGAAACGCCTTGCCGTTCACGGTGAACGCCATGTCGGCGCCGACCATCGCTTCATTCAGCACGATCGGGAAATCGACCGCCTGCGCGGGTAGCTTCTCGATGTCCGGGAACGCCGCCGGCAACACGCGCCCCTTGAGGGCCGGCTGCTTGGAGATGCGCAGAGTCGCGACCCGCATCGGCGGGTCCTCAGCCGTGCCGTGTCCGCGCCCGCGTAGGCTCGTTGGTCAGCTCAGATTCTCGCCTGGCTCGGCCGAGACGACGAGCATGACGTCGTAGCGCTCGCCCGGGGCGATCAACACGCGGTCCGTGTCGTAGGGTTTTGGCACGAGGCCGCCGTCGCTTCCGATCACGCGGAAGGTCTGCCCTGACATGGCCAGATTGAAGAAGCGCCCGTTGGCAGCGTTGACCAGGCGCATGCGCAGGAGGCTCTCCGGCTTGCACCTCCACCGTGGGCGAGACGACGCCGTTCACTAGCAGCGTGTCACCGTGGCGACCGAGCATCTTCGACTCGTCGTCGAGGTACTCCGGCCGCGAGCCGTCGGCTTCGAGCGCGACGTCGTCCAGCATCCAGACGACTTCGCGGTCCGCGCTGGGCTCGTTCGGCCCTCGCACCACGATCGGCGCGTAGAGCCCTTTCTCGACCTGCTCGTCGGACCGAACGTGCGGGTGGAACCAAAACAACCCGGCGTCCTTGACCACGAACTCGTACTCGAACGTCCCGCCCGGCTGCGTCGGGTTCTGCATGGCCATGGTGCCATCCATGGCCGCCGGAATGCGCAGCCCGTGCCAGTGAACGGTCGTCTCCTCCGGCAGCGCGTTGCTGAAGTGAGCCTTGAGGCGATCCCCAACTGCGAGCTCGATCAGCGGCCCCGGGGACGTCCCGTTGTAGGTCCATACGGGCGTTGTTCCCGCAGCCACGTATCTGGCCTTGCCCACCCCAGCCTCCAGCTCGAGCTCGAACACACCCGGCGACGGGTCGAGATCCTTCGCGCGCGGCAACTCGACCGCTTCCCATGGATCGGGCGAAGCTCCTCGGGAGTCTCCTCGCCGCAGCCCAGCAAAGTGAGCGCCATCAGGATTAGCGCCGCACCGGCCAGCGACGATCTCATTTCGTCGCGCCCCCGTCGGGCTGCACGGCGACCAGCGTCATCCCGCACTTGGGACAGGCGGAGGCCTTCGTGTCCATCACCTCGGGATGCATCGGGCACGCGTACACCGTGGCGACCGGTGACGCCGCAGGCGTCGCGCTGCTCGCGTGCCCGTCGTGCTGTGGCGCTCCCGTGGTCGGCTTCTTCTCACATGCCGCCGGGAACACGCCGAGGATGATCGCCAGCGCCACGCTCGAGAGTCGCTCTTTCATGGGCTCGAAGGTAGCAACAGGCGTGCCGGTAGTCCGTGACCATGACGGTCACGCTCGACGTCGACCTCAGTGCCGGTGCTGCGAGTGGTCATGAGGTGGAGCGGCAGGAGGGGAGGACCCCGAAGCCGCAGGCGCGGTTGCGCTGATGGCTGCGGGCGCCGAAGCCGCGGGCGCTGCTGGAGCTCGATCCAGCGGTCCTTCGTCCGGATGCGCGAGCTGTGCGGCCCGGGTCGAAGGCCCGTGGTGGTGGGGCTCGCGCGACCAGGGAGCCAGCCCCGGATGGAGCATGTCGGCGCCGAAGTGAGCTCCCACGCTCAGGCCGGTGGCCGCGAGCACCGACGCCGCGACGGTCAACCAGCGTTTAGCGTCACGTCGTGAGTCGAGGAAGCTGAGCACGGCCGTGAGCAGCATGACGGCCGCGCCTCCGAGCGCGAGGTTGCGATGGATGGCGATCCGCTCGGGGTCACCGCCCATTTCGATCACATGTGACGCCGACAGCAGGCCGCTGGCCGCCGCGATGACGCTGGCCGCCGCTGCAGCGAGCGCGAGGCCGCGCGCTGCTGGAAGCCAGTCTCCCTGCCTGCGCCATGCGATCAGCCAGCAGGGCGCGGCGATGACCGCGAGCGAGATTGCGAAGTGGACGACGAGGTGGTGGATGTACGCCACGTGAAGGGCTGGCGCCTACGCAAGCATCGTGCCGAGGGCCCGCGCATGGAGAGAAGCAGGTCGCGCCGGTGAGACGACGCCAACGAATGTGACCGGCGTCGTCACACTACGTGGGATCGTGAGCCCAATGGTCACAGACTGCGCCGGACGGTGGTGATAGGTGTGGCAGGGCGAAACATGAAAGCTCATCTCTTGCCCATCGCTTGCCTGCTTTTGCCCCTCGCCTGCAGCTCGGAGGACGACGCGGCGGCCGCCAAGGCCACCGCGCTCGAAGCCCCGCAGCTCACGCAGGTGGTTCCGATGACCGGCGCGCTGCACCTCACCTGGACGAACCACCAGCACGATTGCGACAGCACCGATGCTGAGCGCAAGACCGACACCGAAGCCTACGCGGCAGTCTTCAGCGCGCCGGGCAGCGTGGACAACAAGATGGACGGTACCGCGACCGACACGACCAAGACGTACACGTACCGGCTGAGGTGCAAGAGGGCAGCGGACTACTCGCCGTACTCGAACGAGATGTCGGGAAAGCCTTGAACGCTGGCGTGTGAGTGACTGAGCGTGGTGGCCTGCGACTTGCAGTAGCGCCCCGCAGTCAACATGCGTTTCAGTTTGCGGGCAGCATCGATTGGGGTTGCCTCGCTCCTCTTGGCGTGCGTTCCGAGCCGATCGCCCGCAGATAGCGGGAGCGGGCAGCTGTCGGCGCGTGAGCTCGCTGAGGCACCGCCGGCGCAGACGGCACTCTCGGTCGATCCGGGCTCGCCCGCGCCTAGCGCCAGCGCTGCCGCGGTACCCGGCGACGGCGAGGCGGCGGCGGGACCTCGCGCCGAGGCTTCCGGCGTGCTCTCGCGCACGGCGCTGATTCGAGCGGTGATCGCCCGGAATCCGGAGGTCGAAGCCCGCCGTCACGCGCTCCGCGCAGCGCGGGCACGCCGAGCGCAGGTTTCGGCCCTCGACGATCCGGAGTTGGCCTACGGCTTCGCTCCTTTGACCATTGGCAGCGGCACGTTCGGGCAGACAGTTCAGGTGAGCCAACGATTCCCTTGGCCCGGCAAGCGCGCCAGCCTCGGCGAGAGCGCCGAGCGCGAGAGCGACGCGGCCCGACACGACGTGCGCGCGACCGAGCTCGAGCTGGCGCTCGAGGCTTCGCTGCTCTTCGACGACTACTACCTGGCCCACCGCTCGCTGGAGGTGAACGAGCACCATCAGCACCTGCTGCAGGAGCTCAAGAGCAACGCCGAGGCACAACTCTCGGTGGGTCGGGCATCGCTGCAGGATCCGTTGCAGGCCGAGGTCGAGCTGTCGCGGCTCGTCGAGCAAGACGCGACGCTGAGCTCCGACCGTTGGGCCATCGTCGCGAGCCTGAACGGGCTCTTGCATCGCAACCCGAACGAGCCCTTGCCGCCGCCGCCGAGATCTTCAGCGCTGGGTCTGGAGGCGCCTCCCTCGGAGGCGGAGCTCATTCGTGCAGCGCTCGCCGCGAGCCCCGAGCTCCGCGCGCTCCGCGCACGAGAGCGCTCAGCCGAATCCTTAACGCGATACGCAGAGCGGGAGTACTACCCGGACTTCACGCTGATGGCCTCGTACAACACGATGGTCATGCCCGACAGTCGGCTGATGCTGGGCATTTCGGCTCCAATTCCGCTGCAGCGCGGGCGGCGCGGAGGAGCGCTCGACGAGGCGGGCGCGCGCGTGGCGGAGGTGCGCGCGGAGAGTACGAGGTTGATGGACCGCATCCGCGTCGAAGTGAGCGTGGCGCGCCAGCGCCTGGTCGAGATCATACGGGTCGTGAAAATCCTGGACGGGCGAGTTCTGCCGGTCGCCAAAGCGCAGGTGACGGCAGCACGGGTCGACTTCGCGCCCGGGCGGACAAGCTTCCTGGCGGTCGTGGACGGCGAGCGAAACCTGCGCGACGCCGAGCTGTCGCTCCACGCCGCGGTCGCGGAGCTCGGCAAGCGGCGCGCGAGGCTGGAGCGCACGCTCGGCCGCGTTCCGTTCGTCGAGACCATGTCGGGGGTTCGATGAGCACGCCGCCCCCCTCTGCACCGCCAACCGTGGAGCCGGAACGAAGCGCGCCGATGGAGCCGTCCGCTCCGCCCGAGGCTATGCCGCCCGAGGCAGTACCGCCCGAGGTGGTGCCGCCCGAAGCTATGCCGCCCGAGGCAGTACCGCCCGAGGCTCCAGCTCCTCCTCCAGTTGCACCCACCGTTCAGCGCCCGGCGCGAACCTTCGGCTGGCTCAGCCTGATGCTCGTTGCGCTGGTCTCGGCTGCCGTAGCCGGCGCCGCCGGGTATTTCGTCTCGCACCGGTCCCACGGCTCTGGCGCCGCCGCAGACGCAGGCAAGGCGCAGTACCAGTGCCCGATGCACCCGACCATCGTGCAGGACCATCCCGGTGACTGCCCGATCTGCGGCATGAAGCTCGTGAAGATGGGCTCCGCGGGCGCGCCGGCGGAGCGGAAGATCAAACTCTACCGCTCCCCGATGGATCCGAAGCAGACCTCGCCGGTCCCGCGCAAGGACGAGATGGGGATGGACTTCATTCCGGTGTACGCGGACGACGATGGCGCCACAGGCGCATCGTCGGTCGACGGGCTCGCTACCGTCGACATCGACCCATCGAGACAGCAACTCATCGGCCTCAAGACCGTGGCCGTCACGCGCGGCAAGGTGAGCGGGACCTTTCGCACGGTCGGTCGCGTCGCGACCGACGAGACGCGGGTGCGCCACGTCAACATCAAGGTTCCGGTTTACGTCGAGAGGGTCTTCGTCGACTTCGTCGGCAAGCCCGTGCGCAAGGGCGCCGCCCTCTTCTCTGGATACAGCCCCGAGCTCCTGGCTGCGCAGGAGGAGTATCGCATCGCCCTGTCCACCCAGAAATCGCTCAGCTCGTCGTCGGGGTTCTCCGTCGACAGCAGCGGATTGGTGGCGGCTTCACGGCGAAAGCTGGAGCTCTGGGACGTCCCGAAGTCGGCGATCAGGCGGCTCGAACAGAACGGGCAGCCCCTGAAGTCGCTCACATTTCACTCGCCGATCGCGGGCGTCGTCACCAAGAAAGACGTCGTCGAGGGCATGAAGCTCGATGAAGGAGCCATGCCCTACGAGATCGCGGATCTGTCGAAGGTGTGGGTCCTGGCGGACATCTACGAGAGCGATCTGCACCGCGTCAAGCTCGGCATGCGCGCCAAACTGACGCTGAAAGCGTACCCGAATCGCGTTTTCGAGGGCAGCGCCGTCTTCTTGGATCCGGTGCTCGATCCGGTCACTCGCACAGTGAAGCTACGGCTGGAGTTCGCCAACGCGAACGGGGAGCTCAAGCCGGCGATGTTCGGCGAAGTGGTGCTCGAGAACGCCGAGCGTGAGGGCCTGCGCATCCCCGAAGACGCGGTGATCGACTCGGGCAGTCGGAAGGTCGTGTTCGTCGCGCTGGCCGATGGCAAGTTCGAGCCACGCCAGGTTTCGCTCGGCGATTCGGACGGCACCGGTGTCGAGGTCGTCTCGGGGCTCGGCGAGGGCGAGAAGGTCGTGGTTCGCGCGAACTTCCTGGTCGACTCCGAGTCCCGCCTCCGGGCGTCGCTCGCCGCGTTGTCCGCGCCCGCGCCGTCCGTGTCGGCGGCTCCGACGCCGAGCGCAGCCCCGCTAGTTGCGGTGCCGACGGCGGCGGGCACTGCTCAGCGCGCGCCCGCCAACGCGAAGCCCGCAGTTGCCCCGCCACCGCAGTACTCGTGTCCGATGCACCCCGAGGTCACGGACACGAAGCCGTCGCGCTGTCCCAAGTGCGGCATGTTCCTCACGCCCAGCGAACGCAAGGCCGAATGACGCGGGAACGCCTCGGGCCATGATCAAAGCCATCATCCGTTTCTCTGCGGAGAACAAGTACCTGGTCGTGGCCGCCGTGCTGGTGGCGCTCGTCGGCTCGGTGTGGTCGATGCGCAGCATCCCGCTCGATGCATTGCCCGATCTGTCCGATACGCAGGTCATCGTCTACTCGCGCTGGGATCGCAGCCCCGACATCATCGAAGATCAGGTCACCTACCCGATCATCACGTCGCTTCTGGGCGCTCCGAAGGTCAAGGCCATTCGAGGCTTCTCCGATTTCGGCTTCAGCTACGTGTACGTGATCTTCGAGGACGGCACGGACATGTACTGGGCGCGCTCGCGCGTGCTCGAATACCTCTCCAAGATCACGCCGCAGCTCCCGCGCGATGTCAGGACGGAGCTGGGTCCGGACGCGACCAGCGTCGGTTGGGTGTTCCAGTATGCGCTGGTGGACAAGACCGGCCAGCACTCGCTGGACGAGCTCCGTTCGTACCAGGACTGGTACCTGCGCTACGCCGTCCAGAGCGTGCCGGGTGTCTCCGAGGTCGCCACGGTCGGCGGGCAGGTGCGCCAGTACCAGGTGACCGTGGACCCTAACGCGCTCGCCGCATACAAGCTGCCGCTCGAGGCGGTCGTCGAGGCGGTCAGAACCGGCAACAACGACGTGGGCGGTCGCCTGGTCGAGATCAGCGGTCGCGAGTACATGGTTCGTGGTCGCGGCTACGTCAAGAAGATCGACGACATCGAGCGCCTCGTCCTCCGGGCCGAGGGGGGGACCCCGGTGCTGGTCAAGGACGTCGCCAAGGTGGCGCTCGGTCCCGAGCTTCGTCGCGGTATCGCCGACCTGGATGGCCAGGGTGACGTGGTGGGCGGCATCGTCGTGATGCGCTCGGGAGAGAACGCGCTGAACGTCATCAATCGTGTGAAGGCCAGGCTCGAAGAGCTGAAGCCTTCGCTGCCCAAAGGCGTCGAGATCGTGACGACCTACGATCGCTCCGAGCTGATCGAGGCGGCCATCACTACGGTCGAGGAGAAGCTGATCGAAGAGATCATCGTCGTCTCCATCATCATCTTGCTCTTCCTCTGGCACATTCCGTCCGCGGTGATCCCGATCGTTACCATCCCGGTCTCGGTCGCGCTCGCGTTCATCCCGATGTACGCAATGGGGCTGAATGCGAACCTCATGTCCCTGGCGGGCATCGCCATCTCCATCGGCGTGTTGGTGGACGGGGCGATCGTCGAAGTCGAGAACGCCTACAACAAGATCTACCATTGGATAAAGGACGGCAAGAAGGGCAGCTTCCACCAGGTGCGCCTGGAGGCGCTGCTCGAGGTCGGCCCAGGAGTATTCTTCTCCCTCCTGGTGATCGCGGTCGCGTTCATGCCCGTGTTCACGCTGGTCGATCAGGAGGGACGGCTCTTCCGGCCGCTCGCGTACTCGAAGAACCTGGCGATGGCCATCGCGGCGTTCCTTGCCATCACGCTCGACCCGGCCATGCGCATGATGTTCGCCCGGATCGACGATTTCACGTTTCGCCCGCGCTGGCTGGCTGGGGTGGCGAACCGCTTGCTCGTGGGCAAGTACTACTCGGAAGAGAGGCATCCCATCTCGCGAGTGCTGCACCGCATGTACGAGGGTCCTTGTCGGTGGGTCTTGAAGTACCCGCGTCTGACCATCGGCCTCGCCTTCGCGGCGATCCTCACGTCCATACCGGTGTACCTCAAGCTGGGTTCGGAGTTCATGCCGCCGCTCCGCGAGGGCACGATCCTCTACATGCCGTCGGCGGTGGAACCTGGCATGTCGGTGGCCGAAGCGCAGAAAGCGCTCCAGGTCCAGGACAAGATCCTGATGCGTTTCCCGGAGGTCAAGCGCGTGTTTGGCAAGGCAGGGCGCTCCAACAGCTCGACCGATCCGGCTCCGTTCACGATGATGGAGACGACCATCATCCTACAGCCCGAGAGCAAGTGGCGGGAGAAGCCGCGCTGGTACTCTGGCTGGGCCCCGACGTGGCTGAAGCCAGCCCTGCGCCCGTTCTGGCGCGATCGGATCTCCCAGGAAGAGCTGGAGAACGAGATGAACGCCGCGCTCCAGCTCCCAGGCATCTCGAACGCCTGGACCATGCCGATCAAGGGGCGCCTGGACATGCTCTCGACCGGCATCCGCACCCCGATCGGCATCAAGGTGAGCGGCGCGGAGCTCGGCACGATCGAACGCGTGGCCCAGGAGGTCGAAGCGGTGATCAAGAAGCTGCCGGGAACGCGCAGCGTGTACGCGGAGCGCGTCGCGGGGGGTTATTTCGTCGATTTCGTGCTCAAGCGCGACCAGCTCGCGCGCTACGGGATGAGCGTCGACGACGCGAACATGATGGTCATGACGGCGGTCGGAGGGGACAACCAGTCGATCACCGTGGAGGGGCGCGAGCGGTATGGCATCAACGTGCGCTACGCCCGGGACTTCCGCGAAGACCTGACCAGCCTGCGCCGCGTGCTCCTGCCCCTGCCGAGCGGAGCCGGTCAGATCCCGATGAGCGAGATCGCCGACGTGATGCTGGCCCACGGACCCGCGATGATCCGCGACGAAAACGGGCTCCTCGCCGGCTACGTGTACGTGGACTTCGACACCTCGAAGTACGACGTCGGCGGCTACGTGACCGAAGCCAAGAAGGCCGTGGCGGCCGGGGTGACCCTTCCCACGGGCTACAACATGGTCTGGAGCGGGCAGTACGAGAACATGCTGCGCGTCAAGGAGCGGCTGAAGCTGATCCTTCCGCTCACGCTGGTACTGATCTTCGCGCTGCTCTACCTGAACACGAGGTCCTCGGTCAAAGCGCTGATCGTCATGCTCGCGGTGCCGTTTTCGGCGATCGGGGCGGTGTGGATGCTCTGGGCCCTCGGCTACAACGTCTCGATCGCCGTGTGGGTGGGCATGATTGCGCTGATGGGGCTCGACGCCGAGACCGGCGTTTTCATGCTGCTGTTCCTCGACCTGTCGCACGACGAGCACAAGGCCAAGGGGCTCCTACGGACGCGCGAAGAGCTCGTCGAAGCGATCATCCACGGCGCAGTCAAGCGAGTCCGTCCCAAGGCGATGACGGTCTTCGCCGCGATGATCGGCCTGCTGCCCATCATGTGGTCGACCGGCACGGGCGCCGACCTGATGAAACGCATCGCGGCGCCGATGATCGGGGGGCTCGTGACGTCGTTCCTGATGGAGCTGCTCGTCTACCCTGCCGTGTACTTCCTCTGGAAGAAGAGGCACCTCGAACCGCAGCCCGCGCCCGCTGCGGCGTCCGTGTGAGCGCCTCGAGGCACGCATCGTGCTTGTCCGCCGGCATGTCTCCTCCAAGCGTCCGGGCGGCGTCACCCTCACTCTTCGGCCGGGGGCGTACGATCGCAGCCCAACACGTGGAGATAGCCGGGATGCTCGAGCGCATGCGGGAGCTCTTCATCGCCCTCGGGGATGACCAGGACGAACCAGCTCCAGGTCCGCGCGCGCAGCTCGATGCTCTCGCGATTCAGCTGCGCGTTCATTTCGCCGCCGAAGAAGATCCCGAGTATTTCGGGACGATCGCCGCCGAATGCCCCGCCCTGGGCGGGCAGGTCGAGAACTTGCAGTCGGCGCACGCAGCCCTGCTCCGAGCGGCCGAGCACCTGCGCACCCTGGCCGCGGCGCCGGGCGGCCGTCGCGTCCTGGCCTTGCTGATCACACGTTTGGAGGAAGACGTGCGGGCGCACGAGGCTGCAGAGGGTCGACTGCTCAGTGAGTTTTTCGGTCTGCCGTGACCGATTCGGTCACACCACGTGCGCTGGAGCAACCGTTCGCAGGTGCTCGTCCGGGAGCCCCTCGCGATCTTGGTGACGGCACGCATGTTGCTAAACTGCCGCCGCGGGGGAGCGGCCGCTCTCGTCCCGCCTCCCGGGACCTCGCAACCGGTGGACGCTCCTCCTCACCAACTCGATTTACTCGCACACCAAGGACGGAAGGCATGACTCGAGCAGCTTGGATTCTGGCTCTGGTGGTTACGTCGCTAGCAGCGGGTTGTAACAACGCGCCCGCCAGCGCAACGCCGCGTGAGGAACCGCCAGTGGCGAGCGCGGCGAGCCCGGAGCCCGCCACCCGCTACGCTTGCCCAATGCACCCGGAGGTGACCGACACGAAGGCGTCCGATTGCCCCAAGTGTGGCATGAAGCTCGTGCCTGCCCCTGCCGGCGGTGGTTCGGCGCATTGAGGCGCGGCTCCCTCACCGTCGCGGCCGCGCTGACTCTCGCCAGCGCCTGCAAGGATCCGGTGCTCGAAGCGCGGGTCGAAGCGCTTGGGCCCGACACCGGCCCCTACCCAGCCGGTCCCAATCACCGCGCCGGAGCCCCGTGCACGCTGTGTCACATGGAGGGCAGCGCCGCGAGCTCGCCCTTCGACCTCGGCGGTACGGTGTACGCCCGCGTGAGCCCGAAACAGGGCCTTGGGGGCGTGAAAGTCCGGCTCTTCGACAACGAGGGCGACGAGCTCGGCGTCGTGACGAACGAGGTCGGCAACTTCTTTCTCCGGAAGGGTGAGCTCGGCCCCATCGACTTCCCGATCTGGGTCGAGCTCGAGTACCAGGGAGAAGTCACCGCCATGCAGGCACCCATCTTCCGCGAGCGGTCGTGCGCGTCCTGCCACACGGATCCGGCGGGCCCGACCAGCCCCGGTCACGTCTATTTCCGAGAGGAGCCATGAGGCGCGTCGCGGTCGTCGCCGTCGCCGCGGCCTGCACGGTCTCGAGCGCACAGAAGTCGTTCGATGTGCCGAGCTCGGACGGCTTCAGGTACGTGAGCGACATGCTCGGCGCGCGTTGCGGTAGCCTCGATTGCCATGGCCAGGCTGGGCGCAACCTTCGACTCTACTCGAGGTTTGGCCTGCGCCTGTCCAGCGACGACGTGCCCGGTCAGGGTCAGGTCACCGCTGCCGAGCACGAAGCGAACTACGCATCTGTGGTGATGGGCGAGCCCGAGCTCCTGTCGCAAGTGTTTGGCGAAGGAGGTCGCGATCCGCAGCGACTGACGCTGGTACGCAAGGCGCGCTACCAGGAAAGCCACAAGGGCGGTCGCGCCGTCGACGCGCATGGGGACCGTTGCATCGTCTCGTGGCTCGAAGGCGAAATCGACAAGAAGGCGTGCTTCACGGCGTCCACCCTGAGGAAGCCGCCGGGGTTCGGCACGGCCGGCGGAAGTGGTGGAGCAGGCACTGGCGGTGCCGGCGGACAGGGGGGGCTCGCAGGGTCGCCCTCCGGTGGTGCCGGCGGTGCGGGAGGCATCGCTGTCGGTGGCACAGGCGGTACCCTCGCTAGCGGGGGGACGACCGGCAGCGGCGGTTATACGTGTGGCTTGGAGTTCTGGCCATGTGCCCTCGACGTCTACGCCGAATGCTCCGCCGCCGGGCCGTCCCCGCCGGGCCACCAGATCTACGCAAAGACCGACTGTCAGGGCTGCCACGGAGCTACTGGGCCCGGGCAGGAGTTCCTGCTCAGCGGCGTGGTCTGGTCGCACGACACGAAGGCTGGCGCGGAGCATGTCCAGGTTGCAGTGAAGAGCGGAGCCGACTTCTACCTCACGTGCAGCGACCAGCTGGGCTTCTTCTTCGTCCCAACAGCGGAGCAGCCGGCGCCGAACTGGCCGAAGGCGGAGACCCATATCCGTGCCGTGCTCGGCGAGAAGATCATGCCGGCGGACAAGGAGCACAAGCCTTCGTGCAACTCGTCGGACTGTCACGCGCATGTCGAGCACACGTTGTGGGCGCCGTGACGCGTGCGTGATCGCTGCGGTCACAGTGCACGAACTGCGCAGGCGCGCTCCCTGGATGACGGGAAGCTCCTCCGCTGGATCGCGTAGCATCGGGGAGATAGGAGCTTCATATGTTGTGGCGACTTGCACTGATCTCGATCTCGTTCGCGTTGTTCGGGGGCTGCATGATGGGTCACGAATGCGGAGAGAAAGGAGGAATGTGCGGAGGCGGAGCAGACACTGCGGGAGCTTGCAGCTCGAATCACGACTGCCCAAACGGGTCACGCTGCGACTCGAGCTCGACTTGCGTTTCCGATGACGGGCCAAGCGCCTGCAGCGACGACAGCCAGTGTGCGACGGACGGCTACTGCGACGCGAGCGAGGGATTGTGCCGCCAAGGCACTGCGTGCCAGGACGAGGGCGACTGCGAAGCCGGGTTCAACTGCGACCCGACCCGCGCGCTGTGCTTGCCGGCCGCCGACCCCACCTGCTCTGAGCTGAAAGCGGAGGCAGAGTGCGCCGCGCGCGCGGATTGTCTGCCCGTGTACGCGGGCATCGAGTGTTCTTGCGGCGCGGACTGCACCTGCCAAGGTGGAGAGCCGGGCTGCGTCTGCAAGAGCTTCGAGTTCTTCCGCTGCGCGCCCGCGTCATCGGGTTGAGCTTCCTGCTGCCTTGAGCAGCCGGCGTATTGACGCCGCGGTGGCACGGGGCCCCCCGAGCTTTTCAGTCTGTCGTGACGGAGTCGGTCACGTCGCGCGGCCCCGCTGCAGCGGGCTTTCTCCCCACAAGCAGCTCTCGCGCGGCCGGCACGCTGCTTGCTCCAGAGGCCTGCCGTACTTGCCCTCGCGTGCGTGCGCGGTCCGCTCCACCTCGGGTCGCGCCGTACGCGAGGGCGAGACACCTACTTGTGCGCCTGCACGGTGAAGGGGTCCGTCCACCGGCGGTGGTTTCCGACCTGAAGCATGAACGCCCAGTCGCCCTCGTCGTGTTCGCCGTAGACCGGCCGGGCTACGCCCACACGTAGCTGCCAGCCCGTCCTCGGCCACCAGAGGCTCAGTCCGGGGAGCAACGCGACGGTCGTGGCTCCCGCGTCCTCCCCCGCGATCGCCGCACCACCGATGACCTCGAGCGAAAGCGCTGGCACGAGCGCTTGGTCGGGAACCGCCGCGGCAGCGCCGTCGCCCGTCCCGGGTATCAGCGAATACGACACGGCGAGTCCGTATTCCGAGCCCACCGCCTCGGTGCCGAGCACATTCGGATGGCCCCAGAGAACGGCGCCCCAGCCTCGTGACCAGACGCCTTGTTCGGCATGCCGAACAGCGCGGTCGCGCCGACGAACACCGCGACGAAAGCCGCCGTCTCATGCTGTCGTGCCGTCGTGACTGCCACGCTGCCTCAGCGTCGAGCGTCGCTCAGTTTCTCCCCTCGATAGGCAGCGAAGGTTTCGTCGCTTTCGAAGTAGAGCACCTTCTTGCTGCTCCCGGTTCTGAGCTTGCCGATCACGGCGCTCGCTTTGTCGACTCGATGCCCGCTGACTGGATCGGTGGCGCTACGGGTCGCCGGCTCGTCGTTCAGCCGCTTCTCACACATGGGGCAACAGCCGTAGTAGGTCTTATTTTCCACGACGACGGCGGCTTGGTCTTGCCCCATGTAGCGGTTGTTGACCATGCAGACTTTCTTGGGCTCGACGCGCTCGAGCACGGTCTGGGCGGTCGCGCCCGGACCGGAGCCGCTCGTGTCAGAGCCGCCCGCAGGTCTCTGGCAGCTCGCCATGACCATCGCTGCAAGGAAGACCATCACCGGTTTGGTCATTCTTGGCTGCGTTGCAACCACCATGCCGGCATGCCGCAGCGGCGTGAGCCGTTCGTGGCGAGGCACTCGAGATCGGGCTGGCGCGCCGACTCGTGATCAACACACACCGGCGTGATCCGCGCCGTCACTGGGAGGGGAGCGACCGTGGCTGCTCGCTGCGGGGGCGCATCGGACCGCGGAGGTCGAAGTAGAGGTCCCTGAAAGACTTATTGCAAATGAAAATCATTTTCAATAAGGTGCCAGCTGGAGGTTCGAAATGTTCGACGAAATCGCGAAGACCTGTCGGCCACGAAGCTTGGTGCGAGGCAGGGTGGCTCGCATCGATCTGTGCTCGGACTGCGGCTGCGTGTCCGTCCACGTGGGGCCCACGACGCTCAGGATGGACGAGCACACGCTCCGCTCGCTCTGGCTCACGCTCAGAGAAGCCGCCGAAGCGCTCGACGAGCCCGGGTCGGGCGTGCGCGCCGCTCTACCGATCCGAGGCAACGCATGAGGGGAGCCGCGTGGGGCAGTGCCCTCGGTCTAGCGCTCCTCGTCGCCAGCGAATCCGCGCACGCTGGGAACTACGGATACAACGTCACCTACAACTCCAAGGTCGAGGGGGGCGAGCTGGAGCTGATGTCGATGAACGACATCACCGAGCCCTCCTCGGCGCGTCGCGAGGAGGGGTTCGGGACCTACCTGTCGCACATGGTCGAGCTCGAGTACGGCATCAGCAACCAGATGGCGACCGAGTTCATGATCGAGTGGTTCGAAGATCTCGAGAGCTCCGACCGCCGGTTCACCGGTTTCCGTTGGGAGACGCGCTACCGGGTGTTCGAGCGCGAGGTCCCGCTGAACGGGTTCAGGGCCTGGATCACCGACCACGGGCTGGAAGCCACCGTACCAGGAAGCTGAAGGAGAGGAGCCCGATCGCGAGCGCATCCTCGAATCGAGGCTCGTCCTGTCGCAGGACTTCGGACCGGTGAACGTCGCGTTCAACTGGATCAACGAGACCGACGTGACGAGCGGCTACACCGCCTTCGGCTACGCCGCCGGCGCGATGTGGATGGTCGGTCACCATGCCGGCCACGCCATGGAGGGCGCGGACGGCGGCGAAGAACACTCGTCGGAACACGCTGGTGGTGTCGGCGTGGGTCTCGAGATGTACGGGGCGCTCGGCGACACCAGGGCGTTCGGCCTGACGCCGGCCCGCCAGGAGCACACCCCCCACCCACCCTGAGCCCAGGTTCAGATGCACAACAACCCCACGCCTCACAGCGAGCGATAACGTTGCTCAACTTCGGCTACGACTTCTGACGGGCTTCACTCGGGAACGTGAGCGTGCGCGCCCGCTTCGGGCTCGTCGTGATGATCCGCGGCGGCTCGGCAATGGTGCTTGTCCTCGCCGGGAAGGGCGCCGCAGCCTTCCTTGGCGGCGCAGTGGTGTTTCGCCGCGCTCGCTTCCGGAGCGGCCGCGGGCGCCGGCTGTGCCCCGGCGCAGCCGGCTACATGCTTGTACGTGCCATCTGCCTCAGCGTGTAGCGCAGCTCGCAACCTCCTTCAAGTCCGCTCTCGCCACCAACGTCTGGCGCGAAGCACCCACAGCACGACACCGCTGAATACGGTGAGCACGGCGAGCACCGACGCGCCCCGGATCAGCAAGTGGTTGAAGCTCTCTCGCTCGCGGTAGTCCATGATGTGGAGCGACCAGAGGAAGTCGTAGACGCGCCAGAGGTCGCTGCGCCGCGCCGTCACCTCCCCCGAGGTGGCGTCGACGTAGACGACGGTGTGCGCGGCGTCGTCGAATTCGACTCGCCATGCAGGCAGCGGCTTCCCCCGAAGCTCGACGGGAGCCGCTTCGAGCCGGTGCGCTTCGTGTACGGCCGGCGATGCGGGTTGATCGCGGCGCGCGGTTGCTTCGGTTTCTTCGTGCGTGATCGGGGCAGTTTGTTCGCTCTCGGCGGAGAGGCGTATCGCGCGGTTCTTGGCGCGAACCAGCCAAAATCGGCCTGCAGGTGAGGCGCGAAGCTCGAGGCTGGTCGGCGCGTCGAGGCCGAGCGCTGCTGCGCGGCCGAGAGCCACTCCGGGCGCGACGACCTCGCCAGCCTCCAGCGGACGGACATTGGCGTCCTGGACGAAGGGGCCACGCACGGTCTCGATCGGGACCATGGCGAAGAACGCGCCGCTGAGCGTCCAGATCGCGAGCTGCAAGAACGCCGCTGCCGAGAGCCAGCGATGCAGCGCGTAGAGTCGCCGGTTCATCGGCGGCCTTCTAACGCGATTCGCTTCGGGACCGCGTGATCGAATTGGTCACAGGTGACGCTCTCCGTGTCGCGTGCCAAGCTCTGGCGGGATGCGCGGCGGGTCGGGGGTAGGACTGCTCTTCGTTGCGGGCATGGCCCTGGCGTGCGGAAGCGAGGCAGACGGCGTGGCCAAGGAGCAGCCGAAGCTCCCCGACGCGGCGCTCGTGGACGCGTTCAACGACGGAGCCGGGGCTGCCGACGCTGGCAAGGACGCCGCAGTGCCGTTCGCGGGGCCGGCGAGCCTGTCCGAGACCGGCATCTTCAGCGACATGCAGAGCCGGACTCTCGCGCCGGGAGTCCTGGCCTATGACGTACGCTTTCCGCTCTGGTCGGACGGAGCCGAGAAGCAGCGCTTCGTGAGCGTCCCGAGCGGCACCCAGGTGGACACGTCCTACATGGACGTTTGGAAATTTCCCATCGGCACCAAGACGTGGAAGGAGTTCCGCGTCGCTGACAAGCTGATTGAGACGCGCTTCTTGTGGAAGCAAGCCGAGGGTGCCGACGGCTGGCTCAAGGTCGCGTACGTCTGGGACGACTCGGGAATCGACGCCTATCCGAAGCCCGAAGGCGTGCCCGACGCGGCGGGCACGGAGCACGACGTGCCCAGCGTCGAGCAGTGTGAGCAGTGTCACAACGGCGCCGGGGATGTGCTGATCGGCGTGAGCGCGATCCAGCTCAGCAAGGAGGCCGGCGGAGGAGCGCTGGCGGCTTTCGTCTCGAAGGGCTGGCTGTCCCAGCCCCCCGCGGCGGAGTTTCCCGTGCCCGGAGACGGCGTGGTCGAAAGCACGATCGGGTACCTGCACGGCAACTGTGGCCATTGCCACAACGACGAGAGCTTCCTGGCTCAGAAGCGCGCCCTGCGTCTGAAGCTCCTCACCTCCGCCAAGACGCCCGAAGAGACTCCGCTCTACAAGACGGCCCTCGGCGCGCCGGCCTTCCACGACCTCTACGGCACCCAGGTCATCGTCACGCCGGGCGCCCCGCAGACGAGCCAGCTCTATCAGAGGATGAAGGTCCGCAACCTAGATCAGATGCCGCCGCTGGGGACCGAGCTCGCCGACGACGCCGCGCTCGCAACGGTCGGCCAGTGGATCACCGGGCTCCCGCCTTGAGCTCGCACGATGCGCTGCCGGCCTTGTGCTGCTGCCTCGTCCTCCTCGGCTGCAAGGGCGATACGGATCCCGGGCGTCCCGGTCTGACGCTGGTACACGGCGGAGACGATGCCGGCGGCGGGACTGCCGCGGTCGGCTGGGACGCCGGGGCGCCACCGGCTGGGAGTGCGAGGCGCAGGATGCGACTGCTGACACGCCGATCTGCGCTTGCACGATTTCCGAGGCGGTCGACCTCACGGCGTCGAGCGCCGTCACCGTCCAGTTTACCGGCAAGTACACGCCGCGCTGTCTGAAAGTGAAGGTGGACACGACCGTGACGTGGAAGGGGAACTTCCTCGCGCACCCGCTCTGGCCCAGCGCGTGTGCCGGGGACGTCGCAGACAACCCGATCCACGACGTCAGCGACTTCGAGCAGACCTCGCTCGCCATCACCTTCCCAAAGCCGGGCTTCTTCCCCTACTACTGCCCCGACCACGCGAGCGACACGCCGTCCCCGAACGGCATGTGCGGCGTCGTCTACGTCGTGCCGTGACCCTGGCCGCGGGTGCCCTGGGTGATCCCGAGCGATCTCAGGTTGGCGATGAGGCGCCCCAGGCACACGTCCTCGCAGTCGTCCAGGGCGCACGCGTAGTCACTGCGATGCCGCACTTCGATCACCAGCTCGACCTCGCCTGGCGCGTCCGGTGAGGCGGAGTAGTGGAGTGAGTGGTCGAAGGGGCGCACGGCGAAACGCGTTCGCCATTCCGGGCGCGGCAGCGCTGCGTGGGCCAGGGCGCCGAGGTCGATCCACATCGCCTGGCACTTCGTGCACCCCGGGTTCACTAGCGTCTCCGTGTCGGGATGGCGGCCGATCAGCGCCACATCGTAGCCCACCGTGCGCAGCCCACCGCTGACGCAAATCTGCGCGGGCCACACCTCGCACACGACCGAGTGCTTGCGGGCGAGTGCGCGCAGGCGTTCTCTCCGCTGCTCGTGGGCTTCGGCAGGTGGATCCGATTCCATGGCCAGATTCCGTTCGGCGCTCACGTGCACGGTCGGTGCAAGGTCGGTGCCGTTCGCGCGGTTCAGCGCTTCGGGCCGCAAGCGGCGTTCGCGTTGCCTGCCGAGCGGCACCCGCACCCGCCCGGAACTCCCTGGCACATCGATGAGCCGCAGCAGCTCGCCCCGCCATCGGACGGAATGGCCGGGCGCGCCGGCAGGGAGGCCTGGTTGCGCTGCGGCTCCGGAGTCGCGCTGAGATCGGGCGGGTCGCTCTCGCAAGCGACGACGAGGACGAGCGGGGCAAAGCGGGAGAAGCGGGTCAAGGGATTCACAGGGCTCGCCGCGTGCAAGACGTGCGCCGTCCTAAAGGGAGCGGCAGCCGGAAGTCGGGAGAGACGGTGGTTGCGAGGTCCACGTACAGCCCGCCGTCGCAGCCCAGCGCGAGCGCGACGGGACGGAGGTCGAGCTTCGCGGGTTGGTCAGGGAGCACTACTCCGTGGTTGTCGAAGATCGAGCCATGACAGGGGCAAGCAACGCCCTCGGGGACCACCGCGTCGAGGCTCGCGAGATTGCAGCCCTGGTGCGTGCAGATCGCAGAACGGGCGTAGTAGCCCAGCTCGTCGCGGCCGATCAGGGCGCTATCGAACATATCCACCCCCGGCGCAGGTTGGATGCGAAAGCGCGCGAAGTCACACGGCTGGCCGACGTTGCGGCCCGCCGGTGCGGTCGAGCAGCTCACCGCTCCGGATCCGGAGTCATCGCAGCTCGTCGCCGTCAGCGTATCGTAACCTGCGTCGCTAGCGCTGCCGCCGCGGTGCTCGGGAGTATCGCCAGCGCCGCCGCCGCACCCGACGGGCGCAAGCACCGCCAGCGGCGAGCCCCCGAGCACGAGCAGGGTCTGGCGTCTGGAAAGGACCAGGCGGCTGCTCGGAACGATGACGCCCCTGGGCGAGCGGGAGCAGCTCACCACTTCGAAGCTATCTCAATCGCCCATCCGACGCTGTGACCCGGGCGATCACACGAACCCCCCAACGCGGGCCGGCAGCTTCGGGCCGGCCGGCCCGCGGAGCCTTTTCGAGTCCTGCTCGGGACTAGCGAGGATGTCCCTCCTCGCAGTGAGCAATCGGGCGCAGCTTCCATCGTTGCATGCTTCTCTCCTCTCTTCGGTCTGCGCCGGACGGCGCACGGGCCCGGCTTGCACGCACTGTGCCGTGCAGTGGGCCGGCACGCGGGTTGCCCTGGAGAGTGTGGGGCGCTTTCCGTGTCGCAGCCGGAATCACCAAAGCAAGCCTTTACCCGACCGGACCAGCCACATTTGCCTTGGCCTCGGTGAGTGGGATCGAAAGCGCCCCGACTTTCTCTGCGTGATCCAGAACATCACGAGCACCGAGAAAGTGACCTCTTCGGTCACGCAGATTCAGATCACTCACTCGGCTTTGGTGAAGGCGACGACGGCAGCCGCGCGGTGCACGGGCACATCGTCGACCACCACGGTGAAGCCTGCCCTGCCGGCCAGCGTCACCGGCTCACTGCCGGCGAAGGTGTCGCCGTTCCCGGCGACGAAGCTGATGATTGCGGTGAACTTCCCTGGCCCCGCGTACTGGTGGGGGGGCGACTCTCATCGTGGGTGATGAACCTCAGAGCTTGCGAAGCCCTTGAGGGGTGAACGCGAGTCGGGACGGCTTGAACGCATTCGAGGTGCGATCGAAGACCTCGGCGCCAGCCGCGCTTGGGCGAGCGCATCGTGACCACGGGCGGCTTCGACGTTCGCCTCGGCTCGCTGATGAGCAGCGTCGAGTCACATCGGCACTGAGCCCGACCTGCGGGGCGGTTGCCAAGGTCCAGAGGCGAACCGGGGCGAGATGGCGAGCAGCTGATCGGGGGGCGCTCCCGCGGCCCGCCGGCGCGGGACAAACCCCGCAAGACGCCTTGCCTGAGCCCGCTTCGCGACTCATCTTTAGCCGTCGGGCTCGACCTCGCTGCGCGGGGCCAGCGCGCCCGCGCTTTGCAGGAGGATATCTTCGATGCCGACCGACGCTGATCACCCCACCGTTCCAGGAGGCGAGGAGCCCGGGGGCGTTGCCGTCCCCGCTGGCGCGTCGGCAGCGCGCCCAAGGCCTCGGGTAGGGGACGCCCCGCTCAGCGTCGCCGACGTGCAGGCGCTTCTCGAGGTCAAGAGTCGCGCGACGGTGGTCAATTGGATCAAGAGCAAGCGTCTTCCCGCCACGATGGTCGATGGCAAGTACGTCATTCACTGGGCCGCGTTGAGCGTCGCGCCGCTGCTGACTCGGAAAGCGGTGCTGGCCAGGAGCGACGTATCGCAAGCCGGTATCAAGGTGGCAGAGTTGAGCAAGGCGATCGCTGACCGGCTCATTTCTCCGGCGGATCGAGGCATGTTCTCGCTCGATGACGTGAAGCGGCTGATCGCCCATGCGAACGGCGAGCCGATCGTGCCGCCCGTCGAGCCTGCGCTACCAGTAGAGCCGGAAGCCCCCGTGCATTCCAAGCCCGCGCCCTCGGCAACGCCCGCAAGTCGCGGCACCAAGCGCTGGCACGAGCTCCTTGGATACGTCATGGAACACGGGGACCCCGCGGGTCTCAGCGACGAATTCTGGGCTGCTCACACGCAGCCGCCGCGGTTCATCCCGCCTGCGGAGGTGTTCCTGTACCGGTTCATCGGCGAACCGTTCGTCTATCAGGGGAAGATCTACACGGCGGTTTCGCGCTCGGAAGGGTGGCAGCGCGGGTCCGACGGGTCGGCGGTGGCTGTCCCGTGGATTGAGCGCTACCAGGCGGTCGAGGGCGTCCACATCGAAGACGAGGATCCGGTGCCGTTCTTGACGGCGAACGCCCTCTACCGCGAGTGCGAACGCGCCTGGGTGCAGGCCTGGCGCGAGCATTGCGCCCGAACCGGCCGGCCGCTGAAGGGCGAGGATGGGCGCCGTGACCGGCGCGCAGTGCTCGAGCGCTACATCGTGGAGCAGTGGAGCCCTTCGGACCTTCCGCCGTGGTTCTGGGCCGTGCCGCAGGAACCTGAATTTGTCGCCCCTTTTGGCGAAGCGACGTACTCCTGGGGCCAGGTCTACATGAAGCTGTGGTCCGACGGGATCAAGTACCCGTACACGAAGATCCAGCGCTCGGAAGTGTGGGCCTGCGGCAACGACGGTGAGCCTGTTCTGCTCCCGCCTGGGAGGGTCGACGAGGTGGCCGGCGCGCACGAGGGTGGGGATCCGCTGCCCGAAACGTGGGCCGCAGGAAATCACCGCTACGAATGGGCGCGCCACGAGTGGGCGCAGTGCTACCAGCTGTTCGGTCCGCGGCCCGAAGCCGCAACGACAACGACAACTCAGCGAGGAGATGCTGGCGATGTCCAGGTGGATTCGACCGCGGATCCGTCGGTGAACGGCCCCATTCAGCACTAGCGCAGGCTCGCTCTAGCGGCTGATGTGACCCGATATTGGACGCGGACGGACGTCGCCCCGACGGCGTCGTGCGCGCGTCGAGAGCGCAGCCTGGACGGGGGTTGGCGGTTCTCGTCGCTGGTTTGACCGAGTATTGACGGCTGCTGCCGCTGTCGTGGTCGCGGATTGACGCGGCAGTGGCGCCGGTTTGCGAGGCGAATTTCCGGGCGCCGCGGGGGAAGCTTCCTCTGCCGAAGTGCGAAACAGAGCCCACGACCTCGGAGCCGGACTGGCCGCTCGCCGTGAGGGCGTTGGGCGAGCTGCCGATCTCGAATCGGCGTCGCCGGAGCTGTCGGATATACTCGCGCTCGTGGACGAGATCGCTGTGCTCGCCGCCGACCTCTGGTTCGCGGGCGAGCTGGACCATTTTCGCGTCGAAAAGGAGCTGCCTGGTGCCGAGGACGACTGAGGACGGAATCGCGGTTGCGGTCTACTCTCGGTTTTCTACGGACCGTCAGGACGCGCGTTCGATTGACGATCAGATTCGCCGCTGCCGAGCCTATGCAACGAGCTGGGGGTACCGCGTCGTCGCCGAGTACAAGGATGCCGCGATCTCGGGCGCCCACGTCGAGCGCGCAGAGATGCAGCGCCTGCTCGCCGCGGCGCGCTCGAGAGGTGGCCCGCCGTTCCGAGCGGTCCTGGTCGACGATCTCTCCAGGCTGTCGCGCGACCTCGGAGACACGTGGCAAATCGTGTTCCGCGACCTCGCCTCGGCGGACGTGAAGGTGGTCGACGTGACGACCGGCTTGGCCTCGGATGGCGCCGGCGCGCGGCTCACCTTCGGCGCGATGGCGCTGGTCAACGACACGTTCCTTCAGCTCGTGCGCGCCGAGACGCACCGCGGGCTTGAAGGGCGTGCCCTTGGCGGTTTCTGGACCGGTGGCAGATGCTACGGTTACTCGACGGTCACCGAAGAGAACCCGCCCGACCCCGAGCACCCCAGGAAGCGTTCCGTGATCGAGCCCGTCGAGGCGGCGCTGGTCGTACGGGTGTTCCGCCTCTTCGCCAACGGCTCTTCGTTGAAGAAGATCGCGTCTACGCTCAATGAGGAGGGACTCGCGGCGCCGAACGATGGCGGGCGTGGCAACAAGAAAGGCCACGGCTGGGGCCACACGACGATCCGGGCAATGCTGTGCAACGAGCGGTACCTTGGCCGCTTCACCTGGAACCAATCGAAGTGGGTCCGCGTTCCCGGACGCAAGAGCCGCCGGCGCGTGAAGCGGCCCGAGGCGGAGTGGGTCTCGCACGAGTACCCCGAGCTCGCGATCGTTCCGAGGGATCTGTGGGACGCTGCGCAGGCTCGCTTCCGCCGTGTGTACGCGACGGCGAGGGGTCGCCCCGCCGGTACAGGGCATCACGTTCACCTTGTCTCCGGCCTCATGCGCTGCGGGGTCTGCGGGGGCAGCATGACGATTGTCGGACGGAAGGCGAAGGCCGGCGTCTCCTACGCCAGATTCGGCTGCACTGCCCACGCCTCGCGAGGCGCCTCGATCTGCGCGAATTCGCTGTCGGTCTCGGAGAAGAAGGCGTCCCGAACGCTGGTCAACGCGTTGAAGGAGAAGCTCGACCGGCCCGAGGTCATGGAGCGCTTCGTGTCGACGTTCAAGCAGCGGGCGGCGAGCCTGCGCAGCGGGGCGGGCGTGAACGGAGCGGACGACGTCGAACGCCGTGTCCGCGACTGCGAGCGCCGCGTCGCGAACCTGACGGAGTCCCTGGCCAAGCTGGGGTGGTCCGACGCGCTGGCCTCAAAGCTCCGCGAGGAAGAGGCGCAGCTGGGCAAGCTCAAGTCCGAGCGTTCCGTAGCGGCCAAGGAGCGTGGGCCGCGCGTCGTGCCGCATCCGGCCGCGATAGCCGCCTACCTGAAGAACCTCCTCGCTCTCCTCGAGACCGACCCGGTCCGTGGCCGCGAGCTCCTCTCGCGGTTCGTTGCGCCGATTGTGATGACGCCAGAAACCGAAGGCCCCGTCCGCCGCTATCGGGCAACCGGGGCCTTCAATCTTTCGTTTTTCCTGGCCGGTGCTGCTGCCAGCGAAAGTGGGTCAGGAAAGTCGGGTTGCGCGGGCAGGATTTGAACCTACGACCTTCGGGTTATGAGCCCGACGAGCTACCAGGCTGCTCCACCGCGCGGGCGCACTCTACCCGGGGGCGACTGAGTGTCAAGATGGGTTTCGGGGGCGGCGGGTTGGGGGAAACGACGCGGAGTTTTCAGCGAAATGGCCATGGTGGCCGGACGGTGTGACCGAGCAGGGTACACTTGGCCGTTCATGCGCTACCTCGCCGCTTCGTTCCTCGCACTCGCTGGTTTTGGTTGTTCGTCAGAGGACGCGGCGGAGGGCGGCTCCGCCAACGAACAACTCTCCTTCCACTACGAGGCCGACATCGACGCCGGCGACGAGATCCAGAAGTGCCGCTTCACCGCCATGCCGAGCGACCGCGGAGAGCTTGCCATCGGCAACATCAGCCACACTTACACAGCGGGTAGTCACCACTTCCTCATCTACCGCACCGAGCTCACCGAGATGCCCGCGGGAGGCGAAGAGCTGGTGGACTGTGACGAGAGCGGTTGGATGAACCACGTGCGCGGCGTCGTGTACGCCGCGCAGGAGACCAAGGGTCGGTTCGAGCTGCCGCCGGCGGTCGCCCAGATGTTTGCGCCAGGCGAGATTGTCTTGGTCCAGACACACTATCTGAACACCGACAGCGCACCCCTCCACGCCAGCATCGACTTCAAAATGGAGCTGCGCGATCCCGCGACCATCACCACCGAGGCCGGCGTGTTGTTCTTCTACAACCCCGCCATCTACGTGCCGGCCGCCAGCAAACACACCGCAGAGCTCAGCTGTCCGCTGCCCGAAACCGCGAACCTTGCCTTCGCGACCTCCCACATGCACTGGCGCGGCGTGAAATTTCGGGCCGAGAGCACCGATCCCGCCCTCACGGCCTCGCTCGGGCCGCTGTTCGAGACCAGCGAGTGGTCGGAGCCGGTGCCGCGCGCGTTTCCAGCCGACGCCCCCGCCGTGTTACCCGCGGGCAGCTCGATCCAATATCACTGCGACTTCGACAACCCGGAGCCGACCGGCATCGTGCAGGGGCTGAGCGCCGATACCAACGAGATGTGCATGTTCGTCGGCATGTACTGGCCGCGTCAGGCCCGCGCGACGGAGTTCTGCTTCGCCGGCGCGGTGACCAGTGCCGGCACCGCGTCGGCGCTCGAGACCCTGAAGTGCATGGTCGCCTGTGGCGGCAAAGGGGACGCAGCCTGCACGGGCCCGTGTTGGGATGCCGCCTGCCCCAAGGCGTCGACCGCGGTCATGGCCATCACCCGTTGTCTGGGGAATGCTTGTTCGCCCGACTGTTACCTGGCGCCTGAAGGCAAAGAGTGCGCGACTTGCGCCAAGGCGAAGTGCCCCGAGGAATACGAGCGCTTCGTCAACACCAGCTGTCAGTGAGGCGACGCGCGGCGCAAAGAGAAGGGCTGCCGTCGGCCTTCGGCACCACAAACCTGGGCGGGTGGGGCAGTTGCGGTGTGTGTGGATCCGGCTAGAGTGTCTGGGTTCACCAAGGTGCGAGCCCGCGGTCCACGTGACCCCAGCGACTTCTGCCTCCACGTGAAGTGCGGAAGGGTCTTCCGCGCCCCCAAACCAAGCATTGTGGCGCTGGCCGCAGCGTCACCGATCCCCCGAGCCCAAGCAAAACGTGTCCCGCCACACCCCCTCAGCAGCCGATGCCCAGAAGCTTCGCATCGTCATGCAGTATCGAGAGAAGAACGGGATGGCGTACGAGCTCGAGCACAACGGCACCCAGCTCACCGTGCGCGTCGCGCCGCGTTCGAATGAAGACGACCCGGCAGACTGGTGCATCGAGGCGCGAGTCGGCCGAGAAAAAGACGCCGACTGTGTCTCGGGCTGGGCGGTTACGCGACGCGAGGCGCTGCAAGAGGTCGGCCGCCGCTGGGTGTCCAACGAGCTGACTCACGGGCTGCCCAGCTTCGACTGGGAAGCGGTGGCCAAGGCACTGAGCGACGTACGAGCCCTCTGAAACGAAATGAACGGCCCAACCATGAGTTCGTGTTGAACAAGTTCGAGCCGGCCAAAGGCCGGGCCCTCCCCCACTCCAAAGTGATTCTCGAGGTTCGTCGCAAAATGAAAGACAAACGTGTTGGCGTCTTCAAAAAAGCCCTGGAAGAGCTGGTGGAGTCCCTCGACGCCACAGTCCGCCTGGCCCAGTGGGACGGCACGGAGAGTGTTCCCGATCCCCTGAAGGACAGCGCTTCGAGCCTGATGGCGCGACTCGGTACCGCCGACCGCCTGGCGGCGGGGGTGTTCAAGGGGACCATCGCCGACGTGGCACGCGTGACCGCGCTGACCGACGCGATGCGCCGCCTCGAAGTCGCGTACGTCTCGTACCGAAAGAACTCCGGGGGCGCCGCCGGCAACGGCGACAAAGCCACACGCGAGCTGAGTACGACCCTCGACGAGGTCAAAGCCCAGAGCCTGTCGCCGGACTGACTCGCTGCACGACCGTCAGGTCGTGGGCAGGTTGTTCAGGTTGTTCTCGCTCGCTTCGTCGGTCGTGGTCTGGAGCGAGCCCGCCGATACGCGAACGTAGGTTCGTCTCTCGGCCTCTTTCACGTAGTAGCTCTTCTTGCTGCTGTTGATGTCCCGGATGACATCCGTCGCCTTGCGCGGCGACCAAGGCTGCCCCGCGTGGCACAGCGCGACGATCTTTCCGTTTCGGTCCCGCTTCGTCGTAGTCACTCTGCGATCCATGCTCGTCTCCGTCGCCACGCTTGGCGCAAACCTGCCAGTGTTTCCGTGCAGCGGGCTCGAGGCTCGTGGACGAGGCACCCCTCAACGCACGGGAAACCTCAACTTGCGCCCGATCGCGGCTCGGCGCAAGTCGGGTCGCTGAATGTTCCAAGCTTTGCCGCCACAAACCACGTATACGAACCCGAGCCCTGACCGCCCCACGACGCTCGTGGCTCAGGCCCGACCTCTCATGCGACTACTCTTTGCACTGTTCGACCGGTTGGCGGTCACCCTGTTCGACGGTAGGGCGCGTCGCATTCGCGGCTTGGTCGCCACCGTCTACGTGATGCTCGCGCTACTCGCGTTGATGCAGCTCGTCAGCCCAGGAGCTCTCGAGCGCATCGCGTCGCAGCCCGTGGGCGTCGGACTGCTGGCGGTGTTGTGTGCGCTACTGGTGGTGAACGGCCTGTTCGTGATCGGTGGCGTTGCGCTCTGGCGCTCGGAGAGTGCGCTCGACCTGGGCGTCGGCGATGCGTTGCTCAATTTTTCCCTGGCGGTCGCCGGGCTCAACCTGCTGTTCGGCAAATTGCTCGTCTCCGATTCGGTCGGGGCGCTCTGGGTCGGCGGTGCAGGTCTCGCTACCGCCGGTGCGGGCCTCTACCGTGTGGCGCTGGCGCTCTGGAATCGCCCGCCCGTGGTGCCGGACACGGTCCCCTACCGTCCAGCGCGGGCGCGGCGCTCGAGTCAGCTGGTCCGTGGCGCGGTCTTCATCACGCTGGGCGCGCTGCAGTTCGTGGCAGCTGCCGGAAACCTGACCGAGCAGAGCCTGCTAGCCCAGAGCGGCTTGGTCGCCCTCGGGCTGCTCGCCGGTGCAACACTCGCCCTCGGCGGCTACGCGGCCCACATGCTCTGGTCGATGAACGCCGAGGACTCGTTCGGGTTCTCCTGACGGCTCGGGCCGCGCGCCCAGCGCATGCTCTCTGGGCGGAGCAGTTTGAGCTTCGCCGCGACGCGAGGCGTCAGCCCCGCATGCCGGGTGCTTCGTAGCCGACCTCGGACACGTACTCGGCGTAGCCGCCACCGAAGCTGCGCACGCCCTCCGGCGAGACCTCGAGCACACGATTCGAGAGCAAGCGCAGGAAGTGACGATCGTGGGACACGAACAACATCGTGCCGTCGTAGCCAGCCAGCGCTTCGATCAGCATCTCTTTCGTCGCGAGGTCCAGGTGGTTGGTGGGTTCGTCGAGCACGAGGAAGTTCGGCGGGTCGTAGAGCATGAGCGCCAGGACCAGCCGCGCCTTCTCGCCGCCCGACAGGATCTTGCAGGGTTTCTCCACGTCCTCTCCGGGAAAGCCGAACACCCCGGCTAGTGTCTTCAACGAACCCACCGTGGCGTGGGGAAACTTCCCGATCAACATGTCCCAGACGCTGCTCGCGGGATCCAGGAGCTCCATCGAGTGCTGGGCGAAGTAGCCGAGCTTCACGCTGGCGCCGACGGTCACGCGCCCCGCGTCGGGCTCCGTGCTCCCCGCGATGAGCTTGAGCAGTGTGCTCTTGCCCGCGCCGTTGATGCCCATCACACACCAGCGCTCCTTGCGGCGGATCAGCAGATCCAGCCCGTCGTAGATCACGCGGGAGCCGTAGGCCTTCTTCACGCCGTCTAGCTTGGCGACGTCATCGCCGGAGCGGGGTGACTCCGAAAAGTCGAAGCGCAGCTTCTTGCGGCGGATGGGCGGCTCGACCCGCTCGATCTTCTCCAGCTTCTTCACCCGCGACTGGACCTGCGCGGCGTGGCTGGCCCGGGCCTTGAAGCGGGCGATGAATGCCTCTTCTTTGGCGAGCATCGCCTTCTGGCGCTCGAACTCACTCTGCTGCTGGGCGTCAAGCAGCGCGCGCTGGGCGAGATAACTCTCGTAGTCTCCAGTGAAGCTCGTCAGCTCTCCGCCATCGATCTCGACGATGCGATTGACGAGTCGGTTCAGGAACTCGTGATCGTGCGAGGTCATGATCAGCGCGCCGTCGAAGCCCTTGAGGAACTGCTCGAGCCACAGGATCGATTCGAGATCGAGATGGTTCGTCGGTTCGTCGAGCAAGAGCGCATCCGGCCGCATCAAGAGGATGCGTGCGAGCGCAACCCGCATCTTCCAGCCGCCGGAGAGCGCGCCGACGTCGCCGTCCATCACCTCGGCGGAGAACCCGAGGCCAGCCAAGATCTCCCGAGCGCGGGCGTCGAGGGCGTAACCACCGAGCTCCTCGAAGCGGGCCTGGGCGTCGCCGAACTCTTCGATCAGACGGTCCATCTGATCCACCAACTCTGGGTCGGCCAGTTGGTGCTCGAGCTCCGCGAGGCGCTGGGCCACCTCGGAGACCGGGCCCGCGCCGTCGAGGGTCGCGGAGACCACACTCTGGCCCTGCATGTCCCCGACGTCCTGGCTGAAGTACCCGACGGTCGTGCCCTTATCGACCATCACCTGGCCGGCATCGGGGTCCTCTTCCTTGACGATCATGCGGAAGATCGTTGACTTGCCCGAGCCGTTCGGCCCGACGAGGCCCACACGATCGCCGCGAAACACCGCGAAGGAGGCGTCGGCAAACAGGATCTGTTTTCCGTGTTGTTTGGCGACGGAGTCCAGGCGGAGCATGCCGGCCGGCGTTTCTCATGGCAGACCCCTCGTGTCGAGCCGAGTCGGCGGCGAGCCTCCCGAAGCGGTGGAATCAGCTGGAATGTCGCTGGGCTTGACGCGCTCTGGGTCGGCAGCTAAGACAATCAAAGCGCAACCCTAACGCATGCGTAAGGGTTATACCCCACACGTCCGACCCATGGCCCGCAAAGTCCGCCTCAACATCGCACCCGCGCTGCACGAGCATGAGCACGAGCGCTCGCCGCTGGCAGAGCCACGGGTGGACGAGCTCGGCGTGAGCCCGGACGCCGTGCTCTTGGTGGGTGACCTCGCGAAGTCGACCGGCAAGACCGTGCGTGCGATTCACCTGTACGAGGACCTCGGCCTGTTGCGTCCTCACGAGCGCAGCAAGGGGCGCTACCGGATCTTCGGACCCGACGCGCTGATCCGTGTGCGCTGGATCACGAAGCTGCAGTCGCTCGGATTCTCGCTCTCGGAGATCAAGGAGCTGGTGAAGGCTCAGGGCGACTCGGAGAGCGCGAAGCTCGCGGCCAGCCGCCTGTCGGAAGTCTATCTGGCAAAGCTCGCCGAGACCCGGGCCAAGGTCGACGAGCTGAAGCAGCTCGAGGAAGAGCTGGTCGACAGCCTGAACTACCTGAGTACTTGTGGATCCGCTTGTGAGCCTCGCGTGTCGGTGCACGCCTGTCCGACTTGTGAGCGTCACCCCGCGGAGAACGCGCCCGACCTGGTTGCCGGCGCCCAGACGCACTGAACATGGCCCTCAAATTCCCCATCTACATGGACAACCACGCGACGACGCGGGTCGACCCGCGCGTCGTGGAGGCAATGCTGCCGTTCTTCAACGAGACCTTCGGCAACGCTGCGAGCCGTACCCACGCGTTCGGCTGGGAAGCCGAGGCGGCAGTCGAGGACGCGCGCGAGACCATTGCTGGGCTGATCAACGCCGAGAGCGGCAAAGAGATCGTGTTCACCTCCGGCGCCACCGAGAGCGACAACCTCGCGATCAAGGGCGTCGCCGAGTACTACAAATCCAAAGGCAACCACATCGTCACCACGGTGATCGAGCACAAGGCCGTGCTCGACTCGTGCAAACGCCTCGAGAAGCAGGGTTACGAGGTCACCTACGTCAACGTGGGGACCGACGGCCTGGTGGACCCGGACGACATTCGTCGCGCGCTGACTGACAAGACCATCTTGGTCAGCGTGATGCTGGCCAACAACGAGGTCGGCACGATCCAGCCCATCGGTGAGATCGGCAAGATCACCCGCGAGCGTGGGGTGCTGCTCCATAGCGACGCAGTGCAGGGCATTGGCAAGGCGGAGTTCGACGTGCGCGCCATGAACGTCGACCTGGCGTCGCTGACGGCCCACAAACTCTATGGCCCCAAGGGTGTCGGAGCGCTGTACGTGCGGCGGAGCAAGCCGAGGGTGCGGCTGGCGGCGCAGATGGACGGCGGCGGGCACGAGCGTGGCAACCGCTCCGGTACGCTGAACGTGCCGGGCATCATCGGCTTCGCCAAGGCGTGTGAGCTCTTGAAGCGCGAGGGCAAGGCCGAGAACGAGCGCATCCGTGCACTGCGCGAGCGGCTGCACCAGGGCATCGGCAAGGTGCTCGACGAGGTGGTCCTGAACGGCCACCCCGAGAAACGCCTGCCCGGCAACCTGAACCTCTCCTTCTCTTTCGTCGAGGGTGAGGGCTTGATGATGGCGATCAAGGACGTGGCGGTCTCCAGCGGCTCGGCGTGCACCAGCGCCAGCCTGGAGCCGAGCTACGTGCTGCGCTCGATGGGGCTCGACGAAGAGCTGGCCCACTCGAGCATTCGATTTGGTCTTGGGCGCTTCAATACCGAAGAAGAGGTCGACTACGTGATCGAGCTCGTCGTCGGCAAGGTGAAGAAGCTCCGAGACATGTCCCCGCTCTACGAGATGTTCAAAGAGGGCATCGACCTGAAGAGCATTCAATGGGTTCCCCACTGAGCCCTAGCCGAGGATTTTCCCATGGCCTACAGCGACAAAGTCATCGAACACTACGAAAATCCCAAGAATGTGGGGACCCTCGACAAGGAGGACCCCAACGTCGGAACGGGATTGGTCGGCGCTCCCGCGTGTGGCGACGTGATGCGGCTTCAAATCAAGGTCAGCGACGAAGGGATGATCGAAGACGCGCGCTTCAAGACCTTCGGATGTGGCTCGGCCATCGCTTCGAGCTCGCTGGCGACGGAGTGGATCAAGGGCAAACACATCGACGAGGCCCAGACCATCCAGAACAGCCAGATCGCCGAGGAGCTCAACCTGCCTCCGGTGAAGATCCACTGCTCGGTGCTCGCGGAAGACGCCATCAAGAGTGCGATCGAGGATTTTCGCCAGAAGCGCGCGGCGCGTCAGGCGCTGGCGGGCTCGGCGGGCGCCGAGCAGCCCGCGGCACGAGCGAAGGGCGCGGAGTGAGCGGATTGCCGGATGACCATGCAAGCCATGACGACAGAGTCCAGTGCAAGTGAACCCCCGCGGCCGGCCGAGTCGGAGCGCAAGCTCTCGCTCTTGATCACCGACAAGGCGGCGGAGTTTGCCCGTCAGAAGCTGGCGAAGCGTGGTACGCCAGAAGCGGCGATCCGCCTGGGCATCAAAGGCGGGGGCTGCTCGGGTTTCAGCTACGTCATTGCCTTCGAGGACGAGGCGCCGCGGGAGCGCGACCGGGTGTTCGAGGCGGACGGGGTGCGGTTCATCGTCGACAAAAAGAGCCTGATCTACCTGGCCGGCTCGGCCCTCGACTTCGAGAAGACGTTGATGTTTCAGGGGTTCAAGTTCCGGAACCCGAACGAAGCCACGAGCTGCGGCTGCGGGCATTCCTTCACCGTGAAGTAGACGACAACTCCGCCGAGCACGCCTCGGCGGGCCGCCGGCCATGCACGACCCATTCGCGACCTTGGGGCTCGAGCCCCGCTTCGATCTCGACCTCGAGGAGGCGGAGCGCCGCCATCGCGAGCTGAGTCGCACGCTGCACCCCGATCGCTACTCTGGCAGCCCACCGGCGGAGCGTCGTGCGGCGTTGGGGAAGGCCATCGAGGTGAACGCGGCCTGGCGGGCGCTCAAGGATCCGATCCGCCGTGGCGAGGCGTTGCTCGTGCGCTTGGGCGTCCACGTCGAAGAGGGGCAGGAGCCGAAACCCGAGCCGACGCTGCTGTTCGAGATGATGGAAAAACGCGAGGAGCTCGCGGCAGCGGGCAAACACAAGGACATGGCGCGGCTCGCCGCGCTGGTCGCCGAGATGAAGGCGCGCGAAGCGAGCGCAACCCGCGCGCTCGGTGCGGAGTTCGAGCGCGCTGCCGAAAACGGGGGCGCGTTGGCGCACACCCCGGCGCTGCTGACGGGGCTGGGAGAGCTGCGCTACGTCCGCCGGTTTCTCGACGAGGCTGCGGCCATCGAGGACGAGCTCGGCTGAGCCGGACCAGGAATCATGGTGCTACTCGACATCTTCGATCCCAAGGCTCCGCCTAGGCCGATCGGCATCGATCTGGGGACGACGAACAGCATCGTCGCGCACATGCGCGACGAGAGGCCGGTGGCTCTCCTCACTTGTGACGGAACGGCGCTGTTGCCGAGTGTCGTGTACTACGGCGAGCACGGGAACGTGGTCGTGGGTGCGTCGGCCAGGGCGTACGCGACGCTGCATCCCGCGCAGACCATCGCGAGCGTGAAGCGTTTCATGGGGCGTGGCGCCAATGACGCGGAGACGACCCGGCTCGGCACCTACCGATTCAAGGCTCCGGTGAGCGAGGCGGACTCCAAGGTCGTGCGCTTCGACGTGGGGGACGGCAAGGTGGTCACGCCAGTGGAGACAAGCGCAGAGATCTTGAAGAGCCTGAAGTCGAGCGCGGTCGATCAACTGGGCGCGGTCGGCGGTGCGGTCGTGACGGTGCCGGCTTACTTCGATGATGCACAACGCCAGGCCACGAAGGACGCGGGGCGGCTGGCGGGGCTCGACGTAGTCCGACTGCTCAACGAGCCGACGGCCGCAGCGCTGGCCTACGGCCTCGACAAGAAGCAAAATGGCCTGTTTGCGGTCTACGATCTGGGGGGCGGTACCTTCGACATCACGATCTTGCGCCTGGAGGACGGGGTGTTTCAGGTCAAGAGCACCGGCGGCGACAGCGCCCTGGGCGGCGACGACATGGACCGGCTCCTGGCCGAAGAAATGCTGTCTGCGATGAGCGGAGGCGCGGAAACAGCTCGAGCACCCGAGCTGGTTGGACTGGCTCTCGGGGCGGCGCGGCAAGCCAAACACGCACTGACCGACGCTGCCGAGGTGACCGTCGAGCTGCCAGGGCGGACCTCCACGACGGTGGAACATCGCGTGACCCGCGATCACCTCGACGAGCTGATCCAGCCGCTTCTGGAGCGCACCGGTCGAGCATGCCGGCGCGCGCTGCGTGATGCGGAGGTCGAGGCGAATGAGCTGGACGGTGTGATCTTGGTCGGCGGCTCGACGCGCGTTCCCCGGGTACGCGCGTACGTCAAAGAGCTCTTCGGCAAGGAGCCGCTCGGCGACATCGATCCCGAGCTGGTGGTGGCCTATGGAGCGGCGGTTCAGGCGCAGTTGCTCGCGGATTCGAGCGACGAAGTGCTCCTGCTCGACGTGTTGCCGCTGTCTCTGGGCGTGGAGACCATGGGCGGTGGCATCGACAAGATCTTGCCGCGCAACACCACCATTCCGGCCGGTGCGCGCTCCACTTTCACTACCTACGCGGACAACCAGACGGGGTTCGAGATCCACGTCGTGCAGGGGGAGCGCGAGCTGGCGAAGGACTGCCGCTCCCTGGCGCGCTTCACCCTGAAGGGGATCCCGCCCATGCCGGCGGGCCTGGCGCGGCTGGAAGTGACGTTCCACGTGGACGAAAACAACCTGCTCAAGGTCGAGGCCAAAGAGCTGACCACCGGCGCATATCAAGAGGTGGACGTTCGGCCGAGCTACGGGCTCTCCGACGATCAGGTCGAGCAGATGCTGCTGGACGCCCTGGACCACGGTGAAGCGGACTTCGAAGCCCGACGCCTGGCCGACGCGAAGGTCGAAGGCTCGCGCATGCTCCTGGCGACGAACAAAGCCCTGGTCGCGGACGCCGATCTCCTGGAGGCGGACGAAGGGCAGCGCGTCGAGCGCGCAATGCGCGAGCTCGAGCAGGCGATCGAGAGCGCCGAGAAGGTCTCGCGAGTGCAGAGCCGCATCGACGAGCTCGACGACGCAACCCACGCCTGGGCCGGGCGGCGCATGAACCGCGCGATTCAGGCGGCCATCGGAGGCAAGAGCGTGGATAGCGTCGGCGAGAGTGTGGCGAACGCGCGCGGAGTCGAGGCCCACCTGGTCGAGCACGGCGCGCTGCCGACCAAAGAGGAGACGGGCTGATGGCCACGGTTCGATTCGTCGATCAAGGCGTCGAGGTCGAGGTGCCGTTGGGGACTTCACTGCTCGAGGCAGCGCAGCTCGGCAAGGCGCCGGAGGGCTCCGCCTGCGGCGGTGTGTGTGCCTGTTCGACCTGCCACGTCTACATTGCCAAGGGCGCGGAGCTCCTGAGCGAGGCGGAGGAAGACGAGGAAGACATCCTCGACAAAGCCTTCGACGTGCGCATGAACTCACGCCTCGGCTGTCAGTCGAAGATCGTGCGCGAGGGTGTGATCGAGCTGAGCATCAGCAAGGAGAGCCTCGAGGCCTTCTACAACGAACACCCCGACGTGCCGCGGCCGGGGTGACGACGGTTGTCGAGGCCGTCAAGCGGCGACGGCTCAGAACACAAGACCAGTGACCGGTGCCCGCGCCGAGGGTGAGGGCGCACCGGTTCGCGCCTTGCCGCTGCGTCCGCCGGCCCCCGTGCAGCCGTCTGCCCGACCGCTGAGCAGCGCGGCGCCCGCGCCGGGTGTGGACCCGAAGTGGGGAGTGCCGGTTCCGGTTCAGTGAGCGTGGGCGCTCGGGTAGAACGTCAGCCCGGCATCCGACGCCGCGTGGGAGGCGCTCCACTGGACGGGTTGGACGGGCTCGAAGGGTTCAACGCAGACCAGGGCCGCACCGCCCGGTGGTTGGGCGCCGGCGTCTCGGGTGGATGGCTGGGAACGGGGCAGGCTGGAGAGCACCTTCGCGCGGAGTTTGTCGCCGGCCTCCAGCAGCTCTTTGCCCGCTTCGCGCGCCGGTTGGGTGTCGACGATCGCAGCCAGGTGCTCGAGCGCGGTCTTCTTGCCGAGCGGGACGAAGGCAAAGCCGAGCAGGGCGAAGAGCCCCACACCGAGCTCGAGCACGCGGCGTCCGATGCGGGTGACCACCGTTCGACATGGTAGCCGTACGCTCAGTGGGGCATGAACTTGGCGGGGACGCAGCTGCGCCCGCGTGGCGCCGCCCGCGCTCAGCCTTTGCCGGTGAGCTTCAGCACACGTTCCACGAGCTCACTCGAAAACGTGCCCTTGGAGAGCTGTTTCACCGCAGGCACGATGAGCTTGCGCCACTCTTCACGGTCCTCCGGGGACAGGTCCACCACGGTCATCTTCTTGGAGATCCGTGTGTAAGCCGCGGCGTCGAGCTTTCGCACGCGGTCTTTGTTCACCTCCGCCGCGCGTTTCTGCAGAGCCCAGAAGATCACCTGCAGGTCCTTGGGAAGATCGTCGAGCGCCTTCTTGCGAAACACGGTGCCACCGACTGCACACACGCTGGCCCTCGACGAGACGTGATCCAGGAGGGGTGTCCACTGCAGTGCCTCGGCGGCCAGTGCGGGCGCGCTGAGTGCGTCGATCTTGCCTGACCTGAGCGCGGGCAGAACCTCCGGGGGTGAGAGCGGCGTGGGGACGACACCGCTGATCGAGGTGTAGATGGCAGGCCCGATGGGCTCGTTGCGCCAGACCAGCGGATGCCTACCCTTGAGGTCACTCGGCCGCTTGAGCGTGAAGCCGCGGGTCCACTGGCGCGCCAATCCGAGATCGCCCCAGCCAACGACCTGATATCCGGCCTTCTCGAAGCGCTTCTCGAGATCCGGCGCCAGATCGGCGCGCACCTTGTCGAGCAGTGCCCAGGAGTCGACGACCCCAGGCAGCTGCAGCACGAGCACGTCCTTCGTGATCCGGCTCATGCCAACGGAGGTGAGCGCCGCGCCATCGAGCGAGCCGGTCTTCATCTTGGAGACCATCGTGTCTTCGTTGCCTTGTGAGGCGTTGTAGAAGACTTCGAGATCGAGCTTGCCGCCGCTCTTCTGGGAGAGCGCCTTCTGCCAGACCTTGAACACCTTGCCCCAGGCCGAGTTCTTCGGGGCCAAGGTGGCGACGCGGAGTTTGTGGCTGTCTTCGGCTCGGCTCGGCGCGGCGGACGCTAGCAAGAGAGCTGCAACGGCCGCGGCCGCAAAGACCCGCTGTGCTCCGCGAGAACGGACAGCGCGTACGTCGCGCGATAGTGGCATGAGATTGGACATGGGCGCGCTCATTTCGGGGGTTTGATCGGCGCGCAAGTGCTGACGCCGGCGCCAACGATGACCTGGGGCACGCTGGTCACTTTGGTCGTGGTGCCCAGGCTCGGGTCGTAGTGAAAGACATCCGTCGAGGTGCCCGGTCCCACGAACAACCAGAAGCTGCCACCCCAGAAAGCGAAAGCAAAGTTGGAAGCGCCGGGTGGGTACTGAATTGGCGACTGCGGTGCTTGCGACAAGATCTTGGCGTTGCTCTTGTCGATCTGCGACACCACGTACGGGGAGCCTTCGAAAGCGCCGAACAGCTTGCCATCCCCGGTCCCCGTGAGCTCGGCGCGGGAGTTCGTCTGGTCGTAGGCTCCGATCGGCGTGAGCACTAATGACTGAGTGTCGATGATGGCGAGCCCCGTGCTCGTGCCCAACGCGTCCGCCTGGCTGACGAACAAAGTGTCTTTCGTGCTGCCGGCGCCCTCGGTGGAGAACCCCATGCCGAAGGTCACGAAGCCGCTCTGCCCCGGTGTGAAGCCGGTGGGAGTACAGGCTGCGGTCTTGGTGTCGACCTTGTACAGCGAGCCGTCGGTATAGACGACCCAGGCGTTGGCGTTGCGGTCGACGGCCATCGAGAACGGAGTGTCGAGAAAACCCGCGCCGCAGTTGACCGTGCCGACGGGAGTGAACGCGAGGGATGGCGGGTCGAACTTGAACAGGGTCTCGGCGCTGTCGATGACGTAGACGAACTGCGACTCTGCCGAGCAGCCGGTCTGCGTGCCGCCCCCGTTGCCACCTGTGACGACCACGCCGCCACCGCCGCCGGCGCCTCCCACCGCGCCGCCACTACCGCCGAGGTTGACTCCGCCCGTTGCACCCGAGCCGCCGATGCCCGGCCCGCCGCCGCCGCCGCTTGCGCCCGAACATCCGACGGAGAGAAGCACCCAAGCCAACAGCGACGCCCGTTTCACCCTCCGGAGGATAACCGACGCGGCGGCCGGCGGCTGCCGGAGTTGGCACGGCCCGGGGATTTTCCCTCATCCGGCGGGATCGAGGATCACCGTGGGCAGGCCTTCCGGCGCGATGCCGACGGCGCCGTGCACCTTGGGCTCCGGCACGTACAGGGTTCCGGCGGGATCCTCGCTCATCGGGATCCAGTAGCCGTCCACGCTGGCGATGACCTGCGCGTTCTCGTCGAACATCTGCACACGTCGCTTCTGGCCGTTCGGCGTACGGGTCACCGTGATGCTGCGTCCCCAAGACAGCGTGCCGCTCGGGTCCACCAACAGCTTGCGGTAGGTCTCGGGCGCGCCCGGCGTGATGTAGTAGTTCGCGTTGACCCACTGGATGCGCTTGAACAGCTTTCCATAGTTGGTGTCGCTGATCCACTGCGGGTCGCAGTAGCTCATCATGTCGCGGAAGTTGCTCGGCTCCTTGAGCTTCTGGCTGGTCAGGCTGTAACCCCATGCGCCGATCTTGGCGCCCGCGTAAGGGAACGCCTCGCCGGAGACGCCGCACGGCGCGTGCGGGCGACCCATGGTGTGGCCAACCTCGTGCGCCATGATGAAGCCCTCGGTGTCCGCGCCCTTGAAGCCGAGGCCGACGGCGCAGCGCGAGTACTCGTCGGTGGCGCCCGGCACGTACCCTAGGCCGGCGATGCCGCCGCCGTACTGGTTCCATCCGCTCGCCGGCGCCATGATCCCGAAGTAGTAGGTCTTCGAGTCGACCTTGTCGGCATGGCGCAGGTCGCACAACGTGTCCAACCAGGTGGACCAGCCGGAGCCGGCGCTGACGTAGCTCTTGTAGTCGACCGGGTCGCGCAGCGAGACCTCGACCTTGGTGGTCGGGTAGATCGAGAACAAGATGTCGTGGTAGCGCTGCATCTGCTCGGTCGAGGTATCTGGCAATCGACCCGAACCGTCGCCCTGATAGCGGAAGGGCACGAATTTCACGCGCATGATGCCGGACGATTCTGCGCCGACGTCGGCTGGCGTCTGCGCCGGCCACTTTACCGTCGACTGCACCGCGCCGACGCTGCCGCCGGAGGGTTCGTGCAGCGAGACGGTGAGCTTCAGATCACCCGTCACCTGCTCCGGCGGAATCAGGAAGTTGAACGTGCTCGACAGAGTCGCGTCGCTCGAGGCCGAGCTCACGTCTTGGCTGAGGGTCTGGGGTTTGACGTTGGGGTCCGAGCTCTTGAGATCGAGCATCGCGGTGAGCTTGCGGTTCGAGAACCCCGAGGCGGGAGCAACGAACACTCGCACCAGCGCAGGTCGCCCCATCACGATCGGAGCATTCTTCTGGTTGACCTGCTGGCCGCCCTTCATCAAGCTGACCTTGACGGCTTGATAGACGGCGATCTCTTGGATGTTCACGCCGCCTGCGAAGTCGCCGACCGGGCCGAAGGACCCGCCGCCGAAACCACCGTTGCCGCCCCAGCCGCCGCCGCCCGAGCTGCCGCCGTTGCCGCTGGCGCCGCCGCTCGAGCCACCGCCGCCGCTCGAGCCGCCGCCACCACTCGAGCCACCGCCACCACTCGAACCGCCGCCTGCGCCACCGCTCGGTGCGCCACCGCTCGGCCCGCCGGAGCCGCCGCTCACTCCGCCGCCGCCCGGCTCGCCGCCGTTTCCGGATTGGTTGCCGGCGCCGCCGGCGTTTCCACCGCCGCTGCTCCACGACCCACCGGCAACCCCGGCGGTCCCGTTCCAGTTCCCACCGCAATCACACTTCGTGTATGCGTGGCCGTCCGCCGAGCAGCTCTGCGCGCCCTGTTGGCCGCCCGGACAGGCGCAAGCGACCTGGATCCCCGGTGAGCAGACCTTCTGGTCCTCGCCCTCGGCGATCGCGGTGCAACCGGCGGCCAACACGACCAACATCAAGCGCGACAACAAGCGAAACATCATGCCTCCGATTCAGGAGCACTCGACGGCGCACGCCTGCGACGCGCAGCCACCGAGCGACATTGCAGGCGGGAGTGCCTTGAAGTTGAACAGGTAGGTGCCACAGCCGATCAACAAGCAGCCGTAGTCACTCAGTGAACAGCCGCTTGCTTGCGCGCACTGAACGAGCTCGATGCAGCCGGAGGTCTGAGTGCACCCCGAGAGCTCGCTGCCGCAGCTCTGGGCGACACAACCGGTGCAGTCGAGGGCCGCGCCACCGCCGGAGCCGCCACCCGAATAGCCGCCCGAACCGCCGGAGCCCGAGCCGCCGGAATACCCGCCAGAACCCGAGCCGCCGGAATACCCGCCAGAACCCGAGCCGCCGCCGGCACCACTGCCGCCGACTCCCGAAGCGCCACCGCCGGATGAGCTGCCTGCGCACTGCTTCAGGCAGGCTTTTGCGTCGCCGCCCTGACACGCGCACGAATCGAAACACGACGAGCAACCCCCGCAGTCGGGCTCCGTCGTGCAGCCCTCCGTGCTGCCAGTGCAGCCCGTGCAGGCGCCGTATCCATTGCCGTCTGCCGCGCACTCCTGCACTCCCATGCCTCCGCTGGGGCAGGTGCAGGACACCGACTGATTGGGGACACAGAGGTCGTTTGCCGCGGCATCCTCGGGGCTACCGCCGCATCCCGGGATGCAGAAACAGAGGGCCACGAGCCAGGGTGCGAAGCGGGTGCGCGGGGACATTGCCAGTCTCCAGATCCGGCCGGGGGACCCGGCCTGCCCCAGATAGACACGCCTTGCAGGCGACCTTGCAGGTGCATGGCGCCGATGCGCTCACTTTTCAGCAGACTGATCTAGCGGCGGTTTTGGAGTTTCTTCGAGGTCACCCGCGGCGCGCGACCTGCCAGAAATTCGCGACTCATCCCAGGCCAGAGGAGGCATCCGCCGGCCTCACCGGTAGTTCAAGTGGGTTTTCGCCGCTCATGACGAACGCGATCTGTCATCGCAAGACTGCCCAAGTCGAGGCTAGAAGCCCATCACGCTCTTGGTCCAGGGATCGCCGTAGGTCTTTTTTACCCACGCCCGAAGTTGGGCCGCGTCGGAGCTCGTCTGGAGCTTGGCGTAGTAGGTGTCGATGTGTTCCCACTTGAACTCGGTCATGCCCTTGGTCTGCTGGTAGAGGCCCATGGCTCGCTCGGCGTTCCACTTCAAGAACTCACGGAACTGGGCGTAGCCGGAGAAGTAGGTCGGGTCCTTTGCCTCGGCGGCCATGCCGACGGCCATGGCGTACACTGTGAACTCGACGGAGCCGGAGGCGTCTCGCCAACCGCTGTTCCACTTGCCCTCTTTGACCAGGTTCACTCCGGATTCGGTGCCGTTGGTGTACGCCACCCACTCATCGAAGAGATAGAGCGGAGTGTCGTTCCAATCGGTCGAGCCCTGCAGGTAGAGGTTGTAGCGGCTATCTCGCAGGCTCTGCGGCACGTAGGGGTTTGCGTCGGACTTGAGCATCTTGGGTTCGACCACCAGAGCGAACTTGTTCGACCCGACGTAGAAAGCGTTGGCCTTCTTGCCGGTGTCGTTGAAGTAGTTCCGCAGGTGGGAGTTGATGCCGTGGGTGGTCTCGTGGACGTACGTGACCTTGTCGGAGTCGTAGTAGGTGCTGCCGTAGGAGAGCGGCAGGTGACGGATCACGTCGGTCATGTAGCTGCTCCAGCCGGCGTTCGACGTCGAGTGCTGCTCGGGGAAGCTCTTCCAGACCACCGCGCCCGTCGGGAATCCGCCACTGCCGCCGCTGCCGCTCGAACCGCCGCTGCCGCCGGAGCCACCGCTGCCGGCCGAACCACCGCTGCCGCCGGAGCCACCGCTGCCGCCGGAGCCACCGCTGCCGCCAGAGCCACCGCCGCCGGCCGAACCACCGCTGCCGCCGGAGCCCGAGCTACCGCCGGTACCTCCGCCACACGAGCCACAACCGAACGAGCCAACCTCGTCAACACAGATCTTGTCCCACTCGGTCTTGCAGCAATAGTCGTCCTGAGCACAGACGCAGGACTCGACGCTGGTGTCGCTGCAACCCGGGCTCGTGCCAGGCGTGCAGCAGGTGCTCGTGCCGCTGCTGCCACCAGACGACGGCGAGCCTCCTCCGCCGGCGAAACCTCCCGAGCCCGACGAGCCCGAGCTGCCCGAGCTGCCGCCCGCGGGCGCGCCACCGCTTCCCGGATTACCGCCGGAGTTGCTGCCGCCCGCCGGATTTCCGGCGCTCCCGCTGCCCCAGCCGCCGCTGCCGCTGCCCGCGTTGCCACTGCCACTGCCACTGCCACCGCTGCCGCTGGAGCCGCAGGCATGCAGGCACGTCTTCTGATCGTTCGTCTCGCAGACGCAGCGCTCGAAGCAGCTCTTGCAGGTCTCGCACGCGCCCGGTGCGCAGGTGCCGGACTGTGAGCCAGCGTTGCCGCCTTTACCACCCTTGCCGCCTTCAGCAAGTCCGCCGGTCTCGGTGCTGACGCTGCAGCCAACCGCGAGGATCAAACCCAAAAGTAGAGCTGCTTTCATCAGTCTTCTCCGATCAGAACCGCACAGCCACGGCCTGGCGTGCGCCGGCCTCGACCATCACCGAGCGCAAGATCCGCCCCTTGTCCGGGTGCACGAATACGACGACGTGTGAGCCCGGTTTCACGCGCACGCCCAGGCGAGGGCTCATGCCGAGAGGTTGCCCATCGAGGATCACACCGGCGCTGGGAGCGGAGGTGAAGTCGAGCGTGGCTGAGCCGACGGTGATGGGCGTCACCGGCTTTGGCGTTGGTGCAACAGGAGGCGCGACCGGTGGTGTGATCGGTGGCACGAGCGGGGCGAGCGGTTGGGCCGCAGGCAGAGACTCGATCGGGGTCGAGAGCGGCTCCGGCGTGCTCGCGACCCGCGCCGGAGCTCGCTCCTCGCCGGGCTCCGGTCGTGCGAGCTGCATGTGCAGGACCGAGGCTTCTCTGTCCCGGAGGCGCACGACGCGGGGGCTCGTCGGTACGTGTCCCGGCGCCGTGATGGTCACGAAGTGGAGTCCTTCCGTCAACCCTGGCACGAGGCAAGGAGAGCTCTCGCAGCGTCGCACACCGTCGATGAACACCTCAGGAAACTCCACGGCGCCGCCGCCGGGTCCCGCGACGGTGACGAGCAGAGCGTCCGTACTCGCTCCGCCAGCCGCAGGTCGACTTGGCTGGAGCGCAAACAAGGTGGTCAGAAACACCACCAGTCCGAGCACCGCCCCGAGCGCGACGGGCAGCGTGCTCTTCCAGGACCAGGTGCGAGCTCGACCGCGCTCAATCTGCACTGCCCCCGAGACCGGGATCACGCTCGTGCGCTCGCTCTCCTCGGCGTGCTCGGTATGCTCGGCGTGCGCCCGCGTGGCGAGGGTGTCCCACTCCAGCACGGCGGGTAGGCGCGGCAGCTCCCGCGGGATCGGCGCGAGGGGGGGGCGTGCGCCTGCGGTCCTGGCGGCTTCTCCTCGACTGCGGCCGGGTGTGGGCCGTCCGCTGTCACGCTCGCGCGGTTTGAATGGGCGCGCGGCGATGACGCAGGTTGGAAGTGGGGGGAGTGAGTCGCGCTTTGGTCGCATCGAGCTCGGGAAGGCTGGCAAGAGCGGCGACCGCAACGAGGCCGCGTTGCGAGAAGAAGGCGGGGGGCGCAGCGAAGGTGGCGGCGGCAACGGCGTGCGGGGCGGTGGTAGCAGGGTCGATAGCGGCGGAGGTGGCACCGAGTCGACCTTCGGAAGCCGAGGCGGCGGCGGTAGCGGCGCGAGCGCGGCGGCCGTTTCCGTCTGAGCGTGTTCGCGTTGCGTTCGCCGGAGCGTCGGCGCGTCGTCCGCCATGCTGAAGTCCGGCAGCATCTTCACGGTGGGGTCGGCAGGAAAGTCTTCGTAGCGCGAGAGCAGCGGCAGCTCGCTCGAACCGGATTTGAAGCGCGGCATCTCGACCGTGCGACTGGTCTGGTCGCAGTCGTCCTCCGGCTCGTCAGCGGGTTCGATCGGATCGGAGTGCGTATCGCGTGTCTGTTCCGCGCTCTCGCTCGGCGGCAGCTCCTCGATTGAAATCGGGATCCCGCCATCCGTGCCCTCCGTCGCCTGCGCTTCCGCTCCCGGCTCTGCGGAGGCATCCGAGTCGCATACCGCAGCCGGTCTCTCGGCTATGTCCCTCGGGTCCGCGTCCGCGGCTCGTTCGACGAGCAATTCGACCAGATCCGAAGTCCCGGTCACTTCGTGCAAATCAGAGAACGACGGCTCGAGGCTCACGAGGTCCGAGTCCGAGAGCTCGGCGACGCTCTCGATACGCAGGCGCGGATCTGAAGTCTGGTTAAGGTCAGTCATGGATCCTCTCTCGGGCTCAATGCATTTCCGTCATCGACCCTGCGTCGCAGAGCCAGCGTTGCCAGCCCGAGGGCCGCGATGAAGAGGGCGCGTTCCGACGACCCTCGGCGCCCGGCGGTACCGCATGCGCAGCCTGCGGTGACGTCGCTGTTGTCGCGCGTCGACGGTGCGTCCGGCCCCCCGAGCTGGCCACCGGCGCCGGAACTCGGGCCGTAGGGCGCGCACGCGACGGCACAACCTTGGGTGTCGCCCGTTGCGCAGGCGCACTCGTCCAGGCACGAAGCACACGAGTTGCAGTCCGGCGCGTTCGAGCAACCAGGGGCTCCGATGTTCGAACCGCCGCCGGATGAGCCGCTCGTGCCTCCGCCGCCGCTCGATCCGCCAGTGCTCGAGCCGGCACCAAACCCGCCCGGGTTGTTCCCGCCGCCAAAGCCCGCGCTGCCCCCGCCGCCAAAGCCCGCGCTGCCACCGCCGCCGAAGCCGGCGTTGCCACCGCCGCCGAAGCCAGCGCTGCCTCCGCCACCGAAGCTGGTGCCGCCGCTGCCGCCGCTGCTACCCGAGCCTCCGGCGCCACCCGTCGGACCGCCGCCGCCCGTGCCACCCGGCCCGACCGGTCCCCCGCCGTAGGGTGCGCCGCAGGTCGAGCTCGGACCCGACAGGTCAGTCGTAGCGCAGCCTTGTGACCACGCGCTGCCGCCGACGTTCGGGGACTTCGGAAAACCGGTGCAGCCCGCCGTCGGCGCCCACTGTCCGTTGTCGTGGCAAGGTGTGAGGTCGAGCCCCGCCGTCTGCTCCACCCAAGCGATGTTGGTGTGCATCATCGAGTAGTAGCCGCCACCCCCGCAGTAATCGCCGTAGGACGTGATGCCGAACACTCGCCAGCTGCCGTCTGACAGCTGGATGAACACAGGGCCGCCGGAGTCGCCGTAACAGGTGTCCTTGCCGCCGCCACCGATGAAGGCCTCGCCATTCTTGACGGAGTTGAGCGGCATCGTGACCTCGCGCTTTGGCCCCCAACCGAGCCCGTCGTTGGCCTGGCCGAAACCGACGGCAACGACCTGTGCGCCAGGCGCCAGCGCTTGAGTCTCACAGCCCATCAAGATGGGAACGATGGACACGTTGGTTACCGGCTTGCTGAGCCGGCAAAACGCGATGTCGTAGGTCGCGTTCCCCGAATACTTCGGGTTCGCCGAGCAGGATTTCGTCGGCACCGAAAACGCAGGTGAGTTCTCGTTGTCCCCGAACGTGGCCTTGCTCGGCGCCCCGCCGCCTTGCATGCAGTGCGCGGCGAAGATCACCAGCTCCGGGTGCACCAGGGTTCCGGTGCACCCGCCAAGGGCGACAGTCGTCGGCCAGCCGCAGGGTTTTACCTTGCCGCCGCCATAGATCGCCTGAGGCTCGGCCGCCGGCGACGCCGCCGAGACCAGGCAGACCGCCAGGGCAATCAGCGGGAGTTTCGGGAAGGTCGGGATCGGCATTTCTCGCTTCTCGGGCCGCGGGTGTGGTCCACACGAAGGACACCCGCCGCGCGGGACCTTGCAGCGCAATTGCGCTCGGGCCGGTCAGAAGCGGGTATCGAGGGGGTTTCCCGGGGGCCGGCGCCTGCGCCTCGGGGCGGCTCCGGCGTCGTGCGTCGATTTCGGCGCCAGCGTCGGCGTCGGGTCTTCCTCGGGAAGGTCGGCAATCTCGGCAGGCGCTGGCCGGCGCCCCGTCGCGCTCGGGGCCAGGGAAGGGCCCTCGGGCACGGCGCCCTCGTCGTCGGTGGCGATGAGGAAGATCATCAGCGCACTGAATCCCACGACCAACGCTGCAAAGACCCCGACAGCTCGTCGTCGGGTCGACACTTCGCGGCGGAACGATGCCGTATCGGTGATGTTCACCAGGCTCTCGTCCGAGGGACGGGCCCGATCGGGCGCAGGTGCGTCCGCCGACGCGAAGGTCACCGAGGGTGGTGGGATCGGTGTCAGGCGAGGTGGCGGGGGTATGGAAGAAATCCGGGGGACGCTGGCTTCGGCGATCGCTCGGACCTTGTCGAGGGCCACGAGCCCGCCTTCGCCGGCGAAGGGTGCGAGCATCTCCGCCAGGGACCGCACGCTGAACGGGCGCGCGTCCGGGTGTTTGTCCAAACAATGCAGGATCACCGCCTCGAGACCTCGAGGCAGATCTGGGCGCAGCTCTCGAGGGGGCCGCGGATCGTCACTCACGATGGCGGCGCAGAGCGCGGGCAGGTTGTCGGCAATGAACGGCGGGCTGCCCGTGAGCGCCTCGTACAAGATCACGCCGAGCGCCCAGATATCCGTCCGAGCATCGACGCTCTTCGAGCTGCGCACTTGCTCCGGCGACATGTGAGTCGGGGTGCCGAGCACGTCGGCGGTGCCGGTCAACCGGACCCGGGCGGCTTGCTCCAGCCAGTCCGACTTCGAAACCCCGAAGTCGAGCACCTTCACCATGGCGTCGCGACCGGGCTCCCCGAGCACCATGATGTTGTCAGGCTTCAGATCGCGGTGCACGATGCCCATGGCGTGGCATTCGGCGACCGCGGCGCAAGTCTGGAGCACGTAGTGCAGCGCCTCTTTGATCGGTAATGCGCCCCGTTGCTTGAGCACGCGCCCCAGCGTTGCCCCCTCGAGGTGCTCCATCACGATGAACGGCGCACCCTCGTCGCTCTGACCGACCTCCAGCACCCGCACCACGTGTTCACTCGAGACTGCAGAGGCCGCGCGGCCCTCTCTCAGGAAGCGCTCCACCGCCGCTCGGCTGCGCGTGGCCCGAGGCGGCATCAGCTTGATGGCGACGGGCCGGTCGGAGCCGGCCTCGCGCGCCGTCACCACGGCCCCCATGCCGCCGCGACCGAGCAGGCCCTCGACGCGGTATTTGTTGGCGATCATTGCGCCTGTGGTCGGCATCCAGTCGCGATCACGTCCCGCGCTCTTGCGATCGACCGGAAGCCGGTGCTCGAGTTGCACGCGGTGGACGGCGGCCGCGAGCTCGACCACCGATGGGAAACCGTCCGGGCGCTCGATGGCGCTCTCCAAGATCGCGGTGAGGGCCGGGGCTCCACCGCCGCAACGCTCGAGCAAGGTCAGTGCGAGCCGACTCGCGGTCTGAGTGTCGTCCAAGCAGAGCTCTGCGTGGGTTCGGACGTTGCCGTGCAGCGCGTCAGCCAGTCCGAAGTCAGCGACGTGCACGTGACCGGCCAAGTCGATCAGCACGTTCTCTGTCCGCAGGTGACCATGCGGAGTGCCGACCCCATGGGCGCTGGAGAGCGCACCGAGAAACTGCATGACCACGTCCCGCGCCAAGTCGGGCCCAATGCCGCGGGCGCGCAGCAGGCCAGCCAGGTCGTCGCTCGCAACCAGATCTTCCACGAGCAGCAGCGCGCCGTCCGCCTCGTGGCACTCTCGCGGGCGAACCACGTTGTCGCTCGCGATCGCTCGGGCCCGGAGCAGTGTGGCCCGAAGGCGCGCCCCCACGTCCGGGCGTGCGGCCCATTCTTGTCGGATCCACTTCAGACCGACGAGCTCGTCGACCGCCGTGTCCCGGGCGACGTAGGCGATGTAGAGGGAATTTTCCGCCATTTGGCGCAGGAGCACGTAGCGGTTCGCAAATTCGCCGGGCAGTGTCACGTCGAGGCGCTGCGCCGGCACGGTCGGCGTTCCGTCGTCGTCGACGTCCTCGGCGTGGGCGAGCGCGGCGACCACCCTGCGACAGTCGTCACAGGCGTCCAGGTGACGGTCGGCGTTCAGCCGTGCTTCGGAGGAAATACTCCCGTCCGCGAGTGCCAGCAGCTCGTCTTCGTCGAGGCAGCTGCCGAGCGGATCTTCCACCATGGTCACACCTCGACGGTGCCGGCAGGCTCGGTTTGCAATAATCGCGCGATGCTGAGGTGCAAGTCGCTGCGAACCAGGCGCATCACGCTGGCGCACTCCGAAGGCCTCAGCGCATGGCGCTCCAGCAGCTCGTTCTGGGCGTCTTCGAGCAGGCGGCCGCGGATCTTCGTCAGCCAGCGCGAGATGGTCGAGGCGTCCACCGAGTGCAGTCGTCCGAGCTCGGCCAGGGACAGCTCGTCAATCACGTACATACGCAGCAGATTTCGCTGCTCACTGGTCAAGCGCCGGAACGCCCCGGCCACCGCCTGTGCCAGGGTATCGGCGTACTCCGCCTTCATCACTCGCAGCTCTGGATCGGCGGAGTCCTCGGCAATTCGCGTGGCCAGGAGGTCGTCATCCCGCGGTACGTGACGTTTCTCGGCGCGCTGAGTGTTCAGGGCCGTACGCACGACGACCACCCGAATCCAACCGCCGAGCGCGCCGCGGCCGGAGTACTGCGCGAGCTTGGGCGGCGCGTCCGCTCCACCCGTCAGGAGTTTTTCGCGCGCGTGCTGCAGCGCTTCCTCGCGCGCCTGTGAGTCGTTGCGAAAGCGTCCGAGGGCTCGGCCGGAATCGGCGATGAAACGCCGGTCCAGCTCGTTGATGGCGGCGCTCGAGCCGCTGAGGCAGGCGCAGCACAGGTACAGCTCTTCGATCCTGAGCTCGCTCAGGGTCTGCAGCGGATCCGCTCCGGCTGGGCTCCGCTCGCCAAGAAACTGCGCAAACGCCGCCGCATCGACGCTGACCCCGGGCCAGGCGGCACTGCCCCGATTCGCCGCGTCGGTGAGGGCGATTTCGAGCCGCTCTCGGTCGGGTGGCTCGAACCCCGGAGCCGGGGCGCTCTCGAGGAACAGGGTGGATAGGGGGCTCGTCATGGGTCCGCGTGCGAGGCAGCCTCGGCGGGTCGTGCCGTCATTTTCGATGGGGACGGCCGAAGCTGCAAGTCCACGGCAGAGATTTGGCGATCAAGGCCCGGCTTTCGCCACACGAACGAGGACGTACTTGCCAAACGTTCGCTCGACGACGCCGATGCCCTCGGCGGCAGCGTGGTGGCGGGAATCGAGCAGGACGAGGGTCGCGCCGGCTGCGAGAATCCGCGCGCGGAGCGCCTCGGGCGTCTCGAACGGGTCGCTCGCGTCGCGGTGGCGAGGGTCGTGATCGGAGAACGGCAGAACGCGGCTCGGCCGCGCGAAGCCCGCCATGACTGCATAAAAGGCGAAATCCGGCGTGTCCACCAGTAGCCGATCGTTTGGCCCCGCGGTGATGGCCGCTGCGCGCCCCGCCTCGAGCTCCGCGGCGCGGTCGATGAAAGTGTCCCGTCTGCCGAACCACGGGCGGACGATGGCGGTCGCCGGCGCGGTGATCAGGCCGGTGCTGGCGATCAGCAACGCGCGCGCGGGGGGTGCAGCGCGCCGCCAAGCCGAGCTGAGGCTGTCGCCGGCAAAGACCGCCAGCCACAACCAAAGGGTCATGAGCGCCCGCTCGCCGTGGTGGGTCGGTGCGCCATCGCGTAGATCGCCCATCACCAGAAACACCAGCAGCCCGCCGCTTGCGAGCGCCGCGCGGGCATGGCGCTCGAACACGGCACGGTGTCCCAGCAACAGCAGCGCCGTCGCACCCACGACTGCGACCGTCACGAGCTCCGGCTCGGCCCTGAGCAGCATCGACGGATAGGCGACGAGCGCATCCCAGAAATCCCGATTGCCCGCGCCGATTGCTCGCCGATAGTCGCTGACTCGTTTGACGAAGAACAGCCCGCTGCCGTGTCGAAATAACCCGTTGGCGAGCCAGAACGCGGGTCCGCAAAGCGCGAGCAGCGTTGCGCCGAGGTAGAGTTTGTCGTGCGAGCGCAGGGCGTCGCGCCCCGAGTAGAGCGCGAAGACCAGCGCAACCGGCCAGGCTTCGTAGCGGCACAGGCACGCCAACGACAACGCGAGCGCGCCGACCAGCCGAGGCCGCCCGGTCCGGCTGAGCGCCGCGACTCCGAGCAGCGCGAGCGCTGCGCTCGGAAGTTCGGGCAATGCGGCCACACCCAGCCAAGCCGAGTAGGGAAACGACCCAGCCACGAGCGCACCGAGACACGCGCCGGGGCGGGATGCACCGAGCCAGCGCGCGGCCAACCAGACCGACAGCACGGAAGCCAGCCCGAGCACGATAGCGACCGCGCGTGCGACGCTCACACTCGAACCGAAGAGCAGCATCGCGGCGCCGTTGATCCAGAACGGCAGGGGCAGCCAGCTGGTTCCGCTGGGGTCGAGGCTGGGAGCCTCGGCAAACCGCTGAGCGATGACGATGCGTGAGAAGTCGTCGTCGGATAGCGCGCGAAATCCGCCGAAGATCACCAGGCCGGAGACGCAGGTTTTCGCGCCGAGCGCCAGCAAGACGTCCCGACGCGAAGCGTTCGACGTGCGCGCTCGGGCCACCCTAGCTACCCCGCTTCTGCACCGGTTTTGGCCGGAACCGCGGGCCGCATGCCCCCCCGGCCTCGGCGGGCGCGGCCGGCGGAAGCTCTCAGTTCGAGCTCGCCGGCGCCGGGGGTTTGTCTACCTGCGCAGGCTCGCTCTTCTTGTTCTTCGAGTTGCGCTTGGCCAGCGAGTCGTCGGACGAGGTCGACAGATACGCGAGGGTGATGCTGGTGACGAAGAAGATGGTCGCCGTGACCCAGCTGATCTTGGTCAAGATGTTGCCGGCACCGCGGCCGCCGAAGACCTGCTGCGCAGCTGCGCCGGTGATCGCTCCCATCCCGCCGCTCTTGCCCGGTTGGAGCAGCACGACGACCATGAGGAAGATGCACGCAACGATGTGCATGACGGTGATCGGAGTCTTGAGGATTTCGGCCATGGTCAGATTCTCGACGGACAAGCCTCGACGATTTTGGAGAATGAGCCCGCATCGAGCGCGGCTCCGCCGACGAGTGCGCCGTCGACGTCCGGACAGGAGAGCAGCCCCGAGGCGTTGTCGGGCTTCACGCTACCGCCGTAGAGAATGTGGGTGTCACGCGCCAGGTTGGCGCCGGTCTCGTGCAGGCGCTGACGCAGCGCCTGGTGGACCTCTTGGGCCTGTTCAGGGCCCGCGACCTTGCCGGTGCCAATCGCCCACACGGGCTCGTAGGCGAGGGTGGCAAACCCCGGGCGCTCCGCGAGCACACTCTTCACCGCGTCGAGCTGGCGATGAACCACCTCGAGCGTGCGACCGGCGTCGCGTTCCGCCAGTGTCTCGCCCACGCAGACGATGGGCCGCAGTCCGGCTGCCATGGCAGCAACGGTCTTTTCACGCACACTCTCATCCGTCTCGCCGAACAACTGGCGTCGCTCGCTGTGCCCGATGATTACCCACTTGCAACCCGCCTCGAGCAGCATAGGGGCGCTCACCTCGCCCGTGAAGGCACCCTCCGACTTGGCGTGCAGGTTCTGCCCTGCCACCTCGACGCGCGTGCCCTGCACGGCCTGAACGACCGCTGCCAGCACCGTGAACGGGGGCGCCAAGACGACGTTCACGCCCGCCATGTCGCCGCAGGCTTCCACGACCGCCCGCGCGAGCTGCGGGCCTGCGCCGCCGCCTTTGTACATTTTCCAGTTGCCGGCGATGATCGGTGTGCGGTGCATGTTTCGGCTCACTCTCAGGCGCGGGTCGTTCGCAGCGCTTCGACCCCGGGCAGCTTCTGACCCTCGAGCAACTCGAGCGCCGCGCCACCACCCGTGGAAACGAAGCTGATCTTCTGCGTGAGACCCTCACCGGCCTTGCGCAGGGCCGAGGCGCTGTCGCCGCCGCCCACGACGGTGAACCCGCGCGCTTCGGCGAGCGCCCGGGCCATGCCGTTCGTGCCGGCCGCAAATGCCTGGTTCTCGAACAGCCCCATGGGGCCATTCCAGAAGATGGTCTTGGCGTCGAACACACGCTTCTTGAAGGCTTCGAGGGTCGCTGGACCAATATCGAGGGCCAGCGTGCCATCGGGGACCTTGCCGACCTCGACCGTGGTGCCGGTCTCCGCGTCGGTGCTCGACGCCACGATGACGTCGCTGGGCAGCACGATGTCGATGCCCTTGTCGCGGGCTTTGTCGAGCAAGGTGCGGGCGGCGGCCAGGAAGTCTTTCTCGACCAGGCTCGCCTTCATGTCGTGGCCCTTGGCTGCGAGCAGCGTGTTGGCCATGGCGCCACCAATACAAATGGCCGTGCATTTTCCGAGCAACGACTCGATGACGCCGATCTTGTCGGTCACCTTTGCGCCGCCCAGCACCGCCACGAAGGGTTTCTCTGGCGCCTCCAGCACGCGCGACAGGTTCGAGACCTCGTTCTTCATCAAGAAGCCCATGGCGCGGACCTGCATCAGCCGCGGCAATGCTTCGACCGAGGCATGCGCGCGGTGGGCAGCGCCGAAGGCGTCGTTGACGTAGACCGTGCACAACGCCGCCAGCTCCTTGGCGAAGGCTTCGTCGTTCGCCTCTTCTTCGGCGTGGAAGCGCAGGTTCTCGAGCAGCACCACCTGCCCGTCCCGCAGATCTTGGACGACCTTCTTGGCGGCGTCCCCGACACAGTCATCGGGCACGTGCACCTCCCACCCCGTGAGCTCCGCCAGTCTCGCGCCCACCGGTTCGATGGAATACTGAGGCACCGGTTTGCCCTTGGGACGCCCCAGGTGGCTGGCGAGGATGACCTTGGCGCCCGCTTTTACCGCGTGCTCCACGGTCGGCAACGCTGCACGGATGCGCTCGTCGTCGGTGATCGCGCCAGTCTTCTTGTCGAGGGGGACGTTGAAGTCCACGCGAATGAAGACCTTCTGTCCGGCGAGCTCGAGCTCGTCGATGCAGCGGATGCCATCGAGCATTGCCATGGTGCGTCCTTCTCAGCTGAAAAGAGCGGGCCGCTCAGCCCTTCTTCACCATCAGCCGCATCAGGTCGATCATGCGGCAGGAGAAGCCCCACTCGTTGTCGTACCAGGAGAAGACCTTCGCCATGTTGTCGCCCATGGTCAGGGTCTGAGTCGAGTCGAACGCGCTCGATGCCGGGTGACCGATGAAGTCGCAGGAAACCAGCTCTTCGTCGATGTAGTAGAGGATGTCCTTGAGCGGCCCGCTCTCGGCGGCCTTTTTCATTGCCGCGTTGATGCTCGCGACGGTGACGGCCTTCTCCGTCACGACAGTGAGGTCGACCAAGGAGACGTCCACCGTCGGGACGCGGATCGCAGTGCCGTGGCACTTGCCCTTGAGCGCCGGGATCACCTCGGCGATGGCCTTCGCGGCGCCGGTGCTCGTCGGCACCATGCTGACCGCCGCGGCGCGTGCACGCCTCAAGTCACCCTTACGGTGCGGGAGATCGAGCAGGTTCTGGTCGTTGGTGTAGGCGTGAATCGTGGTCATGAACGCGTTTGCGATGCCGAACTCGTCCAGCAGCACCTTCGCCACCGGCGCCAGGCAGTTGGTGGTGCACGAGCCGTTGGAGACCACGTGGTGCTTCGCGCCGTCGTACTCCGCGTCGTTGACTCCCATCACGACCGTCAGGTCGTGGTTCTTGGCCGGCGCGCTGATCAGCACCTTCTTGGCGCCAGCCTCGATGTGGGCAACGGCCTTGGCCTTGTCGGTGAAGAGCCCGGTGCACTCGAGCACGATGTCGACCCCCTGGCTCTTCCAGGGAAGATCCTTCGGGTCCCGGATGGCGGTGACGGCGATGTCACGGCCGCCGACGCTGATCCCGGTGTCCTTGTGCCCGACGGGAGCGGCGGTGAACGTGCGGTGCACCGAATCGTACTTCAGGAGATGGGCCAGTGTTCGCGTGTCGACCAGGTCGTTGATGGCCACGACCTCGACGTCGGTGACCTTCTGCTGAACGAGAGCGCGCAGAACACAGCGGCCGATGCGGCCGAACCCGTTGATCGCGATCTTGGTTGCCATGTCTCGTCTCCTCGGCGCTTGCTATCGGGCCATTTGCCCGACAGCTTCGGCCGCTGCTGGTGCTCCCCACGCACGCTCATCGAGCGCCACGGGGGACCGGAACCTAGCGACGCCCGGGGGGCTGGTCAAGGACGGGTCCGCGCGCCTCCGAGTGCGCTCGTAACCTGCTCCAAGTTCGCGGTTTGGCCGGGAAAATTCTGCGCCGCCGGTCTCCGGTCTCAGCCCTTGAACGACGACTTCACGTCTTGGTTCATCAAGACGACGATGGCCCAGATGCCGATGGGTAGACCGAGGAAGCAGCACGGCGACGTGCAGGGAAGGGCGGCGAGCACGGAGGCAGCCATGGCCAATCCATAACTCTCCAGCTTCTTCATCTTCAGCGCGCCGAAGATCACGAGGCCGCCCATCAACAACCAGATCACGTTGAAGACGAGCCCCAGCACCCCACCGAACAGACTTCCGACTCCGCCGCTGTCACCGCTCGCTGCGGCGAACGCGCCGATCCCAGTCCCGAGCAGGTTCATCAGCAGGCTGACGAGCTGGTAGAGGATGCCGATGATGGCGGTGACGAGCAGGCCGATCGCTGGGGCGCCGACCATGCCCTCAGCCTTGCCCGACATGCCGCCGGGCGGGCCGCCGGGGAAGCCGCCACCCGGAGGTGCGAAACCACCGCCCGGAGGAGCGAAGCCACCAGGTGGTCCCGGTGGCGGCCCGTAGCCGCCGGGAGGACCAGGAGGGGGGCCAGGAGGACCGCCGTAACCGCCGGGGGGATAACCTTGCATTTTGCGTAAGGCACCCGGCCTACGCATGGAAGTCAATCGGAGAGGGCAGGTTCTGCTGCCGCGCAGGCGTCCAGTCGGCGTTTTCCCCGGCAAGAGTGCGCCGAGCTCGTGCTCTCCTGCCCGCGGTCTGCTCCTGCGATCCGCCGGATATCCGTGCTGCCGGCCGGGAACAACTCCAGCCACTCGACCGTTGCGGCCCGGAGGAGGTGAGAAATGGGCCGCGTTGACGTGGTGGTTCTGGGGGCAGCGATCGTGGTCATGGGTTGCGCGACAGCGCGCAATGAAGAGCCGCAGCCCAGCTCGCCATCAGGGGTGTCGAGGCGGGCGAGCGAAAAGACTCCGGCGCCGCGCGTGCACACCCTCTCTGTCGACGGACGGATGCCCGCTCAGCGGCTCGGCGCGGCGCTCGCGGATCGCGCCCGCGAGCTCGGCGTGCAGGGCCCGGTCGCCTTCGTGTGGGGCGACCTGACGCCACCCCCGCAAGGCGCACGGGCGGCCGAGATCAGGGCCGATGGAATCGTGCTTCGTGGTTTCCTCGTACCGGAAGCACACGAGGTGGACATGGGGCAATTGGCCTCCGAGATCCACAACGTCGTCATGGTCGGTTGTGATCGCCGGGGCCTCTACGCAGGTCACCCTTCCGGGCCCGGTCGACATCCCATCGACTTCAGTCTGGAGAGCGCCGACACGCGGCGTGACGGTCGGGAGATCTTCGCCTTCGTCAGCATCTTGCCCGGAGACCTCGACGAGGGTGTCAGCTCCGGGCAGATCGTCGCGGAGCTCCAGAAGCTGCCGACCCGGGTGCGCTACGCGGTCATGGCGCTGTCCGGCTGAATCCATCTCCCGAGCTGCCGGCTCAGACGCAGCATGCCAGCCGAATATGCCCTGACGCGTGCCACCCCCCACTTGACTCAGAGCGCGGCCATCGAGCGCGTGAAGGAGCTGCTCGCGACCGAAGGGTTCGGGGTTCTGACCTCGATTGACGTGGCGGCGACGCTCGAGGCGAAGCTGGGTGTCCTGCGCGAGCCGTACGTGATTCTCGGCGCCTGCAACCCAGCGCTCGCACACCGAGCGCTCAGCGCGGAACCAGCGCTGGGAGTGCTCCTGCCGTGCAACGTCGACGTGTACCAGCTCGATGGCAGCACCGTCGTGCAGGCCATCAACCCGCGCAAACAGTTCGAGCTCGTCGCGAACCCGGCGGTGACTGGGATCGCCGACGAGGTGGCTGTCAAACTGGAGCGGGTGCTCGCAGCGCTCTGACCCGAATGTTCGGCCCGGTCACCTCGGTGGGGGCGCCGAACCGCAGATCTTCAACCGGTGGTGCCCGGCTTCGACGCCGTGATCTTCCAGATGAAGTTGTCTAGCAGCACGACCGAGTCGTACCAGGGATCTCCCGTGTCCCAGATCACGAAGCGAAGCTCGACCGTCTCGCCGGGTTTCACGTTGCCCGCCACGTTGAGCCAACCGGTCCCGCCGCCCGCCTGGTTGTTGGTTCCACACCAGCCTAGATCGTTGATGAACTGCGGCGGCTGATTCAAGAGGTCGAAGCCGGTGCCGACGAGCTCGGTCGTGCCGGTGCAGGTGTTGGTGACCCCGCCGACGGATCCGCCGCCGCAGCCCGTCGTGCCGTTCTTGCACGCCCGAAACAGCCCGGTGTTGCCGTAGGCCAGGTTCACCCCGACCGGGTAGTACGGGGGGCCAGCCGGAGCCGGGTCGTAGAACGCCAGGTTCTTGTCGTTCGGGTTCGGCGTCTCGCCCGGGCCGGGCACGAAGGTCGAGTCGAGCAGGGTCAGGAAGAAATCGTTGAACGCACTGCAGACCCACTCCGGGTACTCACTCGAGAAGAAGTAGCTCTTCAGAGAGAAGGACTTGGCGTTGGTCGGCACCCGCACGCGGATCTTCAGCATGATGGGGTCGTTGGCGACGTTGCCTCCCTGAGGCGCAGGACAACCCGGCGTGTTGGGGAAATTCCCGCCGTTGGCCGCCAGCCAATCCGCCGGCACGCCGCTGTTGGTGCCGTTGTTCTGACCGCCCTGGAACACAGCCCAGGCGGGGTTGGCGTTGTTCGGCGCGGCCTGCGCCGCGGCGCGGCCGGTCGACAAGACTGCCATGCTCGACCCGAGCTGGGGCGGCAGGTTGTTGCCAAAGCCGCTGCGAATCGAGCGCGCGTTGGCGCTCGGCGTGCCCGCTCCGCTCGCGAGGTAGAAGTTCGCGCTGATGACACCCCACTTCTTCTGAGCCAAGGGCGGGGTCTCAGTGGTCGTCTGGCAAAGGTCGATGGCCTTGGCGTAGTCCAGGCCCGTGCCCGAGTTGCTTGCCAGGCCGGTATCACAACCTGTCAGCGCGTTGTCGATGTTGCCGTCGCAGTCGTCGTCGACGCCGTTGCCAGCGAACTCGAACGCGCCGGGGTTCACGAGATTGGGCACGCTGCACTGCGAGGTGTCTTCGCAGCAATCTCCGTTGCACTTGGTCCAGCCGTCGCCATCGGTGTCCTTCACGTCATCGGCGGTGCCGGTGCAGTCTTCGTCGATGCCGTTGGCGCAGATCTCCTCGGACGGGACGACCTGGCTGAGGCAAGGACCCCACAAGATCCCACTCGAGTCGCAGGTCTGGGTGCCTGCCTTGCAGACGCCCTTGTTCTCGGTTCCCGCCGGCCCGGTGTAACAAGACTTGGTGCCGCCGGGTGTGCACGCGCAGCTCGGGATCACGGCCGAGTTGATCTCGCAGCCATCGAGCGGGCTCTGGTTGCAGTCCAAGAATCCGCCGATGCAGGCGCCCATGCCGCAGGCGCCGGTGGTGCAAGTTGCGCTCGCGTTCAGCGGCACAGTGCAGGTGGTGCCACACGTGCCGCAGTTGTTCAGGTCCAACGTCAGGTCGTGGCAGCTCGCTCCGCAGCAGGTCTCCGCGGTGTTCACGCACGGTTGGGTCGCCGAGCAGCCTTGTGCACAGGCGTTCTGCACGCAGATCTGTCCGGCCGTGCAATCGGTGTCCGCCAAACACGCGACGCACTTGTTGGTCGCCTTGTCGCAGTTCGGGCTGGCACCGCTGCAGTCGGTGCCGTCGGTGCAGCCCGCCGCGCAACCGTTGTTGGTCGTGCAATACTGGCCGGTCGGGCAGGTGTCGGTGGTCGGCGTGCACTCGACGCACGTGCTCGTTGCGGTGTCACAGACCGCGGTGGGTGCGGTGCAATCGCTGTCTTGAGTGCAGCCGCCGCTGCCGCCCCCGCCGGCTGCGCCCGCCGCGCCGCCAGTTCCGCCGCTGGCGCTGGTCCCGCCGGATCCTCCGCCATCTGTCTGGGTTCCGCCGCTGGCACTGGTCCCGCCAGTCGCCGCGCCGCCGCTTCCGCCAGCGCCACCGCTGTTCGGGCCGCCTCCCGCGCTCGCGCCGCCGTCGCCGCCGGAGGCGCAGCCCCAGACGAGCCAGCCGGCAAATGTCGCACCCAGGAGAGTCCAGCCGAATTTCAAGCGCATGGCGATTCCTCGAGCGGCGCGTGGTCCTCGGCGCGGCGCTCGCCTCAAGCTTACAGCGCGGACTTCGAACGTGACGAACCGCATGCGTCAGATTGGTGGGCGCCTGTGGGCAACCCGCGCACACGCTCGAGGCTCAGCGGCAGTCGAGTCCCACCACTCGCAGAACCTCGGCGTCGGCCCGACGGCGCTCGGTGAACAACAGCGCGCTCGCGGATCCGCTGCCAAAGACAGCGATGGTGCCGACGAAGTGGCTCGGTTCCGCCACGTCGAGCGGGGGTCCTGCGGGCTGGAGGTTCGCATCAACGACCTGGACGCGAACCCGGCGCCCTGTCTGTTTGTCGCCCTCCGACCAGGCCAGTAGCCAATGGCCCCCGGGAAGCGCCGCGACTGCGGGTCGCCGCTGATCGCGGCTGGCATTGCCGCCGCCGAAATACGTGGGGCCTGTTGGTGGCTCCCCCGGCGCCGCGAGCCCGAGCTCGATGCCGTACAGACCCGTGTTGGATTGTCTGACCGCGTACGCGACGAGCGCGCGTTTCGAATCCGTTGCCAAGCTCGGCGCCTCAAGCTGCGCGGTGACACCGCCGAACGTGCCGAGCTCTCCGCGCTTTGCCCCTCGCGAGTCGAGCCACCCGAAGTGCACGACGCCGCGCTCGGCGTCGCCACGCCGAAACGCCACCGCGAAGCCCTGCGTGCCCACACTCTGAACGGCGGGTCGCGAGATGACCTCCCGGGCTTGTCCGGGCCAGATCGTAGTCTGCGTGCCATCCGCCGCGATGCGACAGAAGCCGGCCGGTGTCATGCCCAGCGAGAAAGCGTCACTCGCGTCGACCGTCCGGGTGAAACGATCGACGGCGAACGCTTCGCCACCTTCCGCGAGCGGGACGACACCGCCGAGGTGTACCGGGTCCGCGAAGACAGTGCGGTTCACGACCGAAAGTGACCCGAGCGAGAGCATGAGCCCGACTCCGCTCTTGTCGCTGCGTGCAAAGCCCACTCGGAGCTCTCCCGGAGCTCCCGGCGCCAGGTGCAGCGAGGTCTCGGGTGCGAAGAGTTCGCCGAGGTCGCTCTCCCGCTGCCGCATCGAACATCGCACCGCGACTGGCTGCGGCGCAAACGCTCGCGGAGCGCCAAGGGAAGGCAGCGCAAGGCCCGACTGCAGGGTGCGCCCGTTGGGTCCCGATGGAGCGAGGGCGACGATGCCCGCCGCCGCAACGGCCCCGATCGCAGCCAAGGTGATTCCAATCAGCATCGGCACACCCCGCCGAGTCGCGTTCCGCGCCAGGGGCGGGGGCAGGGTGTGCGCCGTACCACCCGGCGGGAGCGACGCGCGCAAGGCGTGAGGGCCGGGTGCGGGCGGGCGCTCGGCGAAGGCCCGTGGTTCATGCGTGTGTGGAGCGAGGGGAGTCGTCGTCGTGGCGCTGTCACGAGAGAAATCGTTCAGCGCGGCGATACCGATGGGACGCGTGAGCTCTTCGGCTGTTGCATCCGGATCGAGGCGCGGCCGGTACGCCTCCGGTGCACGCGGGTAGGGCGAAGTAGAGGGCGTCTCGGGCTCTTCGAAACGCGGAGGGTCTCGACGCGTGGAGGCTGCTTCCGGTTCGTCCGTCGTCAAACTGACGCGGCCTGCAGCCCGAGCCTCGGCCAGCAACAACCATGCGGGCCAGCCTTGGCGCCAGATCGGATGCTGCTCGGGTAGAGCACCGGACGCGAAAGCGAGCGCGAGCTCGCGCTCGTTGCCGCTGTGGAGCGCACCGTCGACGCCCACCCAACTGAAGTCTGCGTCCTGCCTCATCACGAGCCCATGCATCCGCAAGCGCGAGCAACCGTCTCGGGGGCGGGAGTGAAATGCTTTCCGGACGAAATGTCCATGGCAAGCCGCAGAATGCGCTGAGTTCGAGTCATTTCGTCATGATCGTTGGGGGCATGAACGGGACCCAGCTCGAGACGCTCAGCGATTGGGGCGCCCATTGGGCAGGGTCGGCCACAGCGTCCGTGACGCCTGAGCCAGCTGCTCGCATTCCGCTTCGTGCATCGACACGCCCTCTCGGCCGCTCCGGAGCTCGACACAGCGCCAACCATCGTCCCAGGCCTGCGACACGAGTGCGTGTTCAATTCCGAGCACGCCCCAGTTGGCAAGCGGGCAGGGGAACCACGGCGTGCAGTTGGTCACGGGTAGGGCGCTGCGCGGCCGTTCGAGGGCTCTGAGCAGACTCTGTCCCTCGAGCTGCTTCTTGTGGCCGGACAACGTGAACGAATCCCAGACTCCCCAAGCGTCGAGCAAGGTGGGGAGCAGATCCAGGTGGGTGACGGTCTCGTCGCGGTGTGCGGCGAGGGCTTCGATTTGCGCGGGCTCGAGCGCGCCATTGCCGAACGCCACGAAGCCCGGAACGTGGATTTGCTCTTCGTACACGTTCTGCCCGTGAAGGATCGCCTTGTGCTCCCCGAAGGCCTCGCCGTGATCACTCGTGAAGAGCACGAGCCACGGCTCGCTCCCCACCCGCGAGAGAAACGCGCGCACCACCCGTGCCACGCTGACGTCCTGGGCATGGATGGCGTTCTTGTAGGCGTTGTGCAGTTCGTCGAGTCCGGTCCAGATCGCGACGCGGCGGTAGGGTGTGAACGGCGCACGGGTTTTGTCCAGGTAGTAGGGCGCGTGGGTGCCCGACCAGTGAACCGTCAGGAATATTGGGCCATCCAGGCTGGGTAGAGTGCGCTCAGCGTAGTCGGCCAAGAGCCCGTCGGCCCCCTCGTCCATGACCTCTTGTACACCGCTCACTCGTCGACCGTAGAGCTCGTCGAGGGTGACGAACGAATCGACGGCGTCGCGAACGTCGCTGCGTTCGAATAGCGAATCCGTCTGCGCCGACCAGTAGTGCACGCGGGGTCTGAGGCGACCCAGCCGAACTGCGCGCGCGAAGTCGAAACAGAGGGGTGTCGAGGCGACCCGTTCGCGTGTGCTCTGTGGCATGCGCCCGGCGAACAGGGCGTTGACGGCGATGGCCGTGTAGCTCCCCAGGCTCCGGAGCTGGTTCAGCGCGATGCGCTCGGGCAGAAGGGCTGCGGTCTCCGGCGCGGTTGGACACGCCTGCGAGGGCAGCCCGCAGTAGTCGCTCGCGCGCACACTCTCGGTGAGCAGGAACAGCACGTGAGGCAGGTGCTCGCGCCGCGTTGGCAGCTCGTCCACATGCACACTCCCGGCCGTGCGCGCGGGCTCGCTCTGGCCGAGCACGCGCGCCGCCGCGAACGCTGTCGCGTCGGGCGTTGGGCTCACGAACGGCAGGAGCATACAGCCCACCAAGCCGAGCCTCAGCGCCGGCTTTGGCGCCCAGACCGCGGCCCGGTACAAACAAGCGAGCTCACCGAGCGCGAGCAGGCCCGACATGAAAACGAAGCTCGGCAGCTTCGCCCAGACGACCGGGGCGACGTCGGTCCACATGCGCCGTGCGGCCCGCGCCGCGTCCACGTCCAGAAACGTGTGGTAGTGCCGGAAGAACGACAGCTGCAAGGCCAGCAGCACGCCGGCCAGCAGCGCGAGCGCCAGCTTGGACCATGCCGGCCGCGCCGCCAGGGCGAGGCCACCCCAGGCGAGCACACTCGAGAGCCCGCTGAGCAGGCTGAGGCGCGGGCCGCGCAGCACCAAGTCGAGCGTGAAGAACTGCAGCGCGAAGAGCCCAGCGAGGACCCAGCGTACGGCGCGCGGCATGCTACCAAGCATTGCACGTTCTCCGCCGCAGCCGCGCCTGTTCACACGGCTCGCCTGTCGCAGTAGGAGGACACGCCCTAAGCGACGAACGAACCCAGGCGCCGGAACCGCTGGTACCGATCGGCCCGCAGCTCGTCGGGAGACAAGCCGTCGAGGGATACCAGCGCCTCGTACATGGCGCGGTCCAAGCGGCGCGCGGAGTCGTCGTGATCTTGATGTGCGCCGCCCGGTGGCTCGTCGACGATGGCGTCCACGGCTCCGAGCTCCAGCAGGTCCGGCGCGGTGATCTTCAGGACGGACGCCGCCTGGGGCGCGCGGGTGCCGTCCTTCCACAAGATGGCGGCGCAGCCCTCGGGCGAAATCACCGAGTAGTAACTGAACTCCAGGATCAGCACACGGTTGCCGATCCCGAGAGCCAGCGCGCCTCCAGAGCCGCCCTCGCCGATCACGGTCGTGACGACCGGCACGCCGATGTGCGCCATGACCTCGATGGCGTGGGCGATGGCTTCGGCCTGGCCCCGCTCCTCACCCTCGATGCCCGGGAACGCGCCGGGGGTGTCGATGAAGGTCAGGACCGGGAGCCCGAACCGGTCGGCCAGCTCGTACAGTCGGGTAGCCTTCCGATAACCCTCCGGGCTCGGCATGCCGAAGTTCCGCACCATGTTCTCTTTGGTGTTGCGACCCTTCTGGTGACCGACCACCACCACACTTCGACCGTGATACCGGCCAAGGCCCCCCACGATCGATGCGTCGTCGGCGAAGCGGCGATCGCCCGAGAGCTCGACGAAGTCGTCGACCAGTCGGCCGATGTAGTCGAGGGTGTAGGGGCGGTTCGGGTGGCGAGACAGCTGGACCTTCTGCATCGGGTCCAGCTGCGAGAACATCTCGCGGCCAGCTTGGCGGCCTTGTCCTCGAGTCGCGCGAGCTCGGGACCGCAGCGCTCGTCGGAGCTCGCGAGCGCCCGCAGCTCGCGCACGCGTGTGACCAGCTCGACAACCGGTCTCTCGAACGCGAACACGTGGGCCATGGGGCGGCGAAGCCTCGCAGAGGCAGGGGGCACGTGCCAAGAGGAACGAAGCGGGGGCAACAGGTCTGACCAGCATCGACGCGGCGCGCCAGCCGAAAACGGGACGCATTTGTCTGCCGGTGCGCCGGTGGTTCAGCGCAAAGCCTGGTCGATGGCGTCGCCGAGCGCGCTCTCGTCCTGATGCTCGCCGCCGACCCAGCGCACGATGCCGTCCTTGCCTGCCACGAACGTCGCGGGCAGATCGCTCACACGGAATCGGCCCGACAGCACCTGGCCCGAGTCGTGGATGACGGGAAACGACAGCGCGAAGAGCCGCACCATGTCTTCGGCCGTGGAGGAGTGTTCGTCCTCGGACACACCGATGAACGTCACCTCCGGGCGCGCTACGTGGGCTGCTTGGGCGGCGGGGAGTGTCTTCTTGCAGGGCGCGCAGTACTCGGCGAAGAACTTCACGACCACGACGCGCCCGGCCAGCGCGTTGCTGTCGAGTGACTCGCCGGTCAAGGTGCGCCGTTTGATGGTCGGAAGCGGTTTGCCGAGCAGGGGGCTCGGCGCCGACGCGGGGGGGGCTCGCCCGCTGCCGGCCGCGCAGCCACACCACAGTGAGGCGAGGCACAATCCGAGCAGGTCACGCCGAGAGGCCACGAACATGCGCTCAGCCGACGGACGCGGGGACTTGGACCTGGGCGACGTTGCCGATGATGTTGAACACCCGGAAGGGTTTGCCCTTGCCCTTGAGGTGGGCCGGAGGCAGCTCCTGGTATTCGAACTTGCCGTTCAGGCGCTCGAGCGTCTTTTCGCTGACGATGATCTGTCCCGGTGTGGCAATGCCACACAGGCGTGCGCTCGTGTTCGCGACATCGCCGATGACCGTGTACGAGAGTGCGAGCGAGCTGCCGATGTAGCCTGCGACCAGGGGGCCGGTGTGGATGCCGATGCCGATGCCGAGCGGTGGTCGGTTGTCGGCGACCCGCAGGCGGTTGAAGCGTCCAAGCGCTTCCATCTGCTCGATGGCGCAGGCCACCGAGCGCGGGGCATCGTCCGGGTGGGCCACCGGCGCACCCCAGAGGGCCATGATCCCGTCGCCCATGAACTTGTCGAGAGTGCCCTCGAACTTGAACAAGATCTCGACCATCTCCTCGAAGTACTCGTTCAGCATCTCGACGATCATCTCTGGCTCCGCGCCCTCGCTCATGCGGGTGAAGCCGCGGATATCCGAGTTGAAGACCGTGCATTCTGCCACCAACTGGCCGCCCTTTTTGACCTCGAGCTCACCCGACAGCACCCGCTGCGCGATGTTCGGGGAGAGCAGGCGGCTAAAACGTTCGCGGTTGACGATCTCTTGCTCGATCTTCTTTCCGAGGATGTTGATTTCGATGAACATCGCGGCCTGAGCGGCGATGGCCGTGACGATCTCCATGTCCTTCGGCTGGAACTGAGCCAGGGTCTCGCTGTCGAGCCACATCACGCCGAGGATGTCCTCGTTGTGGAGCAACGGGGCCACGATGGCCGAGCTGATTCGGTTCAGAATCATGCTCTTGCCCTTGGACGCCGCGAAATCCATCGCCGCGTCGTGGGTCAAGACGGTCGCGCGCTCCTTGATCACGTGGTTCATGATCGTCGACGAGACGCTGATCGGTGAATCCGTCCCATCGCGCCGGAGGCTCGCCCCCGGGCGCAGATCGCCGGTGCTGTCTCGGAGAAAGATCACGCCGCGATCGGCGCGCACACACTTGAAGATCGTCAGCAAGATCTTGTTGAGCAGCACCCTCAGATCGCGCTCCATGGCGATCTCGCGCGAGAGCTCGTGGCTCAGCCGCAGGCGTTCGTAGTCGGCGGCCAGCTGCGGGGTGTTCGTCGCCAGCTGCTCGTACGGCAGAAACCCCTTTTGTGTCGCGGCAATCTGGGTGCCGATCGCGCGTGACTGGTCGTTCATGTCGACGCGCGTCGAGTTCAGCGGCGGCAGCGCGACCGGCTCGGGGTCATCCAACGTCGGCGTACGATCGTACGGTTGGTACTGCGCCTGGCCGGTGACACTCCCCGGACCTTGCACCGAGATCGGAGCCCGCGGGATGCCCGGCGGGCTGGCCGGGGTGGTCGCCGGGATCGCGCTCATCGGCACCGGGCGCTGATGAGATGCAGGTGGCACGCTGGAGTGTACCGGTACGGCGGGCTGCCACGCCGGGGGTGCGGCGCCAGCTGGGGTCATTGGCGGCGCGCCGGGTGCGCCGGGTGCAGGGACCGGCGACCAGACCGGTGGTGCGATCGGCTTACCGGAGCCGTCGTCGAAGCGGGCGCGGGTGCTGCCCAGGGCGATGTCGTCGCCGTGCCGAAGCATTTGCTCGCCTGCGGTCTGCACTCGCTCGCCGTTGATGTAGGTGCCGTTGAGGCTGCCCAGATCTTTGAGCACGAATTCGTTGCCACGACGCTCGACGATGCAGTGCTCCTTGGAGACGATCTTGTCCAAGAGCTGAATCGTGTTGCTCGGATGACGCCCCAGCGAATTGAACGCGCGCAGCTCGACCACCTGTTGGCCTTCCGGCGTGGCGAGAAGCAAGCGCGGCATATTCGAACGGGAAGGCTACAGTCCTCGTTCCCCGCCGACAAGAGAGCGCAAGGATTTCCGGGATTTGCTCTCAGGTCGCCTGCCCTTCCCCGTGGGCCGTGGCCTGATACTCTCGGAGACCGTGACTTTGCACATTCTCGCCATCGATCAGGGCACGACCGGATCCACCGCGCTCGTGATGGACACCAAGGGACGCACCCTCGGCCGAGCCAACCGAGAGTTTGCCCAACATTTTCCCGAGCCCGGCCGGGTCGAGCACGACCCGGAGGAGATTTGGTCGAGCGTCGTCGAGAGTGTGCGCGACGCGTTGTCCAACGCCGCTGTGCGCGGGGAGCAGATCGGCGCGGTAGGGATCACCAACCAGCGCGAGACGGTCGTGCTCTGGGACCGGAAGACGGACCGTCCGATCCATCGGGCCGTCGTCTGGCAGGACCGCCGTACGACGGAGCGCTGCGCAGCGCTCAAGCTGGAGGGACACGAGGCGCGTGTGCGTGAGGTCACCGGCCTGGTGCTCGATCCATATTTCTCTGGCACCAAGCTCGAGTGGTTGCTCGATCACGTGGACGGGGCGCGAGCTCGCGCTGAGCGAGGTGAGCTCGCCTTCGGCACCATCGACTGTTTCCTGGTTCACCGACTCGGTGGTGGCGCGGCGAAGGCGGCGCCGCATGTCACGGACGTCACGAACGCATCGCGCACCTTGTTGATGGACCTCTCCTCGCGCACGTGGAGCGCGGAGATGTGCGCGCTCTTGCGAGTCCCCGCCGGCGTGCTGCCGAAGATCGTCCCTTCGGCCGGCGAGATCGGCCGCACGGCTGGCGTGCCGGGTTTGCCGGATGGCATCGCCATCTCGGGCATGGCGGGCGACCAGCAGGCGGCGCTGTTCGGTCAGGCCTGCTTCACTCCCGGCGACGCCAAGTGCACCTACGGTACCGGTGCGTTCGTGCTGGTGAACGCCGGCTCGGCGCCCGTCCAGAGCCGCTCGGGTCTCATCTCCACCATGGGCTGGCAGATCGGAAACGAGGTGGTTTACGCGCTCGAAGGCAGCTCTTTCATCGCTGGAGCGGCGGTTCAGTGGCTGCGCGACGGCCTCGGCCTCATACACACGGCCAAGGAGATCGAGAGTCTGGCCGAGAGCGTTTCCACCAGTGACGGCGTCTCGTTCGTCCCCGCCCTGGCGGGGCTCGGCGCACCCTACTGGGATCCCGGCGCGCGGGGGCTGATCTCGGGTCTGACCCGGGGCACGACCCGAGCGCACCTCGCCCGCGCAACCCTCGAGGGCATCGCGTTCTCGGTGAACGACCTCCTGGGCGCGATGAGTGACGACCTGGGGAAACCGCTCGCGCGCATGCGGGTCGATGGAGGCGCGGCTGCCAACGACCTCCTGATGCAATTCCAGAGCGATGTCGGGCGACTCGTCGTCGAGCGCCCCAGCGAGCTCGAGTCGACGGCGCGTGGAGCCGCTATGCTCGCCGGCCTGGGAGCGGGACTATTTCGCACGGGCGGCGAGGCGAGCCAAATGGTGAAGGTGGAACGAACGTTTCACCCTGTGATGACCGAGAGCGAGCGTGAGGCACGCGTTTCGGGTTGGCGCGACGCAGTGCGGCGCGCTCGGAGCGCATGAGCCAGGCGCTGGTGGACCTGGTTTGTTGGAAGGTAGTCGAGGAATAATGTCAGACGTGGACCAGACCGGTGCAATGCGTGACGTCCCCGTGGACTGGGAGGCGCTGGAAGATGCATTCGAGAACAATGCGCCGGAGGTGCACAGTTACCTTCACCTGACGACCGGGGAGGTGCTGCGGGTAGTGGATGGCATCGCCGACCCGGAGATGCACTCGCGCATCGCCTCGGACGGCACTTACTTGCGCGTCGAGCCGGTGAGCTCTCGCGAGCAGTACCGCTGGATGGAGCGCTTCATTCCCATGGTCGACGAGAACGAGCTGCGAGATCGGCTCACCTCGGCCATCGATGGAAAGGGCGCTTTTCGGCGCTTCAAGGACGTGTTGATGGCCCACGCGCCGGAGCGGGAACGCTGGTTTGCGTTTCGCAGCGAGCGCCTGCGGGTATTCATGGAAGCCTGGCTCGCCGCCCACATGCTCAGCCCCATTGCCCGCCCGACGGCCCCGGTCGTGGCGCCCGACGCGGCGCAGGACTCCGCGCCGATATCTCAGGACCAACTCACGGGTCGGCGGGTGCGCAGCTCGGAGACCTTGCGCAAACAGATCCGCGAGATTGCGGAGAACCTCGGCGTGCGCGACCTCGACAAGGTGCTGGCATTCGCGGAGTTCGTGAAGGCGCGCCGCGCCGCGCGCACCTACGCGCACCGCAAAGAAGGGCAGGGAGAGAGTGAGGCCGGGGTGGACTCCGAGCGCTCCGACGACTCGTCGGACGACGACGATCCCAAGGCGTCCTCGCCGACCCCCACGTTGGCCCAATGAGCCCAGGTCGGCTGCTGCTGCTGGCGGCGCTCGCGTCGACGCTGTGTTGGGCTCCGGCGGCGCGCGCAGAGAAGCTGCTCCTCGACCGCGCTGTCGTTCGCTTCAGCGCGCCCGAGACCGGTGGCAACCGCACTCCGCGCTTCATCTTCGAGCGCACGCTGGCGTTCGAGGCGCGGACCGAAGCGCTGGCGGATCCCGATCGAGCCCTGGCGCGCGACGGGCGGCCCTACCGTGAGCGTCACGTACGTGCCGCCCTCGAGCGCCACGTCGCCGAGACCTTGCTCTCCAGCCTGCGCATCGATCCGGAGCCCAGCGAGCGTGAGCTCGCGCGTCAAACCGACGCGGCGCGGCGCCTTCTGTACCAGCGTGCCGGAGGGGCGCTGGCGGTGGAGCAAGCGGCCCGGGCCGAAGGCATCGACAGCCGCGAGCTGACCAGCATCTTGCGGCGTCAGGCGCGCTCGAGCCTTTACCTCGATCGCATGGTCGCGCCCATGCTGGCACCGAGTGACGCCGAACTTCGGGATCTCCACCGCTCGGTTCAGACGCCGTTCCGGGACCGCCAGTTCGAGGAGATCGAGGTGCCACTCCGGCGCTGGTACATCGGCAAGCGCCTGGCGCTGGCGCTGGCCGCGTTTTTTCAGAACGCCCGCGCGCGGGTTGCGATCACCGTGCTGCCGCCGCCCTGAGCGCAGCAGGCGACCTGGCGAAAATCACGCCCGCGGTGGCGCCCTCGCTCGGCCCCGAGAGCATGAGCCGCAGCGGAATACGCTACAGCGCGCCGGGCGCTCACTGAGCTAGGCTCTCGGTCATGTCTGGACACGGTGACTCCAAGAAGGCGGTCGTTGCGGCGATGGCGGCCAACGCCGCGATCGCAGTGGCCAAGTTCGTCGCCGCGTTCTTCTCCGGCAGCATCACCATGCTCGCCGAGGGTGTGCACTCGGTCGCCGACACCGCCAATCAGGGATTGCTGCTGGTCGGCATGGGACTCTCGGAGCGGCGAGATCCCGAGCGCTACCCGCTTGGACGGGCGAAGGAGCGGTATTTCTGGGCGTTCATCGTGGCATTGATGCTGTTCTTCCTCGGCGGTGTGTACGCCATCTACGAGGGGGTCCACAAACTTCGAGAGCCAGCCCACGCGCCGGGCTCACAGCTCATCCCCGTGGTGGTGCTCGCCATCTCTATCGTGCTCGAAGGAACCAGCTTCGTCGTTGCGTTCCGCGAGTTCAGGCAACAGAAGGGGGACAGGTCATTTCGCGACGCGCTGTTCGAGGCGCGCGACCCCACGATCCCCGTGGTCTTGCTGGAAGACACTGGCGCGCTGGTCGGTCTGTTCATCGCGCTCGTCTCGGTGATCCTGACCTGGGTGACCGGCAGCAGCATTGCAGACTCGGTCGGGTCCATCGTCATCGGTGCGCTCTTGTGTAGCATCGGTGTGCTGCTGGCGCGGGACACGAAGAGCCTCTTGATCGGCGAGTCGGCCACGCCGGAGATGCGGCGCCGCGCCCTCGAAATCATGCTGGAGGTCCCCGGCGTCGAGGCCATCACCAAGATGCTGACGATGCACCTCGGGCCGGACATGATCGTCGTGGCGCTGAAGGTGCGCTTCCCAGCTGGCATGACCATCGCCGAGTGCGAACGAGTCATCGACGACCTCGAGGGCCGGGTGCGCGCCGGGATCCCGCAGATGAAACGCATCTTCGTGGAGCCGGACGGCGACTACGAGGGCGACGAGCCCATGTAGTCAAGGGCCGAGGTTTTCGCTGCCCATGACGATCGCGATCTGATCATCACAAGACCGCCCAAGTCGAGTCTAGCGCCCGCTCAGGCTATTTCTGATCACCGTCTCTCGCTCCGAGATGATGGCGCCGGCACGCTGGATCACGAACTCGGCCAGGTCGGCGGCGCCGAGTGCCGGACCGGAGTAGGTGATGAACTCTTCCAGCGCTGCTTTCAGACGCAGCGCCGACGGGTATCGGTGAGCGGGTTCCATGGCCATCGCGCGGCGCAAGACCCGCTCGAGGGCCGTGGGATAGTCCGGCACGACGTCGCTCGGGGGCGGGAACTCACCCTTGAGCAGGCGCTCGATGGTGGCCTCCCGGTTGCCCGTGGCGAACGGGCGGACGCCGGTCGAGATCTCGTACAGGCAGACACCCAGCGTGAAGACGTCCGAGAGGCGACTCAGGCGTTTGCCCGCCGCGTGCTCCGGCGCCATGTAGGCCGCCTTGCCGTCGAGCTGCGGAAAGTCTCCGGGCTTTCGGCTGGCGACGGCGCGGGCCACGCCGAAATCGACGAGTTTTGCCTGGCCGGAAGTGGTGAGCATCAGATTCTGAGGTGACACGTCGGCGTGCACGATGCGCACCAGGCTGCCGTCTTCCGCCCTCACCTCGTGGGCGGCGTGCAGTGCCTCGGCGCACTCGGCGATGATCCTTGCTGCGATGCGCGGGTCCACCGGCCGCACCGGATCGTCGCGCGTCGGCTTCAGGATGCGCGCCAGACTCTCGCCCTCGACCCATTCCATCGCGATGAAGAGCACACCACCGGCTTCACTCAGGCCGAACACCTCACACACATTGGGGTGGCGCACGGCAGCGGCGAACCGAGCCTCATCCGAGAAGAGCCGCTGGTAAGTTGCGTTCTCTGCCAGCTCCGGCCGAATCGTCTTCACCGCGACCAGACGACCGGTGGGCAGGTGGCGCGCCGCCCACACCCGCGCCATGCCTCCCTGGGCAACGGCGACCAGTAGCTGGTAGGGCCCGAGCTTCGACCCATCGCGAAGCTCGGCGTAGGCGGAAGCAGCGCTCATGCGACTCGGGGCGGCGGGAATCGTCGCCCCAGTCGGACGCGGTCGTCAAACGTTAGCTCGACGACCGGAGCAGAATCTCGACCAGAGCCGAGGCTTCAATCGAAATTGCGCGCGCCACGCGGGAGTGGGAAGGGGGAGAGAGGGGAGCGAGAGCGGGAGCGGGAGCGGGCACGGGCACGGGCACGGGCACGGAGGAGAATGGAGAGAGAGGGTGTCAGTCGTGGCGGACGTACTCGAACTCGATGGGCTTGCCCTTGATGCCCTTCCGGGGCGCGGCGATCCAGTGGGCCATCTTGCCGGGTTCGAACACGGGCCGGGTCATGATGCTTGCCAAGAATGCGCGGTCGGCCTCGCTCGGCAGCCAGCCCGCTTGTTTTTGCTCCCACTCGGCAGCCGACAACGGCGTGCCGTCCGGGGCGAAGTGCAGCCCGGCGTAGATGCCGACCTGACGGTTGAAGCGCGAGCTCGGCAGCTTCAGCTCGAACGGGACGCCGAACTCCGCGATCGTCTTGTTCCATTTGTCGACGCCGCGCTGGCAGTCCTCCATGTACGACGCGCGCAGCACCTCGTTCATCGCCGTGCGCATCGGCACGGTCTCCTTGACCAGCTTCCCGTCCTTCGGCACGTCCATCTCGATGCCGCCGGAGAGCGCGACGTGGTCCTCGTAACGATCCTCGTGGGCGCGCCCTTTGAGACCCGAGGCGAAATACTGGGCTGCGTTGCTGGAGATCTCACCGCCGAACAGGTCGAGGGAAATCGAGAACCAGTAGTTGACGTAGCGCTGCACCATCTCGAGATCGATCAAGCCCTGAGCGCGCGCGTCGGCGTCCTTGTTGTCGCGCATGAACTCTGCGGTGCGCTCGACGATGCGCTGCACGCCCGTCTCGCCGACGAACATGTGATGCGCCTCTTCGGTGAGCATGAAGCGTGTCGTGCGCGACAGCGGGTCGAAGGAGCTCTCGGCCAGGGCCAGGAGCTGATATTTTCCGTCTCGATCCGTGAAGTACGTGAACATGAAGAAGGACAGCCAGTCGAGCATCGGGGCGTTGAACGCGCCCAAGATGCGGGGGTTGTCCGGGTTGCCGCTGCGGCGCTCGAGCAACGCCTCGGCTTCCTCGCGCCCGTCGCGTCCGAAGTACGACTGCAGCAGGTAGACCATTGCCCACAAGTGCCGGCCCTCTTCGACGTTCACCTGGAACAGATTCCGCAAGTCGTACAGGCTGGGGCAGGTCTCGCCGAGGTGGCGCTGTTGTTCGACGCTCGCGGGCTCGGTGTCGCCCTGCGTCACGATCAGCCGGCGCAGCGCGTTGCGATGTTCGCCGGGGATCTCCTGCCACACCGGCTTGCCCATCTCGTCGCCGAAGCCGATGGTGCGATCCTTGACCGGATCGGCCAGGAAGATCCCCCAGCGGTAGTCCGGCATCTTCACGTAGTCGAAGTGCGCCCAGCCGTCGCTGTCGGCGCTGATGGCTGTGCGCAGCCAGACTTCGTGCTGCTGAAAGCCCGCGGGCCCCATCTCGACCCACCACTTGACGAACTTGGGCTGCCACTCCTCGAGCGCGCGCTGCAGGCGCGATCCGACGTGAGGCTGACGTTGTTCGGGATCTTTTCGTTGGTTGCGATGGTGCTCATGCTCGTCTCTTCTCTCGGGGTCGAGGTCGGGAAAGAAAGTTGGGGGCGGCTCAGGTTCTCCGGTAGTCGAACACCGGGCGCTCCGGAGAGCCGTAGACCGTGAGCGCACCCTTCGGGCCAACGGCGTTGGGGCGCTGGAAAATCCAGTTCTGCCAGGCGCTCAAGCGGCCGAAGATCTTGGTCTCCATGGTCTCCGGGCCGGCAAACCGCAGGCTGGCTTCCATTCCGGTCAGGGCGTCGGGAGAGAACGCGGCTCGCTCCTCGATGGCGATCCGAACCTCGTCGTCCCAGTCGATGTCGTCGGGCGCGAACGTCACCAGCCCGAGCTCGAGCGCGGCGGCGGTCCCGATCGCGCCATCCTTGGCTTTGAGCTCGGTGACCCGTTCGGGTGTGGCAAGGAATCGCGTCTCCAGTCGAGTGAGGCCGTTCGACATCGGGAGGCCGCGGAAGTTGAGCGGTGAGAGTTGAACTGACGGTCCGTTGTCGGCGTCCAGCATGAACGAGCGATCGGCGGACAAGGCCAGCTCGAACAGGGAGCCGGCGAACGCCGAGCCCGGTCGAATGATGGCAAACGTGCTGCGCGCGGAGAGGTCGAGGCGTTTCAGCACGCGCTTCTGGTGCAACAAGACTTCCTTGGCGAACCAGTCGCTCTTGGCGAGCTCTGCGAGGTTCTGGTCGCTCTCGAGCACCCGGGCCGGATCCCCCGTGGTCTCGAGGACGATCAGGCCGATTTCCAGGTGGTTGAAGCGCAGGTCGAGCAGCGCGTCGTCGAGCTCTCGGAAGGCCCGGAGCGCCCAGGCGTCGGCGCCGGCCTTTCTGAGCTCGTCCGCCGTCTTCGGCTGCGAGCTCGCCGGGGCACTCACCGTCAGGGTAGCGACGCGTTTGTCCGCCTCGATGGTCACCGTCACGTGTCGATACTTGATCCCAGCGTCGGAGCGCTCAGGGTCGAGCGGCGGCAGCGCGACGCCTGGTCCTTTCCGCTCCTTGGCCTCCGCCGCGAAGCGCTCCGCTGTCGCCTTTACCGAAGCGTCGAACTTGCTCTTCGGTACACTCTGGTCGACCAAGCGCCACTCGACGGCGCGCTTGCCGCGCACACCCTCGGCCACCGTGCTGAAGGCGTCCGCGAGGTCCCTGCGCACCTTGCGTTTGTCGACCAAACGCGTGAGCCCGCCCGTCCCCGGTAGTACTCCGAGCAGCGGGACCTCCGGCAGGCTGACCGCGCTGTTGCCGTCCTCGGTCAAGATGATGTGCTCACAGGCCATGGCCAGCTCGTAGCCGCCGCCACTGGCGGTGCCGTTCAGGGCCGCGATGGTCGGGATCCCGCTCTCGGCCGCCATGTCCTCGAGGTAGAGTCGGGTCTCGTTGGTGAACTTGCAGAAGTTGACCTTGAAGGCATGGGTCGAGCTGCCCAGCATGTAGATGTTCGCGCCGGAGCAGAAGATGCGATCCTTCGCGCTGGTCACCACCAAAGTCTTCACCTCCGGGTGCTCGAATCGGATGCGCTGGATCGCGTCGGCCAGCTCGATGTCGACGCCTAGATCGTAGCTGTTGAGCTTCAGCACGTAGTCGCCCTGGACGCCGGCATCCTCGGGCACATCCATGGCCAAGGTGGCGACCGGGCCGTCGAACCCGAGCTTGTAACGGCGGTACGCGTCCGGGTGGGTCTCGAAGCGGATGGGGTCCATGGCGGGTCGAATGGATGTAGCGAAATGACGCCCGTCAATCAAGCAGTATCTTGCATATATCCTGGTTGCTGATATGCAGTTTACTGCGCTGCGCCAATGTCCAACTCCAGAAAAGAGGTGCTCCATGCCCTCGGCCAAGCCGTCCGAGCGCGCCGTCACGAACGGCGCCTGACGCTGGCTGGGCTGGGGGAGGCCGCCGGGGTCAGTCCGCGGTTCTTGGCCGCCCTGGAGCTCGGCGACGGCAACATCTCGGTCGCGCGCCTGTGCGACGTCGCCCACGCGCTCGGCGTCACGGCAGCCGAGCTTCTGGTCGGAGTCGACGCGGCGGACGGCCGCGGAGGACTCGTTGCGCTGCTCGGTCTCCGCGGCGCTGGCAAGAGCACGATTGGTCCGAAGCTGGCAGAGCGCCTCGGCACACCGTTCGTCGAGGTCGACGAGCTGGTCGAGAAAGAAGCCGGCATGTCGCTGGCCGAGGTGTTCGAGCTGCACGGTGACGCCTTCTATCGAAAGCTGGAGCGCGAGGTGCTCCGCAGGCTGGCCGCCGGCGAGGTCCGCGCCGTGATCGCCACCGGTGGAAGCATCGTGACCGACAGTGAGTCGTTCGAGCTCTTGCAACGGAGTGCGGTCACCGTCTGGCTCAAAGCCCGCCCGGAGGCACACATGGCGCGTGTCATCGCCCAAGGTGACGAGCGCCCGATGAAGAACCGCAGCGACGCGATGTCGGAGCTTCGCAGCCTGCTCCGAAGCCGTACGTCGCTCTACGCGCAGGCCGATCACGTGGTCGACACGCAGATCCTGGGCATCGAAGGCAGCGTGGCGGAGTTGGCGCGCGCGCTCGGGCCCGAGGCTCAGCTCACCACTTGACCGTCACGCTCGGCGGCTGCACTTCCGAGTCTGCGTCCGCGACGTCGACCGTCACCTTCACGGTGGCAGAGCCGTGGCCCTTCAGGTCGAGCTCCTCGATTTTCGTCAAATCTATGCGAGGAATGACCTGTTCTCCGCGCAGCGCCCGCACGATTTCCGGAGGTCCGATCACCGTCACGTCGACCTGTCGTGGGGTCACGACCGCGTTCGGCACGCCGATCACCTCGATGGTGCGCTTGGGGAAGCGCGCCTCGGACAGCCGCCGTGCAATCGTCGCGGTCACGGTCGCGCTGCGGGGGCCGATGTAGCTGACGCGATTTGGCGGCGCATCGATGGCGATGGGGCGCCGGTAGGCACCCTCGGTCAGGCCCGACACGTCGAAGGCGGCCAAACGCACGTACTGGATCACCTCGACCAGACCCACGGGGCCGCGAACCGTCATCTCGTGGGGATCGACCTCGGGCTCACCCTTCAAGATGAAACCGTCTGCCGCCTTGCCCGTGATGGATGCTTGCAACGGCACCTGGCGCGTAACCACGTCCTGCCACTCGAGGTCGATGTTGGGTGGATCGATGATGATGATCTCGACCTCTGGCGGCAGGGTGAACATGCGCGCCTCGAACGCGACACTCTCGCGCTGGCCGTCGCGCAGGTCGATCTCGACCGGGGCGACCCCCGCCTGCAGCAGCTGATCGATGGCGCGCGTGGAGCCCTTCAACGTGACGTGGATGCTGGCGGGGATCGGGGTCATCAGCTCGCGCTTGGCCGTCTCCGGCGGCAGCCGCATGACGACGCCGACCGGCACGGTCCGCTGTTGCTGGTCTTGCTGCCCTTTTTGGTAGACGAACAATCCGAGTGCAAAGGCGAACGACAGGCCCTTCAAGCCAAGGTTCTGTGTCAGCGCCGCGCGCAGCCAGGTGCTGATTGCCCCGATGATGTCGGGGGTCACGAGCGACCTCCGCTGGGTTCCGCGCCGTCGTCTTCCCCGGAGTCCGGCTCGTCGTCGTCGCTGTGGGTGGCTCTCAGGGGTTTCTCGGCGGCGCGTGGCATGCCGGCCCGCGGCACCGGGGTGCGGCCGGTCGGGGAGCTCGTGATCAGGGATGTGCGAGCGGCTCCTTCTTCCGTCGGCACGGCTCGCGCCCGGAGCGGGGTCGGCGGCTCGCTGTCCCGGTCCTTCGCGGGCTGCTCGCCTCGAATGGAACCCGACGGCCGATCGACGTCGGCAGGGGCATCGACCTCTGCGATTCGCACGCTCGGCGGCGGCCGCGTGCGGTCACCCACGCTCGGGGCGACACTCGCGGCGGCCTCGGCGTCGGCGCGTCGCGTCTTGCGCTTCTTGCCGCGCGCCTTCGGACTGAAAATGGCCTCGAGCATGGTTCGCAGCTTCGGCCCGTCGAGGTTGGAGGCAATGTTGCCGTTGAAGCAGAAGCTGATGGTGCCGCGCTCTTCGCTCACCACGATCACGACCGCGTCGGTCTCCTCGGTGATGCCGAGCGCTGCGCGGTGACGTGAGCCGAAACTATCGTCCAGCACTCGCCCTTCGGGCATCGGGAAGAACACCCCTGCCTTCGCGATGCGATAGTTCCGGATCACGACCGAGCCGTCGTGCAGCTTGTTGACCCCCTCCGGGATGAAGAGTGAGACCAAGAGCTCGCGGGACACGGCGGCGTCCAGGATGTGGCCCTTGTGCACACCCACGAACTCGTCGAGGTTCGCGTCCTGCTCGAGCGTGATGATGGCGCCGATGCGATGACGTGCGAGCTCCGTTGCGGCCTCGACGACCTCGTCGATCAGCTTGGTCTCCTGGGCGCGTCCGATGCCGCCGAACAACGCCCGACTGCCCACGCGTTGCAGACCGCGGCGGATGTCGTTCTGGAACACCACCACAATCACCAAGATGATGCTCGAGATGAGCGCGCCGAGGACCGAGACGACGGTTACCAGCTGCAGGACCTTGGCGCCGATGTACAGCAAAAAGACCATGCCCAGGCCCACACCGACCTGCATCGCGCGTGTGCCCCGGAGCACCAGCAGCGCGCGATAAAACACGTAGTAGACGATCACGACGTCGAGCACGTCGCGGGCAAGCTGTGCGCCGGACCTCTCGGCGAAATAGCGGAACAGGCTATCCAACATGCGCGCTGCTCCCGGTGGCTCGACTGGTTTTTGCCACGTACAGCGCCTGGCGGACCGCTTGCACGTCGTGAACGCGCAGCACACGGGCGCCCTGGTCGACGGCGTGAAGGCATGCGGCAATCGTGCCTCCCAAACGCTCCGATGCCTCAGAGCCGTCGGCGGCCGCGATGAACGACTTGCGACTGGGGCCAACCACCACCGGCACACCCTCGTGTGTGAGCTCGTGCAGGCGGCGGAGCAACTCGAACGACTGTCGGGCGTTCTTCGCGAAGCCGAGGCCCGGATCCATCCACACGCGAGCCTTGCTCACGCCGGCCGCGACCGCGCGATCGCGGGCGGCTCGCCACTCGGTGAGCACGTCGGCGACCACGTCGCCATACGCCGAGTCTGGATACTCGGAGAAGCCGCGGAGCGTGCTCATGGGTTCGCGGCTGTGCATGAGCACCAGGATCGCACCGGCGTCCGCGACGACCTCCGCCAGTCGAACATCGGCCAGGCACGAGACGTCGTTCACCCAGCGCGCTCCAAGAGCGAGCGCCCGTTCGGCGACCGCCGGCAGAGTCGTGTCGATGGACACCAGGGCGCCGCGCGCCACCGCGTGCACGAGCGCAGGTTCGATGCGAGAGAGTTGGTCGTCCGCCGACACGGGCGTCGACCCCGGCCGCGTCGACTCGCCGCCAATGTCGATGACGTCGGCGCCGTCGGCGAGCAACCGGTCGACCTGCGTGACGCTGGTCAGTGCATCCGCGTAGCGCCCACCATCGTAGAACGAATCCGGAGTTGTGTTGAGCACGCCCATCAAGCGCACTCCGCGCTTTTCAGCTGCTCCGTCGACGAGGTCCTCCGAATGCCCCACAGATACCGGGTAGCAAGAGCCAGGCCGACGCGCAAGGTACGGGTTTTGGTTGGAAATATCCGGAAGCCCGGGCGGGGATGTCGAGCCTCTGCCAGTTCGCCTACCTCGACGCACACGGCGTCGGTAAGCGACCGGACTTCGCGATTCGTTCCCGTTTGAACTAGCTTTGGGGCTGGGCGCGAAAGTGCCCCAATTTACGATGCTCCGCACGCGCATCAGAGCCGGTCCGCTTGCGGGCCTCGTGATGAGCGTCCTTTTCGCGCTCGTCTTGGCCGCCGTTCAGGTTGGCGATCACTACGTGGCGGCCTGGGCGCCCAAAATGGGAACCAACACGGCGGTTTCTCTGCGCGTTCCCTATGGGCCCAGGGTCGTGCGCGACCGGGCAACCGGACGCTCCGACCTCCACTACGAACACCAGCGGATTGTCGTGCCGCGCGGGGCGGTGCTGCGCAAGAACAACGACGCGGATTGGACCGCGTTCAGCTACGACCTTCGGCATCGCCCCCCGGAGCCCCCGCGCCTGGTGGCGATATTCGCCATCTTCTTCACCCTGACGATGGGGCTCACGGCGTATCTGCGCCGCTTCGGTCACCAGCGCTTGCGCCTGCTTCGAGTCCAGGCCGGACTCCTGGCGGCGGTTGGAGCGCTGGCCGTGCTCTCGAAGCTGGTGCTCCTTTTCACCGGGCTCTCGGAGTTCTGGCTGCCGGTGGCGGCGGTACCCCTCTGGATTGCCACCAGCTTCGACCGCCGGACCGCGTTCGTGGTCACGGTCGTGCTCGCCTTCATCGTGGCGTCCTTCTTGGACTTCGACCTGATCTTCTTGTCCGTGCTCCTGGCCCGCGGCATGGCGGCAACGTTGCTCTACCTGGATCGCAAGCGCGCGCGCCAGATGATCCTGGCGGGAGCGCTGGCTGGGCTCAGCGCGGTGGGGCTCTACGTCGCCATCATGGTCACCTTCGAGGGCGCATTCGCCTGGCGCTCGGACCTGGCCGTGCTCGCCAGCTCGCAGTTGATCGCCTGTTTCGGCGGTGGACTGACGTCCGGCGTCCTCGCGGCGGCGCTGCGAGGTCCGGCGTCGCGCATGCTCGGTCACGTCCCTCGCGAACGCCTGCTCGATCTCTCGGATCTGGAGCAGCCGCTCCTCATGCAGCTCGCGCGGGAAGCGCCGGGCACGTTCGAGCACTCCCGGACGATGGCGAACCTGGCGGAGCAAGCCGCCAGCGCGATTGGCGCCGATGCCTTGCTCACGCGAGTGGGCGCCTACTATCACGACATCGGCAAGTCGACGCAGCCGAAGTACTTCGTGGAGAACCTGAGCCCCGACGAGCGGTCGCCGCACGACGAGCTGGACCCGGACGTGAGCGCCGACGCAATCATGGCGCACGTCGTGCTGGGCACGAAGATCCTCCGCGAGGGAGCGGTACCGGAGCCCGTGACCGAGTTTGCGTACACTCATCATGGCACGCAGCTGGTGGAGTATTTTTGGACCAAATGCCTGCAGCAAGACAATCCCAAGGGTCTCGATCAGGGTGCGTTCCGTTACCCGGGCATGCGCCCCCAGACTCGGGAGACCGCCATCGTCATGCTGGTGGACTCGATCGAGGCGGCCTCGCGCACGGTCGACCCGCCGGCCCGCGAGGCGTTCGAGACGATGATTCAACGCATCGTCTTCACGAAGCTCAAGGACGGGCAGCTCGACGACTGTGGTCTCGCCATGGATGAGCTCAACGTGATCGTGAACCGGATGGCGGACACGCTGGTGAACATGCACCACCACCGCATCAAGTATCAGTGGCAGGCCAAGCGTGCTCAGGAGTTCGGCGTGCCGTCGACGGCGGTCCCCGGCGCAATCGGGCCGAGCGTCGTCGAAGCAGCACCGCCCGACGCGGTGGCCTCCGAGCCTGCGGCGGAGTCGGCGCATGCACCGCGCCGCGCGTCGGCGCCTGCCATCGAGGTCGCGCTCGCCTCGGTGTTGCCCGCGAGCGCAGAGGCGTCGGTCCTGCCCCCGCCCGCGACTACCCGTTCGGAGACCGAGCTGACGGCGCCCGAGGCCGAACCGGCACCAACGGCAGGCGAGGAGAGCCCGGCGGCCCGCGGCGCGAGCGGGGCTCACCCGGCGCTCCGGCTCGGTGGAAAGAAGACGGGCAGCGCCTCGTGAGTGTGGGAGAGGCGAGCTTCTGCAAGGCGCTCTTTTTCGGAGTGGTGGCGGAGGACCTGATCTTCCCGTTCCCGCAGCTGAGTGCCGACGAATTCCAGAAGACCCACGACCTGGTCGCGAAGGTTCGGCGCTTCGGCGATCAAGAGGTCGACCCAGCGTGCATTGACAGAGAGGCTCGAGTCGACGAGCAGACACTCACTCGGATGCGGGAGCTCGGGCTGTTTGGGCTCGCAGTGCCCCCCGAGTACGGTGGCCGCGGCTCGAGTCGCCTGGCCGCCTGCCGAGTGATCAGCGAGCTGTCCGCGGCGGATGCCTCACTCGGATTGATGAGCGTGGCGCACGGCGCCATTGGCATGCGGGCGCTCCTGTCGTTCGGCAGCGCTGAGCAGCAGCGGCGGCTCTTGCCGCGACTGGCAACGGGTGAGCGCCTGCTCGCGTTTGCGCTCACGGAAGAGGCCTCAGGTACCGACGCCAGTACGACGCGGACCGCGGCGCAGCGGCTGGACGGCGGCTACGTGCTGAATGGCGACAAAGCTTGGGTCACCAACGGCGCGCGCGCGGATCTGTTCGTGGTCTTTGCCCGGACGAGCGTCCTCGACCAGGGGGAGAAACCTCGCCTCACGCCCTTCATCGTCGAGCGGGGTCCGGGCGTCACGGTGAACCCGCGGAGAGATCTGCTCGGGCTGCGCGGAGCGGGTGTGTCCGAGGTGGCGTTTCGGGATGTGCGCTTGCAACCCGAGGCCGTCCTGGGTGAGGTCGGCAAGGGGTTCCGGGTCGCGATGGAGGTCATGGCTGACGCGCGCATATCCGTCTCCGCATGGCTGTTCGGCCAGCTGAAGGCGCTGGTGAACTTCACCGTCGCTCGAGTGCAGTCACGCCGCAGCTTCGGGCGTTCGATCGGGGAGTTTCCGATCCTCAAGAACAAGGTCGCGAAGATGCTGGCGGAGGCGTTCGCCGTCGAGTCGATGACCTTCCTGACCGCGGGACTCGTAGACCGCGGGGTCGACGACACGACGCTCGAGAGCGCGCTGGCGCGGGTCGCCGCTTCGGAGTCGCTGTGGCGCACCGCCAACGACGCGATGCAGATCGCCGGAGGCAGTGGGTACACCGGCAGCTTGCCCCTCGAACGACGCCTGAGGGACGCTCGGGGTGGGTTGGTGGTGGACGGGACGAACGAGACGCTGCGGTGTTTCATCGCGCTGTCTGGCCTGCGGGGTCCGGGGGAACGCATGGGCGGGCTCGACCGCGCGATCTACGAGCCGCTGAAGGGTTTTGGCCTGTTGCGCGACTTCGCCGTGCGCAAGGTGCGTGAAGCGATGCGCAGCGAACGCATGGCGCGCCCGCATCCGCTCCTGGCGCGGGAGGCGGTGCTGTTCGAGGAGATCACGGACGCGCTGCACAGGGTCTCCGAGCGGGCGCTGCGCGAGCATGGTCGCGAGATCGCCGAGATGCAGCAGGAGCAAATCCGCATCGCCAACGTGTTGATGGACCTGTACGCCCTGGGTGCATGTCTGGCGCGAACGACGACGGCCATCGAGCTGCATGGCGAGAGCGGGGCGCGCCGCGAGCTCGATCTCACGGCGATGTTTGCCGCCGCGGCGCGGGGCCGCATGCAGGCGAACCTCGGTCGGCTCGAACACGCCGACGACGCGCTCCGCAAGTTGATCGCAGCGCGAACGTATACCGACGGCGGTTACCCGTTCGACGTGATCTGAGCGGCGATCGCCCAGGAGCGTCAGCCCCGAGACTTGGCAGCTGTGGCCGCGGCCTCTAGGCTGTCTTTTGATGGTCAACCCTCAGGATCCGGACTGGATGAGCCAGGCGCGCGCGATCTTTTCTCGCGCCAACTTCGTGCGCGAGCTCGGCATTCAGCTCGTCGACCTCGGGCCGGGCTGGGTCGAGACGGAGCTGGTCATCGAAGAGCGCCACATGCAGCAGGACGGCGTGGTTCACGCCGGCGTGCAAGCCACCCTGGCGGATCACAGCGCGGGCGCAGCGGCCGGCACCCTGGCGCCGCCGGGGCACGCGACCCTGAGCGTCGAGCTGAAGCTTCAGCTGCTCCGGCCGGCGCGGGGTCAAAGACTTCGCTGTCGCGCTGAAGTGCTGAAGCCCGGTCGTGTGATCGTGGCGACCGAGGCATGGGTGTACGCGTGCCAGGGTGCAGACGAAAGACTGACGTCGAAGCTCAGCGCGACCATGACCTACGCGCGACTCGAGCCGCGGGAGTGAAGGCCGTCAGGGCACGATCTCGGCGTGTTTTATCGCGTCGAGGCCTGGGAATTCGCGATCGAGGAAAGCGTTCCCTTCGCGTTGAATCCGCGCTTGGTCGGGCTTCTGCCCGTGGATGGAGCTGAGCGCGAGCACGACCTCCATGCCCGAGACGACCTCGCCGAACGGAGCGAATCCCATGCCGTCGAGGCGCTCGTTCTCGCCCAGGTTGACGAACACCTGTGTGGTGCGACTGTTCGGGCCCGACATGGCGAACGAGAGCCGCCCGCGGGTGTTGGATTCTTTGACGGGATCGTCCCTGAAGCTCGCGCTGCGCCAACGACCCATCACGGGCTCGCCGTCTGCGTGGATCCCCCATTGGGCGACGAAGCCGGGGACCACCCGGAAGAAGCGCGCCCCGTCGTAGAAGCCGAGCTTCACCAGGTTGTAGAAGCGCGCGGCTCCGTTCGGGGACCAGTCACGTACGACGCGCACCACGAAGTCTCCGCGGCCGGTCGTGAAGCGTGCCTTGAACTCTGCGGGTGCCTCGAGCGTGGCCTGCTCCGGTCCGGGAAAACCGTTGGCCGCGGCGCTGCCCCGCGACTGACAGCCCGTGGCCAGAAGCATCGCGAGGCACAACAGGATCGCTGCATTGCGCATGAGGGCACGGTTACCGCGGACGAGCAGCCGAAGGAAATACTCACTGTCCAGCCGAGGCCTGAACGCCGGCCTCGGCTGGTTTTTGGGGTGGCCCGCTCGGTGCGGACGCATCGCCTGTCGACTCGAGCACGGTGCTCGCCACCACGGTGCTCGACGGATCTCCTTCCCGCGCCGACACCAGCATCGACTCGGCGATGCGGACCAGATCATCGACGTTGCGCAAGGTCCACTCCGGGTGCTCTTCGCTCTGGAACTGCGGCATGTGGCCGGCGCCGGTGATGGTATGGATGCTCCTCGGGGGGAAACCCAGCGCGTCCAGGGTCTTTCTCACGTGGGCTTCGGGAGCGACCGGGTCGTCAGTGGACACGACGATGGCGCAACGGTCCAGGCGATCCGACGGTTCGGGCTTGGCCCTGGCGAGCGAGCGACAGAGCTCGGCCAACGCCGGCGCGGGGAGCGCGAGAAACTGGTGCAGCATGCGCTCGCGTTCCACCACCGTGTAGCCGCGGGTCGCCGGCCCGAACATGAACGAGGCCCAGCCGAGCCAGCGCTTGATGAGCGAGAAGCGTCCGAAGGTCTCGAGCAGGAGCGCGGTGACGTGCAGCGCAACGCGCAGCGGCGCGAGGGTCGACGGGAATATGGGGGTCACCGCGACGCGGGTGGTGCGCTCCCCGAGATCGTCGTCCGTGACGCCGAGCAGCGCGGTGGCCGCAGCCGAGTGCGCGAGCAGCACCGTCGGCAGCTCGCGCACCCCCAAGAGCTCGAGCCAGGCGACCAGCGTACGCACGAGCCTCTGGGTCGACGCGCTCCCGGGCGGTGCCGTGGGGCTCCACTTCGACTCCCCGGAGCCGAGCACATCGGGCACGAGCACCACTGCCAGCGGGTTGTTGCGGCAAATGTTGGCGGCCACGGCGCTCCAAACGCTGCGCGTGCACAAGCTGCCGTGCACCAAGACCACGACGTCACTCGCGCGGGCTAGCATGGCCGAGTCGGCGACGCTGCCGAGCCGGCTCTCGTGGGCGTAGAGCGAAAAACCCAGCTCGGACAGGCCTGCGTCGGCCAGCAGCCCGGCTGCAGCCCCCGCCGGCAGCACGCCAGCCTGTTCGATGGCGCCGAGCGTGTAGTCGGCGCGCGCGACGTCGTGAGAGACCTGCAGCGTGCGCGTGGCGGCACTGCACCAGGCGAAGGGCGCACGAACGCGCAGCTCCGCAGCCAGACGCAGCGGAGGCGCGTTGCCCTCGGGAGAGACACTGCCGAGCGCGTGGGAGAAGTCGTCCATGCTGCGAAAGCGATCGATGGCCTCGGGTGCGCAGGCGCGCTTCAGAATGGTGACCAGCTCGGCGGGGGTGCCCGCGGGTAGCTGGAGCACGGCCTGGTCGATGTGTGGCGAGACTGGACCGCCAGCGAGCATCTCGAGCAGCGTGCGCCCGAGGGCAAACTGGTCCGCCGCGGGTCCCACCCCAGCGCCTCGGTGCTGCTCGGGCGGCATGTAGCCGGGGGTGCCAGCGCGCATCGAGCGGGCCTCGTTGTCTTCTTCGACGAGGGTCGCGAGGCCGAAGTCGGCCAGGAACGCGTTGCCTCGCGAGTCGAGCAGAATGTTGCCCGGTTTCACGTCACGGTGGACCACCCCGACGTCGTGGGCATGCGACAGGGCCGAGGCGATTTGCAGCGCATAAGACAGTGCCTGCCGAGGTTCGATGCCGTTCATCACGCGTTGGGCCAGATTCGGGCCGTCGACGTAGGCCATGGCGATGTGCGTCGGTCCAACCTCGTACAGTCCCACTATGTTTGGGTGAGAGAGCCGACCGATGATCCTGCGCTCGCGGTCGAAAAAACGGCGTGCGCGTCCCCGAAGTGCGGGGTCCTGGCGGAGCAACTTGATCGCCGCGAGACTCTCGGTGTTTTGATGCCAACCGAGCCACACTTCACCCATCGCGCCGCTGCCCAGGCGTCGTTTGAGCGCGTAGGAGCCCACGACGCGTTCACGGCTGTCCGAGCGCTGGTCTCTGGCCTCCATCCCTGGCGCGGATGGTGCCGTGGTCGGGCGCGGAGGGAAAGCTATCCGAGCGCCTCTGGGGTCATGCGGGGCCGAAGATCGCGTCCGCAACGATGGTCATCACACAGTTTCTCAGCTCGGAACGTTTGCCCGGGGGGCTGATGACCGAGAACTTTTCGCTCGGCATGAACGTGCCGGTGCTGAGCTTGTACGGTGTGTGGGCGATCCAGTAGTCCTTGAGCGGTCCGTCCTTCACTCGATAAACGTAGGCGTAGGCCATCGTGCCCGAGGGATGCGCCGTGACCGGGCTCGGTCGGCTGGTCTCGAACGTGACGTCGCGCCACTTCTCTGGCGCGAGTTTGTCCAGGGTCAGGCTGCCAGCCGCCTCGAAGGTCAGGACCCAGGCCGCGGGAGCGGTGCGCACGCGGCACAGGCTCACGCCGGTGAGCGTTTCGGGTTTGCTCGGCACGAGCTGGTGGCTGCCCGAGATGAACCCCTCGCCGATCGAGCACGAATCGATGCTCGGTGTGAGCGTGCTCGGGCGGCAGCGCAGCTGGGCACTCCCGTTGTTGCCGAAGGCAATCACGCCCTTCTGGACGTCTTCGTCCTTGTTCATCAACTTGCACGCGAGCAGGGCCGAGCCGAGCACGAGGATGCCAAAGGTCGTACGCATGGGCCCGAACATCCTAGATTCCGCCGTTCTTTGCAACCGACCGCGGGCAGGCGCAACCAAGACGGGGAGTCGCTGCCCGGAGCGCCCGACTTGGGTTAGCTTTCCCCTCGATGATCTCCAGGGTCGGGTGCCTGTTGCTCTTCTTGACCGGCTGTGCGGCGGCAGCTCCGCCGCCGCCCGAAAACGCCGCGGCTCCGAGCGCGCTCGGGGCTCGACCGGCCGAGCCGAGCGCTTCGACCCCAGCGCCGCCGCCCGAGGAGCACCGTTGTGATGCGGCCGAACAACACCCGTCAGACAACATGAACGCGCTCATCGATGACGCCGACGGCGAGCTGGCGCGCGCACTCGACCGCAGTCCGCCGGACGCCGCGGCCGAGTGGGCGACGGTGCTCCGCCGGCTCTCGAAGGAATGCGCGGGGACCGAGGTCGAGCATGCGTTGCCCTCCACGCGGGTCAGCCTGCGCACGCCGAGCGATTGCAAACCAGGCGCGCCGCTGAACGAGCTCAGCTTCGATTTCGCCCCGAGCGGCACAGGTAGCCAGGTGCGCGCGCAGGGGCAGCTGGTCACGCAGGGCAAGAACCTCGGCGTGAACGCCGCGGTCTCGCCCGCCAGTGATCGCAGGGCGTTGTGTGCGTCAGGTCGGGTGGAGCTTGGAAAGAAGGCGGCGCCCGGGCCGGCGCGTCCTGAGACCAAGCCCGACAGCCCCGCCGCGAAGATAGCGCGAGAGCGCTGGCTCGTGGTGCCGTTTCAGCTGATCGGCGGGGTGCTCGGCTTGTTGCCGATCGGGCGCTGACGCGCTGTTCGACGCAGCGTTCGGCGCCGCGGCTCAGGCGTCGACGCCAACGATAAAGGAGAGGGTTGCCCAGCGCTGGAACCACCCAGCGAGCTCGGCTTCGATCCCGCTCGCCTGCGCTGGCAGGCGTTCGATCGCCGCCTGACAAGCCGGCACCAGCGCGGTGCCTTGGCCGAGGGCCTCCAGAATGGCGAAGGCTCCGTCGTCCAGAGCCTCGTGGTGCAGGTTGCGATCTTGGGCGCGGTAGACCACGAGATTCTGCGCTTCAGGCTCGGGGATGGCGACGTCGCTCTTTCCCAAACGCAGATCCCGCCGCAGCGCCGCGACGGGATACCGAACACGCAGCATGCGCAGGGCAGGGTTGAGCGTCAGCCGCGCCGTCTCCCAGGCGCTCTCCGGGATGCTTGCGAGTCGAGCTGGATCGAGCGCTGCCGAGTCTGCGGCGTCGAACACCTCGATGTACGCCCACTCGACCCGCGCCATGTCGACACACAGCTCGTGGTGCGGCAGCCAGGTGGACTCCTCGACGAAGCGAGGCAGGAGCTGTCCGAGGTCGCGCAGGTTGAACGAGAGTGGCGGGTACTTCTCGAGGTACTCCTCGACCAGGCGCTCCCAGTCGGTCTGGCCCATGATGCCGCCGAGTCCGACGAAGTCCTCCACCAAACAGCTGGTGTGCCGGAGCCAGAACTGCTCCCGGTAGATCTCGATCTGCTCCGCGGGCGAGAGGCGATCGTTGCCCGTTGCGATCTGCGCGCTCGCGTCCGCCAGCGAGCCGTCGGCGGAAATCGAACGGCGGCGGCGCAAGAGCTTCGCCAGTTCGGCTTGCACGTCGGAGAAACCGCTCACGCCTCGTCTCCATCGAGGGCAATTCCGTCGCGCGGACCGCCCTGCGCCCAGCCGCGTCCTTCCGCGAGCGCGGCGGGCGAGATGGGTGGCGGTCCCTCGGGGTGCGGCGTCCGGGGCACGTGCTCGCCCGCCAGGCGACGCTCCCGGGTGAGTGCCGCGCTCGTGCGCAGTGCCTTGGCCTTCGCGGCTTCAGCAGCGAGCAGGGGAAACTCCGGGATCTGGTCGTCCCATTCGATCAGAGTCGACACCGAACCGGTGAGCTCGATCGTCTCCCGGTACAGATCCCAGACCGGATCGATCACGGGACCGCTGTGGGTGTCGACGATGTATTTCCCGAGGTTGGTGTGGCCCGCCAGGTGGATTTGCACGATGCGGTCGTGGGGCACGTTACGCACGAACTCGTAGGGATCGAAGCCGTGGTTGTAGGCCGACACGTACACGTTGTTCACGTCGAACATGAGCCCGATGTCCGCGGCCTCGCAGATCCGGGAAATGAACTCCCACTCCGGCATCGTGCTCGCCGTGAACGCCATGTAGCTGGAGGTGTTTTCCAAGGCCAGCCGCACACCAAGGAAATCTTGGATGCGCTTGGCCCGCTCGCTGACGCGTCGAATCACCTCTTCGGTGTAGGGCAGCGGCAAAAGATCGTGGAGGTTGGCCCCGGGGACGCCACACCAGCAAAAGTGATCACTGAGCCATGGCGTCTTCGTCTGCTGGACGAGCTGCCTCAGCGCAGTGAGGTACTGCTCCTCCGGCGGAGTGGGCGCGCCGATGCTCATCGAGACGCCGTGCTGCACGACGGGGTAACTCTCGAGCACGGCCTTCAAGTGGTAGAGCGGCTTGCCGCCATCGACCATGAAGTTTTCACTGATGACCTCGAAGAAGTCGACGGACGGACGCTGCTCGAGGACGTGTCGGTAGTGGGGGACACGGAGTCCCACTCCGACACCCAGATCCGGAAGGCCGAGACGAGGACGCATGCTGGAGCCCAGTTTAGACACAAAAATGACGAGGCCCGCGCGAGCATCCCCGCGCGGGCCGACGTCGTCACTCAAGAGCGAAAGAGGGAGCTCACTTCGGGCAGTGCGCGTTGCAGCCGCCCTGGCCCTTGCACGCGTTCTTTCCCGCGCACTCGTTCTTGCCCTCGACCTTGCAGCCGCCCTTCCCGCTGCACTCGTGCTGGCCCTTGCAGCAAGCCTTGGCGCCTGCCGCTGCTCCTGCCGGATCTCCGGCGCCACCCGGCGCTTTCGCGTCCGGCTGGTTTCCGCCGCAAGCTACGGCTCCGAGCATGAGTCCTGCCGATGCTGCCGTCGCAATGGTCTTAGAAAAATTGAACGCCATCCGTTTGTCTCCTCTTTCTGCTGCTGATTCGGGTCGTGTTGGCGAGCGAATCGCCCGCCCGCGCCTGACTTGTCCCTCCACTACGGTGGGACCGGGGTTCCGGTTTCAGTCAGTGCGGAGGCGGGAGTCTATACTTTAGGACCCGCCCCTGTCCCTTTTCGGCTCATCCAAACAGCGGTACGACCGCTGGGTCGCCTCGGATCGTAGGCTTTTGCATGCCCTCTCCCCCCACCCCAGCTGCGGTCTTCGCCGAGCGCCGCCGTCGACTGCGCGCCCGGATCGCCTTCCCAGCTCTGATCCCCGCCGGTTTCGCGAGACCGCGTAACTTCCAAGCGAACCGCTTCCCGTTCCGGGCCGAGAGTCACTTTCTCTACCTGGTTGGCGCCTCCCTCGAAGGTTCGGTCTTGGTCCTGACGCCGGACTCGGAATTGCTGTTTGCCGAGCCGCCGGATCCGGCGGAGGCCCTGTGGAGCGGACCGCAACCGACGCTCGCAGAGCTCGGACGCGAGCTCGGGCTCGAGGTGCTGCCTCTCGACGAGCTAGCCGTGCCCGCGGGCGCCGCCGTGCTCGCGCCGCAAGATCGGGAGAGTGCCGACTGGTTGGAGGAGCGACTCGACCGTCCCGTGGATGCGGGCGGCGCCGAGCTTTCGGGGGTGGATGCGGCGCTCGCCGACGCGATGATCGAGCTCAGACTGCGCCACGACGAGGCCGCCATCGAACGTCTCTGCGAAGCCGCGCGCGTCACTGCCCTGGCCCATGAGCGAGGCCTGGCGACCGTGCGGCCGGGGATCCGCGAGTGTGTCGTGCGTGCGGCGATGGAGGCGGCGATCATCGAACAGGGCATGAGCACGAGCTACGGCTCGATCGTGACCGTTCACGGCGAGGTGCTGCACAACGAACGCCACGACGGCCTTTTGTCGGAGGGTGATCTCTTGTTGGCCGACGTCGGCGCGGAGACACCGGACGGTTGGGCAGGGGACGTGACTCGGACCTGGCCGGTGTCGGGTCGGTTCAGCACCACACAACGCGAGTTGTACGAGGTCGTGCTGACGGCGCAGCGCGAGGCCATCGAGGCGGTGAAGCCGGGCGTTGGTTACCGCACTGTGCATCGCGTCGCGGGGGAGGCGCTGACTCGCGGCCTGGTCGAGCTCGGCATCTTGCGCGGGGAGGCCGGTGAGCTGTACGCCCGGGGGGCAGCAGCGCTGTTCTTCCCGCACGGTGTCGGCCACCTGCTGGGGCTCGACGTGCACGACATGGAAGACCTCGGCGATCGCGCCGGCTACGCGCCGGGGCGCAGCCGCTCCACCTCGCCGGGGGATCGTTACCTGCGTCTCGACCGCGATCTCGAGCCGGGCATGTGTGTCACGATCGAGCCCGGGTACTATCGCATCGCCGGCATCCTGGATGACCCCGCGGTGGTGGGAGCGCTCGAGGGTGCACTCGATCGCGAGGTGCTCGCGCGCTACGCCGACGTGCGCGGCATCCGCATCGAGGACGACGTGCTGGTGACGGAGACCGGCTGTCGGGTCCTGACGGCGGACATCCCGAAGCTTGCTCGGGAGCTCGAGCGGTAGTGTCGTGAGTCCGCAATTCGCAACCGAATTGCGGACCGCGCTCCGCGCGGCGCTGCTATCGCAGCGCGGACACCATCTTCCTCGAAAGGGCGCCGCGCGCCCCTCTCGCACTTCGCGCGATTCACCCCGCGGAATTCGCTCCGCGAATTCGCTAGTGTGCCGAGGTCACATCTTGCCCGATTTGCGGACTCGGCACCCTAGAACACCGATCAGCTTGCGCTGCTCGTGTTCTAGGACCTTTACGTTGGGGCTGCGCCCCAAACCCCCGGCCTTCGGCCGTGCGCGCTCCGCGCGCGAGCGCCGAACACCTTGCAAGTCCCGGAAAACAAACGACGTTCAACCTGTTCGGCGCTCTAGACCCCGTCGCTCTCCCCGCTCGCTTAGGAGCTGGCCCGTTCGCGACGGGCCTCGGCGTCGAGCACGACCTGTTTCCAGCTGGCGTCGACCGGCGAGACGAGCTGGGCAATGTCGTTGGGAAGCGCACCGGAGAGGATGGCCTCGCGCGCGGCGGCCGAGCCAGTGAGCAGATCGAAGGCGGGGACCTCCGCCTCGAACTCGTAGGCCCTGTCGAGGAACGCAAACGCCTCCGGGTTCTGCATGCGGCACAGGGTGATGATGGCGAGATAAGCCGCCACTGGGCGAAACAGCGACGGATCCGTCACCTGCAGGAAGACACCGCTGCACACCTCTCCTGCGTGTTTCTCGAATGACGGTCGGAAACGCGCGGGGCGGACCTGGGCACCGGGGATGCGCTGCTCGTCGAGGGCGCTGCTCAGGCGTGAGCCGTCGAGGAACGGCGCGCCGATCAGCTGGAAAGGCAGCGTCGTGCCGCGGCCCTCCGATAGGTTCGTGCCCTCGAGCAAACAACCGCCCGGATAGACCAGCGCCGCCTCGAGCGTCGGGATATTGGGCGAGGGTGGCGAGAACGGACGCCCCCAGGCGGCGGCGGTGCGGAAGCGCTCCCACCCGAGGCTCGACACCAGGGACAGCGCTCCTTCGGGGCCGAGCGGCAGCGCGTCGCGTTCGGCGAACATCGCGACGATTTCGCCCAGCGTGAGCGCGTGGCGAATGGGCAGGGGCTCGAGCCCGACGAAAGACAAGAACCCGTCCTGTTGCGGCGCCCCTTCGAGCGTCGAAGGATCACCGGAGATCGGGTTGGGGCGGTCGAGTACCACCACGTGCACGCCGGCCTTCGCAGCCGCGCGGAGGGCGAGCAACGCCGTCCACACGTACGTGTAGTAGCGGCTGCCAACATCCACGAGATCGACGACCAGGACGTCGATCTGCGAGAGCTGCTCCGGCGTCGGAGAGAGGGACTCCTTGGTGGTCCCATACAGACTGTGGAGTGCGGGTCCTTCCGTCGGCGCGGTGTTCGGAACCGCCTCTTCGGCCTGGGCGACACCGTCGAGCCCGTGCTCCGGCGAGAAGATCAGGGAGGGACTCGCGCCGAGCTCCTCGAGCACTGACAGCAGATTGCGCCCGCGCCGATCGACGGCGGCCGCGTGGGTGAGCACGCCGACTCGGGAGTCTCGTAGGCGCTTCCGGAGGTTCGAGAGCTGGCCACTGAAGAGTTGGTCGATGCCGGTGAGCATGGGGATGTCTACGTCAGGACGACCCCCAGGCAGGCGACAAATCTGCAAGAATTCCCTGTTCCTCGGGTTTCGGCTCCCGGAGGTACGCAATGAGTTGCGGCATGAGCCTGTCTTGGCTAGCATTTTTTGCAGAGTGCGCCGGGTCCTGGTAGTCGACGACGAGGAGAACCTCCGCCTGGTTCTGCGCACGCTGTTGCGGCGCAACGGCTACGAGGTCGAAGCCGCCGGCAGCGGGGAAGAGGCCCTCGGCCTGGTCGACTCCTTCGGACCCGACTTCGTGATCACCGACGTGCGCATGCCGAAGATGGGGGGCCTCGATCTGCTGGCCACGCTCAAGGCCAAAGGCAACGACGCGACCGTGATCGTGATGAGCGCGTACGGCAACACCGATCTCGCCCTGGAGGCCATGAAGGGCGGTGCGTACGACTACATCCAGAAGCCGTTCAAGCCCGACGAGGTCGTGCTCACGCTGCGCAAGGCGGAAGAGCGTGAGCTACTCCGGCGAGAGAATCGCGCGTTGCGAGAGGAGATCCGGAAAGAGCACAAGTTCGAGGACATCCTGGCGAAGAGTCCGAACATGCAGGCGATCTTCCGCACCATCTCGAAGATCGCCGAGTACAAGACCACCGTGCTCGTGACCGGCGAGAGTGGCTCGGGGAAAGAGCTCGTGGCTCGTGCCATCCACCGCCGCAGCACGCGTCGCGGCGGGCCGTTCACCCCGGTCAATTGCGGCGCGATTCCGGAAAATCTGCTGGAGAGCGAGCTATTTGGTCACAAGAAGGGTGCGTTCACCGACGCGGTCTCCGATCGCCGTGGTCTGTTCGAGGAAGCCGACCAAGGCACGCTGTTCCTCGACGAGATCGGCGAGCTGCCGTTGGCGCTGCAGGTGAAGATGCTGCGGGTGCTCGAGGACGAGAAGATCCGCCGGGTCGGTGAGGCGCGAGACATCAAGGTGGACGTCCGGATCATCACCGCAACGCACCGCGACCTCGCCGCCGAGACCAAGGCCGGACGTTTTCGCGAGGACCTCTACTATCGACTGAACGTGTTGCCGATCCACGTGCCCCCGCTCCGGGAGCGGCGCGAGGACATCCCGCTACTGATCGACCATTTCCTGACCCGGAACAACGCTCGCCTCGGTACCAACATCCGGGGCATGGACAGCGAGAGCCGCAGGCTGCTCTACGAATACGCCTGGCCCGGCAACGTGCGGGAGCTGGAGAACACGATCGAGCGCGCGATGGTGCTCTCCGAGGGGGAGCAGCTGGTCGCCGCCGACCTACCGGAGCGGGTCCGCGAGGCCCGGGACCCGGTGCAGATGCAGCTCGCCTCGGGCGAGCTGAGCGTGAAGAAGACCATGCGCGCGATCGAGGAAATCCTGATCCGTCGCGCGCTCCAGAAGACCAAGGGCAACCGCACCCGGGCGGCCGAAGTGCTGGAAATCAGCCACCGCGCGCTGCTCTACAAGATCAAAGACTACGAGATCACAGACCTCTGACCCCGCTCGGGACACCGCGCTGAGGCACCTTGTCGCCCCCGGTGTTGGCTCGGGCGGGCGTCTGGATCTAGGATCCCCGCCATGAAGTGCGCCCACACCGTCCTCGTTGCTCTGTTTGTCCAGCTGATGGCCTGCGGTGGTCCCACGAACGAAGGACAGGGAGTAAAGACTCCCGACGAGCTCCTCGCGGAACAGGAGCGCCTCGCCGAGGAGCAGGAGAAGGAGCGCCAAGCCAACGCACCGAACGGCCCGGGCGAGGAGACCGACCTCGAGAAGAAGGCGAAGTTCGACAAGCGCCAGGCCGACCTGGAAATGAAGCGCGCTGCGCGCTCCGCCGAGTCCTGCCCGGGCTCGGTTCCAGAGGACAGCCCTGCCGGCAGCGCCAAGATTTCGGTGACCTTCGGCAACGACGGCCACGCGAAGGGCGCGACGATCAGCGCTCCCTATGACGAAAACAGCGTGGGCAAGTGTGCGATAAACGCCTTCAACAGCGTGATCGTACCGCCGTTCGAAGGAGCAGAAGAGACGATGGAGTGGGAGGTCACCTTCGCGGAGAAGGAAAAACCCAAGGACGCCAAGGACCCCAAGAAGAAGGGCAAGTAGTCCTCGCCACGCGCCGGCTGGCCGGCACGTCGGGTTTTAACCCGACCGCGGTCGGCGGAATTCGACGGTTGAAGCCGGCCAAATCGAACCGGCGCTCGGTTCGTCTTACACTGGAGGCCCGAGCCCGAACCGAGCATCGTCGATGAACTGCGCAGTCTGCAGCCTAGAAAACCCGGAGGGCGCGCGCTTTTGCCAGTCGTGCGGCGCGCCGATGGCTCAGGCGAACGCCGATCCCACCAGCCTGGTGGGCCAGCTGGTCGGCGGACGCTACCTGGTGACCCGCGTCATCGGCGAAGGCGGCATGGGTGTCGTCTACGAGGCGGAACAGAAGATGGGCCCCCACACCCGCAAGGTGGCGATCAAGACGCTGCTGCCATCGCTGAGCGCCGATCACACCATTGTGTCGCGGTTTTATCGCGAGTGCGGCATCGTCGCACAGCTCGAGCACCCCAACACGATTCGCTTCTACGACTTCGGCGAGACCCCGGACAAACGGCTCTACATTGCCATGGAGTTCGTGAAGGGCGAGGCGCTCACGGAGCTCATCAGCCGGGGTCCGATCCCCATTGACCGTGCCCGCAACATCCTGAAGCAAGCGTGTGGAGCGCTCGCCGAGGCACACGGCCTCGGGATCGTTCACCGGGATCTCAAGCCGGACAACATCATCCTCACGCGTCGAGCGGGGGAAGAAGACTTCGTGAAGGTGTTGGATTTCGGCATCGCCAAGACCTCCGAGGCAGCGGAAAAACACACCAAGCTCACCCAACAAGGAATCGTGCTCGGCACGCCGCCGTACATGAGCCCCGAGCAGCTCGCAGGCAAAGAGCTCGACCTGCGGAGTGATATCTATTCACTCGGCATCATCGCCTACGAGATGGTCACGGGGGGGCTGCCGTTCGAAGGTGAAACACCGTGGCAGTGGGCCACACAGCACATGACGGTAGCTCCGCCGTCCATGCGCTCGCGGACCCATGTGCCCATCACGGCGGAGTTCGAGCGAGCGGTGCAACACGCGCTTGCAAAAGAGCCTCGTGCGCGGCCGTCGACCGCCATCGAGTTTCAGCGCGAGCTGGTCGGAGATGCACCGCGCCGGCCGACGACGGAACCGGATCTCGCGGCCCCAGCCCACACGGCACCAATGGTGGCCGGAGTTGCCACACCCGAGCGTGGGCAAACACAAATGGCCGCCCAGGGCCCGGTGCTCCCGGCCTATCGCACCGACGTTGCTGTCGCGACGCACATTCCGGCGCCTCCGCCGCCGCGCTCCGGGTCCGGCAGCGGTGCAGCGGTGCTGCTCGCCCTCGCTGGGTTGACGTTCGGCGGTTTGATCGCGGCTTTTGCGGCCTGGAAGTACTACGACACGCCGGAGGTGGGCTCCCCTCCGCCACCGATCGCGGCGCCGCCTTCCTCTCAGCTCCGCGTCGTCGAACCGGAGCCCCCGCCGGATGAGCCGCTGTTGACGCCGCCGCCGGCGCTCTCGTCTTCCAATACGAAACCTCCGGTCAAACCCACCAAACCTCCGGTCGGACCGCTACCCCCGCCGCCGAGCGCATCCACGCCACCGCCACCGCCACCGCCCCCGCCGCCGGCCAGCACTCCTCCTCCTCCTCCTCCTCCCCCTCCGTCGGGGCCGCAGGGTGATGCCGCCTGTGCCGCGTCCCAGCAAGCCGCGGCCGGTTGGAATATCGAGGGCGCTGTCTATCTCTTTCGTCAGTGCGAGAAGACCGGCGGAACTCCCGCGGGTCTCACCAACGCGCGACTCCGTATCCGGCTCTCATCCCCGAAGGCGGTGCGTGACCGAGCCTTCCAGGGCAACTGCAAGGGCGCCAAGTCGGCGGCAGACGCCGCGAGCTCCATCGGCGAGGGAGCTGCCGCGCAGGCCAGCCACGCCAACTCGAGTTGCGCCGGGAAGTAGGCCTCGCTCACCAGAACCAAAGGCCGGCGACGATCAGCACCGACGTCAGCGCCACACAGCCCATGGCAGCAATTTCCCAGGGGCCCGTGCGCCGATCGGAGAAGCGCAGCTCGATCGACGCAAAGCGACTCGCCTCGCGGCGCTGCTGACCGCCTAGCGCCAGGTTGGCCGCGCGTAGCGCGAACTCCTGCTCTACCTCGTGCATGTAGCTGCCTTCTGCCATCCATCTCCCGGGTGTGTCCATGACCGGAGTTGGGGGAGGCCGATGGCCTCAGGAAAAGCGAGCCTTTCCGGTCGCTTCCCACCATTGCCGGTAGGCAAGCTGGGCCCGCTGCCGCTCCTTTGCAGGTAGGTCTTCGTAATAACCAAAATACTCCTTGGTCACGCTCTTGAGCTCTTCCCCGGCCGCCCGCCGAAGCTCCAGCGAGTCGTGCGCGAGTGCATCGATCAGCCACTCGACACGGTGGCGCGCAGAGTTCTCCTGCCACCAAGCCGACCAGCGCTTGCCCTCGCGGCCGAAGTCCTGACGCGCGATCGTCACCAGCGCGGCATGCGCCGAGCGCACGACCGCGGCGTCATCAGTGCCAAGCAACGGGATGAGCCGAGGCACGGCGCGCGGATCCCGGAGGTCGGCCAAGGCCTCGATGCCGCTGTGGCGGACCTCCGGCGGAAGCGATGTCTCGGCAGCCAAGGTCGCTAGCCCGTCGCGAAGCGCGGTGCGCGCCTCCGCGTCCGCTTGCATCAATTTGCCGGCGGCGAGCGCCGCCCGGCGCACCTCGGCGTCTCCGTCGCTGAAACGCCGCACGATGGCCCGGGCGGAGTCGGCGTTCGGAAGCTCACCGAGCAGCCAGGTCGCCCAGCGACGCACGTCGGGTTCACGGTCGGCGGTGCGCACCACCAAGAACGCCACGGCGACCTGACCGATGCGGGCGATGGTACGCAGCACTGGACCCGCGTCCGAGGCCCGGGCACCTGGCTCCGCGAAGCGGCGTGCGCGATCGGGGTGGACGGGGCCGGGGAACTCCGCGACCAACACACTGACGGCCGGGTCCCCGATCTCGACCAGCCGGTCGCCGGCGCCCTCGTCCCCTTCGACCAAGCGCACGAGCAGCGTTCTCAAGTCCGAGTCGATGTCGAAGATCACCGAGGGCAGGAGGTGGTCTTTGGCGTCCTGCCGGGGAAACGGCGGGCGTGGGCCCAGCGCGAGCTGTCGGGACGCCGGTGCCAGGGGCGCTTCGTGCCCCACGTCGCTCTTTTGCTCGGGCTCCGGCGGTCCAAACGGCCCGCGGTGGGTTCCTGGATCCGCTTCCGGCTCGGCCTGGACGTCCCAACCGGCATCGACTGCCGCTTCGGTCTCGCTGGAGCGCGGGGCCTCTTCGCCGGCGAAGAAGCGGCCACTCGGCGTGCGCCGAGTGAGTGGGAACGGCTGCTCCTGCGTGGCGTCCAACGTCCCCGGGGTGCCTTGCGGTGGCGTGTCGTGCCGGCGCGGTGCTCCCACTGCCACGACGCGGGCCGGCGCCGTGCTCGCCCTGGCTTTTGCCTGTGGTGACTCGTGCGGAGTCGATGGGCTCTGAGTGGGCACCGACGCTTCGATCACGCCGCGTGCTTTTGGAGAGGCGTCTGCGGTGATCGGGGCGGCGAGAGCGCGGGGTGAGGCGCTGACGGTTGCCGGGCCCGACTGCCCGAAGCCTTTGGCCGCCGGCGAAGCGTGGGTCGTCGTCGGCGGCTCGCTCGGGGGACGGCTGGGTGGTCGGGTCGAGTCGAGGGCTTTGGCGAGGGCGTCGACGCGCTGGTCGACGTTCGGCAAACGATGCCGCCGTCGCTGGGGCGCTTCTGAAAACGGCTGGCGAACCGCCGGCATCTCCGACGAGCTGGCCCGAGCGCCTAGCTTCTTGCGCAGAATGACCCGCTCCAGCGCGGTTGCGACGAGGGGCGCAAATGCGATCACGTCGCCAACTTCGGACAAGGGCACGTCCCCGGTTCCGTGGTCGCCGTACAGCACCAGCACGACGCGTCCGCGCACGACCAACGGAAGGAGCAGCACAGCTCCGGAGCTTTCGCGCTGCAGATCTTTGGACAGGCTGGCGTCGATCCCCGTCTTGTCGAGCGCTCGGACCAGAAACGTGCCCGAGGTCTTTGCGTCCGAGAGAGAGCTCGGCAGGTCCAGCGGCACGCCGATGCTGCGGAGCTTCGCGCCGTCGGTACCGGGACCGTGGGCGTCTCGGCCTTCGGCAACGTCCCCTTGCACGGCGAACAGCGCGGAATACTCGAAGTATTGCGACGCAAAATCGAAATAGGCGCCGACGACGTCGTCCCGGGAGTCCGCGTCCATGAGGTCTCGCTCGGCCAGCGCGGCGGTGTACGGACCGCGATGGCGTTTGCGTCCGCGTTCACGCCCGGGCGTGCCAACCAGCCAACGTGGTGCCTCCGACTCAGGAGCGGTTCGCTCGGCCGGGTGGCGGGGAGTGATCAGGGTCGTGACTCGGGCGGGGACGTCCGGATCGGCGACCGGCGCGGGACGGGGTGGAAGCTCGGGCGCAACCGATGGGGGGCGTGCGGCGACGGGCGGGATCGGCAGCGCAGGCTCACTCGAGCGCAGCGTTGCCGCGGGTGGGTAGCCGATCGGCGGCATGCTGGCGGGCCGCGGAAGTTTCGGGAAGGGCGGCGAGCCATCACGCAGTGGCGCCGGCATCGAGCTTGGGCTGGGGTCCGGGCGCCCTTCGAGCTTGGCGAGCAAGCGCACCATGCGGCGATCGAGCGGCACTCCGTAGTCCCGGGACAGAGCCTGGCGAATACGGACAAGTGGCGCCGAGCGCTGCTCGATCCGCGCGCCCAGCGAAAATGACAGGTCTCCCTCCACCTCTGCCGGCAGCGGCTCGCTCACGGCGATGGTCAGGATGCCTGCGACCTCGTCGAGCGGGTAAAATGCATGACGGCCCGCGAGTTCGGGTGGGACCAGGCTCATCAGAGCATCCGTGGCCCGGGGCAGCTCACCATGCGGCGCCGGCTCGAGCCCGTGGCTATCCGCGAGCAAGGGAGTCAGCAGGTGCTCACTCACCAGCGCGAGCTCGAGCAGGTTCGTCACCAGGTCACCGCCGTAGATGACCTGGCGTGCGAGGGCCTCTTCGACCTCGCGCATCGACGCGACGTGGGCCTTGACGATCGCCGAGCTCAGGGTGGGCATGGTGCGAGCCAGGGCCCCGCCCCCGGCGCACGGAATTTCCGCGCGGGGTGGGGCAAAGTCAATGGTTTCCGGGCGTTTCTGTGGCGCAAGCCTCAAGGTGCGGTGATTTGGGCCGCACCGAGGAGCATCAGCTGGGCCAGGCTCAAGTAGATGAGAATGCCAAAAACGTCGACCAGCGTGGCAATGAATGGGGTCGAGCTCGTGGCCGGATCCACACCGATCCGGTGAAGAAACAGCGGCATCATGCCGCCGACCACGCATCCCATCACCACGTTCGCGATCAGGGTCACGGCCACCAGGCCGACCATGCCGACCGGATCGCCGGCGATCAGGACCCGCAGCACGCCGAACGACGCGAGCATGGCCCCGAGCACCAGCCCCTGCATCAGCTCTCGCCCGAGGACCCGCAGCCAGTCCTTGGTCTCGATCTCGCCGACGGCGAGCCCGCGGATGACGAGCGTCGACGACTGCGAGCCCGAGTTACCCCCGGCTGCGATCAACAGCGGCACGTAGAAGCTGAGCTGCGCGACGTCGGACAAGACTCGATTGAAACCGCGCATGGCGGTGGTCGTGAAGAACCCGCCCACGAACAAGATCGCCAGCCACGGCGCGCGCTTCTTGATGTACTCGAAGAACGTGGCGTCGAAGTAAGTCTCGCGGATCGGCGCGACGGCGCCCATCTTGTGCACGTCCTCTGCCTGCTCCTCGTTCATGACGTCGAGGATGTCGTCGGAGGTGATCAACCCAAGGAGCTCCCCTCGGCCGCTCACGACCGGCATGGCGTGCAGGTCGTACTTGGCCAAGACCTTGGCGACCTCTTCTTGATCCAGCTCCGGCGGCACCGAGATGACGTTCTCGTGCATCACGTCGCGCACCTTCTCGGCGGGCTCCGCCAGCAAGAGATCGCGCAGTCGCAGAAATCCCAGCAGGCGCTCCCGGTTGTCGACGACGTACACCGTGTCCAAGGTCTCCGCTTCGCGGGCGCGCTTGCGCAGCTCGTCGATTGCGCCCCCGATCTCGATGTCCGGCCCTACCGAGATCAGCTCGGTGGTCATCAGGCCGCCGGCGGAGCTCTCCGGCCATCGGCGAAGCTCCTCCACCTCTTCGGCTGCTTCCGGGTCGACTCGCTCCAGGCTCTCGAGCACCGTCTCGGCGACGCCCGGTGGCATGATGCTGAAGAAGTCCACGCGCTCGTCGGCGCCCATTTCCGCGGCGATGCGCGCGGTCGAGTCGGCGCCCATGGTGTGCGACAGCGCCTCTTGATCGTCCTCGTCGAGCCGCTCGAAGACCTCGGCGGCGTACTCCGTCGGCAGTGCCTTCAGGACCTCTCCGGCGTCTTTGGCCTCGAGCTCCGCGACGATGTCAGCGAGATCCTCCGGGTGGATCTCGTCGAGCAGGTCGCGCACCTCACCGGGGCTCTCGCGCAAGAGCGCTTCGAGCTCCGGTCCAATGAGCCGCACGAGCCGCATGAGCGGGGCATTAACACAAAAGCGCGCTGAGCCGGGGGCTCGATCCCCGAGGCTTGAGTGAGCGTCCCCGTTCTGGCATGGGGCAAGGATGACCGTTCGCTTCGAGCCCTCTGCCCCCGTCCTGACCATCACGTTGGATCGACCCAAGGCAAACGCCTTCGATCAGGCGCAGCTGGACGCTCTCGTCGATGCGCTGACTCGAGCCGAGGCCGTGCCGGATGCCCGCGCGCTCGTCATCGCGGGCTCAGGCGAGCGCGCTTTCAGCGCCGGGGCCGATCTGTCGGCCGTAGGCCCGTTCGGTGATCCGGAAGGCTTCCAGCGCTGGACGCGACAAGCTCACGCGATGCTGGACCGGATCGCGGAGTTTCCGGTGCCGGTGATCGCAGCCATCGAGCGGCCCGCGGTCGGGGGCGGTTTCGAGGTCGCGTTGGCCTGCCACTTCCGAGTGCTCGGTCGCGGGGCCCATCTGGCGCTACCGGAGATCCGCCGGGGATATCTGCCAAGCTGGGGAGCGCTCGAGCGCTTGGTGCCGCTGGTCGGCCTGGGGTTTGCCACGGAGCTCCTGCTCACCGGCCGAAAGATCGAGGCGGCCGAGGCGCTCGCGTGCGGGCTCGTGCATCAGGTCGCGGAAGACGCCAACCTGGCCGCGCGGGAGCTGGCGGACAGTCTCGCTGCCCTGCCGCCCGTGGCGGTGCGTGTCGCCATGGGACAGCTCGCCGGGTTTCGACGCGGGGACGGCCGCGACGTCGTGCGCAAGCGCGAAATCGCGGATCTCGAGCGCCTCGTGCGGACCGAGGACACCGTCGAAGGGATCCTCGCCTTCTTCGAGAAGCGCACGCCTGTGTTCAAAGGCAGGTGAGCCTGGGCTCCCGGGGAGCGGCTCAGGGGCAGTCGCCGTTGATCTTGAAGCCCGACGCCGCAAAGTCGGCCGCGAGCAGATACGCATCTTTGCAGCTCGCGTCTGCGGCTGAGTTGGTCGCCGCGCACCAGTCGCCTTCCGGACGTGAGCCGGCCTTCCATTGATCCGAGCTCTGGCAGTTCTTCTCGGGACCTTTCCACGAGACGCCGGCGAGCAGCACGCACAGGGAAGCTCCGAGGGTGTCGATGTTCACCTTGTCGGCCTCGTCCACGGTGATGTAGCCCTTCAGTGCGCCGCCGGGCGTCCAGGTTCGCTGGGGCGGAATCGCCTTGGTGTCCGGCTGACAGCTGTTGATCGGCTCGAGCTCCGCGCCATTGAACTTGCCGGCGCAGTTGTGGGTTGCGTCGTTGAAGGTGGCTTCGATCTCGACCTTGTGGAGCGGCAGGATGATGGGGTTCGAGAGATCGGTCGGTGACAGGAAGATCGGCACGTTGACGTCCAGGTCCTTGGCACTGAAGCTCATGTCGCCGGCCCCCAACGTCACGTCGACGTCGATGGGCGCGACGGGGACGGCTGCCCCGGGCAAACTGACGAAACAACCCCCGGCTTTGGGGTCGGTGATGGGCAAAGCCCCGCCCGTCCGCATCTTCTTCGTGGCCGGGTCGATCTCGAACAGCCACGAGAACGTGCCGTCGCCGTTCTCGTTGCAGCTCGGTTGTTTCAGGCTGATGCCCTTGTCGATGACCTGCGCCTGAACGAACTCGGCAGCCAGTGCCGGCGGTGACTTCACGAGGATGCTGGAGAGGCGCCCCTGCCATTTGGCCGACGAGCTGTTGTCGGCTTTGGCCAGGCACTCCGCTCCGGGCCCCGAGGGTCCCGCGCTGTAGCACTCCGCAGCCTGGGGGATACATCCGGTGTTCCCGCCACCACTGCCACCACCCCCGCCTCCGCCGTCGTCGCCGCCGCAAGCGGCAGCCAGGCTGAGCGCCAAACAAGCCATTCCTGAAAGCAAGAACCCACGCATGCGCGTCCTCCGAGGCCGAGCACAATAGCACCGAATGGCGGCGCTCGGGGGCTTTCGGCGCGCTCTCCGCCGCGATCGAGTAGAACGATGGTCTGCAATGAGTTCGCGTTGGTCGGGGCTGTCGATCTGGGGGTACGCCTTCGGGTACTTCGCCTGCTACGTCCCGTACAGCGCGCTCACCAAGGCTCTGAGCGGCGGCATGTTGCCCGGCATGCGCGGCGGCTTCTCCGGCTTCCAGCTGTTGCCGATCGCAAACCTGGCCTCGCTGCTCGGCATGTTCGCGTTCATCACCGCGATGGGTTGGTGGCGCTTTGCGGGTCGGCGAACGGTCTTTGGCATCAGCCTGCCGATGCCGAATTTCTGGACCTTCCTCTCGGGCCTGTGCACCTCGGTGATCATCGCCACGACGACCCTCGCCTATACCTTCGAAGGGGTGTCGATCGTCTTCATGATGCTCCTGATGCGCGGCGGCGTGCTCGCCATCGCGCCCGTCGTCGACTTCGCGAGTCGGCGCAAGGTTCGCCTCGCCTCGTGGGTTGCCCTGTCGCTGTCCCTCGGCGCGCTGTTCGTGGCGTTTTTCGGCGGCAGCAAGAGCAGCTTGGCCATGACCTGGGTCGCCACGGTCGACGTCATCTTCTACCTGCTGGGGTACTTCGTCCGCCTGCGTTTCATGAGCCGCTTGGCCAAGGGTGATGACCCCGACGTGACCAAGCGCTACTTCGTGGAGGAGCAGATGACCGCCACGCCCATCGTGGTGCTCGTCTTGGTGGTCTGTGCGTTGGTCGGGCGTGGGCAGATGCTGATGCACATCCGCTCCGGCTTCACCGACGTGTGGTCGAGCGGCAGCGCCGGCCTGATCTTCCTGGTTGGCATCTTGTCCCAGGGGACCGGCGTGTTCGGCGGGCTGATCTTGCTCGACGGGCGGGAAAACAGCTTCTGCGTGCCGGTCAATCGCGCGTCGAGCGTGCTGGCTGGGCTCCTGGCCAGCTTCAGCCTCGCCACCCTGCTCGAGACCCGCCTGCCGGGCGGCGCGGAGCTCTTCGGCGCGCTGTTGGTGGTCGGGGCAATCCTGGCGCTCAGCCTGCCGACGCTGCTGGCAAGGCGGGCGGCGGCAAAACAGGCGTAGCTTCTGCCGCCCAGGAAAAACCACGAGCCCACGCGTTCCGGATGGCCCGCGTGGGCTCGCTCACAGCCCCAGTCAGAAGCCGACCGCGTTATCGAGAATCGCGTCCACCGGTTCGGTGTCGGCGAGCCATCCCCCGTCGCCGAGGTCGCTCGACGTGCGGCGCGAGCTCAAGAGGTGGATGTCTCGCGCCGTGACCTCCGTGTGCCAGCGGCGCGTGCCATCCTTCTCGTAGCTCGAGGTGCGCAGGGTCCCCTCCACCAGCAGCCGCGAACCCTTCGACAAGATCTTCGACAGCGGCTCGGCGCGGTTGCCCCAGAGCACGACGTCGTGCCACTCGGTGCGCGTCTGCCGCTCCTTGTTCTTGTCCAAGTAGCTCTCGTTGGTGGCCATGCGGAAGCGCAGCAGGTTTGCCCCCGACGCCACGCTCTTGAACTCCGGATCGGAGCCCAGGTTGCCCATCAAAAAGACCTGATTGATACCTTCACTCATGATTGTCCCTTACCTTTCTGTTGTTCGTGAAAAAGCGGCCCAAGCTCAGGCCGCGCGTTTCTGTGTCCGTGCCCCGAGCCCCGGCAGGCGCTCGTAGGTCGCGGCCTCGAGGGCCTCGCGCAGCTCGGTGCTCGCGAGCACGGCCTCGCGCGCCCGCTCGCGTCCCTGGCCGATCGTCTTGCCCCCGAGCACCAGGTGCGAGCCGTTGCGGTCCAGCGCTCCGACCCGGACCGCGGTGTCGAGCAGATCCGTGATCGAGTCGATGCCGATGCCCCAGCGCACGTCGAACTCCGCCTCGGCGAATGGCGGCGCGACCTTGTTCTTGACGACGCGCACCCGCGTTCGATTGCCGACCACGTTGTCCCCCGCCTCGACCTTGCCGATGCGACGCACGTCCAGGCGCACGCTGGCGTAGAACTTGAGCGCCGTGCCGCCCGGGGTCGTCTCGGGGCTGCCATAGACGACGCCGATCTTCTGCCTCAGCTGGTTGATGAAGAGCAGCGTGGTGCCGCTCTTGTGGGTGATGGCGGTGAGCTTGCGGAGGGCCTGGCTCATCAGGCGCGCTTGCAGACCCATGTGGCTGTCGCCCATGTCGCCCTCGATCTCCGCGCGGGGCGTCAGCGCCGCCACGGAATCGATGACCACCAGGTCGAGCGCGCCGGAGCGGGTCAAGGCCTCGGCGATGTCGAGCGCCTGTTCGCCCGAGTCTGGTTGTGAGACCAGGAGCTTGCCGAGGTCGATGCCGATGGCGCGGCCGTAGCGCATGTCGAAGGCGTGCTCGGCGTCGATGAAGGCGGCCACGCCTCCCTGTTTCTGCACCTCCGCGATGGCATGCAGGCTGAGGGTGGTCTTGCCGCTCGACTCGGGTCCGAAGACCTCGACGATGCGTCCTCTCGGGTAGCCACCGACACCCAGGGCTTGGTCGAGGGCGAAGGCGCCGCTCGGGATGATGGGGATCGGCGTGGTCGCGGCGTCGCTACCAAGACGCATGATCGCGCCCTTGCCGTGGTTCTTTTCGATTTGATCGACCACCTCGCGGACGACGTGATCTCGGGTTCGGTTCTTTTCGCTCATCGTGTTCTCCTGTTTTCTTTGGTTGAAAAAATCTCCACCCTCGTGCGGGTCAGCCCGAGAGCGCGCGGTCGATCAGGCGCCCTTGAATCGCCTCGGCGACGTGCACGGCACGCACGCTTGGGCTGGCCTCGAGATCCGCAATGCTGAGCGCAACCCGCCGGATGCGCGCAAAGGCTCGGGCGCTCAGTCCAAGGCGGTTGACGGCGTCCTCGAGCAGCCGCCGGCTCTCCGGGTCCAGTGGCGCGACGCGATCGAGCTCGGAGTCTTTGAGCGCTGCGTTCAGCGACGAGCTCGCAACGCCCCGAGCGGCGCGTCCCTGGGCGATGACGCGGGCGGCGAGCACTCGCGCTCGCACCGAGGCCGAAGACTCCGCCGGCTCACTGCGCGCCAGGGCGGCGGTGTCCACCGGTGGCACCAGCACGTGCAGATCGATCCGGTCGAGCAGCGGCCCGGAGAGCTTCGACAGATACCGCGCCGCTTGTTTGTCCGAGCAGCGGCACTCGCGTCGGCCGTGCCCGCGGTAGCCGCACGGGCACGGGTTGACCGCAGCCACCACCATCGGCCGCGCGGGGAACCAGGCTCGTGCCCGCGCGCGGGCGATGCACACCACACCGTCCTCGAGGGGCTGGCGCAGGGCCTCCAGGGCGCTGCGGCGGAACTCAGCGAGCTCGTCCAGGAACAGCACGCCGTTGTGGGCGAGGCTGACCTCACCGGGGCGCGGATGTTCGCCGCCGCCGACGAGCCCGGCGTCACTGACCGAGTGGTGGGGTGCGCGGAACGGTCGTGTGCGCACCACGCCGAGCTCCGAGTCCACCAGGCCCGCCACGCTGTGAATGGCCGTGGTCTCGATGGCCTCGGCAAAACCGAGCGGAGGCAAGACGGTCGGCAGCAGGCGCGCGAGCAGGGTCTTGCCGCCGCCGGGCGGCCCCAACATGAGCAGGTTGTGGCCGCCTGCTGCGGCGATCTCGAGGGCGCGTCGCGCCGTGGCCTGGCCGCGCACGTGCATCAAGTCGCCACCGCCGGGCGTGGTCGTGACCGGGGTGAGCTCGGTGAGCGGTGCCCGCGTCAGGGATTGCCCACCCGTCAGGTGCTCTCGGATTTCTGCGAGGGAGCTGGCAACGAACACGTCCATGCCGCGCACGAGGCCGGCTTCGCGGGCGTTCTTCGCGGGAACGACGGCGCGTTTCATGCCACGCGCGCGGGCGCCCTCCAGCTGCGGCAAGACTCCCGGCACCGGGCGCAGACCGCCTTCGAGGGAGAGCTCGCCCAGCACCAGCACACCTTCGAGCTCCGGCGCGGGCAGCTCGTCGAGTGCGCCGAGCAGCGCGAGGGCCATCGCGAGGTCGAGTCCGGTGCCGCGTTTTCTGAGATCAGCGGGCGCGAGGTTCACCGTGATGGCGTGCTCGTCCAGGAGCACGCCGAGTCGCGCGAGGGCGGCAGCGACCCGGACTCGCGCCTCGCGCACCGCGGCCTCCGCGAGACCGACCAGCTGAAAGAACGAAGGTCCGCGCGAAGCCGTGACCTCCACCGCGATCGGGTGCGCCTCCAGTCCGATCAGCACACTGGTGTGCGCGGTCGCCATGCCGAGCGGGCGATCGGGAAGTGAGAAGGTCGGGAAGCTGGGGAGTGCCACGTCGATGGCTTGAGCAGCGAACATGCCAACGGAAAAACTCCGAGTTCTGCGCGGGAAACTGCATTTCAGACAGGCGGCGAACCTGGCGACCGGTGGCGATCGCCGGCGCTCACGGCCATGCGATGGTCAGCGCATGTCACCCGGCTCGAGGCGCCACGAGGTCAACGCGATCGTTTGCCTCGTTGCTTCTGTCTGCGTTGATTGTCTCCGCAGCCTGCGGCGGAGGCATCCCGCCCACCGATCCCGTCGGGGCGAACGTGCAACCTGCACCCCCAAGACGCGGCTCCGACCCACCTTCCACGGCATCAGCAGCAGCGCCCGAGACGCCGCCCCCACCCGCCGCCACTTCAGCAACCCCACCGCCCGCGCCGAGCGAAGCGCCGGCTTCGGCCGCGTCCGCCACAACGGCCGCCGCCAACATTGGATCACTACGGTAGCGACGCTGGCGGCTCAGCCCGAGAGCGCCCGAGCCGGTACAAGACGTGGCGGCGAAATCGCTCTGGAAGAGCTGGCCGATCGAAGTCGCCTTCCAAGTCCCGCAGCATGCCAAGCCGCTCCATGAGTCGGCGCGAACGCAGATTCTCGGGCACCGTGAACGAGACAATTTCGTCGAGGCCGAGCTGGCCGAAGCCGAACGAGAGCGACGCTCGGGCCGCCTCGCAGGCATACCCGTGGCCCCACCAGGCGGCGGCGAGACGCCAGCCGATCTCCACGCACGGCGTGAAGTGGGCTTCGAAGTGTGGAACAGCGAGACCTGTGAAGCCGATGAACGGGGCGACTCCGGGGAGCTCTAGCGCCCAGAGACCAAACCCGCGTTGGTCCAAGAAGCCACCGATCAGATCGGCGATGTGGTCACTCTCTTCGCGGCTGAGCGGCGCCGGAAAGTGCTCCATCACACGGGGGTCGCTGTTGAGGGCGAAGAACGGCTCCTTGTCTTCCGGCCGCCAACGGCGCAGCAGCAGGCGGTCGGTGCGGAGCTCGGGAGCTGAGGCGGGCGGGGGGTTCATGGCGTGGTGGATGACCCGACTCCCGACGTCCAACGCTTGAGCTCCACGCGCCCGTCGATGATCTCGACGTAGGTCCCGCCGTGCATCCAGTTGCCCGAGTTGACGTAGAGCTGATTGGGCCCGAGCTCGACTCGCTCCGCGCGGTGAGTGTGGCCGAACACGACCGTGTCGAAGCCACGCTGGAGCAGCAGCTCGGCGGCCTGGTGATAGGCGGAGGGTTCGTTATTGTCGCTGCGCTGGGCGCGGCGGTCTTTGAGCCGCTCGAAGCCCGACCAGAGTTTGTAGATGTCCGGGTAGACGTGCAGGACCGGCCCGGCCGCCCGCGTGAGGGCTTCATACAGGCGCGGGTGGCTGACGAAGAACGGATCGTACAGGTGGCCGTGCTCCACTCGGATGCGCTGATCGCCGGAGCGCACGTTCAAAAATGGACAGATGCGGATCTCGGCCCAGCTCTCCAGGTAGTGCTCGAGCACGATGTCGTGGTTGCCCACCACGTAGTAGACCGAGAGCCCGTTGGTGAGCAGCGCCCGGATCCGCCGGATCACGTTGACGCTGTCGTTGGCGAGGTTCGCGAAGCTCGTCTGGAGGATCTCGAACCCGTCGCCGTTGATGCACACGTGGAATCGCTCGCGCGCGGCGTACTCGAGGAAACCCGACAGGGACGAGCTGGCCTCCGAGAACGGGTTCCCCAGGTGTAGATCGGAGACCACGAGCGCTCGATCGAGCGTGGCGTTGGTGATCACGGTGGGTCCGGTTCGTCCGCGTCCGATGACGCATAGAGCATGCTCAGGCCGGCGCCGCCGTTTCCGCTGTCTTCGAGCAGCTTGACCAGGCGTGCGTTCAGCGAACGCACGCGGCCACTCAGCCGCTGCAGCATCTCGAACGCAAAGGTCGGATCTCTGCGCATGCGCACCAGGAGCGCGCTCGCGCTCACCACCAAGAGTTTTGCCTCGCCCATTGCCCGCGCACTCGCGTCCCGAGGTAGTGACTCCAGAAGCGACATCTCGCCGAAGAAATCGCCCCGTTCCAGGGTCGCGAGCTCCACGTCCTTGTCGGCTACGCGCTTGGTGATGCGCACTCGTCCCGATTGGATCACGAACATGTCCCGGGACAGATCCCCCTCCTCGACGATCAACTCACCGTCGTGGAACGTCGCTTCGAGCTCGTCGGCTCTGGACTGCCTGCTATGAGCCATACGCGCCCGCAGCTTGCTGCAACTTTGCCGCCGTGTCGAACGCCTTCGGCGGTGACCGGGCAGGTGCGTTGATCGATGCTCGCCGCCCGGGTATGAGCGTGCCCCATGACGACTCACACGGTGGTGCTCATTCCCGGCGACGGCATCGGGCCCGAGGTCAGTACGGCCGTGCGCCGGGTGCTCGAGGCCGCCAACGCGCCGGTTCTGTTCGTGGTGCGTCACGCCGGCGAGGCCGCGCTCGAGCGGGGGCTCGACGACGTCCTCCCGAGCGAGACGGTCGAGGCAATTCGCCAGCACCACGTGGCGCTCAAGGGCCCGTGCACGACACCCGTGGGTCGAGGGTTCTCGTCCGTCAACGTCGCGCTGCGCAAGAAGCTCAACCTGTATGCCGCAGTCAGGCCTTTTCGCAGTCTGGTGGGTGTCAAGACTCGCTACGACGACGTCGACCTGATCGTGATCCGAGAAAATACCGAGGGACTCTACAGTGGCATCGAGAACCTGATCACCGACGGGGTGGTGGTGAGCATGAAGGTGGCGACGCGGGGTGCTTGCCACCGCATCGCCCACTGGGGCTTCCGCTACGCCACCCACCGGCGCAGGAAGAAAGTCACGGTGTTCCACAAGGCGAACATCATGAAGATGTCCGATGGCATGCTGCTCGACGAAGCACGCAAGGTGCACGAGCGGGACTACCCGAACATTGCGTACGACGAGGTCATCGTGGACGCCGGCCACATGCGACTGGTGCAGAACCCCAAACAGTTCGACATCATCCTGTGTGAGAACCTGTACGGCGACATCGTGTCCGATCTGTGTGCGGGCTTGGTCGGCGGGCTCGGTGTCTCACCCGGCGCGAACATCGGTGAGGACGACGCCGTCTTCGAGGCGGTGCACGGCTCGGCGCCGGACATCGCCGGCCAGGGTGTGGCGAACCCCCTGGCGCTGTTGATGAGCGCGGTCATGATGCTGAAACATCTGGGCGAGACGCGTCACGACGAGGCGTGCCAGACGGCAGCGTCGCGCATCAAGGTCGCCTACGATCGCGCCCTCGACGACGGGCAGAAGACCCGTGACCTGGGCGGCGAGCTCGGCACCGAGGCGTTCACCGACGCGGTCATCACACGCCTGCCGAGCTGAAGACGGTGCCTCGCCGGTGAGCTGAGAGTGACCGAGCTACTTCTTGCGAGTTGCCATGTGGCACGACGAGCAGGTCGCGAGCAGGGAAGCGTATAGCTTCGCGCGGTCCTCCGGCTTCTTCTGGTCGTTGGCCGTCGCGACCAGCGACTTGAGCTCCTGGGCGCTGCTGCGCGCATGCACGCCGCCGCTCTTCAAGATCTCTTCCGGGAACGGGTCGGCTCCGGCCAGGAGATCAGCGCCGGCTTTCCAGGCGCTGTCCGACGGGACGTAGAGTCCTTCCCAGAGGCGCTCGGTCGCCCAGGCGTGGCGTCGCATGCGGCCCTTCAGGGTCGCGTCGGCCGCGGGCGCGGCGCTCGCGTCGGCCTTCGGCCCCCCGCCGAGTTTGTGACACCCGCCGCACGCCACACCGACGTCGGCGATGGCGGCAGCCGTGGCGGGAATGTCGGGGCTCGTGCCGATGCGCTTCGCCGCCGATTTCATCGCCGCGATCAGCGGCGCGGACTTGGCCGGGAGTTTGCCCATGCCCTCCATTTTGGTGAGCGCGTCCGCTGGCGAAGTTGCCGCCGCCAACCTGCCCGTGATCACCGCGTTGCGGATCAGCTCCGCCTCCTTGAAGTGCGCGCGCATGAGCTTCTCGGCGGGGGAGCCCGGCGGCGGTTCGGCCGCCTTCGGTTCGGGTGCCGCCTCGGGCGGAGCCTCTGGCGCGCTGCTGGAGGCCGCCGCAGGTGGAGCTGCCGTTGCGCTCGCGGTTACCGCGACCGGCGGAGTCTCAGCTGGTGCTTCGGCGGGCGGAGCAGCCGGGCTTGCACAGCCAGAAAGAACGAACACGGCGAGGCCGAAAGTGTGCGTCTTCATGCGCCGGTCCTAGCACGCGATCAGGGAAGGGCACACACCTCCAGCTGAGAGAAATCATGCTGGATGCGCGCATTTTTGGCGCGATGTCCTGGCGAGTTCGAGCGCAGTGTTCACGCCCTCGTTTCAGATCGGCGAGGGCAGTGCCCTCACGAACTCAGGCGTCGCTGTCGTCGGCTCCGCCGGCTCGTCTAGAGCCGATCCCCGGCTCGGACAACCAGGCCGAGAAATAAGCGCGGAAGCGCGTCGTGATCGCCGACGGGCGTTCCGCGAAGACCTGCTGCCCGCGGGCAATCGCAAGCTGCCGCAGTGTTTGCCGGCGGGTCTGGATCAGCTCGAGCACGTGCGCGGTCGCGCCTCTGAGCTCGTCCGGTGGCGCGCGCTCGAGCAGCGTGAGCCGCAGGTCGTCGAGGTCGTGTTCGGTGCCGAGCTCCTCCGTCAAGGTCTCGAGCGTCTCGCTCAGAGCCGCCATTGGCCCCGGCCAGATCGAGGACAACAGTCGAACGTGGTACCAGTGGTACTTGGCGTGTTTGCGCCACTCGTGCAGCTGCTCCGTGGTCGGCTCGTGGCCGGCCTGTCGGAACGCCCGCCGGCCCCGGCCATAGGTCGTGCGGAAACCGGACGACAGCGTGGCCCACCCCGCATGCCGTATTGGCCAGGCGGGCAGGCGTGCACGAGCGCCAGCAAGTAGCTCGGCGGCTCGCACGGTTCGATCTTCCTCGCGTAACAGCTCGAGCGCGCGGTCCCGCTCGGCGTTCAGCGCGGCCCGCAGCAGCGCCCGCGACTCACCCAAGAGCACGCCAGGATATTCGTGGTGCAAGGCTTCGAGCGCGGCGAGGGACGCGGCCGCCCGGCGCGGTCCAGCGAGCAATCGTCCCGCGTCTCGGAAGCAGGCGTTCTCCTCAGCGAAGGCCTCCCGGCCCATCGCACCCTCGAGCAGGCGCAGGAGCCCGCGCAGCTTCTTCAGGCGCTTGCGCACGCTGTGCACGCCTCTGTCGATACCGCGCTCGGCCTCGGACAGTTCGCCGAGAGCGCGCTCCAGCTGCTCGTCGGCGATCCGACGCACGGCCGCTGGGCTGCTTTCGTCACGAAGGAATGAGTAGACCATGGACATCGCCTTGCCGGCGCTCGACTACGGTGGGACAAATACAGGAGGCGCGTCGCCTTGAGAAGCGCCAGGACCGTCACATGGTCGTCACAAAAGCGGATCTCGAGCGCCACATTGCCCGCGTACGCGACGAGATCACGGATCCGCGAGTGGGGATCTACGGGCCCGACAGCGTCTCGTGGCGCATCAACAAGGAGGCCGCGCTCTTTCTGGGTGGTGGGAAGGCCGCGTTGCTACAGCTCGCACACCCGTTCGTTGCGCATGCGGTCGATCAACACTCCCAGACGAAGACCGACCCACTTGGGCGCTTCCAGCGCACATTCGACAACGTGTTCGCGATGGTGTTCGGCGACTGGGCCTCGGCCGAGCGTCGTGCCCGTCGCGTGCACGCGATACATAGTCGCATCAAGGGTGAAATCAGCGAAGACGTCGGGGCGTTCCAGCAGGGCTCCCATTACGAGGCCAACCAGGAGCAGGCGCTGCTCTGGGTCCACGCCACGCTGCTCGACACCGCGCTCGAGGTGTATCAGCTCGTGAAGGGCCGCTCTCGGCCGGAGAGAAGTCCGGTTACTACGAGGAGAGCAAGCGCTTTGCGCGCCTGTTTGGCATCCCGGACGGCGTGTTACCCGAGGACCATGCCGCGTTCGAGCGGTACTATCGCGACATGCTCGCGTCCGATGTGATCACGGTTGGGGCACCTGCCCGAGAGATCGCGTCGTTCTTGTTCAAGAGCCCCCGACCCGCGTTTGATCCCTTGTTTGCGTGGTTGCGCACCCTGACAGCGGGGCTGATGCCCCCGCGACTGCGCGCCGACTTCGGCCTGCCGTGGGAGCCGGCTCATCGCATCGTCTATCACGGCTCGATTTCGACGCTTCGGCGCACCTACGGGTTCATTCCTCGACGCCTGCGATATGTGCCGGCCTATGTGCGTGCCCAGCGCCGCCTGCACGGTGTCGAAGGCCCCGATCGCGTCGGCAATTTTCTGGAGCGCCTCGCCACCGCCCCGCTCAATGTGCGGCATCGAGGTTGAACCCCGTCGGGGTTCGAGCTGACCGGCCTGCTCGCGGTCAGCGTCGGCGCTGAAAATCACCGAGCTTGGCCAGGAGCGGGCTGGCGGCGCGTTTCGGCGGCGCCACCTCCATGCCGTAGCTGTCGGCGCGCCCGAGGCTGAAGCTCTCGACCGGAGGGTGACGTCCACCCGAGCCGTCGCGGTCGACCGGCTCGAACCCTGCGAGCAAGCTGCCCTTGCAGCCGCCACAGCGGCCGCAGGCGTCGATGCTTGGCTCACCAAAATAACGAGCCAGCCGCGCACTGCGACAGCCGGTACCGTCCAGGTACGCAGTCATGGCCGAGAGCCGTCGATCGTCCTGCGCGCGCAGACGATCGAGGCGAGCAGCGAGCCGCTGTGCGCCGGAGCTGAGGCCCGGCGCAGTCGCTGTGACCCGGAGCCAGCCCGCAGACAAACTCACCAGCCCCGCATCGTCGAGCATCGCAGCCAGGCTCTCGGTGAGCTTGCGGCTCAGGCCACTGGCGAGGGCCAGAGACTCGAGCGTCCGCGGCCGCGTATCGATCGCAGCGGGTTCCAGCGACCGCGCGAAGTGCGTAAGGTGACGCGACGGGATGCGCGCCTGAGCCAGCGTGGCCTCGTGGCGAGCTCGATCACTTCCATCGTGGAACAGGATGCAAGTGGCGGACTCGCCGTCCCGGCCGGCCAGGGCAATCTCCCTCAAATACTGCTCCAGGCTCGCCGGCGCCGACCAGTGGAGCACAAAGCGCAGATCCTTCTTCTCGAAACATAGGCCGAAATCGGTCGGAGCTTTGTCGAGCAGTGCTGCCTCGCCCACGCCGACGATGCCGGTCGCGCTGAACAGCGCGCTGGTCGCCACCATGATCGAGCGGCGTCCGGGCAAAGTGAAGTTGAGCTGCTCACCCACTCGATCGCCCGGGGGCATGAACGGGTGGAAGCGGTGCACCGGCAGACGCAGCGCCGACAGCGCGGCGTAGATCTCGTCCACCTCCCGGGCGGTCGGGGCGAAGATCACGCCGGGGCGGCGCAGCTCGCCCACCAGCTGCAGGAGGGCGCGCTGGCGTGCGTCGCCGCCGATGGCGAGCACGTCGAGCTCGATGTTCCTGCCGACCAGCGGAGCCTCGACGTGGACCGGGCTCTGTAGGGCCAGGGCGTCCACCACGTCGTAGCGGGCAACGGGCGTTGCCGCGCCGAGCAGCGCCATGATCGGCGGACGGCCCAGTTGTTTCAGCACCGGACCGAGCTCGGTCATGGCTGGGCTCAATTCGTCCGAGGCTCCGGTCAGAGTGTGGGCATCGACCACCGCAACGAGCGAGACACCGCTGCGGGCGAGGGACAGCGAAAGGTCGTCGCGAAATAGACTGCTGGCCGTACACAGCACCAACAGCGAGCCACCTGCTGCGATGCGCTCGAGCGCCTGACGTCGGCTGCTCTCGCTACCGCTCGGCTCGAAGCGCACGACCGGCGCACGGCGTTGCAACAGCCGATCGTGGAGCTCACGCATGGCAGCGGGCCGCGGCCCGACCACCAGCACGGGTTGAGGCAGGATACGCGACGGGATCACGAAGCAAGCCGCCCGCGCGAAGCTCGAGCGCATCGATACGAGCGCATCGCGTCCTTCGACAGCCGCGCGGATGGCCTTCTTCAGGTCAATGGACAGCTCCGTCAGCTCGAGCTCTCGCGCCACGGTCTCGACGCGTTGCCACAGCGCGGCATCGACGAGCGGGCGAGGGGAGCTGTGTGCAATTGGAGGGCTCGGGTCACTCGCCGAGTCGACGCGGCTCGAGTTGGTGAAGGTCGGCGCCGGTGAGCTGCTGGTCGCACCGCGAGGGGGAAGGCGACCGATGCGCACCGAGGAGGACAGCGTGGCATCCGCCTGCGCCGGCGCTCGAGTCGACAGCGCGCTGTCCGCGACCGAGAGCGCTCGGGCCGGTTGGGTCGGCGCCAACGCCGCCACAGGCAGTGCAGGCGCCAAACGGAGCGGCTCCCCTGCCGTCGGAACACGGAGCTTGGCTGTGTTCGGTTTGACGGTTGTGCGTCGAGACTCTGCGGCAGTCGCCTTCGGTTTGGCGCGGAGCTTGGCAGTATTCGACTTGGTGGCCGCGCGTTGGGACTTTGCTGCGGTCGCCTTCGGCTTTGCGCGGAGCTTGGTGTTCGGCTTCGCTGTCGTGCGTCGAGACTTTGCTGCAGCCGCCTTCGGCTTTGCGCGGAGCTTGGTGTTCGGCTTCGCTGTCGTGCGTCGAGACTTTGCCGCGGTCGCCTTCAGCTTCGCGCGGAGCTTGGTGCTCGGCTTGGCGGCGGTGCGTCGAGACTTCGCCGCGGTCGCCTTCGGTTTTGCGCGGAGCTTGCTGCTCGGCTTGGCGGCGGTGCGTCGAGACTTCGCCGCGGTCGCCTTCGGTTTTGCGCGGAGCTTGCTGCTCGGCTTCGCCGCTCGAGACGCCTGACGCCGCTGCGCCGGCTTCGCGACCCGCGCCTTGACCTTGGTCTTCTTGCTCACGCGGGCCTTCGCACGCCCCCGGGCGCCCACCGACTTGGCCCGTGTGGCCCTGACCGCGGACGGCGGCTTGCTGACCTTCTTCGACGCCCCCGCCGACCTGCTCTTCTGTGCAGTGCCCGCAGGTTTCCCCCCTGCGCGGGAGCTGCGCTTGGTCGATCTCACAGTGATTTTCCTTCTCGCTCCCATTGGAAGCGGTGCGTCCTGCCGTACCACCGTCGATCCACGATGTGAACAGAAAATCACTGCGCATCCGCCGAGCCAAACGCCCGCGCAGGCTGAACACTCGATCGGAGCCGTTCCCCGATGGCCCGAAACCGGCGAGAATCCCCGGACCATGTTGCGTCGATTGATCCTCTGCTCCGCACTCACCGCCGTCGTCGTTCTTCCGCCCGCGGCGGCTCACGCGAAGGGCAACCCAAGCGCGAAGACCGCTGACAAGGACGGGCAGAAGCTCGAGAAGCAGAAGAAGTGGGACGAAGCCAAGAGTGCATACGAAAAGGCGCTCGAGCTCGACGACAAACCCGACACTCGCCTGCGCCTCGCGGGCGTCGAGGACAAACTCGGCAACCTGGTCGAGGCCAGCGAACAGGTGAAGAAGGTCCTCGACGCCAAGGGTCTGTCCGGCGCCGTGCGAGCGAAGGCGAAGAAACTTCAGAAGTCTCTCGAGAAGCGCACACCGACCCTCACGTTCGATTTGCCCAAGGGGTTCAGCGGCAGTGTGAAGATCGATGACCAGGTGATTCCCCAGAGTGAGCTCGGTGGTCCGGTTCCAGCGAACCCTGGCACGCGCAAGATCAGCGCAGAGGCTGACGGCATGAAGCCGTACAACGAGACCGTCGAGCTGAAGGAGAAGGACAAGAAGAACCTATCCATCCTGCTCACCGAGCTCCCCAAGGAAGAGACGGCGGCCGAAGAAGAAGGGCCGGCCGAGCAGGAGAAACCGAAAAAGGGCGGTGGCAACAAGACTCTGGCCTACGTGAGCTTGGGTGTTGGTGTCGTCGGCGTCGGCGTCGGCGCGTTCATGGGTCTGAAAGCCAAGTCGACCAAGAGTGAGATCGACGACAAGTGCAAGAACGGCGTCTGCAGCGAGGGCGAGCGCGACCTCTACGACACGGGCAAGACCCAAGCGACGATCTCGACCGTCGGTTTCATCGTCGGCGCCGTCGGGATCGGTGTTGGTACCGTGCTGCTCCTGAGCGGCGGAAGCGGAAAAACCGAGGGAAAACTCAGCGCCCGGCGCGTCACGCCGTATGTCGGGCCGCGCGAGCTCGGTGTGTTCGGGAATTTCTAGGCCGAACCAATGCAGCTCGATGCCCGACGCATCCGGCAGCTGATGCCGCTCGCCTTCTTGGCCATCGGCGCGTGTTCGAAACCCGAGCCGCCGACCATCACCCCGTACGCCGCCCGCGTGACCGCGGTGACACCGCTCGCCATTGGGCTCGACCTCGAGCTCGACGTGGAGAACCCCAACGGGTTTGCCCTCATGGTTCAGGAGGTCTCCGGAACGATGAAGCTCGGTGACGGGGTCAACGTCGGCACGGGACGCTCGGAGCCCAAGGGCAGCGTGCCCGCGCACGGCAAGGCGCGGGTGTCCGCCCAACTCTCCGTGCCCTGGACCAACGTTGCCGCCCTCGCGCCGTTCGCGGCGAGCCAGAAACCCGTGCCCTATTCCTTCGTCGGCGTCGCAAAGGTGGGCAGCACCAAGCTGAACCTCGACGTGCCGTTCGTGGTGCGCGGTGAGATCACGCGGGACCAGGCGTTGAAGGCGGGGTTGCGTGGCCTCGGCGGGCTGATCCCGGGGTTGCCCTGAAGCGGGCGAGCGGGCGCGCTCACTCGAGCTTCGGACGCGCGCCGAGCTCGGCGATCACAGCGGCGTAGCCCTGCCGATACGTGGGGTACCGGAGCGCGTAACCCGTGGCCCGCAGCCGCGCGTTCGAGCAGCGTTTGTGACCCCCTCCGCGCCGTGGGTTCGGCGCCTCGTGTTCGATGGCTCTCGGCGGCGGCGCGCCGAGCTGCTCGGCGATCCACTGCATCACGTCGCGTCGCGGTGTGGGTTCGTCGTCGACCCCCAGGTAGATGGACTCGGGCTCCGAGCAGTCGAGCAGGTGCAGCAGCGCACCGGCGCAGTCGTCGCGGTGGAAGCGGTTGACGAAATGGGTGTCGCCCGCAAAATAACTGGCATCGCCGCGCCGGATCGCCTCGACCATGCTGGCGCGGCCCGGGCCGTAGATCCCGCCCAGCCTGAGCACCACCGCCCCAGGGCAGCGTTCGAGGAGCCGCGCCTCGGCCTCGAGCAGCGTCGCGCCCGAGAAGTGCGTCGAAGTGGCTGGCGAAGTCTCGTCGACCCAGCCGCCGTCGCTCTGGGCATACACGGCGGTGCTCGAGGTGAAGAGCACTCGCCGCGCGCGGTGGCCCACGGCGTTCAGCAGGTTCTCCAGGCCCACCAGATAGGTTCTTCGGTAGGCCTCTCGCGTGCTCTCGCCTGGGCCCGCGGCAAACACCACCGCGTCGAGCTCACCCGAGAGCGCGTCGAGGCTGGAGGGGTCGAGGAGATCCGCGACGACCGGCACGAGACCTCGGGGCAAACCCTGCGCCGAGCGCCGCAGGCAGAGCACCTCGTCACCGCGCTGGGCGCACAGCTCACCGAGCCGCGCACCGACGTACCCCGCGCCCGCTATCAGGATACGAGGCATTTCACCCGCGACACTTTCACTTTCGGCACGCCTGGGGTGGCAGTGTATGCTGCACTGCCATCGCGAATGCGCCTGCCCATCTCCCGTGAAGTCAGAGAGCGGCTCGGCCGACTCGAGCTCCCGTTCAACCAGGACGGTGTGGATCCGTACGGCATCGATCGCGAGCGTCTTGGCTTCATGTTCTCGGCCTTTGGCCTGATGTACCAACGATACTTCCGCTGTCGCGCCTTTGGTGTCGAGAACATCCCGAAGCGCGGCCGAGCGATGCTGGTGGGCAACCACTCTGGCGGGGTGGCAATCGACGGCATGATGGTGATCGCCTCCTGCTTCTTCGAGCCGGATCCCCCGCGGCTGGCTCAGGGCATGGTCGAAAAATTCTTGAACAAACTGCCCTTTGCCTCCGAGTGGTCGAGCAAGACGGGACAGTTTACCGGCCTACCCGAGCACGCCACGCGACTGCTCGAGGAAGATCGTCTGCTGATGGTCTTCCCCGAGGGCGCCCGGGGCACGGCGAAGCTGTACGTGGAGCGCTACAGCTTGGTGCGGTTTGGTACCGGTTTCATGCGCCTCGCGCTCGCGACCAAGACGCCGATCGTCCCGTTCGGGTTTCTGGGCGGCGGAGAGGCCCTGCCGACCGTGACCAACCTCGAGAAGATCGGGCACATGATCGGCGCGCCCTACATTCCCATCACGTCGTACCTGCTGCCCGTGCCGCTGCCCGTGCGCATGGAGGTCCACTACGGCGAGCCGATCACGCCGAGCGGCAGCGGGAACGAGGACGATCACGTCATCTTGGAGAAGGTGAACGCCGTGAAGGCGACCATCGCGCGGCTGATCGAGCGCGGCCGCAAGAGCTACGAGGCGGTATGAAAGTTTTGGTCACCGGCATCTCGGGCAAGATCGGCCAGCTCGTGTGTCACGAGCTGCTGAGGGCCGGGCATCAGGTCGTGGGCATCGACCGGCGAGCGTGGGCCGGCGCTCCGGACGGCGTGAAGGTCTACCAGAGTGACATCCGCAAGCGCGCCGCGGAAGAGGCCTTCCGAGTGGAGCGCCCGGACGCCGTGATTCACATGGCGACGGTCACCCACCTGACCGCGCAGAGCGAGGATCGCTACCGTATCAACCTGGGCGGCACGAAATCGATTTTCGATTTTTGCCACAGCTACGGCGTCAAACAGGCGCTGTTCGTCGGCCGCCACACTTACTACGGCGCTGCCGCCGACTCCCCGCTCTACCACACTGAAGACGAGCCCCCGCTCGCGCTCGAGACCTTCCCCGAGCTCGCGGATCTGGTCGCCGCCGATCTGTATGCGGGGACGGCGCTCTGGCGCTTCCCGGAGATCGATACTGCCGTGCTGCGCATCGTGTACACGCTGGGCCCGTCTCGGTCGGGCACCCTCGCTTCGTTCTTGCGCGGGCCGCGGGTGCCCCAGGTCCTGGGCTACGATCCACTATTTCACTTCATGCACGAGGAAGATGTCGCGCGTGCCATCGTGCTCTCGCTCGACAAGAAGCTGCGGGGTGTGTTCAACGTCGCCGGGCCCCAGCCCCTACCGCTGTCGATGATCATTGGCCAGGTGGGGCATCAGCCGCTGCTGGTACCGGAGCCATTGTTCCGCGTGCTGCTCGGCCGCTTCGGCCTCCCGCGCCTGCCGCGCGGAGCGCTCACCCACGTCAAGTACCCGGTGGTGATCGACGCGGCGTCGTTCCGGGAAAAGACCGGCTTTCGCCACACCCGGGATGAAAACGCGACGCTGGCCGATTTCAGGCGGGTGCTCCGGAGCTGAGTCGCTGAGTTCGAGTAGCGCTTCCAGGTGCTGCTTTCACGGGTGCAGCGTGCGCATCAGCCCGAGGGCGCGGCGCATGTTCCAGATCAGGTCGCCTTCGGCCTTCGTGATGCGAGCGCTGCCCGGGAACGGTCCCGGCGACGCCGCAGCGACCTTCTCCGCGAACTTGACTAGCATCTCGGCGAACTGAACGGCCTCGGTCTCACCCACGCGCCGATGCAAGAGGGTGCCGAGCTCTTCGAGGTGCGCGTCGAGCTCAGCCTCGGACATGCTCGTTGCACCGTGGGCCTGGGCCGTCGTGGGCCGAGAGGCTTCGTCGAACACGGTCCGCATCCACGACCCGCTTGGGCACTGTGCAGCCATGCGCTCGAGCAAGGTCCCGAACGCGATCTCCCCTGCGTCGAACGAGTCGACGGTCAGCTCCGTGGTGAGCATGGCGAGGTAGATCTCGAGCGGCAGCTCCGTCACGAGCTCCCATTCGTCGGACGTGAACCCAAAGTGCTCGCTCACGCGGAAAGGATCAGGCGTGACGTGTGGGTCGTCGAGCGACAATTTTGCGCGAATCCACGGGCCACGCCGGCGGGGGCCGAAGCTCGGAGTTGGCGCAAGTTCGCGGGCCACTCGGCGTCCACGCGGGGCGCTCCGCGTCCTCAGGCCGCCATACGCCGCAGCTCGATACGCTCGGCGACCCGGGTCGCGAGCGCCATGATGGTGATCTGCGGGTTCACACCGATGGCCGTGGGGAACAGGCTTGCGTCCGCGATGTAGAGACCGGGCAGATCCCAGACCTGCCCGCTCAGATCCACGACCGAGCTCTCGGGTCGAGCGCCCATGCGGGCCGTTCCCATCAGGTGAGGCGTGAACAGCTCCAGCGTGCTCGGATCTTGCTGCAGGTCTTCGATCTTGCTCAGCTCGTCCGGGCTCTTGACCGAGTGCTGGTTGAAGAACGGAAGCAGGACTTCCTCGGCGCCCATGGCAAAGTGCATCTCCGCGAGCAGCTTCACGCCGCGCCGGAAACGCCGATGATCGAGCGGCGTGATGTTGTAACGCGCGATTGGCACGCCGAGCAGGCTGCGGGACACGGTCCCGGATGACGAGTCCTCGACCAGGACCCCGGACACGACCATCTGGTTGTAGCGCTGCATCAGCTCCCAGATCCGCTCGCCGTGGCAGGGCAAATACGCGCCGAGCACACTCGGGGTCACGAAGTTCTCCGCCATCAAGATGCCGTCTTCGTGAAAATGTCGGATCTGCGCGCTCTGGCTCACGCCGTGCCAGCCGCGGATGTCCCGCGGATAGAGGGCGACGACCTTGGCGTTCGGGTGACATTTGAAGTTCTTGCCGAGCTGCCCGCTCGGACGGCCGAGCTTGTGCTTCTGCAAGAGGTAGGGGGTCTGGATGGCGCCACAAGCCGCCACGACCGCGCGCGCACGCACGGTCACCTCGACGCCGGCGCGACGCGTTCGTGGGTCGATGGCGCGAGCGACGACGCCTACCGCGCGGCCGCCCTCGATCAAGATGCGCTCCACACGAAGTTCAGTGAGGCAGCGCGCGCCGGTCGCCATGGCGCGCGGCATGTAGCTGACCAGGGTCGACTGCTTGGCGCCCGTCGGGCAACCGAGACCACAGTTGTTTGCGCCCACACACGCCTCTTGGTTGCGCTGATTGACCGTGTACGACCAGCCCATCTTGCGCGCGCCCTCGGTCATGACCCGGTTGTCCTCACCGATGCTCTCCGGCAGCTGCGGGTTGACCTTCACGCGGGCCTCGACCCGCTCGAACAGCGGCTCGAGGCTGCGGGCGCCCAGATCCGCCGCCGTCTCACCCCACTCGGCGAGCACGCGCTCCGGCGGCCGATAGGCCATGCCGCCGTTGATGGTGGTGCTGCCCCCGACGCAACGCCCCTCGACATAGGGGATCGGCGGGTTGCCGAAGATCACCGTGGCCGCGGCGTCGCGATACAGGCGCGGCACACTCTCGCTGCTGTACGGGTTGAAACTGTCCGTGGTGATCCAGCTGCCCTCTTCCACGAACAGCACGTCGTAGCCGGCCTCGGCCAGCTCGGTTCCGACCACGGCGCCGCCGGCACCGGTTCCGACCACGACGACGTCCGTGGTGAACGTGTGGGACTTGGCGTAGTCCGTGAACCCGAAAATCATCGCACACCTCCCACACGGACCGGAGCCGGCAAGAGCAAGAGCCGACGGCGTTCGACCCGCTCCCGAAGGAACGGCAAGGGCGCGTAGCCGATTGCCTGGTGCACCTCGTCCTGATCGAAGTAGGCGCTGAGCACGAGCCCTCGCACCGCCACCACCAGTGTGCGCAGGATGGCGAAGCGGCTCCGCGCCATGCGGGTGAGAATGCTCGAGGCTTGGGTGCGGCCGAGTGCATGCAAACGACGCGAGCTGACGAACAGCAAGCGCGGTGCCCAGTCGAGCACGAACAGGCACAGCACGAAGCCGCGGGCCGCGAGCGGCGGCATGTAACGGAGGAAGTGGCGAACGTGGAGCGACACCCGGGCGAAGAGCTCGGGGGTTGCCGGCGCCGGGGCAGCCGGACAGAGCGTGATGATCAGCGCGTCGAGCGCGCGCGTTGCGCCGGTGCCCAGAGGATATGGCTCCGCGAGCTGCCAACCGTCGTCCGGGTGGCGGGTGAGCGGCGCGCGCGCCGTTCGAACCGGGAGCTTCTTCCTGACGTGGGAGTCTTCCAGGGCACCGTGCTCGATGGTCATGGGTTTTTCCGTTTCTTTTTGGGATCTGGCGGGCGATCTGCCGAGGTCGCGCGGCTGCCGAGCGCGCTCTGCATGGCCTTGGTGAAGTTGGCATCGACCCGGCGGTAGTAGACACGCGTCACGTCGATGGCGCGGGCCTCGTCGCCGGCGTCGAGGGCCGCGATGAAGTCCCTCAGGTGCTGCGGGAAGCTGGGTTCGAGCACCCACAAGGCCGGGAAGCGATCGAGGATGTCGCGGTAGGCTTCCAGGAACGGGTTGGCGACCCAGCGTATTGCGATGGAGTGGCTCGCGTCGATGAGGGCGTCCAGCCAGCGCTGGAAGCCGTGGGCGATGACGACCTGGTCTCCACGCTCGAAGGCTGGAATCAACAGCTCGGTGATGTCGCGCAGGCGTTCGATGTCGCTCTTGGTGGCGCGACGAACCGCGAGCCGCGCCGCGAACTCGAGCACCATCAAGCGTGCCGGCAGGATGTCTTCGAGGATGTGGAACATCTCCGTCGGATCCGAGGCGGCCTCCAGGAACGCGGGCAAGAGCTCCATCGTGCCGGTGCGACGAAAATCGGCGACGGTGACACCTTGGCCGTGGCGCACCGTCACGAGGCGCGCTTGTTCCAGGCGCCGCACCGCTTCGCGCAAGGTGTTGCGGTTGGTGTGGTAGGTGGCTGCCAGTTCGCGTTCACCGGGCAGGCGCTCGCCGGCGCTCAGCTCACCTTTCAGGATCTGCCGGCGCAGATCCGAATAGACGGTGCTCTCGATCTTCGATGCCAGGGGCGCGTTGGACATGGCGGGTTGCTCTCGGGGATGGGGCCGGGGGCAACTGGTTCAACCAATGGTAGCTGGTTCAACCAGTTAGTCAAGGGCCACCTCGGCGTGTGGTTGAACCCATTTCGCCTCAGCCCGAGTCCGGCTCCAAGCTCGCCCGAGCAAACCCGGGAATTCAGCGCGATTCTGAAGCACCACGGCCGGAGGCCGAGTCCCTGGGAGCGCGTGAGCAGGCTCGTCATGGTCAGGGCGCCCGCCGCCATTGAGACCGGAGCGGGAGAACCGGCCGGGACCGGCGGCGGCTGGCTTGACCGTGTGGAAGCGGCGCGTGGCGTTCGCGGTCGTCAACCGAGCGAGAACTCAGCTCGCGAAGCCGTAGACTTCGCTGTGCTCGAGGGCCGGCAGCTGCTCTTTCGCCAGCAAGATCGTGCGCACCGACCACAGCTCGTCGAAGATCCGGTAGCGCGCGGTCTGGTCCAGGTAGTCGACCCCGCTCGAACCGCCGGTGCCGACACGGCGGCCGATGATGCGCTCGACCATACGGGCATGGCGTGAGCGAAAAATCACCAGGTGCGCCTCGAGCTCCACCACGCTGTCGATGAGCAGACGTGGCCAGGCGAGGAGCGGCAGCTCGCGATAGCTCTCGATGAAGAGCACGCCGGCTCGGACCCGGCGCACCCGCTCGCGCTCGGCCTCGGGCACGTCTTCCGCGAACAGGAATTTCTTCGCGGCTGCTTCACCCTCCGCGATGCGCTGCTTGATCGCCACGCCGTCTCCGCCGAGCGCGCCGAGCATGTGCACGACCTTCGCCGCGTTCGAACGCTGCAGCTCTGCGAAGTACTGGCTGATGAAGCGCTCGACGGCCTCGCTGTCGCCGGCATCATTGGGACCCGAGCCCTGGACGGGGGTCCGATACAACCACTCGTGCATGGCGGCGCGGAGTGTCTGCTCGCTCCTGGCCTTCTCGATCCGCTTCCAGGCAAGCTCTCCGGTGGGTGACTTCTGCGCCAGCTGGCGAATGTGTTCGAGGGGATCGACTCCGGCGTAGGCGATGCGTTCTTTGTCGTCGAGCCCGAGCAGGATCTCCAGCTCGCGTAGCTGGAACGACTGAAAGCCGCTGGCCGGGATGAGTTTGTCGCGGAACGCCAGGAAATCTTGGGGGGTGAGCGTCTCCATCACCCGGAACTGATCCACCGCCAGCTTCATGATCTCGGTGACCCGCCGGATGTGATGCACCACGTAGGGGATCTTCTCTTCTGCGACCTTGGGCGCAGCCAGGTGATCGCGGGCGTCGCGCAGCTCCCGCAGCACCAGCTTGAACCAGAGCTCGTAGGCCTGGTGCACGATGATGAAGTGCAGCTCGTCCGGCATGAGCTGCGATTCGTCCTCTTCCACACCGCCTTGCAGATCGAGCAAGCGGTCGAGCTTCAGATAATCCCAGTAAGCGGGGCCGGGTTGGCTCATGGCTCAGTGCCATAGACCAGCCTCGGCCCGGCACAAACGACGACGGGCGCCCCGAAGGACGCCCGTTGCCTGGCTCCCGGTCAGGGGAGCGCTTTGTGCGGGACGCTCAGCCGCCGGTGCCCGGCAGCGTGGCGTTCGGCAGCCACTTGAAGCCGTCCATCAAGGCGAGTGAGTCGTAGGCGCTGTCACCCACGTCGAAGATCACGAAGCGAACTTCGACGATCTGGCCGGGGATGACGTTGCCCGCGGTGGTGAGCCAGTAGGTGCCGCCACCGACCACGTCGCAGCTGCCCGCCGTGCCGGCTTCCCAGCCGGTGCCGAGCAGGTCCGTGACGCCGAGAGAGCACGATTTGTTGTTGATGTTGGCCTCGTAACACGACGCGCCGGTCTGGCTGACCTTCGGGTCGCACACCGCGAACAGGTTGGTGCCCTTCGCGATGTTGATGCCCACCGGGTACTTCGTGTTGGTGGTCAGATCGATGTAGGTCATCAGGTTCTTGTCGGACGGGTTCGCGATCGGCTGCGGGGTGCCTCCGGGCGTGTCTACCAGCGCGATGAACTGATCGTTGAACGTCGTGCAAACGAACTCCGGATACTCGGACGAGAAGAAGTAGCTGTTGAACGAGAACGAGCGAGCGTTGCTCGGCGCGCGCAGCTTGAGCCGGAGCATGACCGAGTCGTTCGCCGTGCTCGCGGCGCCAGCGGTGCCGCAGTTGGGCGCTGCCGGATACTGACCTGCCGCCTTGAGTGGCAGGTTCGCTGCCGCGACCCAGTCCTTGATGCACTTGGCACTGGAGCAGCTCGTCACGTTGACGCTCGAGCTCGGGCTGTGGGTGTTCGAGACGTTCGCCCCGGCCCCGCCGCCGTTCGGGCCCGGCAGGGTCTGGGTCTTGTCGGCGGCGATACCGCTGGACAGGACGACCATGCTCTTGCCCTCGAGGGACGCGATGCTGTTGCCGAACTTCTGGCGGATGCTGCGGGCCTTGACGTCGCCGAGGGGCGTGCCGTCGGCGCGCAGGATCTCCGCCTCGATCAGGCCCCAGGTCTTGTCCTTCTTGTTGGCCGGGTTCTCCTCGGTCGTGCGGCAGATGCCGAGCGCCTTGGCGTAGTCCTTCGGGTCGGACGAGTCACTGGCGAGGCCCGTGTCACAATCCTGGGTGTCGGACTTGTCGAACAGGTCGGCCAGGCCGTTGCAGTTGTCGTCGATGCCGTTGCCCACGACCTCGATGGCCGCCGGGTTCACGAGCGCGGGGTTTGCTCCGCAGACGCCGGGGACCTCGCAGCAGTCACCCTCGGCCTTGCCGGCGAAGCCGTCGCCGTCGCAGTCGGTGGTGTTGACGTCGCAAGTGCCGCACTTGCCCTGAACGCAGGCCTGGCCTGCCGGACAAACCGTGCCACAGGCGTTGCAGTTGTTCTTGTCGTTGGTGATGTCGACGCAGGAGTTGCCACACTTGGTGTAGCCCGCGCCGCAGCTGGTCGCGCACGCGCCAGCCGAGCAGACCTGGCCGACGGTACAGGCAGCGCCGCAACCACCGCAGTGGTTCGGGTTGCTCTGGATGTCGACACACTCGGCGCCGCACTGGGTGGCGCCGCCGGCGCAGTTCACGCCGCACTTGCCAACCGAGCAGACCTCGCCGCTCTTGCAAGCGGTGCCACAAGCCCCGCAGTTCGTCGGGTCGGTGTCGGTGTCGACGCACTTGCCGCTGCAGTTGGTGGTGCCGAGACACTGGCCCGCGCACTGACCCTGGGAGCAGAACTCGCCGGTCTGGCAGGCGGTGCCGCAGGTGCCGCAGTTGCCGGGGTCGAACTCGGTGTTGGTGCAGGTTCCGTTGCAATCCTGCAGCGTGCCCGGGCAGCCGGCCGTTCCGCCGGTGTTGCCGGTTCCGCCGGTGTTGCCGGTGTTGCCGACGCCGCCGCCGCCCGTGTTGCCGACGCCACCGCCGCCGGTGTTACCGACGCCGCCCGTCGCGGCCACGTTGCCGGTGCCGCCCGTTGCCGTGCCGCCACCGCCGCCATCACTGCCACAGCCCGGCGCGATTGCCGCCACGCCGACGCTGAACGCACCCAGCGCCGAAGCGCGAAGCCAACCCTTATTAAGACCCATATCCGATAACCTCCCGAGAGGGAGGTGGGGTAGCCTCATGTGGGTCTTGGTGCAACCTCTGCGCCCAAACAAGCGTGAGGTGCGGGCGGTTTGTGCCTCGGTCTCGGACGCGCGAGCAGGAATTGCCCAAAAATCCACGCCGCACGGCCGGCGCGCTGTTCACCGTGCTCGGGTCATGGGACGGGCAGGATTTCGACGACGGTCTGTCCGTCCCCGAGCCGGGCTGCCGTGCCGGCGCGGATCCGGCCATCGGGCAGACCAAAACGCTCGCTGGCTTCCCGCGCAAGGCGCTCACCCTGCGCCTTGTCTCCGGCGCTCAACCGCAGCGGTGAGCGTTCGAAGACACCCGCCAGAAAACCAAGCTCGTTCTTCACGAGATCGGCGTCGAACGGTCCCGGAATGCGTGCGACCAGCGTCGCGCGGGGTTGAGTGCCGGCTTGGGGTTTGTTCGGGGTCGCAACCCCCGCGGGTTTCGCGGCTGAGGGATCCTTCCGCACCAGCGCCGCGACGAGCGACGACACGATGGGTGACCGTTCGGGAGCTGGCTGGCTCTCGAGCTTCGTGTTGCGACGCAGTCGCCACATGCGCGCGAACAGAGCTTCGACCGTCAGAGCCCCGCGCCCCGAGAGCGCAAACAGCTCGGCGTTGTCTGCGAGTCCGACGCTGGTGAGCTCTCCCAAGCGTCCGAGTAACGCAATCGGCTCCGGCGCGCCGTCGATCGCAGCGATGGTGCGAGCTGCGAGCGCGGGATCGGAGCTGATGCGCTGGTCGCCGAGCATCCAGTCTTTCAGGAACGACGACAGGACACTCGCGTGTTGCTCGACCATGCTCGCAGAGCACACGACGACGTAGGGTGAGAAACGCATGGCCTCGGTGGTGCTGAGCAGAACGTCCTTCTGTTCACCCGGGCGCAGCTCACTCTTCAGCATGGCGGACACGGAGAGTTTGGCGTCTCCGCGTTCGACCAGGCGCACCCGCGACGGGGACGCACCCGAGAGGTCGAGGGCGAAGAGCGAGAGCAAGGTGCTGCTGGCGTCCGTGGTCCCGGCGAGCGCGATTTCTCCGGTCGCGGGCAGCTTGTGGAGGGGCTGTTTGCCGTGCACGACCTCGCGGCCTCGGGACCACGCGCTCACCCAGATCACCACCGGGCGGAGAGCCTGGAGCTTCTGATACGAGGCCACGAGCTCCGCGAGGGGCAGGACGGCGACGTCTCGCCCCGCCTCGTCGGAGCCGCCGCGGGCCAGGCCCGCCTCGATGGCTGCTGTGTCGGGCGCGATGCTGAGGCTGACGCTGAGCCCGGACTTGTCGACGTCGCTGTCCTTCTTGGTCGAGAGTCCTCCGTTTGCCAGCGCGATGGGCGCGAGCACGTCCCACGCCGAGCCGGTGACCCGCAGTGGGCGGCCGAGTCCCTGGGTACCTGCGTCGGCGCCGGCGCCAGCGGCGGATGACGAAGGCGCGACGCTCGCCGTAGCGGCAGCGCTGGCGGACGCGGAAGTCGAGAGTGATGGTTCCGCAGAGGCGCTCGGCGCGACCGTGACGTGTGGGGAGAGTTGGCGTGTCGCCAGGCTCACACCGAGGACTCCGAAGAGGCCGAGCAGGATCAAGAAGACGAGGTTCGCGCGCACGGTTTCACCAGGTAGAAGACTTGCCGGACGTGCCGAACTTGCGGCGCTGTGGGTACTCTGGCCGGATCAGCGACTTGAGTGCGTTGATCGGCACCGCGAGGTTCAGGTTCTGACCAAAGCCCGGGCCGACGATGGCCGTCGTCACGCCGATGACCTTGCCCTTGAGGTTGAACAGCGGGCCGCCGGAGTTGCCCGGTGAGACTGGCGCGGACATCTGGATCCACTGCCGCCCCATGTACGTGCGGCGCTGGGAGACCAGACCGTCCGTCAGGGTGTGGTCGAGGCCGAGCGGGTTGCCGATCGAGATCACTCGTTCACCGACCTCGACGCGGTCGGAGTCCCCGAGCTCGACCGGATCGACCTTGGGTGCCTCTCCTTCCTTGGGTTTCCCGAGCTCGACGCGCAACAGCGCCAGATCTTGCCCGGCGTCTTCGACCAACAGCTCGACGTCCTCGTACAGCGCGCCGTTCATGAACTTGACGGTCAGGCGATCGGCGCGCTCGACCACGTGGTGGTTGGTCGCGATGGTGCCGGCGCGGTCGAGCAAAAAACCGGTGCCGCCGCCGTCCAGTGAGTGGAACTTGAAGCTGACGGTGACCACCGCCGGCGAGAGTCGCTTGAACAGCTCTGCCGGCGCGAGATCGCCGGGCTCTTCCTTCTTCCTCGGTGGCGTCCCCGCGCTCGGTGGGACGCTCGGTTCGGGGGCGGTGCTGGTGCCTGGGCTCGCCGCGGATGGTGCAGCCGCCGCGGAGGGCTCGGCGCTCGGTGTGGGCGGCGCGGGCGGGGCTTCGGGTCGCGCGCCGCCCAGAAAATACGCAAGCCGTGCCGGCGTGGCGAGCCCGGCGGCGGTGAGGCGATCGCCTTCACGGACCAACAGTGGCCGCGAGAAGCTGCCCGCGGCCACGTACGCCACGCCGAGGCCCAGCCAGACCAAGACGAACACGTCGCCGGGCAAGCCCTTGGCTCGCGCGGGATCGTCCTCGGGCAGCAAACGATCGGTGAGCACCGCGGGGATCACGATCAGCGCGACCGCGGCGACGCCGAGGCGCGCCCAGCCATTCGGCGTCAGGCTGCCGACGAGGGACATCAGCGAGACGAGGCTGAGCACAAAACCCGCGCCGAGCGCGATCGCCTTGACCACGCCCCGCACGATCTGAAACCCGCCGCCCTGTTCCGCCATTGGCGCGGGCGAGCCTACCACCACTCAACCTCGAACGGGGGGCTCGTCCGCCTCCAATCCAAGCCGGAGCTGTTCGACGATGAACGGTGTCTGCTCGAGCACGGCGCCGCGGCTGGTGTCCGCCCAACGCTCGACGCGGGCGACATCTTCCGTGACCAGTGCGAGCCTCGGGCGCCCAGCGAGGGCACGCTCGACCCGATACGCGACCACCGCCGGCTGGGTATGCTGGCGTGAAATGCCGCGGCTCCGCAGGGCTGCGAGCAGCTCGGCAAATGCGCGACCTTCGGAGGCCGAGCGCCAGACCAGCGCATCGCTCGCGTCGACAGCGGCTTCGAGCGCAGCGAGGTAGGCCCGCCGCGCGGCCTGCTCGTGCGCGAGCACACCGTCGAGCAGGATCTCGACGCCGATGTGCGCGACGGCGCGTGCGCTGCCGCGACCGAGCCCCAGGTTCGACAACGCATCGAAGGCCTGGGCCGTGAGCGCCCGAAACGCCCCGCAGTCGTGGAACACGAGATCGGTCCGGTGGTGTAGGGCGACGCCTGCAGCGAGCCCGTCGCGGGTGACCTCCGGCGGGCGCGCGCGCAGCATCGACGCGAAGTCCGGGAGCATCGCGCCCAGGACGAATTCTGGAGCGGTGTCGTGCCAAGCCGCGACGGCGGCGTGTCCGAAGAAGTTCACGAGCCTCGTATCGTTTCGCGCGGGGCCGGTGGGCGGGTCACGGCGCGTTGCACGCGACGCGCAGCCCGCCTCCATCGTCGTAGCAGTTGCACCACGCCAGAGCCGCCGGCAGACAGCCACAGGCGGGTGCGCCCTGACAGGTTACTGGCAAGAGCTTGCAGCCCTTGTTGCCACTCGGACCGGCTGCGTCACACGTGGCCGCGTCGGGGCCAGGCGGAGGTTTGAGCCCGCCCGAAAACGAGTAGCAGTAGCTCGTGGTTCCGTCGCACGCGCAGCCGAAACAATCGAACCAGCCCGCATCCGCGACAGAGACCCCGCCGTCTGCTGCGGCGCCACCGAAGCCCGCAGTGCCGCCGCCGCTGAACGCGCCGATGCCGCCGCCGCCGCTGGCCGCGAATCCACCGCCGCCCGTCGCCGCGCCCCCCGCGCCGCCCGTGGCTGCTCCGCCCGCGCCGCCGCCGGAGCTGGTCCCCGCTTGCGCGCCCGAGCCGGCGCCACCGTTGCCGTCCCCAGGGTCGCTCGACGTGAGCCCACAGCCAGCGATGGCCCCGAGGGTGATGAGCGTGACCGCGCTCGTCCAGTCCCAGCGCGCCGCCGACATGCCCGGTAGCCTAGCTCAAATTCCGGAGCGCTGCGCAGCTAGCGAGCCGCGCAGGCCTGCCCGACGCATGCTGGCCTGCGGTCTCAGCGCTCGAGCACCGCGCGAATGCGAGCGCGTACCGCATCGGAGGTCCACACCGGCAAGTCTTCGGTCTCGAACTGTGCAGTCTCCTCGGCGGTGAGCGACAACACTCCGGCGCGCAGCATGTGTTTTGCCCGTGCGTACGCGTCGCGCGGGTGGAGCGCGAGGGCGGCCAGTCGCTCGCCAGCGACTTGGCTGGCGTCGATGGCGACCTCGTCGACCAGGCCGTGCAGCTGTGCGCCCATCGGGTCGAACAGCTCCGCACCCAGGATCACTCGCTCGAGCGAGCGGGACGGGACACGCGCCTTCACCAGCTTCATCACGCGCGGCGGGAAGCGTAGACCGAGCGCCACCTCATTCAGACCAACGCGCAGCTTGGGACCGTCCGTGACCACCCGATGGTCGCAGGTCATCGCGAGAATGCAGCCACCAGCAATGGCGTGCCCGTTCACCAGCGCCACGGTCGGGCCCGGGTACTCCCAGAGCGCCACGGTCACTTCCTCGAGCAGCGCGAGGAACGTGCGCATGGCCCGGGCGTCCATCGAGAGCACCTCTTTCAGGTTGAGCCCCGCGCTGAAAGCGTCGCCTGCGCCGGTCACGAGCAAAGCGTCGCCGTCCGCGTCGCGCAGCTCCGCCAACACCTGCCGCATCAGCTCGGAGTTGATGGCGTTCTTGCCGGGTGCGCTGAGGATGAGCTCTTTCATCGGGCCTCGACCCGAAGCCTAGCGGACCGGGCCGGGCGCCGCGAGGCTCACGCTGCGGGCTCGGTGACCAGCTCGAAGGCCAGGGAGTCAGCCTGTTTCGGATCGAGCTCGAGGTCGACCGCCGTGGCGCCCTCCGCCAGCGTGACGGCCGCGCCATTCACTCGGGCGCTCTTCACCCGCTCGCCCTCGGGTGCCTCGATGCGCAGCGTGCGCAGGGTCTTGCCCCCCGGGCGGTAGCGGCCCGAGATCGTAGCGCCCCGTTGCGAAAGCTCGATCACGGAGGTGCGGAGCGCGAAGCTGCGCTGCGGCACCCTCGGTGAGATCACCAGCCCACTGGCGATGGCCTCTACACCCGCGAGCTTGAGGGCCGCGAACAGGGGCATCGCGTGGTAGTTGTTGTTCTGGACGGGGAAGTCGGTCATCGGCGTGACCTGACTCTTCCAGGCCAGTCCACTCTGACTGCTCACGCCATCAGGTCCGCTCCAGATCCCGTACCACACGTCCGGAAACGTCTGCGCGTGGGCAGCCATCGTGTTCCTCGTGAAGTGCTGCCAGGCGCGCGCTGGATCCGAGCGAGCGTAGCCCCAGGTCAGCGGTGCGCTGATGGCGGGCCAGACCTGGGCGCCGGGCGTCAGGGTCGCGCCGATGGGCGAAGGCTCGTCGAGCTCGTCGGCGATCTTCTGGACGAGCGTTGCACGAGCCAAACCCGGGTCGAAGGTATCGGCGATGAGTGCCCAGATCTGCGCCTCGAGGTTGATGCTGTCGGCGTAGCGCGGCACACCGTCACCGTAATAACAGCGGTAGAAGAACTCGCTGTTGTGCGCGCCCTGGAGGGCTTTGCGGTACCCCGTCACGCGCTCGCGGATCTCCTGCGCGAGCGCCGGGTCGCGCGGCTCGACCAGATCCGCCACGCGGGGCAGCACGGCCACCGCCATCTGGGTGTTGGGCACACTCTCGCCCTTCTTCACTGCCAGGTCCCGGTCTGGCGCTTCGACCACGATGCCGTCGCTCCAGTCCCCGGTGCCGATCCGGATGAGTCCGTGTTCGCCGGTAGAGACCTGATCGAACAGGTGGCGCAGCGCACCTTTCGTGTGATCCCAGACGCTTGCGTTCGGGCGGGCCTCGCGCGGCCAGTACGGCGCGTTTTCGTCCAGGAACGCCAGATCCCCGCTGGCCCCGAGGTACTCGCCGAGCGCCCACAAGAAGAACAGCGGCAGGTCGCTGGGCGCGGTGTGAATGCTGGCGTCGTCGAGCATGCCGTGACCTTGAAACGCATACGAGAAACGCTCGTTCGCGTATTGGATGCCCATGAACAGACGCAGCTCGGCGCGCGCGAGCTCGGGGTTCGTGTAGACCAACGGCAAGGCGAACAGGCCGAGGTCTCGCGCCGCGCCATCAGCCCCGTGCAGGTACAAGTAGGCCGAGCCCTGTGGCACGACCGCGCCGTGCCAGTAGTCGCGGTAGCCGACCGAGCTTTCCATCTGATACGAGTGCCACACCAGTTCGCGAGACAGCTCGGGCGCACCGCCGGCGCTGAAATAGAAGAGCTTGTCGTCGAGATCTTCGGTCGCTGCTTCGCGAGCGCTGAAGCCCGGGTCGTGCCAGCGCGCTTCGTCAGGAAAGTTCTCGTCCGCGCGGGCGTAGCCGTACACGAAGCGCAGCGTTCGTTCTTCGCCCGGCCCGAGCTCGAGCTCACTCTTGATCACGAATGCGCGGCCCTGACCGGCGCCGTTCTGGGCGGGCAAGCTGAAGCTCTCGCTGCCGTGCCCCGGCGAGTCGAAGAGCACCGTTTCGGGCTGAGCCACCGGGCCGCGTCCGAAGAAGCTCGTCTGGTCGGTGAACACGTCGGCGACGCCGCCGAGCGGCGCCAGCAAGAAGGGGCTGTTGGCGTAGTAGTCCGCGGCGCTTGGGACATCCCTGCCAGGCCGGGGAGTCTCACCCACGTAAGCTCGCGTGAGCCCGATCCGTGAGCTCTTGGCGTCGAACGAGACGCTCTCGTCGAACCAGGCGTTGCGGGCATCCCGGCTCTTGCGAGCCGTCTCGGGTGCGAGCACGAAGGGATCTCCGGCGACGACCCAGTTGATCTCGATGGGCCGCCGGAACACGTCCCAGTACTCCCAGTGTGTCAGGCGGCGGGGGCTGTCACTCAGGTTCTGGAGCGTGACGTCGCTCACCACCGCGGCCACGTCGCCGGGCGGCGCCGCCGTCACACGCCGCGCGCGGATCCCACGATACTCCAGGCTGGTCTCGGCGTAGCCCATGCCGAAGCGGCGTGTGGTCTTGCTGCGTTCGGGGCGCCAGCGGTACGCGCTGCACCAGGTCTCGTCGCCGTCCGACAGCCAGCCGAAGCCACCCGCGTAGGCGCCGGCCGATTCATCCAGCTTGTTCAGGTACTCGACGCCGCGGTCTTGAGTCACGACCTCGATCACACCGTCGTTGAAGATGTGGGCGTTGATGCGGTGGTTGCCGAACGCTGCCCAGTGGTCGCGGCGATCGAGCGGTTCGCCGTCCGGGCCCTGCTCGGTGACGGAGTAGCTGGCGCGGCTGTCCGCGTGCTGATCCAGTCGGTAGTCGTAGGCGGGCTGGGCGCGGGCGTCGAGCGTCCAGCGGCCGAAGCTACCGCTGCCGATGGAGCACTCGTGAAGCTGCGTCGGGTCGTCGAGATCCGGGGCCTCGCAGGTCTCCGGCGCGGGGTTCCAGACTGGGTCGCCGGAGTCGGGCGTGGGTGCGCGTTCATCGCTTCCGCACCCGGCGAGGCCGGGCAAGAGCCAGCACAACGACCACGTTCGGCGCATCGAGGCGAGAGGTTAGCAGCACGACGAGCTGACCGGCGTGCGGGGCAATCGTGCCCGAGAGTGTGCCAGTGAGCGCGAGTGGCACGCTCGGACCGCCAGCTCGATCCCGGCGTATCTCGCTGGCACCTTGCTTGCACTCAATGCCCGCTCGAGGCTCGAAACCAATGAAGACGACCGTGATCGCCGTGGCATTCCTGCTGGGCGCGTGTGGCGGGCAATCCGCAGCAGACTCGACTGGAGGTAGCGCCGGAGTCAGCGGAACGGGGGGTGGAAGCTCCGGCGGCGCCGGTGGTTCGAGTGCGGGGGCAGGTGGCTCGGGCGCCAGCAGCGGCGCGGGGGGCGTCGCGGGTGCCGGCGCCAGCGCTGGAGCGGGAGGCAGTGCGGGTGATGCTTGCAACGATCCCTCGCTCAAGCTCTGCAATGGGCCAGGTCAGTGTGCGCTCACGACCTCGGACTGCTGTCTGTGCGGTATGCCCGAGATCACCGACTACGTGGCGATGAATCAGGCCTCGGCGGCCAAGTGCGACTGCGGCGGACCGGTCTGCGACTGTGCGTCGGCGCCGAACCCGAACCTCGCGGCGAGCTGTGAGAGCGGAACCTGCGCCGCGTGGGACGTCCGGCAGCGCAAGGACTACGCTGGCTGCGCCGACGACACCGACTGTCGACTGCGCAACGGTCTCGATTGCTGCGAGGGCTGCCAAGCCAGCAACTACTCGGTCGTAGCGGTGCGGAAGGACGCGGAGAATGCGCTGAAGGCAGCGCTATGTGAAGGCGGCAGCGCCTGTTCCAAGTGCATGGTGCAGTACCCGTCGACCGTGACGGCGGTGTGCAACGCGGGCAGCTGTCAGGTGATGTACATCAAGTGAGGACCCACTGCGGCAGCGTGAGCTGCGCGCGGGTCACGCGCTCGGCCCGAGCACCGCGAGCACGACTTCGGACTCGACCTGTTCACCCTCGCTCACGCGCATCTCCACGACGATGCCGGCTTCGGACGCCTTCACCGAGTGCTCCATCTTCATGGCCTCGAGCACCACCAGCACGTCGCCGGTCTGGACCGCGTCGCCCAGTTTTGCGACGACCTTGACCACCTTGCCCGGCATCGGCGCGACACAGGCACCCGCGGCGGTGGCCAGCTGTTTCTCCGGGAAGCGGGGCAACTCGAGGAACACGACCGAGCCGTCGAGGCCGTGTACGAAGACGTGATCGTCACGCCGGCTGACACGGAAAGCGTGACCGAGACCGCTCTCGTCCTCGAAGGAAACCCGGGGAAGCGCCACAATGACCTGCCGCACCTGATGCTCGGCGCCGTCAGCGGATACCTGCAACGTGTTGCTGTCGAGCCCGGCGTACTCGACGCGTAGGCTGCGCTCACCGAGCCGGTACTCGACCCACTCGCGGCTCACGCGGTTGTTGCGGAAGCCCAGCGGAAGCGCCGGCAGGGTGCGCCGAGCTCGCATCCGGGTGTCACGAGCTGCGAGCGTCGCCGCGACCGCGGCCCAGGCCTCGCGCTCGGGTCGCAACGGATCCGTGGCGGGCTCTCGCAGGTGGTCCTGGATGAAGTGGGTGTGGGTCGCTCCGGCGCGAAACTCGGGGTGAGCGAGCACCCGCATCAAGAACTCGCGGTTGGTCGTCACACCTTCGGCAGCCAGGTGGGACAGGGCTCCGAGCATCTTCTGGATTGCCTCGCCGCGCGTCGCCGCGTGGGTGATCACCTTCGCCAGCATCGGGTCGTAGTGGATCCCGATCTCGGTGCCTTGCTCGACTCCCGAGTCCACTCGCAGGCCCGGCATGTCCGGAACGAACCAGTCCACGAGCTGGCCCGTCGTCGGCAGGAAATCCTTGTTGGCGTCCTCGGCGTACAACCGGCACTCGATGGCGTGGCCGGACTGGGTCAGGTCGGACTGGGCGAACGCGAGTGGAGCGCCCTCGGCAATGCGGATCTGCTCACGCACGATGTCGATGCCGGTGACGAGCTCGGTCACGGGGTGTTCGACCTGAAGGCGGGTGTTGACCTCGAGGAAGAAGAACTCACCGTTCGGCGCCAGGATGAACTCGACGGTGCCCGCGCTCGCGTAACCCACGGCCTTGCCCACGGCGACCGCGGCTTCGCCCATTCGAGCGCGCAGCCCGGCGTCGAGGGCTGGCGACGGAGACTCCTCGATGATCTTCTGGTGGCGGCGCTGGATCGAGCACTCCCGCTCGAACAGGTGAAGCAAGTTGCCGTGCTGGTCCCCCAGGATCTGGATCTCGACGTGACGCGGAGTCTGGACGTACCGCTCGATCAGCAGTGTGTCGTCGCCGAATGCGCTCTTGGCTTCACGTTTGGCGCCATCGATGGCGAGGATCAGCTCTTCGCTGCGCTCGACGATGCGCATGCCTTTGCCGCCGCCCCCAGCGCTGGCCTTGATCAAGAGTGGGAAGCCGACCGCTTCGGCTTCGCGCGCGAGGTGGCTGGTGGTCTGATCGTCGGGTTCGACACCGGGCACCACCGGCACACCGGCGGCGGCGACCAGGCGTTTTGCGGCCTTCTTGGAGCCCATGTCGCGGATCGCACGCGGGCTGGGGCCGATGAAGATCAGACCGGCGTCGCCGCAGGCTTGGGCGAAGTCTGCGTTCTCGGCGAGGAAGCCGAAGCCAGGGTGAATCGCGGTCGAGCCGGTTCGCTTCGCGGCGTCCACGATCTTCTCGATGCACAGGTAACTCTCGCGGCTGGCGGCGGGGCCGATGCGCACCGCCTGGTCGGCTGAGAGCACGAACGGCGCGCCGGCGTCGGCGTCGGAATGGACGGCTACGGTCCAGATGCCCATGTTCCGCAGAGTTCGCTGGATGCGAGCGGCGATCTCTCCGCGGTTGGCGATGAGGACCTTGGAAATTGGGCGCATGTCGGGGCGCAGGCTATCACGGCAGGCCGGGTAAACGACGCGTTGCAGAGAGCGTGGACCTTGGACTATTGAGGCGCCCCATGGAACTCCGAGAGCCGAGGCTCTTCAGGGCCGAGCTGGTCGCCGACAGCGCGCTCTCGCCGCGCGTTCGCGCGCTCTCCCTCGCGACGCTCGGTCCCGAGCCGCTCGAGTGGATCCCTGGGCAATACCTGGAGCTTGGTCTGGCGGGTGCCGACAAACGCATGCCGTATTCCATCGCGAACGCACCCGGTTCGGCGCTGGCTGGGCGCTTCGAGCTGGCAGTGTTGCGCGGTTCCGGTGGTGGTGCCCTGGACGAGCTCGTCGTCGGTGCGGCGGTCGACGTCTTCGGTCCTTGCGGGACCTTCGTGCGCAGTGCCCCGCCTGACGTGCCGACGGTGTTTGTGGGTACCGGAACGGGGTTGGCGCCGCTCCGAGCGATGTTTCAGTCGGCGCTCGAGGAGCAGAGCAGCGCGCCGATCGTCGTGCTGTTCGGCGCCCGGACCGAGCCGGAGATCTTGTGGCGGGGGGAGCTCGAGGCTTTGGCGGACAGGGTGCCGCGCTTCCGATACGAACCCACACTGACACAACCTCAAAATGGTTGGTCCGGTCGGCGCGGCCGCGTGCAAGATCATCTGGCGGAGCTGGTCTCACCGCTGGCGAACGCGCACGTCTACCTGTGCGGGCTCAGCGAGATGGTGGTCGACTGCACGCGCGTGCTCACCACCGAGCTCGGCCTGGCTGCGTCGCGGATTTCCACGGAAGGGCACTGACGCGGCCGGGGAATGCTGACGGTGAATGCCTTCGTGCCGGCATTTGCCACGCCGCACTCGTCGGCGCATCATGACGGCATGGGTGACGCCGAGAACAAGCGACTGATCTTGGCGCGTCGGGCCCGGTTTGTTGCGATGGCGTTGGCGAGCGCCGGAGTGGCGTCGGTGGCCGCGACCGCTTGCGGCGGCAAGAGTGACGATGGTGGTAGCGGTGGCAGCGCTGCGGCGGCGAGCGGTGGCGCCGGCGGTGCTGCGGGTGGCGCCGGCGGTTCAGGTGCAGCGGGTGGTGCAGACGGAGCTGCTGGAGCGAGCGGTGGGGGTGGAGCGAGCGGCAGCTCCGGGGACGGCGGGAACACCGGTGGCGCGGCGGGTGAGCCTCAGGTGTGCCTGTCGCCGCCGCCACCGCCGGATCCGAAGCCGTGATTCACGGGCCCTTCAGCATTCCGAAGCCCATCATTCCAAACATGAAGATGACGAGCACGGCGCCCGCGAGCAAGAGGAGCCCGTTGATCGCGATGGCGGCGATGGCCACTCCGCGACTCCCGTAACGATCCGGGGCCGCGCGCACTCGAAACAGGGAGGCGACGCCGAGACCCAGCCCCACCATGTTCAGGACCAGCGCCAACCCACCGCAGCACAGGTAGAGCGGCAGGCTGAGCACGCCCAAGATCAGGCCGACAAGACCGGTGGGTTCGACACCGCTACCGCCCTCCTGGCGGTACGCACTGTCGGTGCTGACGCCGGGCGGCAGCGCCAATCCGTAACCCCCGACCGGACCGTGAGCTGGCGGGGCAGGTGGCACGCCGGGCGCGGGCGGGCCGGGGGGGCCGGGAGGCTGCATCGCGCTCAATCTCGCGAGCTGGCCCCTTGATTGTCAAGCGGCGGGCGCAAGGTCTCACACAGGAGGTCAGGTCGATCACTCATGATGCCGTCGACGCCGAGCGCGACCAGCGCGCGCATCTCCGTCGGATCGTCGATGGTCCAGGCATGCAGCTCGACCCCGCGTGCGTGGGCGGCACGCACGAACTGGCGAGTGATGACCCGAAGCCCGTGAAAGACAGGGGGCACCTGGAGCGCGTCGTAGGCAATGGGGACGAGGCGGCTCGCACCGAGCTTGCACGCGGACCAGAGCTCGAGCACTTCGGACGCCGAGGCGCTCTGAGCCACGCGGCCCCGGGCGATGCGCCGAAATTCGCGACCGAGCGCGCGCTCGGCCGCTGCCACCAGGATGCGGTCGTGCAGAGCGCGCCGCTCGATGAGCTCCCAGAGCGCCAGCGGGAGACCGACGCCCTGCTGCTTCATCTCCACATTCATGCGCAGTGTGGGGTCGAGCGCGACGAGCTCCTCCAGCCTCGGGATGCGCACGCCTTTGCCGCGCCAAGGTCGGTGTTTGCCGTCGTCAGAGAACCAGTAACCTGCGTCTAGCCGCTCGAGCTCGGACAAGGTGTGCTCACGGACTTGCCCATAACCATTGGTCGTGCGCTCGAGGCGGGCGTCGTGGAAGAGCACCAGGTGCCGGTCGCGGGTGAGGTGCACGTCGGTCTCGATGAAGTCGCAGCCCAGCCCGAGAGCTCCTTCGAACGCCGGGAGTGTATTTTCCGGCCAGAGCGCCGCTCCGCCCCGGTGCGCGAAACAGTGCGGGCGCGGTCCGTTCAGGATGGGTCTCGGCTCCGTCATGGCTCGGGTGTTCGAGCCTAGAGCACCGAACAGGTTGAACGTCGTTTGTTTTCCGGGACTTGCAAGGTGTTCGGCGCTCGCGCGCGGAGCGCGCACGGCCGAAGGCCGGGGGTTTGGGGCGCAGCCCCAACGTAAAGGTCCTAGAACACGAGCAGCGCAAGCTGATCGGTGTTCTAGTGTCGTGAGTCGGCAATTCGTAGACGAATTGCGGACTCGGCACACGAGCGCAAAGCTCGCGCACCCTCGGGCTTGCGCCGAATGGCTCGAGCGGCGAGGCTTCCCGACCGGGAGCGCGGCTCCCCTCGGAGGTCGTCATGCGCATCGTTCACTTCTTCTTCGCCCTGACCCTGGTGTTCGTCTCCGCGAGCTGCATGGATGGGAAATTCGGTGCCCTCGGCGGGCTCGCGTGTCCGGCGCTCGGCTCGGGCGATCCGATGCAAATGAGCTTTTCAGCCAACGCCAAGGCCAACGCCGAGGTGCGGGCGTTCGTCGCCGCGACCAAAGATCTGATGCAGGCCTCGATCCAGATGGAAGCTCTGGCGACGACCGCGTGCACCAACATGGGTCGTGATCTCGGGGTCCCGGATCAGGCCATGAAAGCCAAGAACGACGAGCCGGGAGCGTCGGCCAAGGCCGCCTGCGGCGCGCTCTCGGCTCAGGTCGATTGGATCCTCAAACAGGGAATCCAGATCTCGGTACAAGCCGCGCCGCCGCAGTGTCAGATGGACTTCCAGGCGAAGGCGCAGTGCGAGGGTCAGTGCAACGTTCAGGTCGACCCCGGTCAGATCGTGGCGCAGTGCGAGCCAGGCAAGCTCTCCGGTTATTGCCAGGGCACCTGCCAAGGACAGTGTGAGGGCCGCTGCAATGGCCAGTGCAATGGCCAATGCAGTGCGGTCGACGCGCAGGGACGATGTGCCGGTACCTGTAACGGCACCTGCAATGGTGGCTGTGACGCGACCTGTCACGCCAGCTGCCAGGGGCAGTGGCAATCACCGAAGTGCGAGGCCAGCGTTCAAGGTCCGAGCGCGTCGGGGGAGTGCCAGGGAAGCTGCAACGCCCGTGCGAGCCTGCGAGCCCAGTGCACGCCGGGGCAGGTGAACGTCAGCGTGAGCCAGAACGCCGAGGCGGCGATGCGGCTCGCGGCAACGCTGCGGGCGAATCTGCCGTACTTGATCCAGGCGGAGGTGGGCCTGGGCAAACGCGTGCTCGGAGACGTGAAGGTCGTCGTCGACATCGGCGGTCGGCTGCCGAAGGTCATCGGCAACGCTGGTGCGCAGGCCGTTGCGTGCGTCGCGGCGGCCGCGAACGCCTCGGTGCAGGCGTCGGTGCGGATCAACGTCAGCGTGCAAGCGAGCGCGAACGTCAGCGGTCGGGTCGGCGCGGGGAGCTGAGCGCGCGCCGAGCCAGGCACGCGGGGCGCATCCGTCGAGCCCGGATCACGCAGCGAGCCGACGGCTGCGCTCGGCGCGCCGCACGCGGGAGGCGAGCGCAACCGCGACCGCCAGACCGGGCAGGGTCAGGCGCAGTGCCGCCCGGTCGGCGTAGCCGCAGGCCTCGAGTCGGTCGATGGCAGTGACCACTGTCTCCCGGGAGAGCAGGGTCTGCTCCCACAGGCGCCCTACGGTGGCCGCCCGGTCCGCCCGCGCCAGGTCGAAAAGTCCCAAAAGCACCAGGGTTTCTGAGGTCGTGAGTTTCATGAGGCTGTTCATACTGGCAGTACTGAATGACTGTCCAGTTTTCGGCGTGGGGACGTGGGCGCGCCCAGCGGTAGCGGCGGCCGCCGCCGGGTGCTGCGACTCCACGGCGCCTCCCGAGCTCGTCAACCGATGAAACGCGCCGCGATCAACGCCGCGCCCGCGAGCCCTGCCGTCAGCAGGACGGCCTGGCGCAAGCGTCCTCGATCGAGCCAGCGGGCGGTGCGGCTGGACAGCAGAAATCCCAAAAACACCCCCGGCGCGAGCAATGCCGAAGCTTCGAGCTCCCAGCTCCCGAAGCGACCAACGAGCGCCAGGATCACCAGCGAAAGGATGGCCCCGAGCGTAAAATAGACGGCGAGGGTGCTGCGCATGCGCGTGCCGGCTTCGTGTTGGTAAAGAAGCGCCATCGGCGGGCCTCCGATGCTGGAGCTGGTACCCATCACCCCACTGACGAAGCCTGCCACGAGCAAGGCCGTTTGGGTCGGCCGGACCGGCGGTCCAAACGCCATCGTGGCGCAGCCGAGCACGATCAGCGCGCCGAACAGCACCCCGAGATCGGCGCCCGCAACTCGGGTGAGCAGCCACGCACCCACGAGGGTGCCCGGAACACGTCCGACGAGCGCGAGTCCGACCCCTTTCAGGTCCATGGCGCCGCGGTCGCGATAGGCGACGAGCACCGTGAGCAACGTGGAGGACAGGATCAGTGGCCCGGGCACCAGTCGCGGTTCGAGCCAAACCAGAAACGGCGCGGCCAGGAGCGCCACACCGAAACCGACCGAACCTTGGACGACTGAGGTGAGGGCGAGGACCACGCTGGCAACGGCCAGAGAAGAAGGCGGGAGTGCAGTCACTCAGGGCCCGGTCGGCGGAGTCACGCTGCAGCTCGGCCCCGAACAGGTGACGGCAGCGGTGTATTCGATCTCGGGGCGACCGTCCCCGTCGAGGTCGGCTCGAGCGATGGCCTTGCCGCTGCTGGGGCTGGTCTGCTGCCACTCGTACTGAAAGTATTGCGGCGTCGACAAGCTGAACCGCGCGCAGGTGTAGCTGGGCCCCGTCCAATCCGCGGGGCTCGACATGTATTTTTTGCCCGAGATGTCCGCCAGGCTCCCCGGGACCGGCGGGGCGCTGGCCGGCAGGGACGCTGCCGTGCTCGAGTCGGACGCCGCGCTGTCCTCCGCGCACTGACGGATCCCCGCCGCCAGCCGCTGTACCTCGCTGCGTCCCTCTACGGACTTGGCGCGCACCATGTAGCTCCGGAAGCCAGAAATCGCGAGGGCGGCCAGGACACCGACGATGGCGACGACCCCGACGAGCACCGCGCCCACTATCACCAGGACCGTGGGCAACGCACTCTTGCCCTGCTGCTCGTTCGACATGCGGGGCGTATACCCAAGCGGCGGGAAGCGATCTAGAAGCAGCCAGGATGCCTCGCGCGAAATCGATCTGGGTGGCGTTGATTTGGCTGGTGAGCATCGGTCCGGCGGCCTGCCGGGGCCGCGCACCCGCGGACGGTCCCCCCTCGGACGACCTCTCGGTGAGCTACGGGGTCGACTCGGTGCGCCCGCTCTCGGGTTTTGCGCTCACGCTCCCAGGCAAGGGCCTCGCGCGTGTGTTGCTCCAGAAACCCTGGCGCGGTGATCCCTACGGGCCGGTCGGATTTTTCGCGGTGCGTCCAACGGCGGAAACACGCGGCGAGCTCGAGCGAGTGGTTCGCGAGCACTCACTGCTCGATCGAAACGAGGAGCCGGGCATGACGGCGGAGGGCTCCGGTCATCTCAGGCTCACTCACGGCCGACGCCAAGCCGAGCTGTCGCTGCTCTCCAAGGACGAGGGCACTCGCGAGCTCGTGCTCTTGCTCGACGGCCTCATCGGCACTGCCAAGCAGCGCCCGCTCGCGGCGGTCCAGGTGAGATCGAAGGCGCGCGTCGATGGCCCGAACGCGGTCGTCGACGTGGTGCTCGCGCAGCTCGGACCAAGACCCTTGGAGCTCGCCCTCCACGATCCGAAATCGCCCGGTGGCACCCTGGTGCTGCGCGTGATCTTCGAGCGCGGCGGGCGCCTCGCCGACGAACGCATCATTTCACCGGCAGACATCGCGAAGCTGGCCTCGCGCGGCAAACTGCCCGACGGTTGGCACTCGATGGGGCCGGCGAGCGCGCTCTCGATCCCGCTGCCCCTCGTGCGCCTGCCACCGTCGCCCGAGCAGGTCAGCCTCCGGGTGGAGGCGCGGGTCCGAGGCCGCCTCGGCCAACAAACCGCCGACTTGTTCCTCTCCTCGGCGCCGGCGGAGCTCGAGCCGGAAGCTCCCGCCGAGGAGTGAGGCTCGGGCCGAACCAGCGCCGCGCGGGGCGGGTTTCGTGGGTGTTCTTCCGGCCGCCCCTCGCTCCCTGCGCAACCGCCGGCACGGGCGACCGAAGGCCGAGCTACGATGAGTGGGATGAAGCGCGGCGCTTGCTGGACCGTGGTCGTGTGCGCCGCGGCGCTCGCACCCTGGGCCTGTAGCGGCGACGACGGCGACTCAGGGAGTGCTGGCGGCGGAGCGGCGGGTCACGACGCTGGTGGCAGCGAGGTGTCGGATCAGCAAGCGGAAGAGGCCGCCCCGCCGGGTGACGCAACGGACTCTTCTGCCGTGAGTGATGCCCCCACCGAAGCCGAGGCAGAGGCTGCCAGCGCCTGCCCTGCGGACATGCAGCTCGTCGAAGATTATTGCGTCGATCGCTTCGAGGCTCCGAACGTGGTCGGAGCGTTGCCCTTGGTCATGTACACGTTCACCGAGAGTGAGGCCTGGTGTCAGGCTCGGGGCAAACGCCTGTGTTTCGACGACGAGTGGACGCGTAGCTGTGCGGGACCGAGCGGTGCCAAATACCCCTACGGGGACGCGCACCAGCCCGGAACGTGCAATGACGAGGAGAGCTGGAAGCTCTACGATCAGTCCAAGCTCAACGGCTGGCCGTGGAGCGTCTCGAAGCCGAACATCGAGACGTTGACTCAGCTCCTGGATGCCGCTCGGGCGATCTCGCCCTCGGCGAAGATCGCGGCTGATCACGTAGAGACGTTGTACCAGGCGGAGCCGAGCGGTTCGAACGGAGCCTGCGCGGGTCCGGACGCGGTCTTCGATCTCTGCGGCAACGTGGAGGAGTGGACGCGGCGCCGGGATGGCGGTTCGGGTCCGGAGCTCTCCGGCTCGCTCAAGGGTCGTTACTGGGCGGAGTCGCGCACGTGCCAAAACGCCGTGACCAACCACGGAAACAGCTTCCGTTTCTACGAGATCGGGTTTCGCTGCTGCAAGGGCGTCGAGCCGGGTTAAAGGGGCGCGCCCCGGGCAGGCCGCAATTGTCCGTGCAGAAGGCTGCGGGCACCGCTACCATCAGCAAGGCTTACCCTCGGAGGACTCGATGACGCGATGGCTCAGCGCGGTGGTCTTGATGGGGGGACTCGCGTCCCTCGCTTTCGGCTGCGGGGGCGATGACGGGGGCGAGGTCGTCGGTGGTGGCGCGGCAACGTCGACCGGGGGCAAGGGCGGAACCAGTGGCGCGGGCGGAAGTGGCGGCTCGAGCGCCGGCTGCACCGACGATGTGGACTGCGGAGCAGGCAAGTTCTGTTCGGTATCGAACACCTGCGCGCCGACCGGAACGTGTGTCGCCGACGGCGACTGCGAGTCCGGGAACTTCTGTAGCTCCACCAAGGCGTGCATCCCGACCGGAACGTGTGCTGCAGCGGGGGACTGCGGAGCGGGGCTCACCTGCGACGCGGCGACCCAGAAGTGTGTGCCCGGCGGTGGGTGCGGCGCCGAGGAGTTCGCCATCGAAGCCGTGGCGCCCAACATGTTCATCTCGCTCGACCGAAGCTGTTCGATGACCGGTGCTGGCGGCGGCGGGAAGACCAAGTGGGTGATCGCCGTCGATGCCCTCAACCAGATGATGACGACCTTCAATGGCAAGATCCGCTGGGGCATCGGGCTCTTCCCCGACATCACCGGCGACAAGTGCACACAGGACGCGCCGGCGTTCGCGGTGGCGGACGGCAACGAGTCGAAGATCCAGGCGCTCTTGACCGCGGCGCTGCAGAAGGCCGACAAGTATTTTCCCGACGGCCCGTGTGTGACGAACATCGACACGGCGATGCAGCAGGCGAGCCAGGAGCCGGCGTTTCAGGACACCACGCGCAAGAGTTACGCGCTGCTGATCACGGACGGAGCCCAAGCGGGCTGCTCGGCGGCGGGGGGTGATGCGGGTACCGAGAAGATCATCACCCAGATGAACGCCGCGGGAGTCTCCACCTTCGTGCTGGGTTTCGGGACCGGCATCGACGCCGCACAGATGAACAAGTTTGCGATTGCCGGTGGCGTCCCCAACAACGATCCGACGGCGCCAACCGTCAAATACTACAAGGCGGACGACACCCAGAGCCTGCAAGCGGCGCTGGGGAAGATCGCCGGCAGCATCATCGGCTGCACCTTCACGCTCAGCACCACACCCAAGGATCCGAGCAAGATCTTCGTGTTCTTCGACAACGTCAAGGTGCCACAGGACAAGACCCACCAGGCTGGATGGGACTACGACGCGGCCACCAACCAGCTCACGTTCTACGGGGTCGATTGCGACAAACTGAAGTCGCAGTCCGTCACCGACGTCGACGTGGTGTTTGGCTGTGATCAGCCGACTCCGGGTTGAGACGAGCTCTGGATGGACGGCAATGACTCGACGCATCCGCTGATCGGGCGCGTGCTGGGCAACAGCTACCGCATCGTCCGTTGCATGGCAGAGGGTGGCATGGCCAGTGTGTTCGAGGCCGAGCACGTGCGGCTGAAACGGCCGATTGCGGTCAAGGTCATCGCGCAGCACCTTGCGGGAGACGCCGATGCCGCACTGCGGTTCCAGCGTGAGGCGGAGACCATCAGTCAGCTCCACCACCCCAACATCGTCCAAGTCACGGATTTCGACGCTACCCCGGAGGGAGAGCTCTACCTGGTAATGGAGCTCTTGCAGGGCGAGAGCCTCGCCACGCTCCTCGCTCGAGAAGGCACGCTGGAGTTCAACCAGGTCGTGTTGATCGTCTGGCAGATCGCCTCTGCGCTCGCCGAAGCTCACGCGAAGGGTCTGATCCACCGGGACCTGACGCCGGCGAACGTGTTCATCACGACCCGGCCGGGTCAGCCACTGTTCGTCAAGCTGCTCGACTTCGGCATCAGCCGCGCGGTGGTGGGCGGGCGCAAGATCACCCGACAGTTCGAGGTCGTTGGCACAGCGCAGTTCATGGCGCCCGAGCAGGCCATCGGGGGTGAGATCGGCACGGCCGTCGATCAGTTTGCGCTTGCGTGTGTCGTCTACCGTTCGCTCACCGGCAAGCTCCCGTTCGTGGGAAAGAGCCCCACGGAGACGCTCCAGTCGGTGGCTTTCTCACACCCTGTCCCGCTGCGCCAGCTCCGGCCGACTCTGCCGGCTGGCATCGACGCCGTGATGGCGCGCGCGATGTCGAAGAGCGCCGCGGAGCGCTACCCCCACGTGAGTGACTTCGCCGTCGCGCTCACCCGTGCTGCTGACGCAAACATGGAAGTGAGCTTCAGCAGCGCACCACCCCCGCTCGTGAACACGGCGGGGGCGCAGCCGCTGGCCATTGCGCTGCTCGATCCGCTTCGACCCGTTGGAGGCGACGCGGTGACCATGCGCCATATGCCAGAGCCGTCGATGCTCGCGGAGTCTGTGGCTGCCGCGGAGCGCGCGCTCTTGCAAGGGGACATTGGGGCTGCGCGTGGTTTGTGTGCGGTGGCCGAGTCCCACGCCGACATGGGTGCGGGGGGTGAGCTCGCGCAGCGCTTGGAGGCGGTCTACGAGGGACTGCTCGGCGGTACGGAGCGGGCGGTCAAGGTCGTCGAGGACACCAAGGACGGACTCAGTCCGCGACAAGCCTTCCTGTTGTCCCGCATCGAGAGCGGCTCGGTGGTGGAAGACCTGCTGGACATTTCGCACTTGCCGCGGCGCGAGACGCTCAGCCTGCTCGTCGCGCTGACCGACGCCGGCCACATTCGGCTCAGCTGAGCCCGAGTCCGCGTTCGCAATCGCAATCGCGCCGCATCTGCACTTGCGCCAGCTCGAGCTGCCCCAGCGGCGTCCGCGCCCAGCGCCCGCGTCCGCTCCAAATTCGAGCGCCAGCCCGCGCCCGCTTGGTGCAGCTCCGCCGGCCACTGCTGGAATTTTCGGCGTTTCTTTCCCAGCACGCCCCTTGCACCTCGGCGGCCCATGCCGTCCGCCGACCCCTTCGCGCCGCCCGTCGAAACGCGTCTGGTCTGGAACACAGGCTCCCGAGAAGAGAGCTTCCGGCTTGTCGGCTCCCACCGCATCGGGCGCCACCCAGCCAACGACATCCAGCTCCTCGATAGCGTCGCCTCGAAGGTTCATTGCCGGATCGAGCGGCGCGGAGACGCTCACTATCTGCGCGACCTCAGGTCGCTCAATGGGACGTACCTCAACGGGCAGCGGGTCCGCGGTGAGTGTCGCCTGCACCACCGCGACGTCATCGCCGTCGGCTCGACGACGCTGCGCTTCGAACAGGCGAGCTCGCCGCTCAGTCCAGACGCCAGCGTCGCTGCTGACCACCGGTTCGTGTGCGCGGTCGGCGGGCTGCTCGACGCGACGAACGTTGCAGCAGCCTTCACCGGTGCGCTCAGGGTCGCCATCGATCTTGCGCGGGCTGACTGGGGCGCTCTGATCTTGGTCGAGCCGGCCGGCATGCAGGGCCTCGCGCCGATCACGTTGCTGCCCGGGAGCTGTGCCGCACCCGAGAAACCCGAGTTCGACGTCGCTCTCATCGGGCAGGCGCTGACGAGCGGAGCGATTGCCCAGCGTGTGGAGTCGGAGGGGAACGCTTACCGGAACTGGCGGCCTCGAACACGAGTCGCCATCCCGCTGGTCGTCGCGAACATCGCGTTTGGGGTGTTGTGGCTCGAACGGCAGGGCAGCGAGCCGGTCCGCGCCTGGTCCGAAATCGGGTCGATCGGCAAGCTTGCCGCGCTGGTTGCAGCGGCGCTCGAGGCGAGGCTTCGCGGTCTTGCCGCTCCCCGCCCGGATTGACCGAGTGCGGGCTCTGCCCCTTGGATCGCTCGCTGGCGGAGCCGGTCAGGGGGTCTCGTCCGGCGGCGTGCCTGGGCGCGTCAGCAGTCTGAGGGAGCGTGGGCTGACGCGGATCCGGGCGCCATTTTGCAGCTCGCGTCGTCCGGCTCCGCGCCCGTCCGGCCGGGCCGTGTCCACGAGGTCGCTCCACGGGCCGCCGACCCGATCGGGAAGGCGAAACGCCAGCGGCTCGTGGTGGGCGTTGAACATCACGTAGAAGTGATCGTCCAAGACCTTCTCCCCACGCGAGCCGGGACCGAGGCCATCACCGTTGAGAAATACGGCGAGCGATTTGGCGAACGCAACCTGCCAGTCCCGGTCGGTCATCGGTTTCCCGTCGGGTCGGAACCAGCCGATGTCCGAGAGGCCGTCTCCTCGCACGTCGTGCCCGGCGAAGAAGCGGCGCCGGCGAAAGACTGGGTGTTTCGTCCTGAGCGCGACGATCATGCGGGCGAACTCCAGCATGCCCTGGTCCGCGTTCTCCCAGTCGAGCCACGAGACGGGCGAGTCCTGGCAGTAGGCGTTGTTGTTGCCGTGTTGAGTTCGACCGAGCTCGTCGCCCGCCGCGATCATCGGCACACCCTGCGAGAGTAGTAGTGTGCCAAACAGGTTCTTTTGCTGGAGCGCGCGCAGCTCGAGCACGGTCGGGTCGTCCGTCGCCCCTTCGGCGCCGCAGTTCCAGGAGCGGTTGTGGCTCTCCCCGTCGCGGTTGTGCTCGCCGTTCGCCTCGTTGTGTTTCTCGTTGTAAGAGACGAGGTCGCGCAGCGTGAAACCATCGTGGGCCGTGATGAAGTTGATGCTCGCGTTCGGGCGCCGCGAGGTCCAATCGTAGAGGTCGGAGCTGCCGGTGTAGCGGTAGGCAAACTCGCCCAGCAGGGCGTCACCGCCCCGCCAGAAGTCGCGCAGGGTGTCGCGATAGCGACCATTCCACTCGGACCACTGCGCCGGGAAATTCCCAACTTGATAGCCGCCCTCACCCACGTCCCAGGGCTCCGCGATCAGCTTCACGCCGCGCAGCAGCGGGTCCTGCTGGATCAAGTCGAAGAAGGCCGACAGCCGGTCTACCGCGTGCAGTTCCCGCGCCAGAGCGCTGGCCAGGTCGAAGCGGAAACCGTCCACGTGCAGCTCGCCGGCCCAGTACCGAAGTGAGTCCATGATCAGCTGCAACACGTGCGGATCGCGCATGTTGAGGCTGTTGCCGCAACCCGTGTAGTCGACGTAGTAGCGCGCGTTTTCCGGGGATATTCGGTAGTAGGCCGCATTGTCGAGCCCCCGGAAACACAGCGTTGGGCCAAGCTGATTGCCCTCGGCGGTGTGGTTGTAGACGACGTCGAGGATCACCTCGAGACCGGCGGCGTGCAGCAGGCGCACCATCTCCTTGAACTCTGCAACCTGCTCACCGGGGCGACTGGCGTAGTCGGCGTGCGGCGCGAAGTAGCCGATGGTGTTGTAACCCCAGTAGTTGACGAGCCCGCGCTCCGCCAGTGCGTGGTCGTGAATGAAGTGGTGAACGGGCAAGAGCTCGACGGCGGTCACACCCAGGGCGAGGAAATGCTCGATCATTGCCGGGTGTGCCAGCCCCAGGTAGGTGCCGCGCAGCGAGTCTGGAATGCGAGGGTGGAGCTTGGTCATGCCCTTGACGTGGGCCTCGTAGATGATCGTGCGGTGCCAGGGGGTGCGCGGTCGTGTGGCTCCCCGCCAATCGAAGTACGGATTGACGACCACGGACTTCGGTACGTGAGCGGCGCTGTCGTCCGTGTTCATCGCGCCGTCGGGTTCTGCGAACCGATACGAGAACAAGCTCTCGCCCCAGGTGAGCTCACCGTCCAGCGCGCGCGCGTAGGGGTCGAGCAGCAGTTTGTGCGGATTGCAGCGCAGTCCGCGCTCGGGAGCGTAGGGGCCGTGAACTCGGTAGCCGTAACGCTGTCCGGGCCGCACGGAGGGCAGGTAGCCGTGCCAGACGTCGCCGGTTGCCTCGACGAGGTCGAACCGAGTCTCGGTGTTCCGCCCGTCGAACAGGCACAGCTCGACGCGTTCAGCGATCTGGCTGAAGAGCGCGAAGTTCGTGCCCGAGCCGTCGAACAACGCGCCGAGCGGGTAGGGCTCACCGGGCCACACCTCTGCCGCCTTCAAGCGTAGCCTCCGTCGATCACGGCCAGGGAATCGCCGGGCATTTGCAGCACCCCATCCGACAGCGTCACGTTCGGCTGAGAGGCGAGCAATACCCCGCGCTTGCCGGCACGGAGCGAGGTCCGAGAGGGCGAGAGGCTGGCCACGATGGTCGTGCGTTCGCGCTCGATTCGCAGCGCCTCTCCGACGCTGACCCGCACGGAGCCGAGGTCCGGGTTACGAAGATCCGAGCGCTCCTGCCGAAGAGCGAGCAGGCACTTGTGCCAGTCGAGCATCGCACGATGGGGCTCTCGGTCGAGCTCCGTCCAGACCAGGCGGGATCGGACGAAGGTCTCCTCGCTCTGCGGGTCCGGGACGTCGGCCTCGGGCCAACCGAAAGCCGCGAACTCCTGCCTGCGGCCCTTGCTCACTGCCTGACCGAGCTCGAGATCCGTGTGGTCGGTGAAGTACAGAAACGGGGTCGACGCGGCCCACTCTTCGCCCTGAAACACCATCGGCACGAAGGGTGACGTCAACACCAGGCCGGCGGCGATCTTGGCGCGCTCGTGCCCGGCTAGGGCGACCAGCCGCTCACCCAGGGCGCGATTGCCGATCTGATCGTGGGTCTGGGCGTAGGCGAAAAACCGATCGGCCCCGAGCCCATCCGCTGAACGCCCGTGGCGTCGGCCGCGCGACACGCTCTTCTGGCCGCGGTACACGAAGGCGTGCGCGAGCGCCTCGGCGACGTGTTCGACCTCACCAAAGTCCACGTAGTAGCCGGCGCGCTCGCCGCTGAGCCATGCATGCAGGGCGTGGTGCAGATCGTCGCTCCACTGCGCGTCGAGGCCGTAGCCCCCGCGCGCGTCTGGCCACAAGAGTCGGGGATCGTTGAGGTCGCTCTCTGCCACCAGCACCAGCCGGCGACCGAGCTCGGTTGCGCGCTCGGCGACTCGCTGACGCAGCTCCTCCAGGAAGTGCAGCGCCGAGCGGTCGTAATAAGCGTGCACTGCGTCGAGGCGCAATCCGTCGACGTGATAGTCGGTGAGCCAGGCGCAGGCGTTGTCGCAGAAGAAGCGCCGCACCTCGTCGCTGCCTGCTCCGTCGAGGTTCACGGCTTGCCCCCAGGGCGTCCGATATTCGTCGGTGAAGTACGGAGCAAAACGCCCGAGATAGTTCCCGTCGGGTCCGAGGTGGTTGTAGACGACGTCGAGCAACACTCCCAGGCCGCGAGCGTGACAGGCGTCCACGAAGCGCATCAGGCCTTGGGGCCCACCGTACGCGCGATGAACCGCCCAGAGTCCGACCCCGTCGTAGCCCCAGCCGCGCTGCCCCGGGAAATCAGCTACCGGCATCAGGCTGACGTGCGTCACGCCCAGGTTCACGAGATGAGTCAGTCGCTCGGCTGCACCTTCGAAGGTGCCCTGGGGCGAAAAGGTGCCCAGGTGTAGCTCGTACACCGCGCCGCTTCCCAGAGGCGGCGCCGAAAAACCCGCGTCGGTCCAGGGGAAACTCCCGAGGTCCACGATGCGCGACGGCCCGTGCGGTCCCGCGGGCTGCTCGCGGCTGCGTGGATCGGGCGTGTGCGCGCCGCCGTCCAACGAGAACCAGTAGTCCACGCCGGGCGCGAAGCGGGCGTCGGTTGCGCGATGCCAACCGTCGCCATCGGCGTGCATGGGGATCTTCACCTCGCCGACGACGACGTCGGCGCGCTCGGCGAGCGGTGCCCAGACTTCCAGCGTCCTCATGCACCCTCTCGTTCGAGCAGCGCGACCGGGAATCGCCCGAGCAGCTCTGCGACGCGGTGTTCGCCCGCATGCCAGCTCTGACCGCTGAGCACATCGCGCCAGCTCCCCCGCGGAACACTGAGAGTGGTGTCCTGCCAGCCCCGCTCGGCGACACCCAGACACAGGCGAGGCGCCAGCGTGAGCACGCGATCGGAGCGCATGAAGGCCACGACTCGGTCCGCGCGCGGGCCGGATGCCAGCACGGGTTCGTAGGCCGCGCCCACGAAGTGTTCGGGCGCCCGCTTGCGGAGCGCCAAGGCCCGAGCCGTGACCAGAAACTTCGGCAGCCCCTCGTTGCTACGCGCGAGGGCCGTCTCGGCCGACATCGAGCCGACCTCTTGGAGCAGGCGCCGTCGGAGCTGGAAATCCACCGGCCGACGATTGTCCGGATCCGTGAGGCTGAGGTCCCACAGCTCGTTGCCCTGATACAGGTCCGGCACACCTGGCGCGGTCAACAGCAAGAGGTGCTGCGCGAGCGCGCTCGAGCACCACGCGGGCCTCAAGAAGCCCACCAGCTGCTCGATCTCGCGCCGGACCGACTCGTCGGTGAAACACGCTCGGCAGAAGGCCGCGAGAGCCTGCTCGTAGCGAAGGTTGGGGTGTGTCCATGCCGTGTGGGTCTTTGCCTCACGCACGGCCTTGAGCATGTGGTTCTCCAAGCGCTCTGCCGTCACGGGTGCAGCTCCGACCCAGCTCTCGAAGAAGTAGTGGAGGGTCGCACGATCGAGCGGTTCTTCGACGTAGCGTTCTGCCTTCTCCCAGACCGCGTCCAGCGTGTCACCCCAGTACGTCGCGCACTCCGACAGCAGGCAGAGTCGCGCGCGCACGTCGGCGCTGCGTTTGGTGTCATGCGTCGAATTGGACAACATGGAGTGGGGCAGCTCGGTCGCGCGCCGAGCGCACTCGGCGTGGAACTGTTCCAGGCTGACGCAGGGTTCGCCCGGGTCGTGTCCGACCTCCAGAGTGCACAACAGATGCCCCCAGGCGAAGAACGCCGTGTCCTCCGCGCCCTTGGCCATGGCGGGCCCGGTCAGCTGTTGAAAGCGCAGCGCGAGATCGGTCTCCCGCGGGCCGGTGCGGGTCCCGTTCAGGACGGGAGTCAGCACGTCCAGGAGCTCGGGGTCGATCTCGGGCCGCTCTCGGCGCACACGCGACAGCGCGGCGTGGAGCAGCTCGGAATCGGCGGGTCGAGGGGGATGTCCCGCGCGCAGGTACGTCCGGTAGACGGGCATGCAGGCCGCGATCTCTTTCAGCGCCTGTCGGATCTCCTCCGTCGTGAAGTCTCGTGACTCACGGTGCTGCTCGCACAGCGCCCGGCCGACCACCGCCAACCGGTCGAGATCGGCGCCGAGCAGCTCCCGCAGGGCCTTGCGTTTGTTCTCGCGCACGAACTCGCTGAAGTCTCCCCGGGCCTCGCCGCTGAACCGCTCGAACACCACCGCCAGCGCTCGGGAGCCCTCGGGATCGAGCTGAAGGCCCGTCAAGAAGCGCATGAAATCGTAGCCGGTCGTCCCGTCGACGGGGAACGTCTCCGGCAGCCGCTCGCCCGGCTCGAGGATCTTCTCGATCACGAGCCAGGCGTCCGGCGCACTCTCACGCAGCCGTCGCAGATAGGCTTCCGGATCTCGGAGACCATCCGGGTGATCCACCCGCAGGCCGTCGGCGATGCCCCGCCGTACCCAATCCAGGACCAGGCCGTGCGTCTCGGCGAACACCGTTTCGTCTTCCACGCGCAGCGCGGCGAGCTCGCTCACGTCGAAGAAACGCCGGTATGCCAGATCGTGCCGCGCCGCGCGCCAGTGTGAGAGTCGGTAGTTCTGCCGCTCGAGCAGCGCGTCGAGGCGCTCGAAGTCGGACACGATCGCCGAGAGCTCGCGGTCCACCGCTGCGCCGACCTCGGGTTGCTCACGGAACAAACGCGCAAGGAGCTGACCGAGCACACGCCGGTCACGCTCTCGCGCGCGCACCTCGGCCGGGTCGGTCGTTGTCGGGGCGGGCAAGCGCGCCACTGCTTCCGCGCAGAACCGCAGCTCATCCGACCCGCAAGCGATGGCTGCAGCTTCGAGCACCTCCGGCAGGGACAGTGGCGCCATGGGCAACGTGCGATCGTAGACAACGACCACGAAGTTGCCGCCGCGTCGCTCCAGGCGAATGTTTCCCGCCTCGAGCTCGGTGCCGTAATGTTTACCGAGGATCGGCAGCAGCACGCGGTTCTCGTGTTTCTGCTCCAGCGCATGCCAGTCGACGTCGAAGTACGATGCGTACAGGCTCGCGCGGCCGTTTTCCAGGATGTCCCACCACCAGCGGTTGGCGTCCGTGCCGATGGACATGTGGTTCGGCACCAGATCGACGACGACGCCGATGCCGCGGGCGCTGAGAGCGGCGTGCATGCGCTCGTGCGCTGCCTCGCCGCCCAGCTCCGCGTTGACTCGGGAGTGATCCACCACGTCGTAGCCATGAGTGCTACCGCTTGCGGCCTGCAGGTGCGGGGACAGATAGGCGTGGCTCACGCCGAGCGCCTCGAAGTAGTCCGCCAGCTCGCCGGCCTGATCGAGCGTGAATTCTGGCTGAAGCTGGAGCCGATAGGTGGACTTGGGGATCTTGCGCATCAGAGGTCGAAGTCTCGAAGCTGAGAGGTTACCAGAGTTGCTCTCGCCGACTGAAGCGGCGGTCGCCAGCAGCGAGCTGACGCTTCGGCCTCGTCGCCGGCCTCCGCGCGCTCGAACGCCAGTGCGGGCGAGCTCGGTGGTTCCCTGCCCACGCCGCTCACGGCCCCGCAGACGAGTCTTCTTCGCACGAAAGCTGCAAAGTGGAAAGCCCAAGCCGAGGCGTGCGTATTTCCGGAGCGACGAGGGCCGGCAGTTTGGCAGTGAATTCTTGGATTTCCGCTAAGCTCGCGTGCGAGGTGCAGGTCATGCAGTCTTCGAGCCCGCGACGCGATCACGTCGTCTCCGTGTGTGCACGTGGCGCGGCACGGCCTCCGCGTCCTCGGCCGCGTTGGCTGTCTCTCTGCGTGTGCCTGACGCTCTGGAGCTGTGGTTCCGACGATGGCGCAGGCGGCGGTGGCAGCGGCGGTGCAAGCGGCGGCAGCGGTGGCGCCGTGGGGGGTGCAGCTGGAGCGTCGGGTGGCAGCGGCGGGGCAACCGGCGGTAGCGGTGGCGCGGGCGGCGCGTCGGGTGGCGTGGGCGGCGCGGCGGGCAGCGGTGGCAGCGGTGGCAGCGGTGGCAGCGGCGGCGCGTGTGGTGCGATCACGACGTTCGCCACGGGGCTCACTCCGACTCAAGAGCTGCACGTGAGCGCGAGTGGTGACGATGCGACGGGTGACGGGTCGTTGCCAAAACCGTTCAAGACCATCCAGAAGGGCGCTGCGCTCGCCAAACCCGGGACGGCCGTGCGGATCCACGCGGGCACCTACAGCGGCGGTACCTACCTGAGTGATCTCGCCGGTTCGGTCGGCGCGCCAATCTGGATCGGCGGCGCGCCGGGCGAGAAAAAGCCCATCATCGACGGAGGAGGTGAGGGCGTGCACCTCACGAAAGTGCGCTACCTCGTGCTGCACGATCTCGAGGTAAAGGGCAGCACACAGAACGGCATCAACGTCGACGACGGCGGCGACTACGCCAACGCGGAAGCCACCCGCTTCGTGAGCTTCGTGGGGCTGGACATCCACGATGTCGGGTCCGGCGGCAACGAGGACTGCCTCAAGCTCAGCGGGCTCGACGACTTCTGGATCGTGGATAGCAAGTTCGCCCGTTGCGGCGGAGCGGGGTCCGGCAGCGGGATCGACCACGTTGGCTGCCATCACGGGCTCATCGCTCGCTCGACCTTCACACAGATGAGCGGTAACGCCGTCCAGGCGAAGGGTGGGAGTGAGGACATCGAGATCCGTGCGTGCTCGATGCAAGACGCCGGGGAGCGTGCGGTGAACATGGGCGGCTCGACCGGATTTCAGTTCTTCCGCCCACCGCTCTCCGCGAGCTCTCCGAACTTCGAAGCCAAGAACATTCGAGTCGTCGCCAGTGTCATTTCCGGCTCGACGGCGGCGCTGGCATTCGTGGGTTGCGTCGACTGCCTGGCCGCAAACAACACCATCGTCGATCCGAACAACTGGATCTTGCGCATCTTGCAGGAGACCACGACCAGCGGGGGGTACGGGTTCTTGCCCGCGGCAGACGGGCGCTTCGTGAACAACTTGGTCTACTTTGATCGCAGCGCGCTCTCGACCTACGTGAACGTGGGAGCAAACACCCAGGCGGCGAGCTTCCAGTTCTCGAACAACCTCTGGTTCGCGCACGACAACCCGAGCCAGTCGGCTCCCACGAACTTGCCGGCGGCCGAGGTTGCTGCGGTGACGGGGCAAGACCCCGGGCTCGCGAACCCGGCCAGCGGAGATTTTTCGATCTCGGCCACGAGCCCCGCAGCAGGCAAGGGAAAACCCCTGACTGAGGTCACCGGCGACTTCACCGGCAAGTGTTATGCGTCCACGCCGTCCATCGGCGCGTTCGAGCCTCTGCCCTGAGCCCGAGCGCGCGAGCGGGTTACGGTGTTGCGTTCGCGGTCATGGCGATTGCGTCGCTGTCCGCGCTGCCGCTGCTCCGGCCTCGGCGCCGAGACTCGGACAGCGCTCCTGGGTCGACCTGATAGCGAACGCTGCACGGCGGTCAGGCGCATGTGCGTCAGCACGTGGCGTTCGCGTCTGCGAAGGCTCTTGCCCGCTGTGCGACGAGCTACCGCGCTTGTGCTACACCCCGACGTTCTGGGAGGTCACATGGACGCGGGACGTGTCGTAGCTTTTGCACTGTTGTCGGGATTGGGTCTGGTCGGCTGCGGGGGCGACGACAGCGTTGGCTTCGGCTCCGGCGGAGCGGCGACCGGTGGCGGAAGCGGCGGCGGTGTGACGGGGGGCAGCGGCGGAAGTGTGAGCGGCGGAAGCGGCGGCGCGATCGGAGGAACCGGCGGAGCCAGCGGCGGAGCGTCCGGCAGCGGCGGCGTCAGCGGGTCGGGTGGCGCGACGGGTGGCGCGGCTGGTGCCGGTGGGAGCGGCGGAGCCAGCGGAAGCGGCGGCGCCAGCGGAGCCGGCGGAGCAACGGGCGGTACCGGCGGAGCAACGGGTGGTACCGGCGGAGCGACGGGCGGCACCGGCGGAGCGACGGGCGGCATCGGCGGAGCGACGGGCGGCACTGGTGGAGCGACGGGTGGCAGTGGCGGCGGCTGCACGACGGACCCTCAGTGCAACGACAATGACGCCTGCACCAAGGACACCTGCAGCGCCGGTACCTGCTCGAACACCAAGCTCGATATCGACGACAACAACGCTTGCACCACGGATCTGTGCAACCCCACCACGGGTGTGAGCCATGTCGGCGAGACGACGCTTTTCTCGGAGGATTTCAAGAACAACTCGGCGGGTTGGAAGCTCGGCACCGAGTGGGAGATTGGCGTATCCAAGGCCTCCACGAACGCGGCGTTCGGCGGCAACGACCCCGCAAACGACCACTCCCCGAACGCCGACAATGGTGTTGCCGGTGTCGTGATCGGCGGTTTCCCTGCCAAGACCGTGCACGGGTTCTACTACCTGGAGAGCCCGAACATCGACACGACCCAGGCAACCCCCGGGGCGTTCGTCGAGCTTCGGCTCTGGCGCTACTTGAACGCCGACTACACCCCCTACATGCGCAGCCGCGTCGAGGTCTGGGACGGCACTGGCTGGGTGGTGCTCTGGAACACGTTGGACCAGACACAGCCCAACGTCCTGATCGACGCGCCGCCCCGCGGTGTCGGTTGGTATCCCATGTCGTTCGACGTCACGGCCTACAAAAACCAGCAGTTCCGCGTGCGGTTTGGCTTCGATATCGGCAGCGTCCAGGTCTACAGCCTGGGCGGCTGGACGCTCGACGACGTCAGCGTGGTGTCGAGCCCGGTCAAGACGGACGCCGACCAGTGCACGACTTCGACCTGCAGTCCGGCGAGCGGGGCAGTGTTCACGAAGCAGCCTCTCGACGACGCGGATCCTTGCACCATCGACAATTGCACGACGCCCGGAGGGCTGTCGCACGTCCCGAAGACACGGGTCTTCTCCGAAGACTTCTCGGACAACAATGCCGGCTGGACACTCGGTACCCAATGGGAGATCGCACCCGCGAAGAGCAGCAGCTGTGCGAGCGGCAGTTGTGGTGGTGAAGATCCGAGCTCGGATCACAGCGGGACGAACGACAACGGTGTGGCGGGTGTCGTCGTGGGTGGCTGCACCGGAACCACGGTCCACGGCGACTACTGCCTGACGAGCCCATCAATCAACACGTCGCTCGAGCCGGGCGCGGTGACGTTGGGTTATTTCCGTCACCTCCACTCGGACGAGGTCGGCTACATGGTCAGCCATGTCGACGCCAGCAAGAACGGCGGAAGCAACTGGACTCAGCTCTGGTCGAACGGCAATGCGTGCATCGACGACGCGCAGTGGACCGTCCAGAGCCTGGACGTCACCGCCTACAAGAGCACCAACTTCAGGGTCCGCTTCTGTTACTCGGTCCTGCAGTCGGGTGTGTTCAACAGCGGCGGTTTCAGCGTCGACGACGTAGCGCTCTACGATCCGGCCTGCATCAAGCCCTGAGCACCAATCAACGTGCTAATGGCGGAACACGCCCCAGCTGGTGGTGCCCGCCACCGGCGCGGTGTGCGCCGCGGACAGCGCGATGCCGACGATGCTGCGGGTGTCGCGCGGGTCGATGATGCCGTCGTCCCACAGCCGCGCAGTGGCAAAAAACGGCTCGCTCTCCTGGTCGATCTTCAGCTCGATCATCTGTTTGGCCATCTCGAGTTGCTGCTCGTCCACGGCGACCCCCTGTTTTGCCGCCGCCTCGCGTCGGATGATCTCCAGGACGCCCGCCAGCTGTTTGCCGCCCATCACGGCGATGCGGTGGTTGGGCCAGGTGAACAGCAACCGCGGATCGTAGGAGCGCCCGCACATGGCGTAGTTGCCCGCGCCGTAGCTGGCGCCGATCATGATGGTGATGGCGGGCACGGTGCTGTTCGAGACGGCGTTGATCAGCTTCGCGCCGTTCTTGATGATGCCCTCTTGCTCGTACTTCTTCCCGACCATGAAGCCAGTGATGTTCTGCAAGAACAACAGCGGGACGTTGCTCTGATTGCAAAGCTGGATGAACTGCGCGCCCTTGTTGGCGCTCTCGGAAAACAAGATGCCGTTGTTGGCCAGGATCCCCACCGGGTACCCGTGGATGAAGGCCCAGCCACAGACCAGCGTCGAGCCGTAAAGCGCCTTGAATTCGGAGAACCGAGAACCGTCGACCAGCCGCGCGATGACCTCCCGCGCGTCGAAGGGCACACGCGTGTCGGCGCTGGTGATGCCGAGCAGATCTTCGGCATCGAAGCGGGGCGGCTCGACGTCGCGCCCAGGCTCGGGTCCCTGTTTCTTCCAGTTCAGGTGAGCCATGATCTCCCGCGCGATGCGGATGGCGTCGCGCTCGTCGTCCGCCAGGTAGTCACTCACACCGGAGATCTTGCTGTGCATCTCGGCGCCGCCGAGGGACTCGTGATCGGTCTCCTCTCCCGTGGCCATGCGCACGAGCGGCGGCCCGGCGAGGTAGACCTGCGCCTGCTGCCGAACCATCACGACGTAGTCGCTCATGCCCGGCACGTAGGCGCCGCCGGCGGTTGAGCTGCCGAACACCACACATACGGTCGGGATCCGCTCCTCCGAGCGACGGGTCAGGTCGCGGAAGCTGCGGCCGCCGGGCACGAATATCTTGTGCTGATTGGGCAGATCCGCCCCGGCGCTCTCGATCAGGCTGATCCCCGGCAGACGATTCTGCTCGGCGACCTCCGCCAGCCGCCGGGTCTTGCGCACACCAAGCTCGTTGATGGCGCCGCCTCTGACGGTGGACTCGCTGGCGGTGATCACACACTCGACTCCGCTCACGACCCCGATGCCGCCGACCATGCTCGCGCCCGTGGAGTGGTCGTCGACCTCGTGGCCGGCCAAGGCGCAGAGCTCGAGGAAATGCGCGTCGCGATCGATGAGCAGCTCGATGCGCTCACGCGGCAGCAGCTTGCCCGTGCGTTTGTGCCGCTCGACGTACTTTGCGCCGCCGCCGGCGCGGGATTTCTCGAGCGCCTCGGCGAGCTTGGCCAGGCTCTCCAGGTTTTTCTCGCGGTTTGCGCAGAACTCCGCGCTCTTCTTGTCGACCTTCGTGCGGAGGACGGGATAGGCCTGCTGCATCTTGCGCTGACGCTAGCATCGGCCAGCGGCTCAGGTCATGGGCTTCGACACCGCGCGCAAGTCCCGAGAGTCGGAGTGTTGCCCTCTCAGCGTGTGTCCCGACGATGGCTGCGGCGGCAGGACGGGTGGGTACAGTCTTGTCCCGACACCAGCTGGGCGACCAAGCGCTCGACGGCGCCCAGCTGAAACGGTTTGAACAAGACGGGGCAGGTCACGCGCGTCAGGCGCTGGGCGAGCGCGGGGTCGAGCACTCCCCCCGTCATGAAGGCCCAGTGCGCCTGTGTGTCCGCCGGCATCGTCGTGTAGAGGTCCAGGCCCGACTCTTCGGGCATACACACGTCACACACCACGGCGTCGCAGTTGAGTGAGGCCAGGGTCCGCCGGCCCGCGGCCGCCCCGTCCGCAACCTGGACCTCGTAGGTCAGGGACAGACAGGCCCCGAGCTGGCGTCCGAGCAGGACGTTGTCGTCGATGACCAGCACACGCGGTCGTGGGGACAAAGCCGGGTCCGCTGCCATGGGTTGCTCGAACGACCGTTCGCCTTTTTGGGTTGGTGGCGCCCCCTGCTGCCCCCAGGCCAGCGAAAATGCGCGCCTGCGCTGCGGCTGTCACCTGGCGTTTGGGCCAGGGTGGGGGCCAGGGCCACCTGGCCGGAACGCCAGTTGCGGGGGCGCCGGCGCCGGGCGAACTCCGTAGTAGTGCCGGGCACCCCCACCAGCTCGAAGCCGCCTCGCAAACGCGCTGAGCGCCGCCGACCGACGCGTGGCTCCCGGGACCCCGGCTCCGGTGAGCTGCGCTTGCACGGCGGCCGCTTTCACACCGCGGTCTACGAGATCAAGTTGCACGGGGGTGATCTGGTCGAGTTCGACCCGCTCGTGCTCGGCCCGATGCACCGGTTGTCCACGCGTTGTCACGAGACGCTGTTCAACTCCCCGGCACCGTGTCCAGGTTGTCCGGTCCTCGGGCAGACGCGAGCGACGAAGCAACCCGCGGTGCTCGCCTCTGCTGCCGGCGGTCATCGTGTGGCCATCGCCGAGCCGCTGGGCGACAGCCGCTACCGGATGCTGGTTGTCCAGCTCTCCGACGGGCTCATCAGCGCGCTTCAGCGCGCGCGCCTGGATCAGCGCGCACGGCGGGCAAAGCTGTCGGTTCGAGAGCTCGCCGTGCTCGATCTGTTGTTGCTCGGTCGAAGCGCTGCGGACATGTCCCGTGCGCTCGGCATCACCGAGCGCACGGCGCGCTTCCACGTCGCGAACGTGCTCGGCAAGCTGGGCGCCGAGACGCGCTCGGATCTGTTGCGCCTGCTGCTCTAAACGTCAGAGCTGTTTGCCGTCCACCTCGGTGATGGCGAGCTTCGCGACGTCGACGTCGTCGAGGCAGCGCACGTTCAGGGCGATCATGCTCGAACCATCGCGCCCCTTGCCGCGGCCGAAGGACTGGATGCCGCAGGTCTTGCAGAACAGGTGGGCGACCGCGTGCCGGTTGAACCGGTACTCGGAGAGCGCGTCTTGCCCGGAGCCGAGCGTGAAATCCGACTCGGGCACGAAGCTCAGCAAGAAGCCCTTTTTCGAGCAGATCGAGCAGTTGCACTGCATCACCTGGGCGAGCTCCGTCGTGACTTCGAAGCGGACCTGTCCGCAGTGACAGCCGCCGGAGTACCTGCGTCGTTCGCTCATTCTTGCTCGCCTCAGCTCTCTGGCTCGATGAAGCCGTAATAACGGCCCATCCAGTAGGTAACCAAATAGTCCGCCGGTGACCAGACCTTGCGCGGATCGGCGTCGCAAGCGCCAGTCCCGTAGGGTGACCCCCACCACACGAAGCGCGCGAGGCAGCGCTCCGCGACCGGGCGCGGGTAGTCGGTCATCGGCTCACCGGAGCGGTCCTTGCACACCTCGACGCAACTGGTTGCGGGGCAACTACTCGCGACGGGCAGCTTGTGTGCGGGGAACTGGCGGAGCATGCAGTTGCCGTTCTTCACGGCGCTGCTCTCGCCGCCGTCGCCGCCGGGGCCGAGCTTCTTGGCGGCTGCGTAGATGAAGTCGAAGAACGCGTTGTTCTGCTCCGACAGCGGTCGCTGGTAGTCGGGTGGATCCCACATCTCGCCTTCGAGTACGGCTTGCACCTTGGTGCGCACGATCGGATCGTGTTCGCCCCAGAGCAGCGAGTGGAGCGACAGCATGTGCATGCTGTAGTTGTTCCAGTTGGCCTTGCAGCCGAGGTTCAGGCCAGTCGGCGACAGCACGTCGTCGTAGGGCTTGTTCGTGGCACCCAGGTGCCCAATGCAGCGTCTCCCCGCTGCGCTGCAGCAGGCAATCCTGGTAAAAGGCCTCGTACTTCTGGATGCCGGTGGCGAGCGCGATGGTCTTGATGAAAGACAGGCTCATCGTGGCGTTGTAACCGCCGAAGAACGAGCCAGCCCAGAGCCTGCCGTGCTCCGTCACCCGCCCGTCCCAGTCGACGAGGGTGAGCTGATGTTCGATCAGGTGATCGCCGACCTGCACGAGCAACTGCTTGACGATGGCTTGAATGTCCGCGTCGTCGACCAGCTTCGCAACCGCGCCGAGGCCAAACATGTGACCGGCATATTCGTCCTCGCTGACGTTATCGAGGAAGCAGTAGCCGGCGAGATCTGCGAGCCCGCACACGTTGGACTTCTTCCACGCGAGTGTCGTGGCATCGACGCTCTCGAGACAGCCGTCGTCGCCGACCTTCACCCAGCGGTTGTCGTCCTTCTCGACGTCCGGCACGTAGGCCTGTGGGTCGCTCGGGCAGGCGATGCCCTGGATGCCGGGTGGAATCAGCTGCCGGGTGAAGATGCCCGGAACACCGGTGACACGCATGCGTGTGACTTCCCCTGCGAGCAGCAGCTTCAGCATGTCGAGGGCTGCGGGGTCTTTCGTTGCTGCCCAGCGATAGGCCTCGGCACCGAGGTAGAGCGCGCTCCAGAGCCCGTCGTTCTCGCCGCTCTCCCAGCTCGCGACGTCCTGCCAGGTCGCTGACGTCTCGGCCACTCCCGCCTTCGTGCAGTCGCTGCCAGCACAGGGCAGCTTCACGTCGCTCATCCAGCCGAGCTTCGGGTGTACGTGCAGGCGGCGCGAGACCTCCTCGAAGTATTCGGCTTTCTGGCGGAGCGACTCGGCTGTGGCCTTGGGCTCACCGGTGCACTGATCGAACTTCGGATCCCCAAAGCGCCAGGGGTCCACGCAGCTTCCGGCCTCGCACAGCTTGCCTTGGTCCCGCATGCACTCGGTCGCCTTCCATGCGCCGTCCTCGCAGCGCTGCAGGGTGAAGGCGTCGGGCGAACACTGCACCGCGCCGGCGCTGCATTCGGGTTCGGACGAGGATGGAGTCGTGTCCTCGCCCGAACAGGCGACGGCCGTGACGGCCGCGAGCAGGTACGAGTGCCAGAGCCGCCCCCGAAGCATGCGCGAAGCGTAGCGCGCCACCCATCCGGCGTCGCGTCCGATCACCCTCAGCGTCGGGTGGCGAGCATGCGGCGCGCCGTTTGCGCCAACGGGCCCGGGGGCACCAGGATGAAACCTGCGCCCTCGGCGTCGAACAGCGCGAGCCCATCGCCCTCCGGAAGCGCAGCGAGTTGCTCTCGGCTGGAGACGCCAATCGCGGCGCTGCCGAGCCGCCGTTGGTGCTCCCAGAGTGCCTCTTGCTGGTCCAGCGACCGGACCTTGGGCCAGGCCACGCCGCAGCGGTGCAAGCTGGCTCGGGTCTGCTCCCGCGGCTCACCACAGGCCGCGAAGCTCGCGGCGAGGCTCTCGACGTCGGCCTGGGTCGATGCGCGGATCTGAGCGAGTGTTGGTCGCAGCGTCGCGAGTAGATGAAGCTCCCGCAGGCCGAGCAGGAGCGCCAGGGCCAAGAGAGCCTGATTCACGCGCTCGGGTAGACGCTGGGGGGCACGAGTCATGCGCACGTAGACCAGCCCGACCGTGACGAGCAGGACGACGGGAGAGAGCAAGCGAATGCGCATTGCTTCGTACTGGAAAGTCATGCTGCTCTGGAGCGCGAGCTCGACCGCGAAGGCCGCGCCCACGCCCGCGCTGCGGCGGACCAGTGCGTAGAGCGCGAACAAGGTCGCGCCGTTCAGCATGACGAACGGCACACGCAGCGAGCGCTCCGGATCCGTCGCCTCTTCGAGCTGAACGACCTCACCCGCATCGAAGGGTACGACCGTCGACAGCCAGTAGCGCAGCACGGCGCCGCCAACGAGGGTCGCGACCAGCAGCCCTGCCTCGAGCCAGAACGGATCCCGGGTCTTTGCCAAGCGCTTCAGTACCCGAACATTTTGCGCCGCTCGGCGTGGGGATCTGCGAGCAGAATCTGGTCAATCGGCTCGATCAGCTCGGGATGGGATTGCTTCCAGGACATCGGCGCTCTCGCGTCATCCTACTCCGGCTGTGCTCACCGCTCGCAAGGAGACCTGTCATGCATCAGCCCATCCGGGTCGCGCTCGTCGGGCGCCGGCTCGAGCACAATGAAAACCTGGGGCTTTCTTACCTGGTGGCGGCGCTTCGCCGCGCCCGGATCGATGTCGAGCGCCACTATGTGAACGACGCGGCTGAGCTCAAGCAAGTGCTCATGGGTCTCAGCTTCCCGTGTCTCGCCAGCTTCGAGGTCTGCGCCGAGCACGTCATCATCGAGTGACAAAAGCCGGAGCAGCGGGCTTTTTCCGGGCTTTCTCCCGGGGACTCGCTAGCAGTCGCCGAGCCCGGCTCCCTCGGCTAGGCTGCGCGCCGCGCCGAGCGCCGAGCCATCCGATGTCGCCCGACACCGTCCATCGCATCGAAGTTGCAGTCCGCCACGAGTTGCCGGATCCCCGAGGCTCCGGCGTCGCGGAGACGGTGCGGAGTTTCCTCCAGATCCCCGTGAAGCGCGTGCGGACGCGCGACGTGTACCACGTTGCGGCAGAGCTGACGCTCGCCGAGGCCGAGCGGGTCCGCGCCGAGTTCACCGATCCAGTGTTACAGGTAAGCGCACTCGGCCGTATCGAGGGTGAGCCTTTCGACTGGGCGGTTGCTGTCGCCTACAAGCCGGGAGTGACCGATCCCGTTGGCAAGAGCGCAAAGGTCGCTGTCGAGGACACACTCGGCCGCCGTTTGCCGGAGGGTGCGGCGGTCTTCACCTCGACACTCTTCCTGGTCGATGGTGTGGACCGGTCGCAGGCCGAGCGCATCGCGCTGGAGTTGTTGGCCAACCCCGTGATCCAGACGACTCGCATCGAAGCGCACGCCGAGTTTGAACAGAGTGCGCCCGACGTCTCGGTCCCGCGGGTGCTGGGTGCAGGGCGCACGGACGCCGAGGTGGTGGACCTGTCCGGTAGCGATCGGGAGCTGGAGCAGCTCAGCCGGGAAAAACTTCTGGCGCTGTCGCTGGGCGAAATGCGGGCGATTCGCGAGCATTTCGCGGCCGAGGGCAAGACCTCGCGGCGGCTCGAGCTCGGGCTCACCAGTTCACCCACGGACGTCGAGCTCGAGTGTTTGGCTCAGACCTGGAGTGAGCACTGCAAACACAAGATCTTCAACGCCAGCGTGCGCTATCGCGAGGGTGACGGTGAACCCGAGCCGATCAATTCCATCTTCAAGACGTTCATCCGCGGCACGACCGAAGCGGTGGACCGAGCGGCCATCGAAGCCGAGGGAAAAAGCTGGCTGGTGTCGGTGTTCCACGACAACGCCGGAGTGGTCGAGTTCGATGAGGAGGTCCACCTCGTCTACAAAGTCGAGACCCACAACTCGCCGTCGGCGCTGGACCCGTATGGTGGTGCCATCACCGGCATCGTCGGCGTGAATCGTGATCCCTTCGGCACTGGCTTGGGCGCAGAGCTGCTGTCGAACGTCTGGGGTTACTGCTTTGCGTCGCCCTTCTTCTCGGGCACGTTGCCCAAGGGGCTGCTCCACCCGCGCCGCATTCGCGATGGGGTGCACAAGGGGGTCATCGACGGTGGCAACCAGAGTGGCATTCCCTACGGCCGCGGCTGGGAGATTTTCGACGCGCGCTTCGTGGGCAAGCCGCTGGTCTTTTGCGGCACGGTCGGTGCGCTTCCGGTCACGATCGCCGGACGTCCGGGCCACGAGAAAGCGGCAGAGCCCGGTGACGCCATCGTGATGGTCGGCGGGCGCATCGGAGCCGACGGCATTCACGGCGCGACGTTCTCGTCGGCGGCGCTCGACGAGAGCGCGCCGATTCAGGCCGTACAGATCGGCGACCCCATTACGCAGAAGCGCATGTTCGACTTCCTCGTCGAGGCGCGAGACCGTGGGTTGTACCGTGCGATCACCGACAACGGCGCCGGCGGGCTCTCCTCCAGCGTCGGCGAAATGGCTGAAAAACCTGGTGGTGCCGAGCTCTGGCTCGAGCGCGCGCCGCTCAAGTACGCCGGCCTCGCGCCCTGGGAAATCCTGCTCAGTGAAGCCCAAGAGCGCATGACGCTGGCAGTGGCGGAAGAGCAGCTGCCAGAGTTGCTGGAGCTGGCGCGGCGGCGTGAGGTCGAGGCCAGCGTGATCGGCCGGTTTTCGGGCAGCGGGTACCTGCACGTGAAGTACGGCGCGGCGACCCTGGGGCTGCTCGACATGCGCTTCTTGCATGAGGGGGATCCCGATCTCGATCTCGAGGCCGTGTGGCGCGTGCCGCATTTCGAGGAGCCTGAAGGGCTCGCGACACCCGACCCCGGCAAGGCCCTGGTCGACATGGTGGGGCGCCTCAACCTGTGCTCGAACGAAGACAAGGCGCGCCACTACGATCACGAGGTCAAAGGCCTGACGGTGATCAAACCCTTCGTGGGGGTTGGCGCCGACGTGCCAGCGGAGGCCACGGTCTTCATGGCGCGTCACGGCTCGCTACGTGGGTACGTGCTGTCGGAGGGGGTGAACCCGTTTTATTCCGACATCGATTGTCACGCGATGGCGCAGGCGGTCGTGGACGAGGCCGTGCGGCGTCAGGTTGCGGCGGGCGCCCGCCTCGATCGCATCGCGCTCCTGGACAATTTCTGCTGGCCGGATCCGGTTGCCAGTCCCGACAACCCCGACGGGGCGTACAAGATGGCCCAGCTGGTCCGGGCGTGTCGCGGGTTGTACGAGGCCGCAGTCGGTTACGGCGCGCCGCTGATCTCGGGCAAGGACTCGATGAAGAACGACTCCCGCATGGGGGGCGTCAAGATCAGCGTGCCGCCGACGCTGCTGGTCTCGGCCATCGGGCGCATCGACGACGTGACGACCTCGCTCACCCTCGAGCCGAAGCTGGTTGCGGACGTCGTCTATTTGCTCGGGGCGACGCGGGACGAGGGCGGCGGAAGTGAGTATTTCCGGTACCTGGGCGAGCTGGCCGGTCGCAGTGTGCCGCTGGGGCAGCCGGCGCTGTTCGTCGGCAACAAGGTGCCTTTGCTGCGGCTCTCTGAAACGCTGCCGCTCTACCGTGCGCTCGGCGCTGCAATCGCCGACGGGCTGCTGCACTCCGTGGCAGTACCCGCCAAGGGCGGAGTGGGTGTGGCGCTGGCGAAAATGGCAATGGGGTCACGGCTCGGACTGGAGATCGATCTGGCTGCGGCCGCAGAGCTCGACCACCTTGGCGTAGCGACCGCGCTGTTCAGCGAGTCGCTGGGTCGATTCCTCGTGACGGTGGGCTCGGAGGACACCGCTGCCTTCGAGGCGCGCATGGGCGGGTTGCCCTGCCAGCGCATTGGCAGCGTCGTTGCGGCTCCGCGACTCACGATTCGGCGTGGGGCGACGGCCCTATGTGACATCGAGATTTCGGCGCTCGCTTCGTCGTTCAAGCGCACCTTGGGAGGTGCAGCGTGAGCTCTCAGGCCGAGCGTCTGCGGTTGTTCGATGCGCTGCCCGCCGCCGAGAAAGATCGGCTGCGGCGCGAGGTGCGTGTGCTCGTGTTGACCGGCCTCGGGCTCAACTGTGAAGCCGAGACGCGCGCGGCGTTCAACCTGGTCGGCGCGAAGCCCGAGCTCGTGCACCTGCTCGATCTCCTGGACGGCTCGGCTCAGAGTCGGCTCTCTGACTATCCCGTGCTGGCGTTCATCGGTGGTTTTGCCTTTGGCGACCACCTGGGCGCCGGTTTTGTCTTCGCGAACAAGATCCGTTACCGGCTCTATGACGAGCTCTTGGCGTTCATCGAGCGCGGCGGGCTCGCCCTCGGGGTGTGCAATGGCTTTCAGACCATGACCCGCCTGGGACTCTTGCCGGGGCTCGACGGGGACTACCGGACGCCGCTCGCGACCCTCGCACCCAACGATCGGCCCGGCTATCGCGACGCTTGGGTCAGCTTGGGGTTTGATCCCGCTTCCCCCTGTGTCTGGACGCGGGGCATCGAGCGCATGAGTTTGCCGGCGCGTCACGGCGAGGGAAAATTCCTGACCTCGGAGACGACGCTCATGCGGCTGCGGGCTCAGCACCAGGTCGTCGCGCGTTATCTCGGCGCGGACGGCGCACCGACCCAGGAGTTTCCGGCGAACCCCAACGGCTCCCCGGCTGCGATTGCCGGGATTTGTGATCCGTCGGGGCGCCTGTTCGGTCTGATGCCTCACCCCGACGCGTTTCTCTATCCGTTTCATCATCCGGACTGGTCACGCCGACGATTTCTGGGGCGCGGCGGTGGCGAGGGAGACGGCCTGGCGATCTTCAGAAACGGCGTCGACGCGGCGGCTGCTGCTCGTTGGTAGCCGCGAGACCGAGCGATCTCTCGGTCGCGGTCGAATTCCGCGCAAGCGCAGGTGCGCCGCGGGTACCGTTGGGGGATACACCTCGATCGCACTCGCACCCGACGGCGCAGTGCACCTCGCGTACGGCAAGACCGTCTTCCTCGGCGGAGGAACACTCAGCGATCCGCTGCGCCACGCACGCCTGTGTCCGTGATCGTCCCGCGGTCGCCGCGAGTCACAGCCCGCCGCAGCGGAGTGTTCGGGCGTTCTCGGGAATGTCTTCCAGAAAGTGCGAGCGCGCCGGTTCGTCTTCGATGCAAGCGGCGCGCGCCAGCAGACGTGTGCGCGCTTCGGTCCACGCCAGCTCGGATTCGTGACTCCGACCGCTGGCTGCCAGGGCGTCGGCGAAGGTCGCGAGGATCAGGGTCTCGCCGGTCTCGGCCCCGCCGGCAATGGCGCGATCCCGGGCCGCACTGGCGAGCGTGAGGGCCTCGCCCGCGTGACCCTGAGCCAGGCGGCTCTGCGCCAGAATCGCCTGGGCAAGCGGCACGATCGGCGGCGCAACTTCGCGTACCAGCGTCAGGGCCTGGCGAGCGATTTGCTCCGCTTCCGCCGACGCGCCGGCCAGAAGCTCGATCTCCGCGAGGTAGGTCAGGGCCGCGCCTTCGAGCCGACGATCCAGCTGGTGTCGAAAAATCTCCAGTGAGGCCCGCTCGACCCGGCGCGCTTCCTCGAAGCGGCCGAGCCGGGCGTAGACCAAACCGAGGTTGTGCTGCGCTGCCGCAGACAGATGCTCCAGGCCCAGCTGCTGGGCGCGAGCGAGGGCGTCCACGAGCGTCCGCTCTGCGTCGCGGTAGGCGCTGAGCTCTAGCTCAGCGAACCCGATGCTTCCGGACTCGTTGAGGGCGCGGCGCGCGTCGCCGGCCTCCTCGAAATGCGCTCGCGCGGCCAGCTCTTCTGCCAGATAGGTCGACAAGTCGCCGCGGTAGAGCGCCGAGAGCGCTCGGAACACGTGAGCTTGCCCCAAGGTTGCCGGCTCGAGCTCGACGCCGGTCTTCTCGAAGTGCGCCGCGGTCTCTGCCAGCTCCTCCGCCAGTGCACTGTGGCCCGACAGCCACGCAAACAGCGCAACCCGCACCAGGCCGTAGGCCAAGGCGTCACTCGGTGCATCGCGAACCGAGCGACCGAGCAGGCTGCGGCCGAGGGGTACGAGCAGATCGGCCCGCCCCGAGCGCTGACACAAGAGCGCCTGTTCCGCCACACCGTGGCACCAGCGCGGACTGCCCGGTGGTAGCAGCAGAAGCCCGGCGTCGAGCGAGCTGCGTGCTCGATCGAGCTCACCCGTCCAGCGCATCGCCTCGGCCTCGGTGAGCAAAAGCGCGCCGAGCAGAGCGCCACCGGCTCCGGCATGTTTGCCGCGAGCGACGAACGTCAGCGTTTGGTCGAAGTCATTGGCCTCGAGGGCGAGAGTGGCTGCCCGTTCCCACCACGGCACTGCCGTTTTCGGTGAACCGCCGCGCTCGTGGTGTTCCGCAAGCGAGCGCGGATCGCGTTCGTTGTGGCGCTCGAGCCAGGCGGCGGCCAGGCGATGACCGAGCTGCTTGTCGTCCTCCGTGAGCGCGGTGTAGGCCGCTTCGCGCAAGAGATCGTGGGCAAAGGAATATTCCTGCTGGCCAGCGAAGCGAGTCTCGGCGCGCGGGGTCAATAACTCGAGCGCGCTGAGCTCCGACAACCAGGCGTCGACGCGCCCGACGGGGAGGGTGCCGACCAGGGTCTCGACTCCTCCCTGCCAGAAGTGCAGCCCAAAGACACTGGCCGCCCGCAGCACGCGTCGGGCCGCCGGATCGAGGGCGGCCAGTCGAGCCTGTACGAACGAGAGCACACTCATTGGCGCTGCCGCTCGTCCAGCGGCGTGCGCCCGGATCAGCTCCTCCAGAAACAGAGCGTTTCCCTGGGCTCTCTCCACCAGCGCCGCTCGGTCCGCCTCCGGCGTGCTACCCAGCGCGAGCTCGGTCAACGCCAGGGCCGCCTTGCGTGACAAGGGTCCGACCCTGATCTCTTGAACGGCGCGCTCGGACCAGAGCTGCGGAAACGTTGCATGAAGCTCCGGACGCGCGACGCCCAAGACCATCACCGGCAGCTCAGCCGCGCGGCGCAGGGCGGCGTCGATTGCCTGCACCGAAGGCAGATCGCCGATGTGCAAATCGTCCAGGACGATCAACAGCGGATTTGCCCGGGCGGAATGCTCGAGCAAGTCGCAAAACGCGCGGCGGATCTGGTCACCCATCAGGATGGGATCGACCCGGGCGGCTCGGAGCTCTCGGCTCCTCTCCTCCGGGAAAGAGAGTCCGAGGGGCTCGGCCAGGAACTCGGTCACGCGCGGCGCATCACTCTCGGGGACGCGGCCGCAAACACTGGACGCGAGGGCGTCGCGGCACTCGTCGGCGGAGGGACGGGCGAGCTGGAACGTCCGCTGCAGCAGATCCGAGAGCAGCGCGAACGGAGTTCCGGCACGCACCCGATCCCCGCGTCCGAACCACAGCGCTGGTTGCTCGGCGAGGTGGGCGCTCCGCGCCGTCATCTCCTGGAGAATGCGGCTCTTGCCGATGCCGGCGGGTCCGGTGAGCAACACGACGCGCGCGACCGAATCGCCGAAACACTCCTCGCCGATGGCCGCGAGTGCTTCGAGCTCGCGCTGGCGGCCGACACACTCGGTGCTCTTCCCCAGCAGCCTGCGGGCGAAGCGCAGTGTGGGCTGCGGCCCTTCGAGCACGGCAGTTCCGTCGACCTCGCGCACGACGAAACTCGCCGAGACGAGCCCGGCCATGTTGGCATCGAGCAAGATCTCGGCGGTCCCACGCGCTTGGGCAAGCTGCATGGCTCCCTCCACCGCGCGCGCGATGGGCAGGTGTTCGGCCTCGCTCGAGGTCACGGCCACGAGCGCGAGGCCGATTTCCGGCGTCGCCGCCCTCAGCGCCAGCGCGGCGCGCGCGGCCCGCTCGGCCGTGGCGGTGGGGTCGCGACCGTCGAATACGACCACGTAGCTGCCCGGGCCGAGAGGCTCGAGCCGCCCGGCGAATGCCTCGGCGATCTGCGTGCGCTCCACCCGCGCACCCTCGAGCTCGGCGAGGGCGAGCGTGCGTCCCTGGTGCCCCTCGTTGCCATCGGCGACGACGAGGCACATGAGTCCGCGTTCGTCAGCGGTCAAGGCCGGGGGGCGTCGACTCGGGATCGCCGACGGCGCCCGCGGAGCTCGCTCGAGCTCACGAAGTCGGGCGGCGACCTCACTGGCGTCTTTCGGGCGAGCGCTTCGCTCTCGCGCCAGCATGGCGTTTACGAGTGCGTCCAGCGCCTTCGGTACTCTCAGCTCGAGGTCCCGCGCGCGCGGCGCGTCCTCGAGTGTGATCTTGGCCAGCACCGCCAGCGGGTGGTCCGCAAAAAACGGTGCCTGGCCGGTCAAGGCTTCGAAGAAGACGGCGCCGAGTGCAAACACGTCGGCGCGTGCATCGACGTCCGTCTCCCCCCGGACTTGCTCCGGAGACATGTAACCGATGGTCCCGAGCGGAGTGCCCGTGCGCGTCATGCGTGCGCGTGGGCCGGCGGCGAACGCGACGCCGAAGTCGAGCACCTTCACTTCGTCGCAGCCTCCGCCCACGAGCATGAGGTTTTCGGGTTTGACGTCGCGGTGCACGATACCGACGGCGTGGGCGGACGCCAGCGCAGCGGCCGCCGCGCCGACGACGGCGACACTCTCGCTCACGCTGAGTCGGGTTTCGAGCAGGCGCTCCCGCAGGGAACTACCCTCGACCCAGGCCATGGCCAGGTAGGCGGGCCCGCCCGCGTTCGCGCTGCCATGTGCCAGGTATTGGACGATGCCAGGGTGGTCCAGCCGAGCGAGCGTCTCGGCCTCGACCAGGAAGCGCGCCCGGTGCGGCGAGCCGGGCTTCAACAATTTCAGCGCGACGATCTCCCCGCTGAGCCCATCTCGCGCGCGGTACACGCTTCCCATCCCTCCCTCGCCGGCGAGTCCGAGGATCTCGAAGCGCTCGTTGATGACGCTTCCGACGAGCATGCGGCTCGTAGGCTAGCAGGACTCAGCCGACTCCCCACGCTCCGGCGAGCTCGAGCAGGATTCGGTTATCGACGACGGCCTCCAGGAAACACTGGGCCAAGCGCGGGTCAGCCAACCTTTCTGCTTCGTCGTGCAGTCGTCGCGCTGCGTCAGCAACGAGTGCGGCGGCTTCGGATTGTCGTCCGTTCGCCGCCAGCGCCTCGGCGTGGGCACGGCGGATGGAGTGCGCGCCGAACTCGACGGCGCCCGCCGACTCGAGTCGCTCGTGCGCCCGCGTCGAGAGCTCGAGTGCGGACACGCCCTCACCCTGGGCGAGCTGTAGGCGCGCGAGCGTCGCCAGGGCCATGGGCACGAGCGGCGGGGCAGACCGCTCCAGGACCTCGAGCGCCCGGCCTCCGGCCTCGAGTCCCGCCTTCGAGTTTCCGCTCTGCAGGTGGATCATGGCCAGCGCGAGCTCGGCCCCGCCCAGCATGCGCTGGTCCCGATTTCGGAATGCTTCGAGTGCGGCTTGCTCCAACCTGACGGCCTCGTCGAACTCACCCAGGTAACCGAGCACGAGACCGAGGTTGTGTCTTGCGCCGGCCGCCGCGTGGGCAAGGCCGAGGCGCTCGGCGCTCACGAGTGCCGCTCGTAGATTCGTCTCTGCGTCGGCATAGACGCCGAGCTCCATCTGCACGCTGCCGATGCTGATGGACTGCTCGAGCGCCAGGCGAACGTCGCCGATGGCCAGATATCCTGCGTGAGCGCGCTCGGCTTCGCAGAGGTACCGACTTGGGGCGCCGTCGAGCAGGGCCTCGACGGCCCGATAGGCGTGGACCCACGCGCGGGTCACCGGGCCGAGCAGCGGTGTTGCGTTCTCCGCCAGCTCGACCAGCTCGCTGGCTTCACCCCGGAATCCGAAACGGAGCAGGGCGACCGCCGAGCGGACGCGCGCGAGGGCGAGCGCGTCGCGCCCGTCAGGCTCGGCGCTCGCGCTGGCGAGCTCTACCGAAGCGGACACGAGCTCCGCGCTCTGCCCGAGCCGCTGCAAGATCAGCGAGCGCTCGCCGATCGCGTTACACCAGCCGAGGGTGCCAGGCTCGAACGCCGAGATTGCGCGCTCCACGCTGGGTAGCGACTCCTTGACTCTGCCAGAGAGACGCAGTGCCTCGGCCCGTGTCAGGCAGAGCTCACCCGCTTCGGAACCCGTGACTTCGGCCGCAAGCCCGCGCTCGGCGAGCGCCACCGCGGCCTCGAAGTCCCCCGCGTCCAGGGCCTCGGCCGCAGCCCGTCGCCGCCAGCGCGCTGCTTCGCGCGGGGCCTGGGCGCGCTCGTAGTGTTCGGCCATCGAGGTGCCGTCCGCGGCGCCAATGCGCTCCAAGTGCTCGGCGGCGAGCTGGTGGCCGAGCATGCGATCTCGGTCGGTCAACATCGCGTAAGCCGCATCACGCACCAGCGAGTGGCGAAAAGTGTATTCACTCTCGCTCGCGAGCGCCTCGCCGCTGCGCCGCGTGACGACCTCGCGGAGCTCCAGCGTCTCGAGCCACTCGCGGGTCTCGGCGGCCATGGCCTCACCTCCAACCAGGGTGGTCACTCCGAGCGCCGAGAAACTCTGACCGAAGACGCTGGCCGCCCGCAGCACTCTGCGTGCCTCGGGTTCCATGTTTTCGATGCGCTCCTTGACCATGCCGAGCACGGAGTCTGGCTGCCCATCGCTGCGCCCCTCGACATGCGCACGGATCAACTCCTCCAGGTAGAACGCATTGCCGCCAGCTCTGAGCAGCAGGTCGGCGCAGATCGCGTCGCCCACCGGGCCGGCGGTCTCGCGGATCAGGCTCTCGGCTGCGCGCCGGGTCAGGGCTCCGATCTTCAGCTCCTGAACGTTGCGCTCGAGCCAGAGTCCCGGAAAGGTCTCGTGCACGTCGGGGCGAGCGATCGCGAGCAGCGTCCACGGCAGATTCGGCAAGTTGCGCAGGGCCGCATCGAGCAGCTTGACGGTAGCGGCGTCGCCCCACTGAAAGTCCTCGAGCACGAGCAGAACCGGCTGCATGCGGCACTCGGCGCTCAGAAGATCTTCCACCGCGCGCCTGAGCTGATCACTCATCAACAGCGGGTCTTGGCGGGCGGCCGAGAGCGCCGGAGAATCTGGAAATGGGCAGCCCAAGAGCTCAGCCATGAACTCGGTCACGCGTGCCTGGTCCTCGGGCGGGACCGAGCGCGCCACCGTCACGCTCACGGCTTCGCGCCGTGACTGCGCCGCCTCACCGTCGAGCACGCCGGTCGCCCGCCTCAACGCCTGGGCCAAGACGCCGAACGGGGCCCCTGCGTGCATCGGGTCACCGCGGCCGACCCAGACGGCGAGCTCGGGGTGGCGCTCACGAAGCTGACGGATGAGCTCGTAGCGGACTCGGCTCTTGCCCGAGCCGGCGGGGCCCGTCATCAGCACCGCCTGCGCGACGGGCGCGGCAAGGCTCTCGTCCACGATGGCATGTAGCGTTCTGAGCTCGCGATCCCGTCCAACGCAGGGTGTCTCTCGACCCAGCAGCAAGCGCGCGGGTTGTTCGACGCTCGAGGCGCCGGTCAGGGTGTAGGCGCCGCGCGCACCGGACGCTTGAAAGCGTGGTGGCAACAAGCCTCGCGTGACGTCGTCGATGCCGATGCCACCCGCGACGCTGGCCAAGCTCGCGGCTCGCTCGACGACCTCGCCTTCGCACTGTCCGCGTTCGAGTGTGGCCCATCCGGTAGCGATGCCAACCGCGAGCATTGGGTCGGTGTTCATGATCTCGAGCGCCACCGCCGCCGCGCGCGCCGCCTGATCGGTGGCCACGCCGCTGCCCGCGGTGGTCAGCAAACACGAGCCATCCGCGAGAAACTCCGTGCGAAGCTGGTTGTCTCGAGCGAGCCTTCGCACCTCGTCGGGCCAGCCCGCGAGGGCTCTGTCTGCGGAATCGCTCACGCGTTTGGCCAAGAGCACGCTGACCAACTCGCGCTCGCGCTCGGTGATGGCGACCGCCGCCGACGCCAGCGGAGCACGCAGTGTCGGGCGGGAGCCGCCGATGCCGGCCAGCGCTTCGAGCAGGGCGTCCGCTGACTCGGGCCGATCATCCGGGTTCTTGGCCAAGAGCCGCGCGCACAGCTCGTCGAGCGGCTGCGGCACGTCGGCAATCACCTCCCGCAGGCGCATTGCGCCGGCGACCACGATTTTTGCGAGGACCGCCAGATAACTGTCGGCGCCGAATGCCGGCGTGCCAGTGACACACTCGAACAAGATCGCACCGAGCGCGAAGAGGTCGGCGCGCGCATCGACCTCCTCGGTGCCACGCGCTTGCTCCGGCGCCATGTACCCCAGCGTTCCGGTTGGACCTTGCCAGGCGCGAGCCTCGGTTCGGTCCCCGCGGTGACGTGCGAGCCCGAAGTCCAAGAGCTTCACGCTCTGGGCGTGGCCGTCGGGTAGGAGCAAGTTGCCAGGGGACAGATCGCAGTGGATGACGCCGGCCGAGTGGGCGTGCGCCAGCGCTCCGGCGACGCGTCGGATGAGATCGACGGCCTCTTCCACGGGCAAGCGTCCGCCCTCCAATCGACGGCTGAGGGTCTGACCCTCGAGCCACTCCATTGCGAGGTAGTGCTCGCCGCCGCCCGTGTTGCCGTGAGCGACGTAGCGAACGATAGCCGGATGGCTGAGGAGGGTGAGTGCGCGCGCTTCGCGGAAGAATCGTTGTTCGCCCTCGCGGCCGGCGTGAACGTGTTTCAGGGCCACGGGCTCGCCGGTCTGGCGGTCGATGGCGCGAAAGACCTCGCCCATTCCACCTTCGCCGGCGAAGGTCGTGACCTCGAACCGGCCTGCTATTACATCACCGAGATTCAACCGACCCGTACACGTAGCGCCGCTGGGCGGAGCTGGCTAGCGGGTGGGGCCGGTTGCGCACCCCGGGAACGGGCGCGGCGCTGGGAGAATGGGCCGTTCGGCGGGCTCAGCAGCCGTAGATCACCAGCGTGGCGGCCGAGGCGATGCGCTCGAGGGCGGTGACGTCGGACGCACGGAAGGCGTGGCCCACCCGCCCGAGCTCGATGATTGCCAGCAGATCGCCGCCGATGCACAGCGGAACCATCGCGACGCCCTCGAGATCAGCAGCGGCGCCGAGCCGGTTCGCGATGCAGCGCTCGGCCTCACCCGTTCCGGGCCGTGCCACGACCAACCCACCAAAACGGGCAATTCGAGTCGCTGCGTCGTCCGGCAAGATCGCGCCGAGCCGCCCGGTCATGCCGATGCCACGCACACAGGTGGTCGTGGCGCGCTGGTCGGGATCGAAGGCTCTGTGTACGAGCCCGAAGCTCGCGTTGGTCGTCTCGAAGCACTCGTGCAACGCAAGGGACAACACCTCTGCCGCGTCCATCGCCAGGCCAAAGCGTGAGACGAGGTCCGCGTGGCTCTGGCCCATGAACGGGCGGTTGATCAGGGTGTCGGTGCCCGGAACCCGCTGAACCGCACGGATCTCGCGGATCTGGTCCAGGCGGCGCCACGTGCGCCAGGTCAGCTCCCGCACCAGGCAGTCTTCCGGGATGCGCCCGTGGAACACCCCGCGCTGGAGCAGGTCCGTTCTCACCGGACCGACGGTCAGCTCTCCGTTGGTGACGAACCAGAGAGGTGGGGGACGAACTGGGCGTGGCGAGTGAGTGGCGGCGGAAATCTGCACGGGAAGGCTCCTTCGTCGGCGAATGCGACGTGCGCCGAAATTGTCGCGCACAACAGCCTCGACGGGCCAAGAACGAGGTTCGTCCCAGGCGTTTTTCCGTCCAGCGCTGGAGCTCCCGAGCCTAAGATTGGGCGGTGGAGAGCGTGCGAATCGATCGCTGGCTTGCGGCTGCGCGGTTCTTCAAGTCGCGCACCCAGGCCAGCGATGCGTGTCTCGGCGGTCACGTCCGAGTGAATGAAAACCCGGCGCGCCCGAGCCACCTGGTCCGCGTCGGCGATCGCGTTCGTGCGATTGCGCCGCGTGGCGAGGTGATCTTGGAAGTGCTCGCCTTGGCCGAAAAGCGCCTGGCCCCCGCGCCGGCGCGCGCCTTGTATCAAGACTTCTCCCCGCCGCCGCCACCAAGAGAGGAACGCGTCGCCGTTCGCGATCGTGGCGCCGGGCGCCCCACCAAGGCCGACCGTCGCGCGCTCCAACGCCTGCGGGAAGATCACTGACTGTCGGGCGGACGCGCTCGCTCAGTGCTCTTCATTCGGCGCGGGCGCGGCCGACGCTGCTGCCGCCGCGGAAGCCGCGTTGGCGATCTGCGGGATGAACCGAAGCGGAGTCCCCATGAAGCGCGCGTTCGGATTGCTGAGCGGCGCCGGCGGTGGTGCAGGCGCGGCCTCCTCTTCTTCCGCCGGCTCTGGCGCTGGCGGGGGTGCGGGTGGAGGCGGTGGTGGATCGTTGTGCGGCTCGGGCGGCGGAGGCGGCGCCATGGGTGTGATCTGCAGCACGGGCGGCTGGCTTGGAGCGTTGCCGAGCCGCGGCGCGGGGCCGGGGCCGCGCTGCGCGGCCGGGGTCGGGGTCGGCTGGGTCCTGGCCGGCATCAGTGCGTTCGTTGGTTCGGTGTCTTCGATCACATTGACGATCTTCGAGGTCTGGCCGAACGCCAGGGTCTTCGGCGTCACGAGCAGGACGATCAGCACGTAGAGCAGCGACGACGCGATCAGCGCGATGCAGGGCGTCCAGCGCCAAGTCACAAACCCGAGCAAGGACTTCAGGGCTCGCATGGCAGGTTCCCTCGGCGGCAGTCTACCCGAGGACGCGGCCGGCACCAGGGGGCGAGAGAGCGGCTCGCCAAAAGGCCGCCCGGATGCCAGGGTTTTGCGCGGATCTTCCGCGAGATCCCCTCAGCCCCCGCTGAAAGCGTCCTCGGCGTCCGCCCCGGGAGGCGTCGCGTCGGTGAGGTCGTCCAGGTAACCCTCCGGCAGGCTCACCTCCTGGGTCCCCGAAGCCTTGCCTCGGGGTACCCGCATGGCCGACGGAGGAAAGGGCTGAGTGCGGTCGACGGACGCCACCGTGCTGACGAGGTCGTCGTAGCTCGAGATCTGCATCAATCGCGCTCGCAGCTCCGCGCTACCGCGAAAACCTTTTGTGTACCAGGTCGTGTGTCGGCGAAACGCCCGCATCGCCGGTTGTTCTCCCAGCCACTCCGACAAAAGGCGCGCGTGTTCGAGCATGATGTCGATCACGCTGCCGAGCGCGGGCGGGTCGTCCGGCTCGCGACCCGCGAAGACCGCCGCGAGATCCCGAAACAGCCAGGGCCTGCCGAGGCAACCTCGACCGACGATGACCCCGTCGCACCCCGTCGTGCGCATCATGCGCAGCGCGTCCTCCGCCTCCCAGATGTCGCCGTTGCCGAGCACCGGGATCTTCACGCTCTGTTTCAACAGGGCGATGGCCTCCCAGCGCGCTGCGCCATCGTACAGCTGAGCGGCCGTGCGGGCGTGCAGGCCCACGGCGGCACATCCAGTCTCTTCACCGACGCGGCCGGCATCCAGGTAGGTGAGCAAGCGGTCGTTGACCCCCATGCGGAACTTGATCGTGACCGGTACGCTGCCGGCGTTGTCGACCGCAGCCTTGACGATGCGATGAAGCAGGTTCGGCTTCACCGGGATCGCTGCGCCGCCGCCCTTTCGTGTCACTTTCCGCACAGGACACCCGAAGTTCATGTCGATGTGGTCGACGCGACCCTCACCCACCAGGCGTTTGACGGCCTCGCCGACGTAGTGGGGGTCGACGCCGTAGAGCTGCAAGGACCGCGGACTCTCGTCGGCACCAAAATCGGCGAGCCGGAGCGTCTTGTCGCGGCCTTCGACCAGCGGGCGCGCCGTGATCATTTCACTCACGTAGAGGCCAGCGCCAAAACGCCGGCACAAAGCCCGGAATGGGTAGTTGGTGACCCCGGCCATGGGTGCGAGCACCACTGGCGGCCAGACCTGCAGCGGCCCGATGTGGAGAGGGCGGAACTCGCCCTCACACGCCGGCGGCACGTCGCGGTTCAGCTCACTTCGGTAGCGGGCGTCCACTAAGGTCTCGGCGTCACAAGAGTGACAGCTGTTTCGGCTGCACGCGGCTCATGACCAGCTCCTCGGCTTGATCCAGCCACTCGGCGCGGCATGCGGGGTCGAGCCGAATTGCCGTCAGGCCACGTTCGGTAATTTCGCGCGCCAGCCGCGCGTCCACCGCTCGCTGAAACTCCGGATCGGTGGTGCGAAAGCCGTCGGCGCTGGGCACCTCGACCACCGGCACCGCGACCAACAGATCGTACGACTTCATCCAATAGTTCACCAAGAGGTCGAGCCCCGCCTGCGGCCCGGCCGCCAGGAGCAGGTAGACGTAGTTGTCGAGGGCGCTGCGGTCGCACAACACCACGGGGTAGCGCTGGGCAGCCACGACCTCTTCGGCGATCTGCGTGTGGAGGATCCAGGACTCGCTGGCCACCCCTGTTTCTTCGTTGATCGGCAGTGGACAGCGGCGAGCCACCTCGTGCACGACCTCGAGCACGACGTCGCGGGCTTTGAGTCGCGCGGCCAGTCCGTAACACAGCGTGGTCTTGCCAACGCCATGGCTGCCGACGAACGCCACCTTCAACTTCCCAGGTGCCGGCATACTCATTCCCAGCCTTCGTCCGTGGGGTCGGTCTCCGCTGCCGGTTTTGGTGGGCGCACCGCCGGAATGCGGATCGTCGATTTCCGGTCGGTACGATTCGGCTTGTTGCGGTAGGCCTCGTCCGGAAGGTCGATGCGCGAGAGGCGGGGGGTGTTGCGGCGGTGCACGTCGGCTGGACCTTGGCCGGGCGAGGCCTCCGCCTCCAGATCCGGCGACGTGACGCGCGAGTAGATGTCGGCCGGGGTCGACGGCGGCACGGGTTTTGTCTCCGCGGAGGGGGGCGGCGCTTCCGGGCGGGGGGTGGAGCTGATGGGACGGTCTGGCGGTCGAGCGCTCGCCGGGCCGGAGCGCTTCGACGCGGGTCCGGCGAGTGGGACGCCCGAGCGGGGGATGTGGGTGATCCGCCCCGTGGCTCGGCGCAGCCTCAACTCGTCGTCTCGCCGGGTGTCGAAGACGACGAGTGGCATCAGCGATTCCGGGTTCTCCGCCGCCCAATCAGCGAGCTCGGAGAGCGAGACCGCCACCGAGAAGGTGCGCACACGTTCGAAGTGCCGGCCCGCATCCAGACGGATGTCTATTTCCGTCGCCAGGTCGAAGTCGCGCAAGATGATGTCGAGCGCTCCGTCGAGCCAGACACTCTGGGCAAGCCGGGCCAGGACCTCCAAGATCCGATGCGCGCCTCGCCCTGGCTTGGCCACGCGCGCCATCTTCTCGACGAGCTTGAGCACGTGGTCACGTGGCGAACCGCTCTCCGTGTTGAAGGCCTGCTCGATGAGCGCAGGATCGATCTCGTCGCAGCTCTTGAAATCGAGGGGCAGTGGCATCGGTACTATCGGCTCGGCCGGAGGCGCTACAGGATCGAAGAAAGGTTGGGCTCCGTCAACCGGGTCTCCGCCGCCCGGGAAGTATTTGGCGCATTCAGCGAACGCGCATCGTGTGCGGATCGCGCTACACTGTCGTGGCTCCGATGTCCGCGTTGTTCCCCCTGCCCGCGTACCGCGCTCGTTACCGGGCTCAGCAGACCGCGCTGCTGTTACAATCGCTCGTCACCCACCAGCTGTTGCGGGTCGTCTTGGGCATGCGCATTGTTCCGAACGACGCCGCGCTGGCCGAGGTGCGGCGCCGATACTTCGCGCTGCTCCAGCGAGATTTGGCCAACGTCGAGGTCGGCGTCTACCCGCGCGACCTGCTGTTCCAGATGCCGATCGGTGACTACGCGCGCAAGCTCCCGATGTTGATGCGGGACCTGCCCCGAGTCTTCTCCCGCTCACGCCGCGGTGACTTCAAGGATTTGCCCAGCGAGGTGAGCCTCGAGGACTACCCGCCCTACTTCCGTCGCAACTTTCACTGGCAGACCGACGGCTACCTCAGCCGGCGCTCCGCGGAGCTGTACGACCTGGGAGTCGAGCTGTTGTTCTTGGGAACCGCCGACATCATGCGCCGCCAGGTGATCCCACCCATGGTGCGGTTTGCGGCGGAGCAGGGCCTCACGCGGCCGCGGATCTTGGATGTGGCGTGTGGAACGGGTCGAACCCTGTCCCAGATCGCCCGCGCCCTGCCGAACGCAAAGCTGTACGGGCTCGATCTGTCGCCCTATTACGTGCGGCAGGCCGGGGAGTGCCTGACGTCGCTGGATGACGTGTCGTTGGTGGCCGACAACGCGGAGGCGATGCCGTTCTCCGACGGCTGGTTCGACATCGTCACTTGTACGTACTTGTTTCACGAGCTTCCGCGAAACGCGCGTCGCAACGTGCTCGCAGAGATCCGGCGAGTGCTCAAGCCTGGCGGTCTGGTGGTGCTCGAGGATTCGGCGCAGCAGGAGGACTCCGGCGCGGTGGCTTTTTTCCTCGAGCAGTTCAGCGCCGAATTCCACGAGCCTTTCTATCGGGACTACTTGGAGGACGACCTGGCATCGGTCGCGCGCGAAGTGGGCTTCGACTCCGTCGTCTCCGAGCCCTGTTACGTGGCAAAGCTGGTGACCGCGAACAAGGCCCGCGCTCCGGCGCTTGCCGTGTAGCCTTGGCAGCCCTCACTCCTCGTCGGCCGAGCGCCGCCGTTTGGAGGCGATCAACGCTCTGACCGCTTGGCGCGCCAGCATCGGCGCGGTGAACATGCTCTTGGCGAGCGACCGGGCGAGGGCGAGGGGAGTCGAACCGTGGGCCTCGATTGCCACGCGCTCCCCGGACACGACCTCTTCGATGGCGCCGCGGGCGATCGTGCGGGTTCCATCCGAGCGGATCTCCACGATCATCCGTGCGACCACCGGCGGTTCGCCCGGGCGCTCCGCCAGGCGTGCGTCCTTCGCGGGCTCCGCAAGCGCGTCGTCCGACTCGTCGCCCGAGCTGTCGTCGTGAACCGGCACGATGTCGCCCCATAACACGCGCCGACGTCGGCCGCTTCGAGGGCCTAGAACACCGATCAGCTTGCGCTGCTCGTGTTCTAGGACACTTACGTTGGGGCTGCGCCCCAAACCCCCGGCCTTCGGCCGTGCGCGCTCCGCGCGCGAGCGCCGAACACCTTGCAAGTCGCTGAAAACAAACGACGTTCAACCTGTTCGGCGCTCTAGCCGACTGCCTGCGCTAGGGCGCGTCCGGGTCCGGGTCTTCGCCACCCCGCAGCGAGTAGCTGCCGAGCGGTTCTCGGGTCGGATCCGGTTTGCGCTTGAGGGGCGCCTTCTCTTCCGGTGCCGACTGCGCAGGCGTTCCAGCCGGAGGAGAGGGGCGTGACAGGGCGATCGCCCGCTCCAGGTCGCCCCCGGGCGGCGCGGTCATGCGGTCACCGATGGGCTCACCCAGGGCATCCGAATCGTCCGCCGGAACCGGATCCGTCGTGCGACTCACGACGTGCGGCACGGCCGGCTGAGTGCGTCGTGCGTCCTGGTGCGACACCAGTGGACGAGGAACCGGCACGCGGCTTGGCGCAAAGCGCGTCAGTTCAGAGAGGTAGCGATCGCGCTCCGCCGTCACCCGCGCGAGCGCCGCCTGCGCGTCATCCCGCTGCTGGTGCAGACGCCTGAGGAGCTCGCGGGACCTCTCGCGTTCGACCAAGAGCTTTTCGACGTCGCGATCCGCATCGGTCACCACCACCGGGTTGAGGCTTCCGACCAGGGGAGGGACCTCGCCAAGCCCTGGGTTGGTTCGGCGGACCGGAGAGGGCGCTGGAGGCGCGGTTTCCTGGGTCTGCCGCATGATTCTTTCGAGGCGTTCGAAGGCCTCGTCGCGCTCGCGGACCAGCTCGTCCACCCGCAGCTCGTGCTCCTCGAGCAGGCCGGCCAGGAACTGGTCTTGTTCGTGAATCAGAAACTCGCGGTCGCCGCGCGTCTGCTCGAGCTGCTGCTCCAGGAGGGCAACTTGATTGCCGGACACCAGCCGTTGCTCGTTGCTCGACGCGAGCATCTCGCGCACCCGGTGCAGCTCCGCGCCGAGCTGCTCGTTCGCCTCGCGCGCACCGCTCACGCCCTGAGTGACCTGCTGAATGGCTCGATAGAGCGCGCCCAGCGTCGCCTCGGCGCGGCTGCTCGCGGCGAGCGCCGCCTCCACTGTCGCCTCGTGCTCGGCGCTCGGCGCGGTCGCATGCGGCGTCGGCGCTCCGTCCGGGGAGTTGTCCCACCCTTCGTCGGTGGATTCCGCCGACGGGATCCCGGACGGAGGAGACAGGCCAGGCGATGTGCCCATGCCAGCGAGAATAGCTGATGGGCGCCCGATTCACAGCCCTCGGACCGCCGATCGGCCCTCAGGCCGTTTCAGGCCCACGGCGCTAGGGAACACGCCCTCCGCGGTCAATGCGCAAAGCGCCCGGCACATCGGGCCCTTCGCCCGTGACGTACGGCGTCGCCGAGCTGCTACGATGGGCCGCCATGAAACGGCTCGACGTGGTGCTCTTTGCCGCAGCGCTCTTGGCGCTCGCGTGCGATTCGAGCGAGTCCAAGTCGAGCAGCGCCCCGCCGCCCAACACTGCGGCACCGGCCCCCGTCGGGAGCGGCGGGCCGTCCATCTTGGTCGTCGCCACGCCCGGTCAGCCGGCCACCTTCGCTTCCGCCGACGGCGCCGCACTCTCCGGGGAATTGTTCCTGTCACCCGAGCCCAACGCGCCAGCGTTGATCTTGGTTCACCGCCTCGACGGCGACCGGCAGGAGTTCGCTCCTCTGATCAAGAAGCTGGTGCTGTCACCGAAGCGGTTCAGCATCTTGAGCTTCGACCTGCGCGGCCATGGCGCGTCGAAGGCTCCCGCGAAGGAGAAGCAGGGAGATCACTCCGCGCTCTCGAAGGACGTCGAAGCCGCCATCAAGCACGTGTCCGAGGCCGCGAAACCCCGGGCCATCGTGCTCGTGGGCACTTCTATCGGCTGTGCGCTCGTGAGCGAGGTCGCCTTCGCCGAGCCCAAGGTCACGGCTCTCGGTCTGGTGTCTCCCGGCGAGGCCATCAGTGGGCACCCGTTGTATCGCCCGTACGCCGAGGTTCGGAACCTGGCAACTTTCATCGCGGGCGCGAAGGACGACACGGTCGCAAAAGCGCCTCTCGATGCGCTCGAAAAAATGGCCATGCGCGGGACAGTGAAGCGCTACGAAGGGGCGCGCCACTCCGCGCATTTCTTGGGCGAGGAACATCCCGAGCTCTGGGACGACCTCGAGACCTGGGCCATGAGTGTTTTCGCTCAAGAGCCGACCGAACGTCGCTCCTTGTATCTGGCCCCGGGCAAGGAGCCAAAAAAGATCGGGCCCGGAGCGGTCCCCAAAAAACCGGGGAAAACCCCCTGATGCCGCGGGTGCTCGTGGTGGAAGACTCCGGCGCCACGCGTGCGTACGTGCGCGGAGCGCTGACCGCTGCCGAGGCGGGCGGCAATCTGATCGAGGTGGTGGAAGCCGAGAGTGGCTTCGAAGCGCTGCGGCTCTTGCCGCGCGGGGACTGGGCGCTCGTGATTACCGACGTCAACATGCCCGACATCAACGGTCTGGAGCTCTTGTCGTTCATCCGTTCGAGCGAAAGGCATCGCGCAACGCCGGTGCTGCTGATGTCCACTCAGACCTCGGAGCGGGACCGAGAGCGCGGCATGAAGCTCGGCGCTGCGGGCTACCTCGCCAAGCCGTTCACACCCCAAGAGCTGAGGGACGAGGCGCTCCGTCACATGCGCTCAGCGGAGGTCGAAAGCCAGCATGGCTGACCCGGGGGAGCGGGCGCGCGAAGAGTTCTTCACCGAGGCGCAGGAGATCGTCGAGGCCTTCTCGCGAAACCTGCTCTCCCTCGACGCGACGCTCAAGGCGGGCGGGGACGACCCTTCCCTCGTCAACGAAGCGTTTCGCGCAGTTCACACCCTCAAGGGGCTGGCAGGGCTGTTTGGCGCTTCGAAGATGGGAATGCTGTCCCACCGGCTCGAAGACGTGCTCGACGCGCTGCGCCTGGGGCGCATGCACCTGAGCCCGCAGGTGCTCGATACACTCTTTTCCGCGGTCGACGTCTACGCTCAAATTCTGGTGGCCGAGAAGGAGGGTTCGGAGGCGCCGCTCGCCGCCGTGGACGATCTCTGCGCCGTGCTCGACGCGCTCGGGTCCGGTGGTGTTCCAGCGGGCCAGCTCGGGTCCAGCTACGAGCTGGACCCCGGGCTGCTCGCAGTGCTCACCGAGTACGAAGAGCACAGGCTGCGCGCCAACATCGAGCACGGTCTCGCGCTCTACCGGTTGCGCGTGCAGTTCGATCTAGCAACAATCGATCGTGCCCTGGAAGAGATCAAGGAGCGCGCAAAACGCCACGGTGAGATCATCACCTACCTGCCCACCGGCGAATCGGCTAGCCCCGATACCATCGAGCTCGATCTGCTCATGGCGTCGCGCGACGATCTGGCGACACTGATCGGCACACTGGGCGCCGACCACGTCGTGATCGAAGCGGTCCCACGCCGTCGCCGGCCTTCCCTGGCAGCCGGCACCTTGCACCCACCACCTCCGGGCGGAGGGACGCTCGTCTCGTTGGCGCCTCCGGCGCCTGGAGCCGAGGCCTTGGTCGAGGAAGAGCCGGCGCCGGCGGAGCACGCGGCCTCACTCAAGTCCGTGACTCAGACGGTGCGGGTGGACATCAAGAAGCTCGACCACCTGATGAACATCGTCGGTGAGCTCAGCATCGTGCGGGGGGTCCTCTCGCGGCTGTCGGAGCGGGTGCGAGCGGACGGACAGCGGCAGCTCTCCGCCGAGATCCTGCGCGTGCACCGCAATTTCGACCGGCGCCTGGGTGAGCTCCGAGATGCGATCCTCGAGGTGCGCATGGTCCCCCTCGGTCAAGTGTTCGACCGCCTCGCGCGGGTAGTGCGGCAAATCAGTCGTGACGTCGGCAAGGAAATCCGGCTGGTCATCACCGGCGCCGAAACCGAGATCGACAAACTCATCGTCGAGGAGCTGAGCGACCCGCTGATGCACATGATCCGGAACGCCATCGATCACGGCATCGAGTCGGCAGAGGTTCGTGAAAGAGCCGGCAAGCCGCCCGCCGGCACGATCGCCCTGAATGCCTATCAGAAGGGCAATCACGTCATGATCGAGATCGAAGACGACGGCGGCGGCATCGACGAGGAAGCGCTGCTGGAGAAGGCAGTGGCGTTCGGCCGCATTGCGCGGGCCGAGGCCCACGACCTGAGCCGACAGGAGCTGCTCGGGTTGATCTTCACTCCCGGGGTCAGCACCCGAGACGAGCCGGGGGATTTCAGCGGCCGGGGCGTTGGCATGGATGTGGTCAAGACCAACCTCGGCAAGATTGGCGGGGTCATCGACGTGCACAGCGAGCGCGGCATCGGCACGAAGATGACGATCACGCTGCCGATCACGCTGGCCATCGTCAACGCGCTGCTGGTGCGGGTCGCGGGCCAGGTGTTCGCGATCGCCGTGAGCAGTGTGTCGGAGGCGATCGTGTTCGACCCGCGCAAGCTGAAGCGAATCGATGGACGCGAGGTCATTTCGCTGCGTGGTAAGACGCTGCCGATTTGTCGCCTAGACGCGGTACTCGCCCTGGCCAGCGAGGGGCCCAGCGAAGGACGCCGTTATGTGGTCGTGACGTCGCTCGGCGCGCGACGCCTCGGGCTGGTGGTGGACGCGGTGCTGGGGCAAGAGGACATCGTGATCAAGGCGCTCGGTGCGTCGTTCGACGACATTCGATGTCTCTCGGGGGCGACCGAGCTGGGCGACCAGCGTGTGGGTCTGGTGCTCGACCCCGCGGCGTTGCTCGAGGAGGTACTGGCGTCGGCCGAGACGGCGGCGCTGGGGGCGGCTCTCGGTGGCTGACCTCCAGAAGTTGCCCGCTCGCGGCTCGCACCGACGCAACCTCGCTCACGTGGGCCCGGTCCGCGAGTTCCTCGTGCTCGCCCTCGGAGGCGATGACTACGGCGTGGAATTGACCAGCATCCGCGAGATCCTGAACCCGCCGCCGATCACGCCGGTGCCCCGGGCAAACAAGGCGATCCTCGGCGTGTGTAGCGTCCGCGGGTTGTTGGTCACCGTGCTCGATCTGCGGCGGCGGCTCGACCTCGAGCCGAACTCGGCGCCGAAGCGCCGGCGCTTGCTGCTCACCAACGGTGCGCGGGACGAGGTGTTCGGGATCATCGTCGACGAGGTGCGCCAGGTCGTGCGCCTGACCGAGAGTGAGCTCGAGCTCTCGAGCGCCGTGCTCGGGGACGACGTCGCGGATCACGTGCTTGGCATCGGCCGACCCCAGAGCGCACAAAACGTGATCATCTTGCTCGATCTGTCTCGCGTGGTGGCGCTCTCGCCGGAGGAGAAGTGATGGCTGGCGGAAAGATGAGGCCAGATCCTCAGAAAAGCTTGGTTGGGTTCACGGTGGGCGACGTCAGGTACGCCGTCCCCATCTCGGCAGTCCGAGAGATCGTCAATCCCCTCGACCTCACGCTGCTCCCGCACTCTCCGCTGTCCGTCGCGGGTGTCGCCAATCATCGCGGTGCGGTGATCCCTGTCGTCGATCTACGAGCGCGATTCGGCCTGCCGCGCGCGTCGGATCAGCGGCGCGCCAAATGGATCTTGGTCGACGTCGAGGCTCGAACCGTGGGGTTGATGGTGGATGGGGTCACGGAGGTGTTCGGCACCGGGGGAGCAGACCTCGAGCCGGCGCCGAATCTGGGCGCGGGTGACGACGTACGGGGCATCATTGGTGTCGCCAAACAGCCCGACGGCATGGTGTTCGTGCTCGACGTGTCGCGCTTCGACTCGATCGTCGCGCCGCTCGCCGCCCAGGGGCTGCTCGGCACCGGAGAGCCTGGGTCGTGAGTGACGGCGCGGCGCTCGAGCAGGCGCTCGCCACCGGCGACGTCGAAGAGCGCCGACGGGAGGTCGCGCGCCTGCGCACTCTCCCCACTCTCGCTCGTCCCGAGCTGCTCCTGACTGCGCTCGGTGACGTCGATTGGCGTGTGCGCAAGGAGGCTGTGCTCTCACTGGTGGCCTTTGCGGACAAGGCCGAGGTGCTCGAATTGCTCTTGGGTGCGCTTCGGCCCAACGACAACGTCGGTTTGAGAAACAGCGCAGTCGAGGCGCTGGCGAGCTGCGGGGTGAGCGCACTGCCTTCGCTCGCGCGGGCGCTCGGAGCGCTCGATCCGGACGGGCGGAAGCTGGTGGTCGATGTCCTCTGCAAAGGTGGCCGACCGGAATCGTTGCCGCTGCTTCGCTCCCTGGTGCGCGATCCCGACGTCAACGTACGCGGAGCGGCGGTGGAAGCGGTCGCCACTGTGGGCAATGGTTGCGCCGAGGAGGCCATCGCCATCTTGGACGCCTGTCTCGACGCCCCCGAGCCCTTCGTACGGCTCGCCGCGCTCGACGGCTTGAATCGACTCGGGGCGATCTTGCCCTGGGAGCGGCTGGCGCCGCTGGTCGGTGATCCGGTGCTCGGTTCGCGCGCGCTCATCGCCGCCGCACGCTGCGGCGCCGAGCCCGCTGCCGACGTGCTCTTGCTCGCGCTTGGGTCAGCGCGCGATCTGGGATTTTCCGAGGTGCTTGGCGCAATCATCGAGCTTGCGCGGACCAGCCCCGCGGGTCGTGCGCGGCTCCAGGCCGGCGCTGGAAAAGTCTCCAGGGACGACATGGACCGCGTTCTCCGTCTCGCCGGTGACGAGCTGGCGTTGCCGCAGGCCCGGCGTCATGCGCTGGGCGTCGCAGGACTACTACGCGCGGCCGCTGCGGCTGTCGTTGCGGTGTCCGCGCTCTCGGACGATGCGCTGGCAGAGGAGGCCGAGCTGGCGCTGGCCGAGCTCGGAAGTGTCGCCGTCCCGGCGCTGGTGGCCGGCGCGGACGGTTCGAGCTGGGAGCAGCGCGCCGCCTGCATCGCGCTGCTCGGACCGATGGCCGCCGTCGAGCCTGACGCGGCAGCAGCGGCCAAGCGTGCGCTTCAGGATCCGGTCCCAGAGGTGGTCGCCGCTGCGCTCGACGCACTCTCGGCTGCCGGGGATCGCTCCGCTCTCGGTGACGCTGCCAGACTGCTCTCGGCGGGACCTCGGGTGACGCAGGCGGCGCATCGCGCGCTAGTGGCGTTGGCGCGGCGGCATCCCGCGGACGCCGAGAAGCTAGTGCAGGCGGCGAGCCCAAAGGGAGCGGAGGCGGAGGCAGCTGCGATCGCAATCGAGGTGCTCGGGCCCGGGCGACCGCAGGCGCGAGCTCATTTGGACTTCCTCGCGGCCGCCCTCGACGGACCATTCCCCAGCGCTCGGGCCGCTGCACTCTCCGCGCTCTCGGCGATGGTCGATGCGTCTGCACTCGAGCCCGTGGCATTTGCCTTGAGTGACGAGGAACCCCTCGTGCGGCTTGCCGCAGTGCGTGCGCTCGGCCGCCTGCGGGGCTCGGACGGACGCGCGCTCGGCGTCGAACGCCTCACCGAGGTCGCCCGTTCCACGACCGAAGTCGTCTTGGCGGCCGCAGCGGCCCGTGCGCTGGGCGAAGTCGCCGACTCACGCGCAGCTCCTGTGCTCTCCGGCCTGATCGATCGGCAGCCAATCTTGGCCGTGGCCGCCATCGAGGCCCTGTCTCGGTACGAGCAGGGGCTTGGCCGCGAAGCCTTCACGCAAGCGCTGGGTCACGCCGACACCGAGGTCGTCAAGACGGCGATGCGGGCCCTGTCTACCGGGACCCCGGCGGGGATGGCCGAGCTGCTCGCAGGCTGTCTCGATCATCGGGAGTGGGACGTGCGCCGGCTGGCCGCCGAGTTGATGGGCTCACTCGGGGGCGACACGGCGCTCGCTGCACTCCGCGGCAGGCTGTCGCTGGAAGCTCATGATCTGGTCTGTGAGGCCATCGCGCACGCGATCGCCGAAGCCGAGGGTGCGAGCGGGCGACGGCGCACGGCTCCCCCGCCGAGCCTGCGCGGGGTGCCGCGGCGATGATCCCAGCGTCGCAGCGCCCCCGGCTCGAGCCGGACGTCTTTCATCTGCTGCGAGACTTGATCAACGCGCACGCGGGCCTCGAGTTCCACGACGACTCGCTCTACGCCTTCGAGCGGCGGTTGTCCGAGCGGGTCGCAGCGCTCTCCTTGACGGGCTTCAACGAGTACTACCAGTACCTGCGCCTCGCGAGCGGTGGCATCGCGGAGCTGGATGAGGTCATCGAGCTCTTGACCACGAAGGAGACGTACTTCTTTCGGCAGGAGTATCAGCTCAGAGCGCTGACCGAGGAGGTCTTGCCCGAGCTCGCCCGGGTCAACCAGCGCGTTCGCCGACTGGCCATCTGGAGCGCGGGCTGCGCGACCGGGGAGGAGGCCTACACCCTGGCGATGTGTGTGCTCGAGACCAAACTCTTCGAGGGCTGGGAGGTGCGCGTCATCGGCAGTGACATCTCCAAACGCAGCGTCGCCAGTGCGCGCCGCGGCGTGTATCGGCCCAACGCCTTTCGTTCCACACCCCCCGCCGTCCGGCGGACCTATTTCGAGGAGCGCCCCGACGGCAGCCACATCTCCGAGAGCGTGAAGCGCCTGTGTCACTTCGGCCAGCTGAACCTTCTGGAGGCTTCGCGCTCGTCGATCGTCGGCCGGGTCGACCTGGTCCTGTGCCGCAACGTCCTCATCTATTTCGACGCGCGTTCACGGGCCAAGGTGATCTCGAATCTGTACGATCGCCTGCTTCCCGGGGGTTTCCTGCTGCTCGGCCACTCGGAATCCCTGTGGAACGTTTCCACTGCCTTCGAGCTCGTCCATCTGAGGGACGATCTGGTGTACAGAAAACCCCTGATCACCGGCCGGCTAGACCGACCGCTCGAGTGATGGCGAACATGGACATTCCGGTCATTGCCCCCTCCACGGTCCTGGTCGTCGACGACTCGGCCTTCAATCGGCGCAACATCTCGGAGATGCTCGAGACGAGCTCCGAGGTGCGGGTCGTCGGCAAGGCGGGGGACGGTGAGGAGGCGCTGCGCCTGGCGCTCTCGCTGCGGCCGGACGTCATCACGCTCGACCTCGAGATGCCGCGGATGGATGGCTTCACGTTCCTCAGAATCCTGATGAGCAAGCTGCCGACTCCGGTCATCGTGGTCTCGAGCTACAGCGCGAAAGAGAACGTGTTCCGCGCGCTCGAGCTCGGCGCGCTCGATTTCGTCGCCAAACCCGACCAGAAGAGCGACGGCGACTTTCAAGGTATCGCCGCCGAGCTGCTGGCAAAGGTGCTGCTCGCTCGCACCCTCCGGCGCGGTGTCATCGTGGCACGACCGCAGCTCGACTCCCTGCCCGGCACCGACTCGGTCCCGCCGCGCTCCGCCGAGCGGCTGCCCCCGCGGCACGTGATCGGGATCGCCTCGAGCACGGGCGGTCCAACGGCGCTGATGCAGCTCATGTCACGCATGCCGGCGCGTTATCCCAACGCAGTGGTCGTGGCGCAGCACATGCCGGAGAAGTTCACCCGAACGTTCGCCGAGCGACTAGGCCGGCGCAGTGAGCTGGACATCCGGGAGGCCGTGGAGGCTGACGAATTGGTTGCCGGAGTCGCCCTGGTTTGTCCGGGCGGGCGCTCAGTCGTGCTCGATCCGCGTCCGCCGACGTCGATGCCGAGGGTCCGGGTCCGGCCCCCGGCGGCCGACGACCGCTACGTCCCCAGCGCGGACCGGCTGTTCACGAGCTTGGCGGAGGCCCAGGGGTCTCGCGCCGTGGGGGTGATTCTCACCGGCATGGGGGACGACGGTGTCGTCGGCGCGCAGGCCATTCTGAAGGCCGGCGGCGTGGTGGTGGCGGAGAGTGAGGCCACCGCGATCGTGTACGGCATGCCCGGCGCCGCGATGCGCGCCAAGGTCGTCACACACTCGCTCGCGCTGCCCGAGATCGCCGAATATCTCGCGTCTCTGACCTGAGTTGCCCGGGCTCCGCGCGAGGTTGACACGTCGGAGACGGGTGCACATGGTGCCCTCAGTCCACGTCCTTGGTGCCTCTACAGAGGCCCGTGGGCAATCGGAGTCGACCCGGGGACGGGTGATTCTGTCGGTCGACTCTCACGAGATCGAGGAGGAAGAACCATGTTCGGATATCACAGAGATTTCGATCGCACACTCGCGATCATGGACCAGCTTCGGCGACGCATGGATGGCGTCTTCGACGACTTCGGCAGCGGCGGTGACCCGGAGATCGCAACCGGAAACGTGCCCCGCGTGAACTTCCACGACACCGGCAATACCTATGTTTTCACCGCAGATTTGCCGGGGGTTCGCGAGTCAGACCTGAACCTGACCCTGAATCAGGAGGTGCTGACGCTCAGCGGTGAGCGCAAAGCGGACGCGCCGGAGGGTTACGCCGCGTATCGGCAAGAGCGCGGTGCCTATCGCTTCTCGCGCAGCTTCGCGCTGCCCGCCAAGGTCGACCCCGAGAAGACGGCGGCGGTGTTGAAGGACGGCGTGCTCACGCTGACGTTGGAAAAAGCGCCCGAGGTCAAGCCGCGGCAGATCGCCGTCAAGGTTGCCTGAGAGGAGAAGCCATGGCCAAAGACGAAAAACTCGAGAAACGATCCGACCGACCAACGCTCGCTCCACGCGTCGACGTATTTGAAAACGACCGCGAGATCCTGCTGCTCGCGGATCTACCCGGCGTGTCGAGAGAAGCACTGACGATCCAGGCCGATGGCGACGTGCTGTCGTTGGACGCCCGGCGCACCGGCGCGCCTGCCGGTGCCCTGGTTGCCGCGGAGTACAAACCGGTGGACTTCAAGCGGACCTTTGCCATCCCGCCCGCGGTCGATCGTGAGCGAATCGAGGCAAAGCTCGAAGCCGGTGTGCTGTGGCTGCATCTACCGAAGCGCGCCGCGCTGACGCCGCGCAAGGTCCCGGTGCGGGTGGCGTGACAGGGCGGCGGCTTGCGGGGAATGTCTCCCCCACCGCGCTTGTTCCACCGGCCAATTTCGCGACGGCAAGGCCGTCACGCTGCAGGCTGCCCTCGATGAGCAACCCTCCGACGTGCGGCGTGCCTTTGCGCCGGCCAAGGCCGACGCTCTGGACGGCCTGACCCTCGGGGAAATCACGCCGGGAGCTCGAGGCAAGTTGCGGCTGCCTGACGGCCTGCGAGCGGGCGCGCTGGTGGTCGAAGTGGAGCCTGGCGGCGCCGCGGCGCGCTCGGGGATGCGCGCGTCGGACGTCGTGCTCGAGGTGAACCGGGAAAAGCTCGCGGGAGTCGAGCGTTTCCCTCAGGCCTATCCAAAAGGCCCGAGGGCCGACTCTGCTGCTCATCTTCCGGGAAGGAGCCACGCTTTTCCTGGTGGTTCGCCGCTGAACGAAACACAAGCGAGGATAGCGGCGCCCAAGCGGGCGAGTCGGAGCTAGCATCTGCAGTCATGAGCACGCGCGACGGCCCTGGGCCGCCGGTCGCCCCGAAGTCGGGCGAGGCCGGGCCGTTCGCCGGATCCGCGGGTCCGTTGGGCCCGAGCCCGATTGCCCCCGGGCTCTCGTCGTTGGAGGTGAGTCCGACGCCCCCGGCAGCGGCCACGGGCAACGGCTCTGCGCTGCCGCGCATCTGCCCTGCTTGCTCAGGTCGTTATCCGGCGGACTTCCGCGTCTGTCCGCGTGACGCGACCCCGCTCGCCGATGCACCGGAGGACGAAGATCCGCTGGTGGGCTCGACGCTGGCCGAGTCCTACGAGATCACGAGGGTGCTGGGTGAGGGCGGCATGGGGCGTGTGTACGAAGCACGCCACACACGCCTCACCAACAAACGCTTCGCGATCAAGATGCTGCACCAAGAGCTGGCGCGGCAGCCGGAGGTCGTGGCGCGCTTCCAGCGCGAGGCCGAGGCAGTAGCAGCCATCGAACATCCCAACGTGGTTGGGGTCTACGACGTGAACCGCGCGCCGGACGGACGCCCATACCTGGTGCAAGAGCTGCTCGAGGGCGAGGAGCTCGGACAGCACCTGGACCGAACCGGGCGGCTGCCGACAGCGACGGGTGTGCACATCGTGCGGCAGGTGTGCCGCGCGCTCGCGGCGGCCCACGCCCGTGGCATCGTGCACCGCGACGTCAAACCCGAGAACGTGATCCTGCTCGGCGACCCGAGCATGCCCAGCATCAAGATGGTCGATTTCGGCATTTCGAAGATGGATGAGGGCGCGGGGCTGACCAAGACCGGAGTGGTCATGGGCACGCCGGCGTACATGGCGCCCGAGCAGGCCCGGGGCGACCGGGTGGACGCTCGTGCGGACATCTACGCGGCCGGCGCGATCCTCTACCGGGCGCTCACGGGCCGAAAACCCTTCGAGGGGCTGGACCAGATGGCGACGCTGACGGCGGTGCTGTGTGAGGAGCCGCCGCGGCCCCGCTCGCTCGCACCCGCGATGCCCGAGGCGCTCGAGCTGATGATCCAGCGCGCGATGGCGAAAGATCCGGGCGAGCGGCTGCTGCGCATCGAGGAGCTCGACGCAGGGCTGGCGTCTTTCGATCATCCGGAGGCAACCACGGGTCGCTCGCCGTGGAACGCCGCTGCGAGGGGTGACGACAAGACCCTGCTCGCAGCGGACGCGACGGCGGTGGCCGATGCCTCGAGCAGAGCGCGACGGGCCCGCCCGTTCCTGGTCCTGTCGACCTTTGTCGGCTTCGGCTTGGGTCTGCTGGTGGTGGGCGACGGAGTGCTCGGTGCCGTCCGGTTGATCGGCGACGCGAGCGTGGGCCCAAGCATGGGGCAGCTCGTGCTCAGCGTCGTGCTCGGTGGTGTCCTGCTCGCCGCGCCGGTCACCCTGTGGATCCGCTTCTTGGCGCGCGGGATCTGGACGAGCACACCCCGAGCCATCGAAGTCGGCACACGGATGAAGAGCTCGCTCTATGCCGCGGTCGTGAGCTACGCGCTGCTCGCCCTGTTTGCACGGCTCCTGGCCTTGGTGTTCTGGCGTGCGCCCGACGTCATCGGGCACCCTGGCTGGTCGCTGCTCGCGCTCGTGGTCTGTCCGCTGGCAGGTGTGACAGCTTGGCTCCTGTCGCGCCGCCCGGCGTCACGAAGGGGCTGACGTGGGCGAGCCGTCTCTTGCCGTGCAGGGTCCGACGGCTGATGACATTTCGCGCGACTCGGTCTGGCTGCGAGCCGGATTTGGTGCGGTGTGGTTTCTGACGGGAGTGCTCGTCGTACACCCGCTCTACCGCTCCGTCGGCGCGAGCTATCTTGGCCGACTGGGGCTGCCCGCCTGGCTGATGCCCGTCACGTGTGCGTTCGAAGTGGCATTGGCGGTCTGGGTCGTGCTGCGGCGTCCGTCGCCGCTCTTGACGCTGTTGCAGCTGTCGATGGTGGCCAGCTTCACGCTGATCCTTGCGTTCAGCGAGCCGCGACTCTTGATCAGTCCGTTCGGCATGCTCACCAAGAACCTGCCCATCCTGGCGGCGATCGCCGTGGCCTGGCTGATCGAAAACGAGGGTTGGTCGGCTCGCGCCCGCTGGCTGCTCCGCGCCGGCATGGCGGCGGTCTGGCTGACGGAAGGACTGGTCCCGAAGATCTTGTTCCAGCAGCGCGAAGAGCTGTGGATCGTCGAGCACACCGGGCTTGCGTTCGGTCGTCCGGCGACGGTGCTCGCTGTGATCGGCGCCATCCAGCTCGCATCGGGTGTGCTTGCGCTGGTGCTCGAGGGCAAGGCGCTGCGCTGGGTGCTGGGCGCGCAGATCGCGGGGCTCGTGCTCTTGCCGCTCGTGGTTTCGTGGTTCGTCCCCTGGCTCTGGTTCCACCCGTTCGGGCCGTTCACGAAAAACCTGGCCGTGATCTGCGGAACCGTAGTCGTATACCGCCGATGTTCGTCTTGGTCCTGAAGACGATTCACGTGCTGGGCGCGGTGCTGTTCCTGGGTACCGGAGCTGGCAGCGCGTACTACAAGCTGCGGGCGAACGCCTCGAAGGAGGTTGCGGTCATTGCGTGGTGCGACGCCGAGGTCGTGCGCGCCGACTGGTGGTTCACGGTGCCGTCCGGCGTGTTGATGCCGGTGACGGGGCTGTGGTTGGTGGAGCTGTACCGCCTGCCGCTGGCGACGCCGTGGGTGTGGCAGGCGCTCGCGGGTTACACCATCGCCGGACTCACGTGGTTACCCGCGGCCTTCATGCAGGTGCGCATGAAGCGGCTGTCCGCGGTGGCAAAGCGCGACGCGACCCCGCTGCCTCCCGCCTGGCACCGAATGCAGCGCGCCTGGGCCATGCTCGGTGTGCCGTCCTTCGGGGCTACGATGGCGGTCGTGTGGATGATGGTCTCGAAACAGGCTGTGCTCTGAGGCACGCACCGCGAGGCATGAGCCGTCGGTCCCGCGGTCCCCGGGGAGGGTGCCCGAGGTGGCTGGCTGCCCAAAATTTTCCCTGCGGCGCGCAAGCTCGGCTCGGGTGGGTGTCAGGGGATCACCATGGTCATGTGCAAAGCTGCGCCCGCAGTCCTCGTCTTCGTCGCCCTCGGGAGCGCCGCCTGCGCCAATGAAACGGGGCTCGGGGCGGGCGGCGCGGGCGACGCCGGCGGCAGCGGCGGCGCGGTCGTCACCGGCGGCAGTGGCGGTGGCTCGGGGTCCAGCGTCGGCAGCGGTGGCGAGGCGAGCTGTCCGAAAGGCCCCGGCTACGATCCGGTCGGGGCCCCACAACTGATCACCCAGCTCACCGCCAGGCTCTTTGACCAGTCAGGTGCCCCTGCTCCGAATGTTCCCGTGTTGGTGTGCGGATTCGGCGCCTGCAGCAAACCTGGCAGGACCTCGACGCAAGGCGAGGTCTGCACCTTGGACAAAGACACGGGCGTCTGCAGCCCCGGACTCTTTCCCGGGCTCGAGATCACGCGTCCGGCGTTCAAATACGGGCTTGGCATCGAGTTCGTGAAGTTCGCGCAGCCCCTGCCTTCGACCAGCACCACCTACGCCGTTGGTGACGTGACCACGGTTCGGTTGCCGGACATGTCTCAGGGCGTCGAGTTGATCCCTGGCGCATCCGCCACGAGCAGCGGAGTGACCCTCACGCTGGCGGCGGGCACAACGATGGAGTTCGATCTGCTCGCTTTCGAGACGCCGGAGCAGCTGAGATTCCGAGCCGCCGAGGTGCCGTTGGCCAAGGCACCTCCCGCCGTAGACGAGAGCATCGGGTTCGAGATCGTCGTGGGTACGACGCCCGTCGATACCCGGTTCTGCCCACACGCCGCGCTCAGCGTGCCGAACACCGCGGGCTGGCCTCCCGGCACCGAGGTGGAGTTCTGGGTGCACGGTGTCTCCCTCGACGAGGAGTGGGCGCCGTACGGTGGCTGGGGCAAGGTCAGCGACGGAACGGTGAGCGCCGACGGCGGTCGTGTGGTGACGGGCGACGCTGCGGGTGTGCCGATCCTTGGTGTGTTCGGGATCAAGAAGCACTAGCGAGCTTGCGGTGCGATGACCGCCGTCGCAGGCCGAGGGAGACACGTCGAGCTTGACGTCGTCGTCGATGCGGTTATCCTCACCCGAAGTACTGACCAGGTGGTGACAGGCTCCCAAACCTAGATTTTCGCTAGAAAACCTCGAAAAGAACTGGTGCGCCGCGAGTCGTTTCGCGATGAGCCCCGGTCAGCCATCTGCGGCGAAAGTCGCGCGTGGCGGGAGTATCCTGAAGCCGCCGGCTCGCGCGCGAGCCACAGAGCGGGGTAGTAGGAGTGGCCCCTACGCCGGGATAGCCTCCCGGAGAGGTTCGTTCGATTCGAGCCCCCGCAACCGTGTCGTGAGCCCCGTATGGGATCACGAACCCCGTCGCGCGCCCAAGCGAGTCGCGCGCCCGCGAGCCCGGCCGCCGCCGATGCACGACGGCACGCTTGCATGTGCAGTCCTTCGTCGTGCGTCGGCTTCTCCGATGCAGCGAGGAACGCTGCCGAGGCGTTGTTGCGCCTTGGTTGGAGAAACCATCTTGAAGAAACAAAAGGAAATGAAAAAAATGGAAACAGAATCTGAAACTTTGAACATGACGTTGGCGATACCCGCGGGCGTCACTGCGCGACCCCCGCAGCCCGAACCGGGGTCGAGCGCAGAGGAAGAAGCGCGGTCGAGCCTGGACACGTCGCGGTTGGCCGAGGAGCTGCGGACACTTCGCGCTCGCTCGCTGGCCCTGAAAGGCCGCCTCCGCCAGCGCTGGACGGAGCCCATGGGAGACGTGCAACGAGAGCTCCTGGCCGTGCAGCTCGAAACCACGGAGCGCTTGGTGCTCTTGACCTGGACCCGCGGCCGCCTGCACGTTCGCACGATGCCCCAGCGAGACGCCGTGCAGGGTACGGACACGTTCTACTTTCGTTGCCCCGGCACACGCGCCCTGCAGCTGATCCGTTGGGACCCCAGCGACTACCGCGACCGAATCGTGCGTGCGCTCCGGCCAGTCTATGCCGCAGCGCCCAGTCATGCGGGGCGTGGCGCCGCGAGCGCCCAGGGGTCGAGATGAGCACCACGCACGTCTCACCGTTGATCGACATCGGCGTGAACCTCGGTCACCGGAGCTTCGCTCGCGATCGGTCGGCCGTCCTGGCTCGAGCCCGCGCTGCGGGCGTCGTGCAACAGGTCGTGACGGGAACGAGCACGGAGGGCAGCCGCTCCGCCGTCGGGCTCGCACGGGAGCATCCGGGTTTGCTGTTCGCGACGGCTGGTATCCACCCCCACTCTGCGAGTGAGCTGAATGCGTCGTCCATCGCGACGCTGCGGGAGCTCCGAGAGCGCGAGGCCTCCCCGGTGGTCGCGATTGGAGAGTGCGGGCTCGACTATGACCGCGACTTCTCCCCGCGCCCCGTGCAGCGAAGGTGTTTTGCGGCGCAGCTGGCCCTGGCCGCGGAGCTCGCGCTGCCGGTGTTCCTGCACGAGCGGGAGGCCCACGAGGACTTTGCTGCGATCTTGCGCGAGCACCGCGCCTCACTGACCGGCGCGGTGCTGCATTGTTTCACCGGTGGCCGCGCTCAGCTCGGTGCGTACCTGGAGCTCGGCTGCCACATTGGCATCACCGGTTGGATTGCCGACGAACGTCGCGGAGCTGCGCTGAGAGAAACGGTCCCGGCGATCCCGGCGGGGCGTTTGATGCTGGAGACCGACGCCCCCTTCCTCTTGCCGCGGAGCGCACCGAAGAGTGTGGGACGTCGCAATGAGCCAGCCTTCTTGCCGCTGGTCCTCGCAGCGGTGGCAGCGGTCACCGGGCGCGACGCGCGCGAGCTCGCGCTGGACACCACGCGAACAGCGCAGCGGTTTTTCGGACTGCCCGCTGCCACTCTCGAGATGGCGACGGCGGCGGGGGAACTCTGATGGGGTGGGCAGCGGGTCATATTTCCCGCCTCGCCGCCGGCGAGAGCGTGAGCTTTCGTCCGCGTGGTAGCAGCATGCGGGGTCGCGTCGAGGATGGCGAGCTGGTCACGGTGTGCCCGCTCGCGGCGCACGAGCTCGGAGCGGGGGACGTCGTGTTGTGTCGCGTTCGTGGCGCGGAGTACCTGCACCTGATCAAGGCGGTGCAAGGGAAGCGCTACCTGATCGGCAACAACCGCGGTGGGGTGAACGGGTGGATTGGGCGGCAGGGAATATTTGGGCTGCTGGTCCGGTAGCCGGGCGACGACGGGGGCACGGCTGGGAGCCAGGGCGCCGTCGTCCTATATGTCGGGGATGAGTTTGGTCGAAGGCGTTTCGCGCTCGCGGGCGGGCTGGTTCTTGCGGTTCGTGTACTGGGTCGCCTCGATCAAAGTTCGGGCGCGCACCGGACAGGCCAAGGTCGTCGGTCCACTGAAGGTCTTCGCACACCACACGCCGCTCCTGCTCGGCTACGGCGCCTTCGAGTCGGGCCTCGAGCGCTCCAATCGATTGCCCGCCCGATTGAAGACCTTGGCCAGCATTCGTGCCGCGACGCTGGTCGGGTGTGCATTCTGAATGGACATCGGCTCTGCCGTGGGCAGGGCACAGGGTGTCAGCGAGACCCAGCTGCTCGAGCTGGCGAACTACCGAGACAGCGATGCCTTCGATGAAACCGAACGCATGGTGCTGGAACTCGCGACCCACATGAGCGGCGCGCCCGTCAGCGTCCCGACAGCGCTTCGAGAATCCCTGCGTAAGCGCTTCGATGACGCCGAGCTCGTGGAGCTTGCGGGCTCGATTGCCTGGGAGAACTTCCGCGCACGCTTCAATCGAGCGCTGGGCATCGCCGCGGATGGATTCTGCGAGGGTGCGTTCTGCGCACTCCCCGCCAAGGCAGCCGCGCTGAACGACGAAGCAGGTTGACCGTGTACGCATCGGGCGCGCGCGCTGCGACCCCCCGCACACCTCGGCGCTCGCGCACAAGAGTTCCGCCGAATCCCCGCGTGATTTGACCCGAGTTCACTTCATCGCTACCACTCGTTCAATGCCCGGCTCCCGTCGCGCCGCCGGTTCGGTCGCCATCACTCTCCTGTTGTCGTTCGCCGCGACGGTGCACGCACAAGATGTGGTCCCGAATCCAGCCGGGGCGGGCGCACGTGCGCCTGCGAGCGCAGGCAAGGCGGACCCCGCGAAGCCGAGCGCGCCGAAGGTCGTGCAGCCGAAGCCGGCAGCACCCGCGCCGGGCGCCAAACCCGTGGCACCGAGCGCAAACCCTCCGCCCACGGCGAGCGCGCCGCCGCCTTCCGCCGCCTCACCTCCCGCGGCGCCGCCCACGACCCCGCAACTGCCGCCTCCACCAAAGGCCGCCCCGCTTGCGGCGCCGGCGAAGGGTGCCAGCGCCAAACCGCGCAAACCGAGCCCGACACCGAGCAAGAAGAAGGGGCGTGCACCGCGACGTCCGGCCGCTAGTTTGCCCACGGGCGCCACTCGCCCGCCGCCGCCGAACGAGAGTGCGCGGCGGCGTATCGCGGCGTCGAACACTCCGGCGGCGAGCAAGAAAGATCCCGAGCTCGAGGCGCTGCGTGCCGCCGACCGGGTGCTATTTCCCAAACCGCTGCCGGGATCCACCCCAGGCTTCAGCTGGGATCTTCCGAAACCCTCCGCCAAGTCCGGGCCCGAGGTTGTTGCTTCGGGCATGCCGCCGGGGCGCGCTGGGGATCCCGGGCTGGACGACAGCGGGGATGGTTCGAGTGACGCGGAGTGGATCCGCTCGCTGACCATGCCCGATCTGCCCGTGCGGCTCGAATCGCGCGTCGTGCGTTACCTCAAGTTCTATCGCGACAACCCCCAGGGCAAGGCGATCGCCCGGGTGTGGGCGAGAAAGAGCGGTCGCTACGTTGGCGCGCTCAAGTCCGAGCTCACCCGTGCGGGGCTGCCGTCGGATCTCGTCTGGCTCAGCCTGATCGAGAGCGGTCACAACCCGACCATCGTGTCGCCCGCTGGCGCCGGGGGTCTCTGGCAGTTCATGCCGGATGCTGGGCGTCTCTACGGCTTGACCGTCGATCGCTGGGTTGACGAGCGTTACGATCCCAAACGCGCGACCGACGCCGCCGTCATGTACCTGGGTGATCTGTACCGGCGCTTCGGCAACTGGGAGCTGGCGATGGCCGCGTACAACATGGGCTACGCGGGGCTGTCGCGGGCGATTCGAAAGTTCAACACCAACGACTACTGGGAGCTCTGCCGCTACGAGGCGGGGATCCCCTGGGAGACCACGCTCTACGTGCCGAAGATCTTCGCCGTTGCGCTGGTGATGGCGAACAAGAAGGCGTTTGGTCTCGCCGACATCACGCCGGATGTGGCCGAGAATTTCGACGGTGTGATCGCCCAGGCGGGTACTCCGCTCGACCGCGTTGCCGCTGCGGCGGGTGTCCCCGTCGCGACGATCGAAGGGCTGAATCCTCAATTTTTGCTGGGACGGGTGCCGCCGTCGCGGTCCAAGTCCGCGGCCGTGTTCCGGGTACGGGTGCCGAGCGACAGAGCGCAGCAGGCCAACGCAGCCCTGGCAAAACTCGGTGATCCAGAGCCCGAGCTCGAGCCCTACGTCGTGCGAATGGGGGACGACTCGAAGGCCGTCATCGACGCTCGCAGTGCAGACCGCACTCAGGTGCTGCGAGTGAACAAACTTCGCGACGACGAGGCGCTGGCGCCGGGGACGGTGCTCCTCTTGCCGAAGAGGGCCGCTCGCACCGTGGCGGCTGCGGCAGCGAGCGCCGACGAAGTCGTGGTCGTCTCACCGCGCGAGTTCCGCTACTCGGACCGGACCCGGGTCTTCTACCGCGTGCAGGGCGGCGACAACCTCGCGCGGATCGCCAAGGGATTCGCCGTCGCTGAGGGCGAGGTGCTCGCGTGGAACGCCATCGATCCCGGCGCGCGATTGGTCTCAGGCATGACACTGGCCATCTGGGTGAAGCCCGGAGTCAATCTGACCGAAGTGCGCGCCCTCGGTGAGCGCGACGTTCGGGTCTTGGTCGCAGGAACACCCGAGTTCTTCGACTACTTCGAGGGACAGAACGGCAGGAAGCGCATCACCGTCGAGGCTCGGACCGGCGATACGCTGGCGGCGCTCGGTCGGCGCTACGGAATGAGCGTCGGCTGGATGGAGCGCATCAACCGCCGCTCCCGGCGCAAGGCCCTGGAGTCCGGAGACAAACTCGTCGTCTACGTGCCCATCGGCAGCGCTCACGGCAAGGCGCCGGCTGCCGCCCCGGCGGAGCCGGAGCCGTTGCCCGAGCTCGAGCCCAAAGACTCGGACTCTGCTCCGGCGACTGAGCCCGCCGCCGACGCAGCGCCCGCCGAAGCTGAGCCGGCCGCAGGCGGCTGAGCCAAAATTGCCGCGCCTGGAGAGCGCCGCGCCCTGCGCTCGTTCGAGCGAGCTTCTGCCGACGGTTTTCCGTAAGCTGGCGCGGTGAGACGCTGGGCGGCGGCGATGACCATTGCGGTCGCGGTTGGGTTCCGCCCCACCACCGCGGCTGCCATCAGCGGCAGCACCGACATGGGGGGGATCGCGCTGATCTTGCTGACCGTGTACGCCATCGTCTGGGTGGGCGCGGTCGGATTTCAGATCGGGCTCGGCCTATCGCTGCTCGATACTCGCGGCCAGCGCTGGCTCTGGGTGTGCCTCGCGCTCAGTCCGCTCGCCGTCTGGCTCGTCGGAATGTTGCCGTGGGTCGATCGATATTCGGGGTTCGTGACACTGGCTCCGCTCCCCCTCGCGTTATGGCTGGTGAAGCGCCCACGGGCTGCACTGGTGATGCTGCTCGTGTTGGTCGCGGTAAGTGCCGCAGTGTTCTTCTCGCTGCGCTTTGCGGTCGAACACCAGGTGATCTGGCCGGTGGCTACAGGGCAGGCGGTGCTGAGTCTGCCGCTCGCGTTTGCGCTGCTGCGCCGGGCGCGGCAGCGCACAGCCTTGCTGTTGCCCCCGGCGTGGTTTGCTCTCGCCTTCGCGCTGGTCAAGCTTGCCATCTGGCTGGCTTGAGTGAGCGGCTCGCGGCGGCCCCGCTTGCGGCGGGGGATCCCCCGCACGTGGCCGGGTGATCCCTGCCATCCACCGCTTCCATCCTAGAAAAACTCCGCACTTATACGCTGGCACGCAGCGTGAAGAGGGGACGCGTCGGAGGTATCGAAACATGGCTCTCATCAGGAATATCGTCGTGGCAATTGCTGGGGTGGCGGCTTCCGCAGGCGCCGGAGGCGCTTACTTCGTCAGCACCAGCCGAGCGACGGCGCCAAGCGCGGAACCGGCTCACGCGAGTGTCGTCTTGGAGACCCAGGAGGCTCCGCCCGCTGCCGGCGCAAGCGTGCAGGTCGACAACGCCGGCAAGGCGAAGCGGGTGGAGGTCCGGCGCTCCGGGAACGGAACGCGGGTGCAGGTCGACAACGGGGACAAGTCCGAGCGCGTCGAGGTCGAGCGCTCCCCTGCGAAAGGCGAGCAGGTCCGCACCGGCAACGTGCGGGTCGAGCGCAAGGGAGGCGGGCTGAACGTGAAGGTCGGGGATCTCAGCGTGGACACGCAGGGAGTGGGCGCGGACTGACTCGCCCGGCGATCTCGTGCCCCGGGGAAGCCCGCCCTGGGGACGGGCGTAGGAGGGCAGCGGGAGCCCTCATGCAAACCGCTCGCCGACGCTCGTTTCCACTGCTGCTCGTGCTGCTGTTCGCGCTCCTGGCCTGCAAGGGCAAGCCGGAGACCCTCGCGAAACCCGGCGACCTCGTGACCTTCGACGACAGCCAGTGGGTGGTGGTCGGAGCGAGCGTGATCGGGAAACAAGTCCAAGGGCTGACTGGAGACAAGAAGACCAGCGGGAAATTCTTGAAGGTGGATTTCAAGGTCACCAACACCTCGAAAGAGTCCGAGACCATCCTCGATCATCCGAAGGTCTTCGACGACCAGGCGCGGGAGTTCAAACCCCTCGACGATCAGGCGATGTTCATTCACGAACCGGAGCAGTCACTCACGCTCGAGAGCCTGCCGCCGTCCATGTTGAAACGCTTCACTGCGCTGTACGAGCTGCCCGCCGACGCCAAGGGGCTGTCCTTCGAGGCTCGTGCGCTCAGCGCGTTCGGGGCGCGGCGCCGTGTCAGCTTGGGGCTCTGAGCGGACCGAGCGCGCGGAGCCGGCTATTTCTTCTTGCCGCCCTTGCCGGGCTTCTTGCCGCCCTTCTTGTTCTCTTTTTCGAAGGCCTTCTCGAACTCGTCGTCCGCCTGCTTGTCGGCTTCGGGGTCGGGCTTTTTCTTCGGCTCGGCCGTCTCGGCAGGTTCCGCTTCGGCCTTGGGGGTGAGCTTCGGTTTCGCCTTCGGTTCGTCCGGCTCGTCGTCGGGGTTGGCCCGCGCTTTGGTTGGAGGCTCAGCGGGCGAATCGAACTGATACACCAGCCCGACGCCGAACACGTTGGCGCTCGCGGTGTACTTGCCGGCGTTCACGTAGTTGGGGTTCGCCGCGGGATTGGCCAGCACCGGGTTCAGCTGCTTGATGCGCTGCTCGTTCACACCCACCTCGACCGGGGTGCCGACGACCCGAGCGTACACCCCGTCGAAGCGCCACTTGCCGAGGTACAGGCTGCCGCCGAACGAGAACGTGACCTTGTCCAGATCGATGGTCGACGCCGACAGGTACTCCCGCGGGATGGCGCTCTTCTCGTACATCGCGCCGCTGCGCAGGCCGAGCGCGTAGCTCGACACCGGGAACTTGTACTCGGCGCCGACCCGCACCGAGTACGTGTCCTGAAATCCGCGCTCGATGCTCAGCGGTGGGATCTTGTAGACCGGCGGGAAACCGGCAACGTTCTCCAGCGCGATGCCTTCGGATCTGACGTCGATCGTGTCGTGCATCGACCAGGCCTCGTAGGCCACGCCGCCCTCGATGCGGAGCGCGTCCACGGGGCGATACTCGATGCCGAAGCGTGCGACCCAGGGCAGGTTGAACTTCACGTTCACCTCGTCCCCGGCGACGCTCGCGCCGTCGAACACGGCCGCGCTCGGCAGCCGCACACTCTGGGTGCCCGGAGAGTTGATCCAGATCGGCAAGTGGAACGAGGCACCGATGCGCAGCGAGTCGCTGGGCAGGAAGATCGCGCCCAAGATCCCGGTCGGCGCCACGATGGGGCCGACGCGCAGCTGACCGTAGGCGTCGTACTCCGGCTGCTCCGGCGCACAGATGAAACGCTCGGGCACACACGCGCTGAAGAAGACGGAGGTCTGGAAATATCCGGCCAACACCTCGACGCCCGCGCCGAGCGCGAGCTGTTTCGACGGCCGATAGGAGGCGTAGCCCCCGATGACCGCCAGGGCCGAACCGTCGAGGGAGATCAGCGAATAACGCTGCGGTGCCGCCTGGCCCTTCACCTTCTCCGGAAAGCTCGTGATCGCCGAGTACGGGGCGTGGACCCCGATGGCGAAGTTCATCTTCTGCTGGCCGAACGGGTTCGAGTAGACCGCGGTCGGGATCGGCAAGATGGGCGTGCGGCCTTCGACCTTCGGATAGGTGAACTGCCAGGTCTGGCCTGTGGGCAGTCCCGTGTTGGGATCGACCTGACGCACCAGCTGTTTGCGCTGGTACGTGCTCGTGTAGTTCATCCAGGCGAAGTCGCCGAGGTAGGCGTGCCCTGCGAAGGCCAGCCCTGCGGGGTTGTAGGCGATGGCGCCGCCGTCGTCCGCGCCGGCCACGAAGGCCCCGGCGCGACCGAGGGGGCGCACGCCGCGATCCCCGAAGTAGAGCCCTGCTGCGCGCGCGTCCCGGGCCAGGCACGCCAGGCCGAGCGCGAGCACGACTCCCCCGATCTTCCCGCTTCGTCGCACTCTGGTCACCGGCAGCTCACGAGCCCGCCATTCTTGCACCTTCACTCCAGAAAATCCGCTGCTTTTCCTGGGCCGCTCAATCCCCATTGCGGTGCCGCATGATCTCGTACAGCTGCTCCATGCCGCGGGTCTTGTCGGTCATGAAGTCGCGCATCGTGGCGAAGACCATCTGCAGGTCGTCGGGCGACAGTGGCTCCTCGCGCGGGGCCCGCGCGTCGATGCGGTTCACCTCCGCAAAGGTGTCGAGGAAGATCTCGAGCGGTGTCGGGCTGTCCGGGTTCGCCCCGTCGATGGGCGCGACCAGGTTGGCGAGGATGCGATCCTGGTAACGGTAGGGGTCGTAGGGGTTTGGCTGCCCGCCCGGTTCGGAGGTGAGGGCGTCGAGCAGCTCGACCACGCGGTCCGCGGTGCCAGGTGTGGGTTTGCCGTCGGCGCTCGCCTCTTCCGGCGCCGCAGCGGTGGCGACGGCGTTGTAGATGGCGGGCATGTTCATGTCGTCACTCATGATCTGCATCATGTCCGCGGAGCTCGCGAGCATGCTGATCATGGCGTCGTTGCCGCTGGCGGACTGCACCAAGTAACGCAGGTGTTTCTCCAGGGCGCGCCGCGCCTCTTCGTCCTCGTTGATCAGGTCCAGCAAGAACATGCTGGTCCCGAACAGCGGCCCGCTCATGCTCTCGTTGGCCTTCTGGGCGAGCTCCGCCGTCGCCCACTGGCAGGCCACCGGGCTGGTCTCGCGATCGGGGCAGTTGGCGTTGATCTGCTCGCGCAAAACGTCGAGCAAGATGGGCACACTCTTCACGAAACCCTGGTTCCGGAACTGCGCGCTCGCGCCGTCACCGTCCACGGTCAGGAACTGATCCACGAGCTTGCTGCGGGCGCGCTTCCAGCGAGTGAAACGCGAGCTGCCCGGCACCAAGCGCGCGTCGATCTTCGCCATGGCGTCGGCGAACAGATCGAACAGCGTCAGCTGCGGCTTGACGATCTGGCCGTTGGCCCATTTCCCGACCTTGTTGTTGAAACGGTCGACCATGCCGACGCTGGTCGCGTAGTCCGGGTCCATCATCGCGACGGTCATCTCGTGCAGGATGTCGAGGCCGCTCTTCTTGACCCCGCCGTTACGGTCGTCGGTGACGAAGTTCGGGTCGTCCAGCACCTTGACCAGCTCACCCAAGGCAGGGAGCAGATCGCCCGCAAAGGCCTCGGCCATGATCGGCTCGTAGCTCAGGGCTCCGCTGCCGTTGCAGTACTTGGCGTTGTACGCCGCGTTCACCTTGTGAGAGCTGGCGTCGGAGTCGGACAGGTACTTCTGCCAGGGACGGTCGGCAAAGTTGCCGGTGCTGTTGCACTCCGGCCCATGCGCGGCGGACGGCCAGTGGCGGTACAGGGTCTCGACGCTGTCGAGGAACACCTGGCCCGCGCCGTGATCGTCGAAGGCCTTCAAGAGCGGCCGCATGCTCTTGTAGAACTCGTACTTCTCCCACAGGAAGATCGTGCCCTTGCCGCGCAGTCGCAGGAGGTCGTTCACGTCACCGCCGGACTGCGAGCAGTCGGAGAGCCAGAGCTGACTGGGCTCACTGGCGGTCGCGCCGGGCACGTTGACCAATCGCTCCGGGCAGACCGAGGTGCTGACGGCGTCGATCAGCAGCGAGACGAACTCGTTGGTCTTGCCGTTCTTGCCGTTCCAGTTCTTGTCTCGGTCCGGCATGGTGCCGGCGAACATCGGGTCGAACTTGGTGGACTGCGAGCCGAAGAAGACCAGGCGATTCAGGGCATACGGCGAAGGTTTGCGCGTCATGCCGGTGATGCCGCTGCCGTCTTCGAACACCCCGTCGGGGTCGAGGCCGATGACGCCGCCGATCTGCAGGAGCAGGTTCAAGAAGCCGGATCGCACCTTGAGGTTGGCCTTGCCCAGGATCGAGTCCAGGTAAAAGAGCCCCATGTTCTGGAAGTAGAAGAGCTCACACTCCTTGAAGCTGCCCGGAATGGTGATGCCCAGCGCCTTGACTTTTGCGCCCTCCTTGTTGCAGGCGTTCACGCCGTTCACGTCGTGGATGATCTGCAGGATGCGGTGGAAGTCGCTGCGGTCGTCGCCGACGTCGGGCACCGAGTAGTTCACGGGCACGTGGGGATCGGGGTTCGATGCATCCGTCAGATTGACGGGGGCTGCGTTCAGGTTGTTGGTGTCGTAGTAGAGCGAGTCCTTGAACTTGGAGAAGTTGCTGTAGGCGGGCCCGAAGTAGGCCTGGGTATCGGGGTGTGCGAACGAGCGCAGCACGTCCTTGAACAGCGCCGGATCCTTCGAGGTTTTGACGATGATCTCCTGCAGCTCGTCCCAGATGGTGACGGTTGGATCGAGCTTTGCGTCCGGCATCGAGTTGCTGATCTCGCGGATCTTGAGCGCAGCGCCGATGAGGCGCGCCATCAGCTGCTCGTGGTCGGTAAACAGTTTCTTCATCATCTTCAGGTGAACGTCGCTGTCCTTGTGAGCGAACATCCAGCCGCTGGCCTGGACCAGATCGATGAGGGGTGATTGGGCGGTGTCGAAGCTCGGGTAGACCCCGCCGACGCCCCAGTCGGCCTTGTTCTGGATGGGGTCGCCATACAGCGCGTAGGCGCCGCTCAACAGATCCGCGAGGGCCTCGCTCTCGGCGACGGGATCCGGATTGAGCAGCGGATCGAGGTCACGCGTCGTGGACCCGACGAAGGTCTGGCTCGTGTCCAGGTAGGCGAACAGCGGCGCGCCCGTCGGATCGACGGCGCGACCAAACGGGTCCGGCGGAAGCACCCGCGGGAGCCCGGGCACCACGAACGGCGTGTCGATCTGAGCCAGGCCGGCGGGGCCCAGGAAACGCCCGGTGGAGTCGACGTCGGCAAAACCGTCCCCATTGCCGTCTACGAATGCGCCGCCGACGCTGCCCGGTACCCCTGGCGTATTGCCCGCGGGAACCGCGTAGCCGCGGGGATCGCGCACGACCAGATACCGGGGCTGAGAACCCGGAGCGGCAAACGCGGGATCGGTGGCGAGCATGATCGCGCGGGAGACCTCCGCGTTGGTCCGCGGGCGGTTCGGTTGCAGCTTGGCAGCGTCCGTCAGCACGTAGGGCGCGGGGATCGGCTGCTCCACGCTCGTCGCGAGCTCGTTCTGGCTCATGCCGAGCACGTTCTGGAACGCATCGCGCATCACTCCTGCCCCGGGTGGCGCGTTCTTGCCTGGCGCGCGCAGGCGCACCGAGAAGATCTGAGCGAGCTGGCGCAGTTCCGGGTAGGCCATCGAGGGTCGGATGGCACCGAGCGCCACGCGCAGCGGTCGATACCCCAGGCGACCCGACATGCGGGAGAGCGCGAGCTGCGCCTTCTGCGCCTTGGCGGGATCACCGAACTTGGCGTAGGTGCTCTTCCCGGGACCGGCGAGACCTGCGAACAGGCGTCCGGTTGCGCGCGTGACGCTGGGCATCAGCCCCTCACGAGAGCCCGAGCCGGTCTTGTCGACCGGGTTCGTCTCGTAGAGCGGGACGATGCGCTGCATGAAACGCTTGAGCGCCAGGTGGCCGCCGATGGTCTTGCCGGGGTGGAACGGATCCGCCACCGGATCGTCGCTGAACGTGAGGTTGAAGGCCTGAATCAAATCAGTGCGCCGCCTGGCCATGGCTTCGACCTTCGCAATGGCCAGCGCGCGGGCGATGCCAGAGCCGCTCAGCGGATCTTTCACCGGCGGCAGCTTGGTCAAGTCGACCAGGTCCGAATACTGGCCCACGGAGTTGCGATGACAGACCGGGTGGTAGGAGAGGCCGTAGATGTCTTCGGTCAGCACCGAGGCGCCGACGCGATCACACATCGCCGAGTACATGTCGTCACCGAGGGTGCCGATGGGCTCGGTGCGCTTGCGTTTGTCGTCGAAGTCTCCGGAGCAAGCGGCGGACAGGGTGAGCGCGGCTCCAAAGAGCAGCGAAGTCTTCAAAGTCGCGCGTCGCATGGTCCGCTAGTTTACGCCGGCGAGCCTTCGGCGGGTTCCTCGCATCACAACGCGTCGCGTCATGGTGTTCGGCGTCCGTGACGCGGTCGCCGGACCGTGCGAAATCAGCTGCACCATGAGCCTCACCGCCATCGTGCTCGCTGCGGGTCTGGGTAAACGCATGCAGAGCGAGCTGCCCAAGGTGCTGCACCCCGCGGCGGGTCGCCCCCTGATGCTGTACCCGCTCCGGGCGGCCATCGAAGCCGGTGCGACCGCCATCGTGTGTGTGGTGAGCGCGGAGGTACGGGACCGCGCCATCGGTCTTTGCCGCACGGCGATGCCCGCGGCCGACGTCGACGTTCGTGTTCAGGAGCTCCCGCAGGGCACGGGTGATGCCGTGAAGGTCGGCCTCGACGGAGTCGAGAGCGAGCGTGTGCTCATCCTGTGCGGCGACACGCCGCTGCTTCGGGCTGACGATCTCCGCACCCTCATTCGCCAGCTCGATGCGGCGCCTGGCACTGAGCTCGCACTGATGAGCGCCCGGGTCGAAGAGCCGAGCGGCTACGGACGCGTCTTGCGGGACGCGAACGGTCGGGTGACCGAGGTGCGGGAGCATCGCGATCTGCGAAGTGATGCCGAGCGGGCGGTACAAGAGGTCAACGCCGGCGTGTACGTCGCGAACACCGCGGCGCTCCGTTCGGCTCTCGAGCGCGTCAAGGCGGACAACGCTGCTGGTGAGTTCTATTTGACCGACGTGGTCGCGCTCGCGGCTGCGGGCGGCGGTGCGCTGGCGGTGCTCGGCCACGCCGATAATCTGCTGGGCGTCAACGACAGGGCGCAGCTCGCCGATGCAGAGCGCCTGTTGTTCCAGCGCATCGTACGCCGTCACCAGGTCGCCGGTGTGACCGTGCGCGGAGATGCGCACATCGACGACAGCGTGGAGATCGGTGCGGACGCGCGCATCGAAGCAGGGGTGCAGCTGCGCGGCCGCTGCCGCATCGGCGCGGGGACGGTGATCGACGCGGGGAGTGTGATCACCGACTCGGAGATCGGTGAGCGAGCGACGGTCAAACCGTACTCGGTCATCAGCGAGAGTCGGGTGGCGGCCGGGGCGCAAATTGGGCCTTTTGCTCACGTGCGGCCAGGCAGCGAGATCGACGAGGACGCCCACATTGGCAACTTCGTGGAGACGAAGAAGACCCGCGTGCGCAAGGGTGCAAAGGCAAATCACCTCGCGTACCTGGGTGATGGGGACATCGGCGAGGGGGCGAACGTCGGCGCGGGCACCATCTTCTGCAACTACGACGGCTTCCGAAAACACAAGACCGTGATCGGGCCGGGTGCGTTCATCGGTAGCGACAGCCAGCTCGTCGCGCCGGTTCAAATCGGACAGAACGCCTACGTGGCGACCGGCACTACCGTCACGCGAGACGTGCCCGACGATGCGCTCGCCATCGGCCGCACGGCTCAGGAGAACAAAGCCGGCTACGCTCCGCGACTCAAGGCGCGCCTGGCGGCTCAGGCAAAAAAGCAGTGACCCTCGGCGCGTGCGTCGCGGGGCTCACTGGGCCGCGGCGGGGTCTGGTTTTTCCGAGCCATCGCTCGGCTCCGGCTCGGGCTTTGGATTGAACATCCCGCTCGGCAGCTCGTGCCGCATCTTCTTCTTCTTCACCTCCAGGTAGGAGGCGCTGAAGGGGGTCGCGGCGACCAGCATCGGAATTCGTTCATCGACCCGGATCCCCAGGCGCGATAGAGCATCGACTTTCTCTGGGTTGTTGGTCATGAGCACGACCGACTGCACACCCAGATCGCGCAAGATGGCGGCGGCCACGTCGTACTGGCGCGCATCCACCGGTAGGTGAAGGCGCTGATTGGCCTCGATGGTGTCGGCGCCTTCGGCCTGCAGCGCGTACGCCCGGATCTTGTTGGCCAGGCCGATGCCGCGGCCTTCTTGACGCAGATACAAGATCACACCGCGGCCGCGGCGCGCGATTTCGGCCTGCGCACGCTCGAGCTGGCCTTTGCAGTCGCACTTCAGCGACGAAAACACCTCTCCCGTCAGGCACTCGGAGTGAACCCGGACGGCGATGGAGGACTGTCCACGCACGTCGCCGAGAACCAGCGCAAGGTGCTCGTCCGAGAGGCTGGGATCGGCGTTTTCGTCTCGCCAACGATAGACGACCAGATCGAACGTGCCGAAGCGGGTTGGCAGCGGGGCGCTGGCGAGCTGGGTGAGCGGGCAGCCCTCCGTTTCGGGGTCTCTCGGCGTCGTCATGATCTCTGGTGGTGCCCGGGAAGCGTAGACAGTTCGCTAGGGCGTTGCCGACCGATCCGGAGCATGGGGCCAGGGCCGAGGTCGGTCAAGCGCGTCGGCCTCGCGCGGCCCCGCTCTCGCCACTGCGAGCCGAGCACAGCGCGAGGATTGCGTGCTCGAGCAGCGCCTGCGGGGGACGTTTCGACCCACCCTTGAGGGCGAGATCCAGCCCCGCCAAGGTCTCGAGCCAGGCCTCGAGCTCGGCGCGCGAGAGCCGCTCGACCTGTCGCGCCAGGTCGCGCGCCTTGAACGGCGGCGCGCCGGCGCGTTTCGCGGCTTCCTCCGGGCTCGCGCCGTTGCGCCGCGCCGACTCGAACTTCAAGAGCTGGCGGGCGGACCAGGCCAGGAGACCCACCAAGCGCGGGCCCTCGTTCGGCTCGAACACACTGGCAAGAGTCGACAGCGCGGCGCCGGGATCGCGTCGCCCGACGGCGTCGACCAGCTCCCACACCGTGGCCGGGCGCAGTCGCACGACACACTCGGCGACGTGGTCCTCCGTGACCTCCGTGCCGGCGCCGGCAAACAGGCACACACGCTCGACCGCGTCGATGACACCACCGAGATCCGGTCCCGCGAGCTCGGCGATCAAGTCTGCGACACCCGCTGCGAGTTTGTTGCCACGCTCGCTGGCGGCCCGCGCGACGAAAGCCGGCAGTGCGTTTCGCGACAGCGAGTCGCAGTTGACGAGGATGCCCTTCTTCTGCGCGCTGACGTAGAGGCGACGGCGTTTGTCCAGCTTGCTGGCGATGAGCAAGAGCACGCTGCTCGGTGACGGCTTTTCGAGATAGTCGGCCAGCTGATCGAGCGCCTCGGCGTTGGCCTTCTTTTCACCGTGGGCATCCCAGCGTTCGACGGAGCGCAGGGTCAACAGGCGGCGTTTGGCGAACATCGGCAGGGTGCGCGCGGCGGCCAGCACAGCATCGACCTTGCTCTCGCCGGCCACCATCTGTTCGTCGTTCAGCCCCGGAGTCGCGCCGGCGAGCGCCGCCTCTCGGAGCGCGCGCACGACCTCCGTCGCGAGGTACTGCTCCTCGCCGACGATCAGGTAGACGGGCCCCAGATCTCCGGTGCGGGCCAGGGCGAGGGCTTGATCCGGGGTCACTCACCGAGCCTTGGCATGGCCGGACTCGGAGGGGAAGTCCGGCAAATGTGCGGGTCACCCGCGCGCACTCCGCTCGCCGGCTGCAGGCGCGCGCGGCGCGCCGGTAGTGCGGAGCGTGGGCCTGTAGTAAAGCCCGCGCCGTGTCGCGCCGTCGCATCGATGGAACCCGCGCGTTCGGTGGCTCACCCCGGTCGACGCTGGTCGTGATCGGGAATTTCGACGGGGTGCACCGCGGCCACCGTGCAGTGCTCAGCTCGGCCATCACCCGGGCGGAGGCCTCGTCCCTGGCGCCGGTCCTGCTCACCTTCGACCCGCATCCGAGCGTCGTGTTGGGTAAGGCTACCGGCAGTGCGCTCACTACGTTGGACCGGCGCGTCGAGCTCTTGCATCGTGTGGCGCCCACTCTGACGGTGGTGGTTCAGCCGTTCACGCTGGCGCTGTCCGAGCTCTCCGCGCGAGAGTTCGTCGAACAGCTGCTGCTCGACCAGCTTGGTGCCGCGAGTGTGGTCGTGGGTCAGAACTTCTGTTTCGGGCGTGGTCGCAGCGGGGACATCGCGGTGCTCTCGGCGCTCGGCGCCGAGCTCGGTTTCGATGCTGCCCCCCATGCCCTCGAAGGCGATGCCGACGGAGTGTTCTCGAGCAGTCGGGTCCGCGCTCTGTTGCTCGCTGGCGACGTCGCGGCGGCGGCGCAGGTCTTGGGTCGCCCGCACTCGATTTCGGGGACCGTGGTCGCCGGGGATGCTCGGGGCCGGAGCATCGGTTTTCCCACCGCCAACTTCGGGGGGGTCGAGGAGCTGTTGCCGGGCCACGGGGTCTACGCCTGTGTCGTCGATCGACTGGACGCACACGGTCGCGCGGCGGCCCTGGGCTTGGCCGTTGCGAACCTCGGCGTGCGCCCGACGCTCGGCGCCGGGGCGAGCATCGAGGCTCACCTGTTGGACTTCAGCGGCGATCTCTACGGAACGCGGTTGCGGTTGCACTTCGTGGCTCGCATCCGCGACGAACAGCGGTTCGCGGGGGTCGACGACTTGATCGCGCAAATTGCCCGGGATGTCGCCACCGCGCGCCAGCTCTTGTCGACCAAGACCCCGGACGCCGGGGCGGATGGCGCTTGGGCGTGAGGGTCGACGAGTCGAGAGGTGTTGGGGGGGCGCGGTTTGTTCGAGGGGGCAAGCATGAGTCTTTCACGCCGCACGCGCGCTGACCTAGAGTAACGAGCGGTGACCACGCGAAGCGAGCTCGAGTCCCTGAACCGTGATGGCCTGATCGAACGGGCTCGCCGGCTCGGGGTGCCGCGACCGGAGGTCATGACCCGCGTCGAGATGACCGACGAGATCATCCGGCGGCAGGAGACGGACGTAGTTGCGCGCCGCCGCGCTCGGGGTTGGCTAGGGGTGGCGCGCGACCTGGTTGCGAGTCTGATCGAACAAGGGCTGAACTTCCCGGATGCTGCGGAGCTGGTGCGGCACGGCGGCCTCTCGCCGACGCGTGCCGCTCACCACGCGCCGGTTGCCACCGTGACCTTGGCGGAGATCTATGCGGCGCAGGGCCACGTGAAGCGCGCGCTCGGCATGCTCGACGAGGTGTTGACCAAGGAGCCCGATCACCGCGCGGCGCGCGCGCTCTTCGATCGGTTGAGCAAAGACGCAAAACGCCCCGCCCCCGTCGTCGAGGTGCCACCCGAGCGCCCGCTCGACGAGAGTGAGCCCGAGCTCGACGAGCTCGACGAGCTCGACGAGCCCACAACGAGCGAGCCCGACTCCGACGAGTCGTCTCCCGTTGCCGCGCCTGCGCCGACTTCCGCTCCGGTTTCCGCACCCGCCGCATCCCCGCCCGCGCCCGCTCTCGCCCGCGTGCCCCCGCCCGCGCCCACGCCTGCTCCCGCACCCGCCGCCGCGCCCGCGCCGGCGCCCGCTCTCGCCCGCGTGCCCACGCCCGCGCCAGCGCCGACTCCCGCGCCTGCTCCCGCGCCCGCCCCGGCCCTCGCCTCCGCACCCCGCACGCCCACCGACGCGCTGCTCCTCTATCCCAGCTCCCGCGGCCTGTTCGTATTCTGGCAGCTCTCGGAAAAAACCCGAGCCGCGCAGGCGGCCGGCGATCCCCTCCGGCTCAAGCTGGTCGCGATGGCCCCGAGCTTCGACGGAGCACGCCGTGTCGAGCGCGAGCTCGTCATCGACGCCGAGCGGGGCGCGTTGCTCACCGAGGGCTTCGACCGCGTGGCAGTCGTGCGCGGCGTGCTGGCCCGAAGCGCCGACGCCGAGTCGCGGCCGATCGCCGTTGCGAGTGTGGTCGACGACGACGAGAACTCACAGCGACCACGCCTGAGCTTTTCGCCGCTGGGGCAGGCGTCCTTCGACGACGCAACCCTCGCGCGGGCGCTGTCCGAATACACCCGTGTGACTTCGAGCGCCGCCTGAAGACATCGAAGACTGCGCTCGCAACCGCATCGGCCGCTTCCCACGCAACCGCGCGGTACCGCGGTCCGAGCAGCCCGTCATGTCGTCTGCGATCAAGGTCTACTGCGCGTTCGTCTGTGGTTGTTTGTGTCTGTCCCCCGAGGACGCACTTGCGGCCAGCGAGTCCAATGCCCTCGAGCTCTCGCTCTCGGCCGGGTGGGTCTCCCGCGCCGATGGTCGGCGCGAGCTGACGGCACTGTTCTCGGTTGGAGTGCCGCTGGACCGCAGCGCGAGGCTGCGGCTCCCCGACACGGGTCGGGCGCGCTTCGCTGAAGGCGCGGCGCCGACGCCGACAGACCCGCGTGCGAGCGAGACTGCGCCGACCGAATCCGCAGCGCGACGGACCGTGCTCCTGGTCGTCACTCCCCAGCTGGCGCAGGCGGCGCTCCGCGCGGCGTTTCGTGCGGCCGGACGACCTGGCGCGCGCGCGCGTTTTTCCAGTCTGAGCAGCCGCGCGCGGGCGTCGGCGGCGCTGCCGATCTTGCGCCTGCGCGCGGCTCGCACCACCGACGAGTCCCTGCGGCTCACGCCGACCAGCAGCGATCCTTACCGGTACACCCAGGCCGGCGGGGTGAGCATCGCCCTCGAAGCCCAGGCAACGTGGAAGCTCGACCGCGCCGTGTTCGCCGACGAAGAAATCCAGGTCGAGCACCTGCGCCGGCTGCGCGCGCGGGAAGACGCACGTCTCACCCAGGAGGTGCTGCAAGCGCTGTTCAGCTGGCAGCGGGCGTTGTCCGGGAGCGCGGAGCCGGACGCACCACCGGAGGAGCGTGAGCTCGCGGAGCTGCGGGTCTTCGAGGCGGAGGTGCGTCTGGATCTGCTCACCGGCGGCTGGTTTCACACGCGGGCGGCGGCGCTGCGGAAAAACGCCCTTTCCCGGGCGCGCCGGTCGGAGTAGATCACGCCTGCCATGGCCATCGTGGTTGCAGATATTCGCAACGTAATGTCGGACCTCCAAAGGCGTGTCACTGCGCTAAGGGGGTCTCTTTGACGTCGCGGCACTGAAACGCGAAATTGACGAGCTCGATGCGCTGTCCACGGCGCCGGAGTTCTGGACGGACCAGGCCAAGGCGCAGGCGCTCATGCGCAAGCGCGCGCTGGCCACCGAGAAAATCACTCACATCGAAGCGCTGTCGAGGGACGTGAGCGACGGTGTGGAGTTCCTGGAGCTGTGCGCGGCGGAGGACGACGAGAGCGCTCTCGCCGACGCCGACGCGCAAGCCAAGGTCCTGGCGGAGCGCGTTCGCAAGGCGGAGCTACAGCGCATGCTGAGCGGCCCGGCGGATCACGCCGACGCCATCGTCAGCATTCACCCCGGAACCGGCGGCACGGACGCCAAGGACTGGGCGGAGATGCTCTTGCGCCTTTACACCCGCTGGTGTGAGCGGCGCGGTTTCAAGACCGAGATCATCGACTACCAGGTGAGCGACGACGCAGGCATCGACGGCGCTTCGTTCACGGTCAGTGGCCCCAACGCATACGGGTACCTGCGCGCCGAGGTCGGCGTGCACCGGCTGGTGCGCATCAGCCCGTTCGACGCCAACGCACGAAGGCAGACCAGCTTCGCGGCGGTCGAGGTCACGCCGGACATCGAGGACGAGATCAACATCGAGGTGAAGGACACCGACGTCGAGATCACGACCATGCGCGCGGGCGGTAAGGGCGGGCAGAACGTCAACAAGGTCGAGACGGCCGTGCGCATGAAGCATTTTCCCAGCGGCATCGTCATCGTCTGCCGGGCCGAGCGCAGCCAGCATCAGAACCGCGCCATGGCGCTCAAGATGTTGAAGGCCAAGCTCTACGAGCGGGAGCTTGCCCGGCGCGAGAAGGTTCAGGCCGACTACGAGGCAGCCAAGACCGACATCGCCTGGGGCAACCAGATCCGCAGCTACGTGTTGCAGCCCTACCAGCTGGTGAAGGACCTCCGGACGGAGCACGAGACCGGCGACGTGCAGCGGGTTCTGGACGGAGAGATCGACGACTTCATCGAGGCGTACCTCTTGCAGAACGCCGACAAGAGCACCAAACACCCCGGGTCGATGCCACCCCAGGCGTCTTGAGCGAAAATCGGGTCAACTCTCATGCAGGTCTTCATCCACTTCTGCCACGCTTGAAACTACAAACCTCGGGCGGCGAGTCTCGCGGCCGAGATTGAAAAGAAGAGCGACGCGAGCGTGACCCTGGTGGTGGGCAAGGTGGGTCAGTTCGACGTGATCGCGGACGGTCGCCTGGTGTTCTCGAAACAAGCCGCCGGGCGGTTTCCCGAGCACGCCGAGGTCATCGCCGCGCTAGCCGGCTGAGCGGCACAGCGCCCGATCGGGCTGGCGGTTCGCGTGGACGTTCGGCCGCGCTAGGCTGCCCGCTCGTGAAAGCTGAGCAGAACTCGAAGCTCGCGCTCGTCACCGGGGCGAGCCGCGGCGTCGGACGCGGTGTGGCGCTCGCGCTGGGCGATGCGGGCATGACCGTCGTGGTTACGGGTCGAACCCTCGAGGGCTCGCGCTCCGTTCGCGACACTGCTGACGAAGTGACACGGCGCGGAGGTCGCGGCATCGCCCTGCGCTGCGATCACGCCAACGATGACGACGTGCGGCAGGTATTTCGGCGCATCGAGGCCGAGCTCGGTCGGCTCGATGTGCTGGTCAACGACATGTTTCAGATCCCGAGCGAGCCGATGTTCGGCGTTCCGTTCTGGGAACAATCTCTATCGCTCTGGGATCAAATGCACAGGGTGGGATTGCGGTCGCACTACGTCGCGAGCGTACTGGCAGCGCCGCTGATGATCCCGCAAAAGCGTGGGCTAATCGCCAACATTTCGTCCTTCGGTGGCGCGGGGTTTCAGCTCAACGTGGCCTACGGTGTGGGCAAGGCGGGTGTCGATCGGCTGGCGCGGGACATGGCGCATGATCTGCAAACCGCATGGCGTGACGGTCGTGAGCCTGTGGCCCGGCGTCCAGCACCAGCGAGCTGTGAGTGGGAGCCGCGAGCGCGGGCGTTCGGCCGATGCCGGGCCTCCGTCACTCGTCTTCAAACTCGATCACGTGGCTCAGGAAGAGCTCGGAGAGGATGCGGAGAGCTTCCAGACGTGGGATTGACGCGGCGTCCGCGATGGACCCGAGCGGCCTCAGGCCGTTGACCAGCTGCAGGACCTGCAGCGCGCGTTCGTCCGTGACCCGAGCGCTCATCTGCTCGGGTTCGATTGAGAGTTGCGGAACGCGGTCGAGCTCGCCGATGCGCGAGAGGTACAGCTTCTGGAGCGCCGTGTGGCACATGTCCAGGCACTGCAGCGCGTCATGGTGGTCCGGCTCACGGTCGAGCAGGCTCTCGGCGACCAGCCTGGCTCCCGCGTAGTCGTCGTGCGCGAGGCGATCGTACATCACGTGCAGCCGGCCGCCGACGATGTCGTCTTCTGGGACCAGGCTGACCCGGTCGTCGTCATCGACCTGTTCGGTGATGACCGTCGTGGGCAGCGGGGGCGGCGTCGAGCGCGGGCGGTGACCCGGATCCATGGCAGCAGTTCTCTGACAATCGCGCGACGTAGGCAAGAGCCTTTCGCTCACGGGGTCAGTTCAGGGTCGTGCACAGCTGCGACCACCACTTGGTGTTGTTCGCCGGCTTGCCACACTGTGCGGCAGCCTGTTCCATGCACTTCGCGGGTTCGGCCAGGACCCCGTCCCACTTCCCGCCCGGGTTGCACTGGTAGCAGCAGCTCTTGCAGGTTCCAGTGCCCGGCGCGCCCTGTCCGCCGCACTGATCACTACCGGGGGGCAAGCTGCAGCAAACGTCTTTTCCGCTGGTGCCCGGGCAGCCAAGGCTCAGTGTGAACTCGCAGCACTTGGCGCCGAGAGTGCCGCACGGTTGACACTTGCCGTCGAGACAGACGTTCGTGTCGAGGCATGCCTGACCACAACAGCTTTTGCCCGTTCTGCCGCAGTCCGTGGTCGACCCGCCGCTCCCCCCGCTCGCGGTCGTTCCTCCGGTCGCGCCGGTCGCCGACGTGCCGCCCGCGCCGCCCGTGTTCGCGCCACCCGTGCCGCTCGCGCCGCCCGTGGGCTGTGTCCCGCCGCCGCTCGGCCCGCTCCCCCCGCTCCCCGCGCCGCCACCGCTCGCGCCCGTGCCGTCGCCGCTGGAGAAGCGATCCGCGTCGTGAGTGAGGCTGCAGCCCACCGCGCCGAGCACCAGGGCGAAGGCAACGCGACGCATCGAGCCGCAGCATAACCCGAGCGGGCGTTTGCCGCTCGCTTCGGGAGCTGGCCTCTCGAATTGCGCGGCCGTGCCCGCTGAGTGCCTCGCGGCTCGAGACACTGCCGCAGCGTCCATGACACATCGGTCAGCCCCGGCTAGACTAAAGGCCGTGTCGAGGCGGCCCTGACCCGGATGTCGATCGCCTGCTCCGCGCTGCTCGGGGCCGGTGGAGTCGTCGGCGCAGCGCCCGAAGCCCGCGCGCAGACGCCCGACTGCGTCGAGTTCCACGAGCAGGCAGTGGCGCAGCGCAAGGCTGGCGCGCTCGTGCACGCCCAAGCCAGCTTTGCTGCCTGCACCGCGCCTGCTTGTCCGGGACCGGTGCGCGAAGAGTGCGCCGCCGAAACCCGCCGCTTGAACGGGCTCATCCCGACGCTGGTGCTCGCAGCCAGGACCGCCGACGGTCGGGAGCTCAGTCGAGTGCAGGTGCTGGCGGACGGTCGACCGTTCGTCGATACACTCGATGGGCGTGCCGTCCGGCTCGATCCAGGAGCTCACACCCTGAGGTTCGAGGCTTCGGGGCTCCCGCCCGTCGAGGCGCGGGTATTGCTCGCGGAAGGGGACCGATTGCGCAAGGTGGCTGTCGTGCTCGGCTCCGGTTCCAACCCGAGCGAATCAAAGGCAATCCCCACGCTCAGCTGGGTCTTCGCCGGTGTGGGTGTGGTAGGCCTCGTGGGCTTTGGTTACTTCGGGCTATCGGGTCTGAGCCAGGAGAGTGATCTGAAAAGAGAGGGTTGCGAGCCGAACTGTTCGCGAGACAAGACCGATCGGCTGAAGCGAAGCTTCTTGCTCGCCGACATTTCCCTAGCTATCGGAGCCGTGGGTCTGGGCGCCGCAACCTGGGTGTTCGTGAGTAGCCGGCGCGCAGAGCCGTCCGCGAGAGCGTCGAACCGCGTGACCACTCTCGGCCTGGGCGCCACGTTTTGACGCGAGTCGAGTCGGGACGCGCATGAAGAGCACGCAGCCCGAGCGCATCATCGGTCGCTACGCGCTGTTTCGGGAGATCGCCTCCGGTGGCATGGCTTCGGTGCACCTCGGGCGTCTGCTCGGTCCAGTCGGATTTTCTCGCGTGGTCGCCATCAAACGCCTGCATCCGCACCTGGCGCGCGATCCGGAATTCGTGGCGATGTTCATCGACGAGGCTCGGCTGGCGGCGCGGGTGCAGCACCCCAACGTCGTTCCGACCCTGGATGTCGTGGCGCTCGATGGGGAGCTGTTCATCGTCATGGAGTACATCGAGGGGGAGTCGCTCGCGCGGCTCGTTCGACTCGCAAAGACCAAGGGTCAGCGCATTCCGCTCGACGTGATCAACGCCGTCATGATCGGCACCCTTCACGGTCTGCACGCTGCACATGGGGCGCGCGGGGAGGGTGGCCGAGCTCTGGGCCTGGTACACCGAGACGTCTCACCTCAAAACATCCTGATCGGTGCGGATGGCTTGGTAAGGGTCGTCGATTTTGGCATCGCCATCGCCGCGGGCCGCAGCCACCGCACGGCCAGCGGCGTGTTGAAGGGCAAACTCCGCTACATGGCGCCGGAGCAGGTCATGCTCGAGGCCGTCGACCGGCGCACTGACGTCTATGCCGCGTCGGTCGTGCTGTGGGAGCTGTTGGCCGGTCGCGGTCTGTTCGCCGGTGAGAGTGAGTGGCAGGTCGCAGAACAGATCCGCAACGGCAACACACCGCCGCCGTCGAGCTTCAACTCGGAGGTCAGCCCCGCGCTCGATCAGATCGTGCAGAAGGGCTGCGCAACCAAGCGCGAAGACCGCTTTCCAACGGCCGGTGACATGGCGGAAGCGCTGATTGCGGCTGCCCCGTGCGCGATCGGGCGGACCGTCGGCAAGTTCGTCGAGTCCCTCGCTCGGGAGTCCCTCTCGGAGCGACGTCGGTGGGTAGAGAAGGCCGAAGCCAGCACGAGCGACGTACAGAGCCTGGAAGCACTGAGCCACGAAGACGCCGAAAGGACCGGGGAGCCCGAGACGCTCGCGCGAGAGCTGGCCGCCGAGGACGACGAGCTGCCGACCACCGTCGAGGCCGAAGGGGATGATGGCAAAGGGGGCGAGGAAGAGCCTTCCAAGACCCGCGCGGGCGGCGCGTTTGCCGGCACGCGGCCCGTCCAACCCGCGGAGGCTGCAAGCGTGGCGCCTGCGCAGGCCGTGGCGGACCAGCCCGCGCAGGCACCGGCGGAGCGTGTTCGTCGCCGCCTCCCCCCCGCAGCCGGGGGGGTCGTCGCGGGGGTCTTTCTGGCGGCCGTGCTCGGCCTCGTAGCGCTCGCTTCGCGGTCGTCGACGCCGACCCAAGACGAAGCCGTCAGCAACAGCGTGTCGCACTCGAACGCGCCGCCCACTCCGGTTGTTGCGTCTTCGGGGTTACCCAGTCGGAGCAGCGCGGCTCCGCCCGAAGCCGCGCCCAGTGCCGAGCACGGCACGTCGGCGAGCGGAACGGCTCGTCAGACCAAACTGCGGCCGGCCGCGACACTCCCCGCCGCTGCCCCACAAAAACCGCCGCTGGACTGCACCCCGCCGTATTACGTGGATGGCAATGGCGACAAACACTTCCGGCGTGAGTGCCTGAAGCAGTGACGGTGGTAGCGAGCATGCTATCTTCGTGCGCTGCGTGAGCGAGCCGCAAACCCGGGTTCGAAACCCCACCCGCGTGAATCGGTACTCCAAACTGCGAGTCTCGGTCGTGCGGGGACCGGATGCGGGAGCTTCGGCCGAGATCGCGGGCGGCTCGTTCCGTATCGGGACTTCCGCCGAGAACGATCTGGTGATCAGCGACGGGACGGTCTCCCGGCGCCACTGTGAGCTCGAGCCCACGCCCAGCGGGGTGCGGGTGCGCGACGCGGGGTCGACGAATGGCATCGAGCTTGCCGGCAACCGAGTCTACGACGCCATCGTGTGCGGTGACTTCCGCATCGGGCTCGGCGACACCATCCTCGCTGTCGCTCAGCTCACCGAGTTCGAGGAGCGGGAGCAACTCGAGGTCGACGGGTTTGGTGACATCGTGGGCCGCTCCGCGTGCATGCGCGAGCTGTTTGCCGCGCTCGCGCGGGTCGCACCCACCGACCACACGCTGCTCATTTACGGTGAGACGGGCACGGGTAAGGATCTGATCGCCGAGGCCGTTCACGCTCGGAGCCGCCGGGCGGGACAACCGCTGATCGTGCTCGATTGTGGAGCGATCGCGCGAACGCTGGTCGAGAGTGAGCTGTTCGGTCACGAGCGCGGCGCCTTCACCGGCGCGGCAAATGCGCACGAGGGAGTGTTCGAGCAGGCGGACACCGGCACGCTGTTTCTGGACGAGATCGGCGAGCTGCCGCTGGAGCTCCAGCCAAAGCTGCTGCGGGTTCTGGAACGGCGAGAGCTCCGGCGGGTCGGCGGCACTCGCAGCTTCGCCGTCGACGTGCGCATCATCGCCGCCACGAATCGCAACCTGCGGGCGGAGGTGGACCGCGGCACGTTCCGCGAGGATCTCTACTACCGCCTGGCCCAGGCGCAGGTCGTGTCGCCACCGCTGCGGGATCGGGCCGGCGACCTCGAGCTCTTGGTTCGGCACTTCTTGTCGATGGTCGATCCCCCGACGAACATCGACGAGGTGCCGGAGGCCGTGTGGGAGATGTTTCGCCGGCACCGCTGGCCGGGCAACGTGCGTGAGCTCAAGAATGCGGTGCAACGGCTGGCCGTGACTCCGGGGCGCGTGCTCCCGACCTCGATCACTCGCGTTCCGAGCGCAGGCGACGCATCAGCCTTCGATCCGGGCCAACCGCTGCCGCCGCTCGCGCTCGCGCGCCGCGACGCGAGCGACGCCTTCGAGCTGGCCTATGTGCGTCGAGCCCTCGAGCTCAGCGCAGAGAACGTCCCTCGCGCCGCCGAGCTCGCGGGTATCTCGCGCCAGATGATGCTGCGCCTCGCGCGGAAACACGATCTGAAGTGAGGTGTGTCCCCGGGCCGAGCCCGCTGGCTCGCGCTAGCGCAGCCGGTTGAGCTCCAGCTTACTTCCGGCGCCCAGGCGCCACTCGTCGTTGGGCGCCGAGCACGAGCGCCCACCCGATGACACCACGCTCACGTAGACCGTGCTCGGCGTGTCCTTGGGCAGACGCAGAGCCGCGGACTTGCGATAGCTACAGGCGTCACCGATGCGACAGTTCGTGCCGTTCTTCGCGGTCACCGTGGCAAGCTTGCTTCCCGCCGGATCGTTGGCGTGTTTCGAGACGAAGACCTGGTGGGTGATCAGCGGATCGCGGGCGCCGGAGCAGCCGGGCGGTTTGCCTCCCCCGCCGTGGGTCTGCGCCTCGATCAGCGCATCGACGCCGACCACGTCGCCGGGCTTCGCGTGCTTCAGCGTGGCCTGCAACGTCACGTGGGGTTTTCTCGGCCCGCTGTTCTCCATATCGAGCTTCATCCAGCCCCCGGACACGTCGTGGCCTTCGCTAGTCTTGCCCTTTTCGTTCGCGCCCTTGCCGATGCGCGTCACGTAGAGCCCACCGTGGTGATCATCGACGATCATCACGTCGTGGCCGTTGGTCGCCACATCCACCGCCGCCACGACGAGGTTCGCGAAATGGTTCCCGTGCATGCCATGGCTGATGGCCTCGGCCACCGACAGCGCGCAGTGGTGTTTCAAGTGGGTGCACGTCATGTCGCGGGTGTCCGACAGGTCCGGCCCACTCGCGTCGTCCTTCGAGTCCCCCAAGATCACCTTGACCTCGTACTTCGGGTCGAATGGGGTGACCCGCGTACAAGGCGAGCCGCCGCCCATGTTCGATTGCTGACACACCGTCAGCTGGACCTCGCCGCGCACCGCGACCCGCTCGTCGGGTCCGAGGTCTCGCAGGGGAACCGAGTACACGACCTTCCACTTCGCGTTCTTTTCGATCGGAACGGCGTGCCTCCGCTCCTCGGTGTCCTTCCCGAACTCGTACCCCCCGGCGGGAGCCGCGGCGGCGGCCAGCTCGGAGTCGTCCACGAGCTCGACCTCTCCGTCGGTCGCGACGACGCACCCGGTGGCGATTGGTGCGAGCACTGCGCAGGCGAGTCCGAGCGAGGCGATGCGAAGCTTGGGCTGCGGCGGTCGGCGGCGTTTCATCTTGGGGAACCTCCTGCCCCGGACCACTTCAAGTTGTGTGCCCGACCACGAATCAGACCCGCCCGGGCACTCTGAGCCCAAAGACGGGTGCCCAGCCGCTCCGGGGCCGGCCTCCGGGTAACTGCGAGTTTCCCGCGCTGACAACCTGAAGTTTCCCCAGAGGGTGGTTGCGCTCGCAGAGCTGCTGGCGGTTTCCCAGTCGCGGGCCATCGGGTATCGTGCGAGTGAATGGGATGGCCCAGAGCAACGCTCGCTGCGGCCGCCGTCCTCACGGGTCTCGTTGGTGCCGGCAGTTGCAGCTCGACCACCACCAACCACTCGTCCGGCGGCGCCGCCGGCGGGGGTACGGGTGGAGCAGATGGGTCCGCGGTCGATGCTGACGCGGGGCTGGCGTCGGAGTGTCGCGGTTCTTGGGTACAGCCAATCTGCACCGATCCACCAGCCATCGTCCCGGCCTGTCCGTCCATGGGTCAGACGCTCAAGTACGCATGCATCGATCCGAAGTCCGGTGACGTCGAATTGGAGAACCTGTCCGACGACCGAACCTATTGGTGCTCGCTGAATTCGACCCAACCCGGCGGAGACTACTCGTGCACATCGGAGCCGACGCCCGACGACGAGGTCAATATTTCCAGTCTTGGAACGGCGCCGAGTCCTTGCGCGTGCGGGACACTGTTCACGATTGGCACCCCGCACTGCACGTACGATTGTGTCGCGGCCGACTGAGGTCTGTGCCTTCACGGCGGGCGCCGACGCGAGTCCCCGCCCCTCGTGCCAGCGTTTGGTGACCGTGACGCCGCAGCGAAGCCACGCGGCTCAGCGTCACTGCGGCCAGGGCGCGCGTTCGCCCGATTCGCGCCGAGGGCTGCCCGGATGCCCGAGGGCGGTGGACGCCCAACCGGCCCCGCGCTAGACGCCGCCCCCTCATGTCAGCCGAGAGAGAAGCCGGGGAAACCCCCTCCGCCGAAGGCGGGGAAGAAGGCTTGATCCAAGCTCGACGCGACAAAGCCGCGCGTGTGCGGGAGCGCGGGCAGAACCCCTTCGCCAACGATTTCGCCGCGGCGGACCGAGAGCTGGCTGCGGCGCTGCGCACACGCTTCGAGTCGGCGCTGCTCGAGCCGCGACACGAGCTGCGTTACGACCCCGAGCAGGTGAGTGCGCTCGCCCGCGACAGCGCGATTCACGTCGCCGGTCGCCTGATGGCCCGCCGTGGTTTTGGCAAGGCGTCGTTCCTGCGCCTGCGGGATGGCTCCGGAGAAATTCAGCTGTTCGCGAAACAAGACGTGATGGGGGATGCGTTCGCCGCCCTCGAAGACATCGACGTCGCGGACCACGTCGAAGCAACCGGCCGCCCGATGGTCACCAAGACCGGCGAGCTCACCCTCGAGCTCTCGGCCATCCGGCTCTTGACCAAGGCGCTTCGTCCGCTGCCGGACAAGTGGCACGGGCTGTCCGACGTGGATCTTCGCTACCGCCGCCGCTACGTCGACACCGTTGCCAACCCCGATGCTGCCGCCGCTCTGTTCGCGCGCTCAGCCGTCGTCCAGGGTCTGCGTACGTTCCTCGACGGCGCCGGGTTCCTCGAGGTCGAGACTCCCACGCTGCACACGGTAATCGGCGGCGCCGCCGCGCGCCCCTTCACGACGCACCACAACACCCTGGATCTGGATCTGTTCCTGCGCATCGCACCGGAGCTGTACCTCAAGCGCATGCTCGTTGGCGGCTTCGAGCGGGTCTACGAGATCGGCCGCTGTTACCGCAACGAAGGCATCAGCACTCGGCACAACCCCGAGTTCACCATGCTCGAGTTCTACATGTCGTACGCCACGTACGACACGCTCATGGATCTCACGGAGCAGATGCTGCGCCAGGTCGACGAGGCGCTCTCGGCACGCTTGGCGAGCGCCGGGCAGACCGCGCGCTACGACGCCTGGAAACAGGCTCGCAGCTTCACCCTCGACGAACCGTTCGCCCGGGTTCCGATGAAGCAGTCGGTGCTCGCCGCGCTCGAGCGTGCACAGATCCCCCTCGAGTTGGTCGATCGCATGGCCGAGATCGCGCTGGCCAAGGACACGCCGACCGGTCCTGCCAGCCCCGGCGCGGCGCTGGTCGGTGAGTGGGCAAAAAAGAGCCCGCGCGCCAAGAAGATCGACTGGGCGAATTTCCGAAAGGGCCTCGGGGTCTGCGAGAACGCGGGGGAGCGGCTGTTCTCTGCCTACGAGTACCTGGCCTAGCCATTCCTCGCGGAAGATTATCGGAGCCGCGACGGTTCGAGGGGCGTGCCGGTCTTCATCACCGACTACCCCGCCGAGGTCTCCCCGTTGGCGCGGCGCAAAGACGCCGATCCAACCCTCGTCGATCGCTTCGAGCTGTTCGTCGACGGTCGCGAGCTGTGCAACGCCTTCAGCGAGCTGAACGACCCGGAAGACCAGGCGGCGCGCTTCCTGGAGCAGGTCGAGAAGAAGGGCCGTGGCGCCGAAGAGACCATGGACTACGACGCCGACTACATCCGTGCGCTCGAGCACGGCATGCCGCCGGCGGCGGGCTTCGGCCTCGGCGTCGACCGGCTGGTCATGATGCTCGCTTGCCAGCCGTCGATCCGAGACGTCATCGCCTTCCCGCTGCTTCGCCCCGAATCCACCTGAGAGCCGCCGACCTTCGATGTTTGCACCCCCGCAGCTCAAACCCGAGCAGCTCTCGCTGATGGCGAAGGTGTGGCTGATGCTCGGTTTTCCCGGGCGGGTGGCCGTCGTCGCGTTGGTGGCGGTCGCCTTCGGGTACCTGATCTTCCGGGCCGTGCGGCGTCTGGGTCAGAAGGGGCGACGCAGCCTCTTGTCCATCCTCACCGGCCTGTGCTTGGTGGGTGTGGTGGTGCTCGGCGGCTGGGCTGCGAGCTTGCCGGAGCACCGCGGCAGCTTCTTCGTGTTCTGGCATCAGGTCGTGCGGGTCGGCGCAGCCCTCTCGGGTACCGGCTTCGTGGTTGGGTTCTTGACCCTCGCGTTGCCCCGCATGCTCGACCGGGTCGAGGGACAAGGTTTCATTCCCTTCGTTGCCGTGCGCCACGTCCGCGCGAGCAAGAGCGGATTTTTGACCGTCATCTCGGGGCTCAGCATCTCGGGCGTTGCGGTCAGCGCGTTCGCGCTGTGTGCGGTCGTCAGCATCATGGGCGGATTCGGCGCCGATCTGAAGCGCAAGATCTTGGGCAACAACGCCCACATGAAGATCGAGTCCGGCACCCACGGCGGCTTCGCAGGGGTCGATGAGCTGCTCACCGACGTGCGGCTGATCAAGGGCGTGAAGGCCGCCACGCCGGTCACCGCCGGCGAAGCCATGGCGTCGTCCAGCTCGAACACCGCCGGCACCATCGTGCGCGGCGTCGAGACCTCCAGCATCGGGTCGGTGATCGACCTGGTGCAGAACATCGAGGTGGGAAAGTTCTCGTACCTGGACGAGCCGGCGAAGCTCGCCGATCTTCCGCCCGAGGAGGTGATCGGCATCTCCACCGGCGGTGAGGTCTTCCTCAAGGGGCCCCGGGTCAAGTCGTGGCTCAAGCGAGATCTGGACGACGACGTCGAGGCCGCGACCGAGCCGGTCTACCCGGGGGTGATCCTCGGGCGCGAGCTGGCCAAGACCCTGCACGTCTACGTTGGGGACGAGGTCACCTTGGTGGCGCCCCTCGGCGATCTCGGGCCGATGGGAGTCCTACCCCGCAGTCGCAAGTTCCGCGTGGCCGCCATCTTCTACAGCGGCATGTACGAGTACGACGCCAGTCACGTCTACATGAAGCGCGACGACGCCCAGGAGTTCCTGGATCTGAAGGGGCGCACGACGGCAGTAGAGGTGAAGCTCGACGATGCCGAGCTGGTCGAGCCAGTCCGCCCGGAGCTCGAGGCCCTGATTGCCAAACACGGCGTGGGGCTCGGGCGCGAGGATATGAAGGTGCGCGACTGGAAGGAGCTGAACAAGAACCTGTTCAGCGCCCTGAAGCTCGAGAAGATCGCGACCTTCATCATCCTCAGCATCGCCATCGCCGTCGCGAGCTTCTGCATCATCTGCACCCTGCTCTTGATGGTGACCGAGAAGAGCAAAGAGATTGCGATCTTGAAGGCCATTGGCGCGAGCGATACCGCGATCTTGCGCGTCTTCATGAGTGAAGGCGTGATCATCGGTGGCATCGGCACGGTGTTCGGCGTGGTGACGGGGCTCTGCACCGTGCTCGGCCTGTTGTGGTTCGGCGTGCGGCTCGATCCGGACGTTTATTACGTCGATCGCCTGCCAATTTCCGTCGATCCGCTCGACTACACGCTGGTCGCCGTCAGCGCCATGGTCATCACCACCATCGCCACGATATACCCCGCCATCGCCGCCAGCCGACTCCGGCCCGTCGACGGCATTCGCTACGAGTGATCAGGACCATGGCAGAGCCCCTCGTCATCATCGAAGACCTGCACAAGAGCTTCGAGCACATGGGTAGGACGCTCCAGGTGCTGAAGGGCATCGATCTCACCATCCGGGCGGGAGAGCTGTTGGCGATCGTGGGCCCGTCGGGGGCCGGCAAGAGCACGCTGCTTCACTGCATGGGGACGCTCGACCTACCGACCACCGGTCGCATCCGTCTCTCGGGTGAGGAGCTGACGACCATGAGCGGCTCGCGCCTGGCGGCGGTGCGCAATCGCGAGATCGGCTTCGTGTTCCAGTTTCACCACCTGCTCCCGGAGTTCAACGCGCTCGAGAACCTGATGTTGCCCGGCTTGATCCAGGGGCGCAGCAAGCGGGAGATGGAGAAGCCGGCGGCGCGGCTCCTCGACGAGGTCGGGCTGTCGCATCGCGCGACCCACCGTCCAGGCGAGCTATCTGGCGGCGAGCAGCAGCGTGTGGCCATCGCCCGTGCGCTCGTGCTCGGCCCAAAATTGCTGCTGGCGGACGAACCGACCGGCAACCTGGACAGCGCGACCAGCGAGGCGATTCACGATCTGTTCTTCCAGATCAACAAGGACCACGGCACGACCATCGTCGTCGTCACCCACAACTCGGGCTTTGCCGAGAGCATGCCCCGTGTCGTGCGCATGGTGGACGGCCGGGTGTTCAAGGACGATACCGGACGCGGGCGACCCGGTGTCATGCCCGCGAGAGAAGAAGCGGCCGGGGCGGAGTCCGCGCCCGCGGCGGAACCCGCGCCCACGGCCGAAGCCGAACCCGAAGCGTGAATCAGCCGACCAGCGCGTTCTTCGCCTGTTTCACCAGGTTCCCCACCTGACTCTTGGTGATCCCGGCGCCCGCGCCGATCTTCTCGAGCATCACGGCCTCTTGTTTGTCGAGTCCGGCGGTCGCGAGCGCGGCGTAGGCGCCCAGCAGCAAGCCCGTCTCGGCTTGCCCCAGCTCCTTGAGCTGTTTGCCGACGGCCTCACAGCGGGCGGCGTGACCTTCCTTGGTGATGGCCGCGTCGCACTCCTCCATCATCGCATCCACCTCCCACTCGACCACCAGGCCGCTCGAGAGGTCGTGCATCGCCTTCACGATCGCAGCCTTCTCGTCCGCGTCCGCCTCGCCGTCGGCTAGCGCACACAGATACCCGGCCTCCATCGCGTGCCGGTAGACCTGGTTCAGCGTCGGCCCGGTCATCACCTTGCGCATTTCGGCGGCGATCTTCTTCAGGTCAACTTCGGTGCGTTTGCCTCGACTCATGTTCCCTCCGGGGCGGCGAGCATGCGTCGCTCTCCGGTCGCGGCTCAAGTGCTTCCAACGCCGCGGATAATTGCGGGCGATTTTCTCGGGAAAACCACCGGCGCGCGGAATTTTCACCAGCGCGCGGGAGCGGGCGAGGCGATGGCCTCCGCACGAACCCGGACGGCGTGACTCGTGGGATACCGATGTGGGGCAATGTGCCGCGTTCGGGCCTGACATCTAACAGTTCCAAGGCGGAGGTCCGACTGATACCTTTGTAAGTTGGCGGTTGAGCAACTTGCGCTCCAGTTCCGCCGGCGAGGCCTCATGCACCGACGCAGTAGAGCTTTTGGCACACTGACTGTTTTTGGGCTTGGATTCATCTGGGTCGCCGCTTGCTCCGACGAGAGCAGCACCCCGACGCCGTCCGTGTCCGGCGGATCGCAGCAGCCCTCCTCGGCACCCGCGTCGGTGTCGGAGGCGGCCCGCACGCGGCTCGCCGAAATCAGACAAACGTTCCGGCTTCGCTCCGAGCGCCCGTCGCTTCACCTGCCTCCGGGCCGTACGTCCCGCTCCCCCGCTCCCGCCGAGCTGCCGTTGATCGGCGGCGCACGGGTTGGCCTTGCGAGCTCCGGCACGCGCCTGCAGGCGCTGCTGACGGACGACCCGTCGAGAGGCACGTCGCAGACCGCGCGGGTCACGCTGCCGGAAAACGCGTCGGGGCCCGTCGTCATCAGCGACGAGGGCTCGAACGTCGAGCTGTCGTTCACAATCGACGGCGCCACCACCGCGCCCGCGGCCACTGCCGAGGGGGTCGCGGTCTACTTCGGTGGGCTTGGTCCGGGCCGCGACGTCGTGCATCGCCCCACCGAGGCGGGCAGCGAGGACTTCGTCGTGTTCAACGCGAGGCCCGAGCACGAGCGAGTGGGGTACACGCTCGACGTCTCCAAGGTCGCGGGCCTGCGGTTCGTGTCCGGTGTGATCGAGCTGATGGATGCCGGCGGCGCGCCGCGGTTGCGCATGGCTCCGCCGTTCGTCGTCGACCGGACGGGGCAGCGCCGCGAGGCGACGGTCGCGCTCGATGGTTGCGCGTACGACAAGAGCCCGGTCGCACCTTGGGGTCGCAGCGTCACGCCGCCCGGCGCCGCGACTTGTCAGGTTCACGTGAGCTGGGACGGCGCGGGCCTCGAATACCCACTCGCGCTCGACCCCGCGTGGACGTCGACGGGTTCGACGGCGTACCAGCACGCCTATCACCCGGCGGTCATGCTGCTCAGCACGGGCAAGGTGCTCTTGGTTGCCGGTTACTCCTGTGTGCCTTCCTGCAACTATGGGGGCTGGGCGGAGCTGTACGACCGGACCTCGGGCACCTGGGCGACCACGGGGTCACTCACGAACCCTCGCTACTACACGTCGGGTGAAGCGCTGGCGAGCGGAGGTGCCGTGGTCGCCGGCGGGTACGGCGGGGCGGGATATCTGACCTCGTCGGAGCGTTACAGCTCGGGTACCGGGACCTGGTCGGCGACGGGCTCGCTCCTGGCCGGACGCTACATCCACTCATCCTCGAGGCTCGCCAGCGGCAAGGTGCTGCTCTCCGGCGGCTACGGAAATAGCGGATACCAGCAGTCGGCGGAGATCTTCGATCCGTCGACGAACAACTGGACCTCGGCCGGCAGCATGACGGGCGGCCGCTACATGCACAGCATGACGCTGCTCTCGAACGGCAAGGTCCTGGCTGCGGGCGGGTATCCCTCGACGGGAACCGCCGATCTCTACGACCCCGGCACCAACTCCTGGAACGCTGCGGCGGCCATGATCGGTAGCCGCTACGAGCACATGGGGACCGCCCTCGCGTCCGGCACGAAGGTCCTGGTCGCGGGTGGCTACGGCAACAACTACCTGAACACCGCCGAGGTCTACGACGTTGCCACCAACTCCTGGTCGGCCACCGGAAACATGGCGTTCTCGCGCGAGTCGCCCTTCGGCGCCACGCTCGCCAACGGCAAGGCGCTGATCGCCGGCGGTTACACCTGCTCGGGGTTCTGCGACTACGCCATCAGCAGCGAGGTCTACGACCCGGCGACCAACTCCTGGTCCGCGACCGGCAACATGAAGGACGCCCACTACTACACCGACCCGGAGGCCATCTTGCTCAGCACGGGGGAGGTGCTGGCCTGTGGCGGCGAGGGGCCGAGTGGGTACACGAACGTGGCCGAGCTGTTCAAGCTGGTGCCTCAGGGTGGCGCGTGCACCGGCGCGGGTGAGTGTGCGGCCGGGTTCTGCGTCGACGGCGTGTGCTGCGACTCGGCCTGCACCGGCGTCTGCACGGCCTGCACCAGTGCCAAGAAGGGCACCGGCGCGAACGGCGTGTGTGGCGCGATCATCAACGCGACCGATCCGGACGACGAGTGCTCGGACCAAGGCGCGCTCTCTTGCGGCACGACCGGCGTCTGCAACGGTGCCGGCGCCTGCGCGAAGTACTCGACGGGCACCCAGTGCGGCACGCCATCGTGCAGCAACGCCAACCTGTCCTCGTTCGCCTGCAACGGCGGCGGCGCGTGCTTGACGACCCAGACTTCGTGCGCCCCCTACATCTGCGGCAGCGCGAGCGCGTGTCGGACGAACTGCACCACCGACGCGCACTGCACCGCCAGCGGGTACTGCCGCACCTCGGACGGGACCTGTCAGCTCGACCAGCCCAACGGCGGGTCGTGCACCAGCGCGTCGCAGTGCGCCAGCGGGGCCTGCGTGGACGGCGTGTGCTGCGCCACGGCGTGTACGGGTTTGTGCCAGGCCTGCAGCGTCGCCAAGAAAGGCAGCGGGGTCGACGGCGAGTGCGGCGCGATCAAGGACGGCATCGACCCGGACAACGAGTGCGCCGACCAGGGCGCGCCCAGCTGCCAGGGCGACGGCCAGTGCAACGGCGCCGGTGCGTGCCGCAAGTACGCCAAGGGCACGAGCTGCGGCGCGACGACCTGCGTCGGCAACAACTCGACGGGACAGGTCTGTGACGGCTTTGGCAGCTGTGTGGTGGACACGACCGGCACGAGCTGCGCGCCTTACCTGTGCAAGGGCTCTTCCTGCGCCAACCCCTGCGCCAACGATCTGGACTGCATCAGCGGCAACTTCTGCGAGTCCGGCACGTGCAAACCCAAACAGGCCAACGGCGCGACCTGCGGCGGGGCCAACGGCTGCGCGAGCGGGTACTGCGTCGACGGCGTGTGCTGCGCCACCGCTTGCACCGGTCTGTGCCAGGCCTGCAGCGTGACCAAGAAGGGCGGTGGGCTCGGCGGTGAGTGCGGCCCGATCAACACCGGCCTGGATCCCGACAGCGAATGCGCCCAGACGGCCACCAGCGGGTGTGGGACCGATGGGCAGTGCAACGGGGCCGGCGCCTGCCGCCTGTGGGCCAAGAGTACGGTGTGCGGCGCCAACGTGTGCGTGGGCAACACCAAGACGGGCAAGAGCTGCGACGGCTTCGGCACCTGTGCCAACAACGCTTCGGGCACCGACTGCAGCCCGTACGTTTGCGGGTCTGGTGCCTGCCAGCAGCCCTGCGCGACCGATGCCAACTGCACGTCCGGCAACTTCTGCAAGGCCGGCGTGTGCACCCCCAAACAAGCGAACGGCGCGAGCTGCGCCGGCGCCAATCAATGCCAGTCCGCGTACTGCGTGGACAGCGTGTGTTGTGCGACGGCGTGCACCGGCGCGTGCCAGGCTTGCAGCGCGGCGACCAAGGGCAGCGGCGTGAACGGCGAGTGCGGACCCGTCGCGACCGACACGGACCCGGACAACGACTGCCCGGACGACGGTGCGAACACCTGCAAGCGTGACGGCATGTGCAACGGGTTCGGCGCTTGTCGGCAGTACGCCAAGGCCACCGCCTGCGGCCCGTCGGCGTGTATCGGCAACAAGGTCTCCGGCCAGTTCTGCGACGGCTTCGGCTCGTGCCAGTACGACCCGGTCGGGACCGACTGCGCTCCCCTACACCTGCGCGTCGAACAAGTGCTCGAACCCCTGCGCTGGGGACACCGACTGCGCGACCGGCAACTACTGCGCCAGCGGCGTCTGCAAGGGCAAACAGGTGAGCGGAGCGAGCTGCTCGACCAGCAACCAGTGCGCATCGAACTACTGCGTGGACGGCGTGTGCTGCGCGACCTCGTGCACCGGACTGTGTCAGGCGTGTAGCGCCGACAAGAAGGGGTCCGGAGTGAACGGGGAGTGTGGGCCCATCGCCGACAACACCGATCCCGACACGGAGTGCCCGGACGACGGCTCCGCGACCTGTGATCGGGACGGCATGTGCAACGGCTTCGGCATCTGTCGGCTGTACAAGAAGGGTGAGGCCTGCGGCTCGACCCAGTGTGTCGGCAACACGGTCAAGGGCCAGATCTGTGACGGGTTCGGCACCTGCACGTTCAACTCCGCCGGGGTCGACTGCACCCCGTTCGCTTGCGCCGCCAATGCCTGCACCGACCCGTGTGTCACCAACGCCGACTGTGTCGCGGGCAATTTCTGCGACCAGGGCGTGTGCAAGGGCAAACAGACGAACGGTGCCCAGTGCACGGCGAACTCGGGCTGTGCCTCCAACTACTGCGTGGATGGCGTGTGCTGCGCCACCCCTTGTACCGGAAGCTGTCAGGCCTGTAGTGCGGCAAAGAAGGGCACAGGCTCGGATGGTGAGTGCGAGCCGATCAAGGACGGAACCGATCCCGACGCCGAGTGTCCGGACGACGGCTCCGACACCTGCAAACGGGACGGCACCTGCAACGGCACCGGTCTCTGCCGCTTCTACACCAAAGGCACCAGCTGCAAGGCCAACTCCACGACCTGCATTGGCAACTTCGTGAAGGGCTACATCTGTGATGGCCTCGGGACCTGTGAGTACGAGTCGGCGGGGTCGGACTGCTCCCCGTTCTTGTGCACTTCTGACAAGTGCGCCAACCCCTGCACGACGAACGCGGACTGCGTGACGGGGAACTTCTGCGAGCTCGGGACCTGCAAGCCGAAGCTCCAGAACGGCGGCGTTTGCTCCGCCGGCACGTCCTGTCAGTCCGGGTTCTGCGTAGACGGCTTCTGCTGCGATAGCGCCTGCAATGGGCAGTGCTCCGCCTGCGACGTCTCGCCGAACGAGGGCACCTGTTCGCCCGCGGTCGGCAGTCCCCACGGCAACCGGCCGGCTTGCAAGGGCGAAGGCACCGCTTGTGAGGGCTCCTGTGATGGCGTGAACCCCGCCGCCTGTGAGTATCCAGGCAACGGCACCGCCTGCGGCACGAGCTGCGCCTCGGGCTCCGAGACCCAGAGCTTCTGCGCTGGCAACGGGACCTGCGAGCCGGGTGAGGCCAAGTCGTGTGCACCCTACGTGTGTGACGGCACCGACAAGTGTCAGAAGGCCTGCACGACCACCAAGGACTGCGCGTCGGGTTACGTCTGTGCCCCGGACAAAACCTGCACCCCAGCCGGCAATCTCTGCAGTGACGACCACACGGTGCTCTCGCCGGACGGCGCGAAGAAGGACTGCTCGCCGTTCAAGTGTGATCTCGGTGCGTGCAAAACGGCTTGTGAGTCCGTCGATGACTGTGTGCTGCCGGCCGTGTGTCGGGCCTCGGACAAGACCTGCGCGGCGCCCTCGAAGGCCGCCGGCGACGAGGCCGGGGCCTGCGGCTGTCGGGTGGCGGGTGAGGATTCACCCAGAGGAAACGCGGCCCTCGGCGCCTTGCTTGCCGGGCTCGCGGCCTTGGCGGGCCGGCGCCGGCGGCGTGGATCGCGCGTTGAGAAAGGGGGAACTGGTAGCTAGACTGCTGGGCCACCCGTGACCAATTCGGCATTCCAGACCATCGCTGGTGACATCGGAGCCGGCCACACGCTGGGCCGCTACGAGCTGCTCATGCCGATCGCGTCGGGCGGAATGGCCATGGTCTGGGCGGCCCGTCTGCGAGGCTCGCGGGGCTTCCAGAAGATCGTCGCGGTCAAGACCATGCTGCCCAAGCTGTCGGAAGATCCGCAGTTCGAGCGCATGTTCCTGGACGAAGCGTCCTTGGCCTCGCAGGTGAGGCACCCGCACGTCGTCGAGATCATGGATCTCGGCGAGCAGGACGGCGTGTTGTTCCTCGTCATGGAGTGGATCGAGGGCGTGCCCCTCAGCTCGCTGATCAAGGCTGCTCGGGCGACGGGCGGGATCCCGTTGCCCGTCGCCGTGCGTATCGCCATGCACGCCTGCGCCGGTCTGCACGCCGCCCACGAGCTCCGGGACGCCGCGGGTGATCTGGTCGGCCTCGTGCACCGCGACGTGTCCCCCCAGAACCTGTTGGTCACCTACGATGGCGTCACCAAGGTCGTGGACTTTGGCGTTGCCAAGGCCATGGGCAGCGGTGGCTTCAACACCCAGGGCGGTCAGATCAAAGGCAAGCTTGCCTACATGGCGCCCGAGCAGATCCAGGGCGAGAGCATCGACCGGCGGGCTGACGTGTTTGCGCTGGGCATCGTGCTCTACGCGATGACGACCGGGAAACACCCGTTCCGCAAGGAGTCCGACGCGGCAACGCTCTACCGGATCTGTTCGCCGGATCCCGCAGTCTCGCCACGCAAGGTCTCGCCCAGCTACCCGCTTCCCCTCGAGCGAGTGGTCATGCAGGCCCTCGCCAAGAATCCAGCGCGCCGCTACAAATCCGCGAACGAGCTGCTCGTTGCACTCGATCAGGCGTTGCCGGCGAGCATGCGGGTCAGCTCAGACGAACCGGTCGCGGAGTGGGTGCGCAACCTGATGGGCAAGGTGCGCGACGAGCAGAAGACACGCCTCTCCGACGCCCTCGAGCGAGCTGACTCGAAACCTCAGCCGCCGCCCCCGCTGCGCCAGGTCCTCGAGTCTCAACCGCCGCCGGGTCGCAACAGCGTCAGCGGAGTCAGCGACGTCTCGTCCGTGAGCGAGGTGTCGGGCGGCCGCATGAGCGGCGAGACCTCTGGTTTCGTGGGTGTGATGGCGCCGCAGGTCTCCGAGACTCCCGGCATCGGCATTCTGCCGGCGCCGCCACCAGCCAAGAGCCACCGGGCGCTCTACGTGGTTGGTGGGATTGCGTTGCTCGGCATTGGAGCCGCTGTCGCACTCTGGCTCTCGGGAACCCGCTCGGTCGAGGCTGCGAGCGCACCGACGACGCCAGCCCAGGCGACGACAGCGCCCGCGACGCCTGCAGAGCCCGAGGCCACGGTTCGGCCGGAGGCGTCTGCCGAACCGGAGTCTTCGGCAGCCGCCGACACGAGCGCAGCCCCCGAGGCGTCCTCCGCTCCAGAGGCTCAGGCCGCGGCCAAACCCGTTGCCGGCAAGCGCTGGGCCCCGAGCGCGCCGCCCGCCAAGAGCGCGACCAAACCCAGCGCACCGAGTTCCAAGCCCACCGGCAAACCGAGCTTGGGCGTCGACAAAGATTTCCAGTAGAAGCCCGAGCATCAATGGCGCGAAAGCTCTTCACGTTCCTCCTCGTGGTTGCTTTGTCCTGTGTGGTCGCCGTCGCCGGGGCGCAAAAGAAGAAGGGCGGAAAGAAGCCCAAGCCCGCAGCCAGCGCCCAGCCGGCGGAAGAAGCACCCAAAGCGCCGGCAGCACCCGAGCCCGATCCCGCCGAACAGAAGAAGGCCGAAGCGCGCACGCATTTCGAGCGGGCCTTGTCGCTGTTCGACGAAGAGGCTTGGGACGCGGCGCTGGTCGAGTTCGCTCGGTCGCGCGAGCTGTATCCGACGCGCGCCGCCACCAAGAACTCGGCCATCTGCCTGCGCCGCCTGCATCGCTTCGACGAGGCGCTCGACATGTTCGATGTGCTCTTGCGCGAGTTCCCCGACTTGCCCGCTCAGGACAAGAGCCTGGTGGAGCGCGAGGTGTCGGAGCTCCGTTCTCGCGTGGGCACCGTCGACATTCATCTGACCGAACCCGGAGCCAGCATCGTCATCGACGGCCGAAATCGCGGAAAGAGCCCGACGGCGGGCCCCCTGCGTGTCTCCGTCGGCTCGCACGTCGTCCGCGTCTTCAAGCGTGGCTACTCCCCGTTCGAGCAGCGCGTCGACGTCAGCAGCGGGCAGAACGTGCCACTCGAGGTCAAACTCTCCGCGCTGACCCAGTCCGGCACGCTGAAGGTCTCCGAGAAGAGCGGGAAGAACGCCGAGGTGTTGGTCGACAACGTGGTCGTCGGGCGAACGCCTTGGGAGGGCCCGTTGCCACGTGGAGACCACACGGTCCAGTTGAAGGGCGAGGACAAGCTGGGCACCGAGCCGAGCTTGGCCGTGGTCAAGCTGGGCCGAGACACCGTGCTCACCCTGGAGCTCGAGAACCTGGAGAGCGAGCTCCGCGTCGAGCCGAAGCCCGCCGGGGCAACGGTCTCGGTCAATGGTGTCTCAGTCGGCCGCGGCATCTGGGACGGGAGGCTGCGGTCAGGCAGCCACAAGGTGGAGCTCAGTGGCGAGGGTTTCCTGAGCGCCGAGCGGCAGGTGTCGCTCAAAGCGGGGCAGCGTGCGGTGGTCGCCGTCACCCTCGAGCGCGATCCGGAGTCACCACTCTGGCGGGTCGACAGTCCACCGGCCATTGCTCTCGAGTTGGACGTGGGCGCGCTGGTCAGCCCGACGCTCGGCGGCGACCTCGACGACAGCTGCAGCGGTGATTGCAAGAAGTCGCTCAGCCAGGGCTTCGTCGGCTTCGCACACCTCGGCTACGACGTGAGCTCGAAGGTCACGCTCTCCCTCGATGTCGGCTACCTGGCCATCCGCCAAAAAATCTCCGGACGCGACGCGGAGATCACACCGCTCGGTCGGCCGGCGAACCCGGGCACGGCGTTCGACACGCTGTGGCTCAGAGGCGTTGCGCTGGGGGCTTCATTCGGATTTCGCACGGGTCCCCGCTGGCCCGTCACCGTCCGGGTCGGCGCCGGCGCGCTCGTCGCAGGGCTGACGGACACTCGAGACGGTCGCTTCGATACGAATCCCAACGCCAGTGGGCAGTCTGCGCGTTACACCATCGACAGCGTCGAAGAGTCGATCCCCGCGCGCTACTTCTATGCGGCGCCGGAGCTGCGGGTCGGGCGGCGCATGGGGAACTCCGAGCTGTCCTTTGGCGTCCAGGGCTTGCTGCTCTTTGCCCTGACCCAGCCCAAGTGGAAGGACAAGAGCCCAGTGCTCACCGGCAACTGCTCCAGCGTCGGCTCGGGCTGTGTCACGGATGGCGAGGGCACCTTCGGCGAGCAGGCAGTGGCCGGAAAGATGCTGCTCCTGATCGCGCCGCAGCTCGGATTCCGCCACGATTTCTGAGGGCCGCCTTCCCCGACGACTGCCGACTTGGACCGGGCGGCCCGCCTCGTCCATAATCCAGCCCATGCGGAAGCTCTTGGGCGTCGCGGTCTTCTGGACGTTTGTCGTGGTGGGGTCTCTCTTCGGCTGCTCCAGCGCCGGCGGGGGAGGTGGCGGCAATGGCGCTACCGGCAACGCCGGCGGAGTCGGCGGCAACGGTGGCAGCGGCAACACGGGAGCCATCACCTTCGGCGGCAACGGCGGCAGCATCAACGTGGGCGGCGGCGGCACCGCTGGCAGCGGCGGGCAGTTCGTCGGTGACCCGAAGACGTGCGCGCAGGCCGGGCAAGCCAAGACCTACATTGGTTGTGACTTCTGGCCGACCGTGGTGGCGAACAACGTCTGGTCCATCTTCGACTTTGCGGTCGTCGTGGCCAACGCGGGGGACACACCCGCGGACGTCGTGGTGGAGCGCAACGGGCAGCAAATCGTGACGGGCAGCGTTGCCCCGAACGGTCTCGAGAAGTTCTATCTGCCGTGGGTGCCGGAGCTGAAGGGGCCGGACGCGAACTCGACCGGCTCGGCGACACCGCTCAGCCAATCGGTGCGCTCGCCCGGCGGCGCCTACCACCTGACGAGCTCGGTCCCCGTGACCGTCTATCAGTTCAATGCCCTCGAGTACAAAGGTCAGGGCGGGCCCACCGGCAAGAGCTGGGCGTCGTGTCCCGGAAGCTCCAGCGGCATCGGTTGTTTCTCGTTCTCGAACGACGCTTCGCTGCTCTTGCCGACCACAGCGCTCACCGGCAACTACCGCATCACGGGCCAGAAGGGCTGGGTCGCGCCAGGCCTGAACATGGGGCCGTACTTCGCCGTGACCGGCACCGCCGACAACACGACGGTGACCGTGCTCACGGGTCTCGGTTCGACCATCATGGGCGGCGGTGGCATCGCCCAGACGGGGCCCGGCCAGGTCATGAGCTTCAGCGTCAATCGCGGCGAGGTCGTGGAATTGCTGGGCGCGGCTACGGGCGATCTGAGCGGCACCCTCGTGCAGGCGACCTCTCCGATCCAGGTCATCGCCGGCATCCCCTGCATCCAGTCGCCCATCGGCACGCAGGCCTGTGATCACATCGAGGAGAGCGTGTTCCCCGCAGAGACGCTGGGCCGGCACTACTTCGTAGCTCCGCCGACCGGGCCTCTGGGCAACGCCCCGGGTCACGTCGTGCGCATCTACGGCAACGTCGACAACACGAACCTTCAGTACCCGAGCGGCGCGCCGGCCGGCGCACCGACCGTGATCGGCGCAGGTCAGGTGGTGGATCTCGGAGTCGTCAAACAACCCTTCGAGGTGCTCAGCTCGGATCACGAGTTCGCCGTCGGCATGTTCCAGCTCGGAGCCGCGATGGTCGATCCCGTGACGAAAGCTCCGAATCAGAAGGGTGATCCGGCCCAGAGCCTGGCCACCGCCGTCGAGCAGTTCCGCACGAAGTACGTATTCCTGGCCCCGGACGACTACGACGTGAGCTACGTCGACGTCGTGATGCCCGATGGCGCCAACGTGGTCATCGACGGCTCGGCGCCGGCCGCGTCGCCGACCGCGCTCGGCAGCGGATTCTCGATCTTGCGCGCTCAGCTGAGCGGTGGTGTCGGTGGCGCTCACCTCCTGACCAGCGACAAACCCGTCGGCATCCAGGTCGTGGGTTACGGCAGCTACACCAGCTACCAGTACCCAGGTGGGCTCAACCTGACGCTGATCGCGCCGCCGCCTCCGCCCATCAAGTAAGGCTGGTTCGTCGGATTCACACGATGCATTTCGCGGGCGGCGGCAGGCTCGGCTGAGTGGGGACCTGCGGCAGCAGTTGCCGCAGGCGCCAGGCCTGAGCGAAGTTTTGGCGCTCGGCCTTGGTCAGCGCCTCGACGGAGCGCCCGAGGATGAGCGCGGGTAGCACGAGCTGACCAAAGGTCAGCGTGACCAGCATGATCTCGGCAGGCATCGGTGTGTAGGACAGCATGACCGGCAGGATCTTCAGGACGCCGTCCTCGAACAGGTAGGACGGTGGCAAGATGCCGAGCCAGCCCAGGATCGCGGGCACGAAGACCGAGCAAAACGCCAGGCCGAACACCAGCCAGCGCGTCTGCCGATTGGCGCGGATGCTCACCACGTACGCGGCGGAGGTGGCCATGGCGATCCCCGGCGTCAGCACGAACGGGCCGAGCAGGGTGCTCAGGATGCCCACCACCACGAAGTTCAAGATCAGGTTCCGCCGCATGTGGGTCGGTCCAGCGTTGCCGGTCCGGGCAATCCAGAAGGTCTGAAGCGTGAGGAGCGACAGCGCACCGGTCATGAGCCCGGCCGCTAGCCAGCTCTTCACTCCCATCCAAAGCGCGAGCGGGAAGCCGATGAACCAGCTGGCGTAGCCGAAGACCGAGCGCTGGGAGGACGACCGGCGGTCGGCCAGCTCGACTGCTTTGAGCTCCGCTTCGGCCTCTGGAGAGAGCTCATCGGTTGCGCCGAGCACCCAGTCGCTGATCATGGCGACGGCGGCGGAGTCGGTGGGGTCGAGGGCGATGGCACGAGTGAGCTCCCTCAGTCCCTCCACCCGCTTCTGCTTGTCGGCGCCGTCGGCCAGCGCCTCCCGGGCGTTGGCCAGGTGCTGTTCGATCAGCTCCCGGCGTCGCTCGGCGTCTCGCTCACCGTCCAGGTAGGCCTCGATCGCGTCGAAGAGCGCGCGCGCGGAGTCAAAACGGTCCTCTGGCTCGATGGCTGTGGAGCGCATACAAATGTCGTCGAGCTCCGGCGGAATGCCTCGGTCGGGCGCCCAACGGCTCGGCGCAATCGGCGCCTGAGTCAGCGTCGAGCCGATCACGGCGTTCAGCGACTTGCCGCGATGCAGCGCCTCGAGTGAGAGCAGCTCGAAGAGAATCGCGCCGAGGGCGTACACATCGGAAGCAGGGGTCAGCGCGTTCGTCTCGCCCCGAGCCTGCTCCGGCGACATGTATCCGGGGGTTCCGACCACAGAACCGACCTGGGTCTCCGGCACGGCCTCGGTGTCGGCGACCACCGCCGCTTCCGCGTCAATGTCCGCGGCGCCGCGGATGCGCGCGATGCCCCAGTCGAGCACGTACACCTCGCCGAAATCTCCCAGCATGATGTTGGCAGGTTTCAGATCGCGGTGGATGACCCCGCGGTTGTGGGCATAAGCGACCGCGTTGCAGACCTGACTCATCGCCGACAGCAGCTTGCGGCGGCCGTACTTCGCCTGGCCTTCCGGGTCGCCGCGTCGCAGCGCGCTGATGATCTCCTCGAGGGTGTCGCCCTTCACGCGTTTCATCGTGAAGAACTCCTGCCCGCCTTCGTCCCGACCGATGTCGTAGACGGGCACCACGCTCGGATGCTCGAGCTGCCCTTGCACCCGCGCCTCCCGGAGAAATCGCGCGCGAGCCCCTTGCTGCGAGCCGGTTCCGGCGCGCATCACCTTCATCGCAACTTCGCGGCCGACCCAAGCGTCCCCGCACAGGCGCACTTCCCCCATGCCGCCGGCGCCGAGCACTCGGCGAGCGCTGTAGCGGCCCCCGGGGTCGAACGAGACGGGGCTCGGGTCCACCGTGCGGGGCTCGGAGTCGCCGCTGTCCTTGGCGACCATCGTCGTCGCCATGTCGAAGCCGTCCGTGTCGAGCTTCAGCGTCCCGCCGCGCGCCTCATCGGTCATGGGGGCACGATAGCGCAGGCGCGCGCGTCTTTCAGGGCCAGGGAGGCCGAGTCTTGTGCTTCAGGACGCCGTACGGATGGGCAAACACCAGACGGAGTCGCCCTCCGTGAGGCCCAGATGTTCAATCACACTCTGAGGTAGGCGAACTGCGTCCTTGCCTTGGTAGACCAGTCCGGCCGCTACGGCCCGGAAGTACGGGGGGGCCGCCTGGTCCAGCGCGCATAACCCGGCAACGGGTCTTTCGCTCGGCGATGCGACCCCGACGAGACGCCGCTTTTCGGTCTCTTGAACCAAGCTAATCTCGTCGGTCGGTGCCGTGAAGTGAGGTCCGCCGTCGAACGGGTCCACCCGGTGCGCGTAGCGGAACCCGATGCGCTTGAGCATCTTCTCGACGCCCTTGGTCTGCGCGCCGACCTTTCCGATGACGTCCTGCGCTTCTTTCGACAGCAGCGAAGCGTAGATCAGCCCGCTGGGGAAGAGATCCTTGATGAACTCCTTGTTCTCGCTCGACAGGAGATCCGCCTCTGCGTAGCTCAGGTTGCAGAAGCGCCGGCCGAGGGCCTCCCACAAGTGGCTCGTGCCGTCGGACTCGAGCGGCGGAAGGAGCTCCGCGAGTACTTCGTTCTGAAACAGCTCACGGTGGGCCGCGATGTAGAGGAAGCGCACGTACGAGATCAAGATCCCGAGTCGGTCTTTGGCGGCGCGATACTTGGGCAAGACCACCAGGCCGCCGATCTCGGTCGGGCCCTTGTAAGAGAACCCGATGCGCAGCACGGTATGCAAGAAATGCTCGTCTCGAGTGTTGCTGTATTTCTCCTCGTCTATCACGTCGAGGTAGATGTACGGCGCGTCGCGGCGTCCCAGCTGGGTGACGACCATGCTCGTGCCCACGGCGCGGTTCTCTTCCAGATCCCAGAGCACAAACACGAATTTGCGATGGGAAACGCTGCGGATTTCCCCGGCAAAGCTCTTCTTGCTGTGCTCGACCAGGCGGTTCACGTGCCCGCGGTCATGCGGGAGGTTGACGGTGTTCAAGTGGCGCGCAAGCGCCAGGATCGGCTCCTCGTCCTCGGGCAACGCCGCTCGAATTTCGTAGCGCACGGGCATCGAACAACGGGTTTAACACGGGTCCCCGACCCCCGAGCAAAGTCCCGGCCAGCGTGCTAAAACGCGGCTCAGTGACCGAGTCATTTCGCCAATTTCAGGGCACCAAGAGCTACATCACCGATCCGGCGCTGGAGGCGGCGGTCAACGCGGCGGTCGCGCTCGAACGTCCATTGCTCGTCAAGGGTGAGCCGGGGACGGGCAAGACGCTGCTGGCTACCGCGATTGCCGATGCCATGGGGCACCCGATGATCCACTGGCCGGTCAAGTCGACCACCCGCGCTCAAGACGGGCTCTACGTCTACGACACGGTGCAGCGGCTGTACGAAGCGCGGTTCGGGGACGCGGGTCCCGAGGCGGTCAAGGACATCCGGCGTTACATCAAGCTGGGTGCGCTCGGACGGGCGCTCTCGTCGTCGGAGCGGGTCGTGCTCCTGATTGACGAGGTAGACAAGGCCGATCTGGAGTTTCCCAACGACTTGCTGCACGAGCTCGATCGAATGCGGTACTTCGTGTCCGAGACGAACGAAGAGATCGTGGCTCGGCATCGCCCCGTCGTGGTGATCACCAGCAACAACGAAAAGGAGCTGCCCGACGCCTTCCTGCGTCGCTGCGTGTTCCATTTCATCGACTTTCCCGAGCCGGACCTGATGAAGCGCATCGTGCGGGTGCACCATCCAGAGGTGGACGAGGCGCTGGTCGACCAGGCGCTCGGCGCGTTCTACGATCTGCGGGCGGTGCCGCGACTGCGCAAGCGCCCGAGCACGAGCGAGCTCATCGATTGGATCGCGGTCCTGGCGAAGAGCGACGTCGGGGCCGACCGCATCAAGAGCGAGCTGCCGTTTGCCGGAGTCCTGATCAAGAAAGAGCAAGATCAGGTGACGCTGGCCGAACAACGCTCGGGCCGCGCCCGGCGCTGGTGAATCGCTCCCGTCGCAGAGATTTCGCCTGGCAGGCGGCACATGTCCCTCGCCGCCGCCGGCGAGATTTGCTAGCTGTCACCCCGTGAAAGACTGGTCATTTCCCCGAGCCGACGCCCTGCCCGTGTACGCCTTCGTTGCGACCGACGCCATGAAGGCCAAGGTCCTCGGGACCGGAGCAGACTTGATCGACCTCGGGCTCGGTAACCCCGACAGCCCGACGCCGCAGCCCATCGTCGATCAGCTGCACGCTGCGGCCGACGTGGGCAAGAACCACCGCTATCACCCGGGGCGTGGGCTGCCGGCGCTGCGAAAGGCAATCGCCGCCTGGTACGAACGGCGATATCACGTCAGCTTCGACCTCGACAAAGAGACCCTGGTCACGATGGGTGCCAAAGAGGGGATCAGCCACCTGTGTCTGGCGATCCTCGACCGAGGAGACACCGCGGTCGTCCCCGACCCGTGTTATCCGATCCACGAGGGCGCCCCGGCCATCGCGGGCGCGGCGGTCAAGGGCTACCTGGTCAGCGAGGGGCTCGAGCCGGCGAAGGCCGTAGCCGACTCGATTCAAGCGCTCGAGAAGGCGGGCGGCAGCGTGAAGCTCGTGATCGCCAACTACCCGCACAACCCCACCGGCGTCGTCATCTCGAAGCCGGCGCTCGCGGAGCTCTTGCGGGTCGTCCAGCGGTCGGGCGCCATGCTGCTGCACGACGCGGCCTACGCCGACTTCGATTTTTCAGTGCGGCACGCCCCGAGCATCTTCGACTGCGGCATCGACTCGGCGGAGGTGAAGAAATTTGCGGTCGAGGTCTTCTCGATGTCGAAGAGCTACAACATGCCGGGTTGGCGCATCGCCTACATGGTCGGCAACGCGCGCATGCTCGCGGCGCTCTCGCACCTCAAGACGTACATGGACTACGGCACGTTCATCCCGCTGCAGTTCGCGGCGGCCTGGGCGCTCGAGCACGGTGATCACCTGGTGGACGAGATCCGCGAGCTGTATCGCTCGCGGGCAACGGCGCTTGCTCAGGGGCTCGTCAAGGCCGGCTGGGGCGACGTGCCCGAGCCGAGTGGAACGATGTTCGTGTGGGCCAAGCTGCCACGGCAGCTCGCCGAAAAAACCGCGCTCGAGACCACCAGCTGGTTGATCGAAAACGCACACGTCGCCGTCTCGCCGGGCACCGGTTTTGGTCCTGGTGGCACCGGCTTCGTGCGCTTTGCGTTGATCGAAGATCCGCCGCGTGTCGACGAAGCCTGTCGACGCATCGGCGCTGCGCTCGCCAAGCTGTGACGCGCGGGCGTCTCGAGCGAACGCGCTATCGAAGAATGAGAATGATCACAGGAAGGCGGAAGGGGAGCGGATTTGGAGCGGGCGGGATCGAAGAATGAGAATGATCACAGGAAGGCGGAAGGGGAGCGGGTTTGAATTGAGCAGAGCAGAGCGCCCTGCTGTGCGTCGTTCTGACCCTCGGTGCTTCGGTCTTCCTGTGAATTTCTTCGACTGAGACCGTCTTGCGAGGATCGCGTTGGCGTTGTGAGCGCGCCGCTAGTTGCTCGACTCGAGCAGGCGGTGGATGCGATCGGGGACGAGTCCGTAACCCTCGGCGGCGGCGAGGAGCGCGGCGTTGTTGGGGAGCTCGGTCAGAAATAGCCGCGCGTAGGTGGTGCCAAGTAGCCCTTCGAGCCGGCGCTGCAGCGGTTTCAATCCTTGAGTGACGGCGCTCTTGGCGAGGTCGTCGTTTCCGAGGGCGAGCCAGGCGTCGTGCAGCGGCAAGTAGACACTCGACTCGTTGAGCAGACACGGCGCGCCACTCTCCAGGAGCTCCGCCGCCTCCCTCGCCAGCTCCGCGGCCCGCTCGGAGTTCCCGCATCTCCGCTCGGCCTCCGCCCAGAGGCCGAGGGCCGCGGGCAAGATGTCGCGGTTGCCAGTGGTGCGGTAACCCTCGGCGGACATGCGCAGGAGCGCTGCGGCTCGTTTCCACGCTGCCTCGTTGTTGCCCCGGAGCAGCTCCATGCCGCGATAAAAGAGGACACCAAGGTTTGCGCGATCGGGCGCGGCCCAGCTGCCGCTCGCCGTCGAGTCCGCTTCCGCCCGCACTTCGGCCAGGTGGCCCTCGAGCGATTTGTCGTTGCCGAAGGTTGCCGCCCAACCCAGCAGGTTCATCTGCGCATGGCGCACCGCGCCCGAGCTGCCAATGGCGTCGGCCAAGGCCAGTCCCGTCTCCAGCGCGCCGCGCGCCTCTTGGCGTGCGCCGATGCTGGTGAGGGCGAAGCCCAGGTTGGTCATCAGCATCGCCTCGCGCTCCTTGAGACCAGCCGAGCGCGCGGCTTTTACCGCGTTGCGGCGAGCCTCGAGGGCGGAGGTCACCGCGCCCTGGGTCTGGCGCACGATGGCCAGGGTTTGCCAGGCGTCCACGGCGGCCGCGGAAATCGCCCCTCGCTCCGCCAGCTCGAGCAAGCGTGCAGCCTCGGCCTCCGCTTCGGCGAAGCGCCCGGCGAACGCCAAGCGAGTGGCCAGGGCGGCCGAGCAGCGAGCCTCTTCGTCGTGCAGCCCGAGCGCCTCGGCTTTGTCGCGCGTCTCGGCGAGGCGTGCGGTGATCTCGTGGCCGACGCCGCGCGCATCGTCGTACCGTGCGCGCGCGCCGGTCGCACGCACCGTGCTCGGCTCGTCGTACACGTTGTCCTCCATCGCACTGACGGCGGTCTCGCGTTCGCCCGAGCGCGGGTCGAGCCGGCTCATCGCCTCGTCCAGGTACGAGGCGCGCAAGAAGGCTGGCTGTTTTTCCTCGGCGAAGGCCAGCGCCCGCTCGGCCATGCGCAAGGCGTCGGCGAGTGCGTTCGTCGCGAGCGCACGCTGGGCGGCGCGCGCCCAGTGTTCCGCCGCCGCGACCTCCTGCCCGCCGAGGTCGTAGTGACCCGCGACTGTCGCTGCGTCCTCTCCCATCCGGGCCAACCAGCCCGCCGCGAGCCCGTGCAGCTCTTTGCACTCGCGTTCACCCAGCCGCGAGTAGGCAACCTCGCGCACCAGCGCATGTTTGAACACCCACTCGCGCGTGCCGGGAAAGCGCGATTGGTTTTGCTCCATGAGGACTTCGGCAGCGGCGAGCGCCTTCATCACACTCTCGGCGTTGGCCAGTCCCAGCGCTTCGAGCCCAGCATCCCAGCAGGTCTGTCCGAACACACTCAAGCGACCGACCGCATCGCGACACTCGTCGTCGAGGGAGTCCAAGCTGACCTGAATCGCGGCCTCGATGGTGGGTGCGTTGACGGGTGTCTCCCGGGCCGCCGTGATGCGCGCGAGCTCTTCGGCAAAGAGCGGCAGCCCGGCGCTCTGATCCGCAATGCGGTCGAGCACGTCGTCGGGGGTGCCTTCCCCCATGAGCGCCCGAGCGATGGTGCGAGTCGCACGCTTGGAGATCGGGCGAAGCTCGAGACGAACGTGATCACGACCGGCGAACCGGCTGGGGTTATCCTGCCAGAAAGCGGGTCGGACCAGCGCGATCACCAGCAGCGGTCGGTGCGCCGCACGCCCCAGCATGTGATCGAGCCAACCAATGCTCTCCGGGTCGCACCACTGCAGATCTTCGGTCACGACGACGGTGGGCTGTTGGGCCGCCACCTGCAGCACGAGGTCGGTCATCGCAAGCCACAGCACGTCACGCGCGCCGCGCGGGTCGAGCCCCTCAGGCAACGCGGCGTTCGCCAGCAAGCGCGCCAGAATTTCGCGATTCTTGCTGGTGAGCTCGCTGCGCGTCGCGGGTCCGAGCCGACCGACGATCGCCGCTTCGGCCTCCTGGCTCGTGGCACCCTTTGACAAGCCGACGATGGCGCGCAGCACATCGGCTGCGCCACCGAGTGCGTGCCCCGTGCCGTAGGCGTCGCTGCGTTGGATCACGACCACTGGGGCATCCGCACTGGCCGAGATGCGAGCGAGCACTTCGCGCCGCAGGCGGCTCTTGCCGATCCCGGGCGGGCCCGTCACGGTGACCAGGATCGGCGTGGCATCTCCGCGCGCGCGTTCGTAGGCACTCACGACCTGTGCCATCTCGGGCTCACGCCCCACGAAGGGAGCGCCGCCCGCGCGCTCGGCACGTGGTCCGCGAATTTGTTCGCCGACGATGCTCGAGGACCCGTCATCTCGCGCGCGGAACTCGAAGCGTCCTCGGCCGAGCTCGCTGGTCGTGGCGTCGGCGAGGACCGAAGACGGCTCCGCGTCGCGAGCCAGAGACGACGCCCGGTCGACGACCTCGCCGACGGGCTGGATCTCACCCGTCAGGCTGGTCATGTTCATGCGAGCGCGTCCGCTCGCGATGCCGACACGGGCGCCGGCGTGGGCCAGCTTTCGCCCGAGCTCCAGCGCCGTCGCCGCCTCGGTGCCGACCGAGTGGCGCGCGCCCAGGTGGGCGACGATGGAGTCGGCGCCCAGCGGAACCGCGTCGGCGCCGCGGGATTTGAGGTGTTCGAGGGCCCGCTCGCGGGCCGAGCCCTGGGCGAATTTCAGCGCGACGATCGAGGTCACGAGGCGCGACGCGCTCGAGCCGAGGCGGGTGGACAGCGCCGGCTCCCCCATGCCGGGCATGGGCCAGCTCGTGCGTTCGGCCTCGAGCTTTGCGTCCTCGAGCGCCGTGATGACCTCGCTCATGGTGCACGGACGGTGCTCGGGCTCCGTTGCGAGCATGCGATGCACGAGCGATTCCAGCATCGGTGGGGTGTCGCGGCGCAGCTCCGAGAGCCGAGGTGGTGGGGTGGTGACCAGGCGCGCCAGGGTTGCGATGGCGGTCGGCCCAACGTGGGGCGGTCGGCCCGCGATCAGCTCGAACAAGGTCGCACCGAGTGAGTAGATGTCCGAGCGAACGTCGATGGGGCCGTCCCCGCGGGCTTGCTCCGGTGCCATGTAGGCAGGAGTCCCGACGACGTCCCCGTTGCGCGTGATGCGAATGTCGCTGCCAGCGGCGACGCCGAAGTCGACCAGCTTGGGCAGGGCGTCGAGCTCTCCCGGCGGGGCGGGGCGCGAGCTGAGCACGATGTTGCCTGGCTTGATGTCGCGGTGGATCACGCCAGCCTCGTGCGCGGTCTGGAGGGCGGTCGCCACCAAGATGGTCAACTCCACGGCGTGTCGGATGGAGAGCGGGTTCTTCCGCTGACGGTTGGTCAGATCTTCGCCGTCCAGCCACTCCATCGCGATGAACGGTTGGCCCGAGTCCTCCAGCACCCCATACGCAATGATCTTCACGATGCCCGGGTGGTCGAGGTGGGTGAGGAGCTCACCCTCGCGCATCAGCCGCGTCTCTTCTTCCGGGGAGACCCCCGCTTCCGCTGCGATCACCTTGAGCGCGATGTATTGCTCGGTGACCTTGTCCCACGCCCGGTAGACGACCCCCGCGCCGCCTCGCCCAACCTCGCGCTCGGCGACGAAGCGGCCGCCCATCAAGCGGCCATCGGGGGGAGAAGAGGACACCACGGAAGCGGGAGCGTATCGGCTCCGCGACAGGGAGTCGATATCGCGCGTGGATTCGCTATCATCGCCCGCATGAGCAAGCTCTACATGCTCGCCGGAGGCATCGTCGAAGCGGCGGGTGGCGGCGGGGGAGGCCGCGTCAGTGCCTTCGTGGCTTTCAATCCCAAGCCAGCGGTCAGCCGTTTGTTCAAGGTGCACGGCTTGGCGAGCGAGCCCACGGTGACGGAGTTGCCGTCGGCGACGACCGTGGACCTGCACGCGTTCCGTCGGGAACTCGAGGAAGAGCTCGCGCCCGCGCTCGCCGAGATCGCTGCCCGCGGGGGCAGTGGTGCCATCGCTGCCCCCAGGGCCGAGTGGATCGCGGATGTCGTTCGCGCGCACCTCGAGTCGACCGAGGGCGGACAGGTAAAGTGATGCTCGAACGCATCGCAGTTCATCAGACGCGGCTCAGGGTACCGGGCCTTGGTCTCGACTCGCGGGGTGTGGCGCTCGGAGCGCGTGGGCTCGTGCTCTTGCCGTCGCTCGATCGACTGATCGCGTTCTTGGCCGTGTACACCGAAGAGCAGTCCCTGGGAGCGCTGGGTGAATCCCTTCGGGTCGAGATTCTGAAGAGCAAGCTCGGTACTCGGGAGGTCGCGCTGTCGTTCGACGCCGGCGCCAGCGATCGCATGGATCGCGTCGCCGAGGTCGCGCGCCTGACCGGTGGTTTCACCTTCACCGGCACGAGTCGCCACTTCGTCCAGTACCGCGACGCGGCGGCGCCCTTCGGTTACGACGCCCAGGAGATCAGCAGCACGGACGCCGCGCTCGCGCTCTATCACACGACCTTCTCCCAGACCTACGCGGTCGAGCGTCAGGTGGCGCTCGCGGATCTGCTCCTCAAGCTCATGCCACACGCCGATCCGAAGGCGATTCTGCCGCATCAAGAGCTGTGGATCCTGGCTGAGCCCGGCCTGGGCCCGTCGCTGCTCGGCTACTTCACGCGCTCGAACGTGGGTGCGCGCGCGGGCGTGGCGGAGTGGCCACCGGAGTCGAGTCTCGACGCCGAGCCGCGACTCCGCTGGCTGTTCCACGTCACCGATCTGCCGCGCCGAATGTTGCCGCTCCTGTTGCGGACCCCAGGGCTCTCCGCGTTCGCGCCGGTTGCGCCGGGAGCGGCGGTGGAGCTCGCTTGGCGGCACCCCATTCAGCTCGAGGCGTGTCCGGTCTTCCACGAGCAGGGACTGGTGCTGTTCCGTGGCCAGGGTCTGCCGGCGCTCCAGCTGCCAACGCTGCCGGCGTTGGCCCAGGTGAGCTCGTTGTCCAGAACTCGCGTGAACGATCTGGTTGCGGAGACGGGCCGCGCGCTCAGCCAGGCGCCGAACGTCGGCGTTGCGCTCAAGCTCGCGACGGACTTCGCGCCGCCGACGACGGTGCGGGCCATCTTGGTGCCGACCGAAGAACTGCCGCTCTTGCGCCACCTCTCGTATGCACTCGGTGCCGAGATCATCCGGACCACCCGCATCGCCATCACGCAGTTCGGGGCGTTCGTGATGCGCGACGAGGGCGTGGAGGCGCTTCCGCTTGGGACGTTCTTTCGCCGCATTCACCCCAACATCTACGTGCCGTCGGGCTACGCCGTGGTGCCCCGAGTGCCGCCAGAGGTCGTGTTCCAGTCTCTCGGCGCGCCCGGCGATCGAGCGGTCTTCTTCTGGCCAGACGGCAGCGCCGCGGCGCTGCTCCTCACGGCCTTCGTCCCGCTCGAAACCGCGCTGGTCGAAGGGCATTCCTGGGCTCCGGTCGCGGTCACCGAGCTCGAAAACGTGTTCGCGGAGGAGGTCCCGACCGTCTGGCTCGACGCGCTCGGAATCAGTCCGCTGAGAGGGGTGGGTTCCGGGTGACGGGTCAACTCGTCGCCGAGCTGGCAGAGCGTGTCGTGCTCCCGCTGCTCGCCGGAGGAGCGCTACGGCCGCTTGCACCCATCGGCCACGAGCGTGCGCTGGAGGTGGCTCAGCACGCGGCGTTCGCCTCCAGCGTCCTCGATGAGGCGCGCGCGCGTCGAGTCAGATTACTCCGCCGTTTGTGTGCGCTCGACGTGTTCGCGGATCCCACACCCGGCGAGTGGTTGATGGTGTGTGCCTTGAACGATCTGCTGCAGGCCACGAACCCGACCTTGCTGGGGCCCTTCGGTGGTGATCGCCCGCACAAACTGCTCGAGATGGCCGGTGCCACGCTTTCCGTGGCGGGAGCGCCCGCGCACATCGGTGAGGCGCTCAGCCGGCACGCCACCTTCTCTCGCCTCCTCGAGGTCGTTCGCATCGACACCCACGTCAGCTTCTGGGTCGGGCGGCGGGTCTACAAGGGAATGAAACCGCCGCGGCGCATCACCCGCTGGCGCAACGTGCGGCGTGTCAGCGAGCGCGAAGAGCCGGTGCGGCTTCCGGAAATGGCCCCGGCGAACCCGGCGGCGACTCCCGAGTTCGAGGGCGTGTTCGGGAGCCTCCTGGCTCTGTCTCCGCTCACGGATCTGGCCAATGCCGGCCGTGACCTGCCGGAGTTCTCCTGGAGCGGCGCCGCGCTCTCGTTGGTCAAGACACGAGCGGGGCGGACTCTCGCGTTGCGCGTGATCGAGCGCGGGTCGTCCCCGAAGCGAGCGCTGACGGCGCTCGGAAGGATCCCGGAGCCGATTCGTCGCGGGGTGACACCGGACGCCGCCGAGGCTGCCACCAGCATCGCCGATCTGATCTCGGAGCTCGGTCGACGCAAACAGGCGGGACGGCCGTCGGACCGAGCGCCAGGCTGACCAAAGCCCGAGTCAGCGGCTGCGCGGAGGGCGTCGTGCGCGCATGCGCCGACGGGTGATCACCGGCAGCGGGGTGACACTCGGGGCGTGCGTCGTGACGGGTGAGAAGCCCGCAGCGGCGAGATCGTGCGCCGTCAGCACGGAGCCAGTCGCCGCCTGCACGGCGCGACCGAGCACGTCATCGAGCTCACTCTCGTTGTTCGGCCACTCGTGCTCCGAAAGCAGACGAAGCGCGGAAACATCGAGTCCCATCGGGCGGCCGTCCTTCTCGAGCCCGAACCGCGCGAGTGCCTCCAGGGCGAGGGCGCGCAGATCTTCCGCGCGGTCGGCGAGCGGAGGCAACACGACCTCGGCTCCCCCGAGGGCTCGGGCGAGGTTCTTGGTCAGGCGCTCGGCAGCCAGCTGCTCCGCCAGAGCTCCGCGTACGCTCGCGACCAGAGACCACGGAACGACTCCCGATGGCGGGGGCGCCTCTCGCTGTTTTGCCTTCGCGCGCGCGACGTGCTCCTGGATCTCCGGCGGCAGCGCCGGGGCGTCGAGCAACACGAGTGTGCCTCCGTCCGCCAGAGCGAGCGGTGACCGAGCTTCGTCCTGCCAGTGGGCAAGGTCGTGCTCTTTGCCGGATGTGCCGTCCACGATCACGAACGGTCCTCCGCGACGCGGGCTTGCCAGGTGGACGATGGCCGCCCAGCCGCTCGCATCCACTCCCGGCGGCGTGCGGAGCACGACCGGGGCGTTCAGTCGCGCGAGCCGTTCGAGCTCGTCGACCGTCATACGCGCGGACGCGCTGTAGAGCGCGCGCCTCGGGCGGCGGGCGGCGCGCTCCGCCAGGGCGACGTTGCGACCGGACTCGAGCCCGATGATCTGGCTCAAGCGCGCGGTCTCGCCATCCGCCCGGTCCGCGCGCGAAATCGCCATCAGCTCGCGCTCTCGTGAGCGCGCGAGCGCGGACGAGACCGCAATCAACGCGCTCAGTCTGTCGGTGAGTGAACGAATGGCGCGGGCCTCTTCCAAGCTCATGCTCGCTGTCCGAGCGCCGCGAGGCAGCAGCAGAAACCCCAAGGGACCGTCTTCGTCCAGCACGACCGTGGCGCTGAAAGCGCGGCGGCTGTTGAACCACGCGAGCAACGGTCGCACCTCCGGGCGACGCACTTCGAGCGCCGCGAGCACCTCGGGGCGCAGAGTGCGCTCCGGCTCCGCCAGCGCCAGCTCGTAGAGCCGGTCGGGGGCTCGGGTCTTTTCCACGTGCAAGTAGCCCGCCAGATCCACGCTCAGCACCTCTTCGGGATCACTGCGCCACAGCTCCGGCCGCGCGCCGGGGACCGCGGTCGCCTTCGAGAGGGCCATCAGTGCTGCGCGGACCGCCGCGTCCGGCTCCGGCTGCAGGGCGCCGCGGCTTGCAGCATCGATGGCGTCGAGCCAGCGCGACTGCTCCGGCGCGAGCGAGGACGCCACGCGGCGGGCGATCAAACCAATCAAGATCGAGAGCAACGACGCCGAGAGCACGACCAGCCCGGCGTGTGCCGGGGCGTTGCGCGCGACGAAGCCGGCGACCAAGAGCGTCGGGGCGCCCAAGATCGAGGTCGCCAGGATGCCGCGCAGTGTCCGGCTCACGCTGGTTGGTTCGCGCGTCGCTGCCGCCCAGGTGGCACCGAGCGCCGCAACCAGCACCGCCACTGGCAGCACGCGATCGGGGGCGGCGACGTCGAGCAGCGCTGCTGGCACCGCCACGAAGAGCGCGGTCAGTGCCAGGGCGAGGGCGCCGCTCGCGCGATCCACTGCGCCAAGCTCCAGGCGCCGCAGAATTCGTAGCCGCACGCTGGCCACGACGAACAAGAGCAAGCTTCCGGCAGAAGCACTGGTGGTTGCGTAGTCGATCGCCAGCGGATCGAGCCGGACCATTTGCTCTGGCAAGATCGCGCGGGTCGCCGGCGCGGCGACCGCGATGGCCCAGAGGAAGGCCGCGAACAATGCGGCATCCAGCGAGCGGGTCGCGCGCGGCGCAGTCATCAGGCCGCCGAGCGACGCAATCCGGCTGAGGCCCACGAGCGCCGCGACCGTCGCCGTGCCCACACCCACGTTCGCGACCGCGTCCAGACCCGCGCGACCTGCGCTGCCCGTGCGCGCAGCGATCCAGAGCGCCGCGCCCCAGGCCACGGCTCGCACCACCCGGCGTGCGGCGAGCTCGGTGTGGTCCTCGCCGCTGCGCGGTGTCTCGGTGCGGCGCCACACGACCGCGAGGGTTGCAACCAGAACCAGGAGTGCCACCCAAGGCGTGGCGCCACCTCGGGTCGACATTGCCCCGAAGCACACGTACGCCACGGCGGCGGCGGGCAGAACGAAGCTCTTCAACGAGAGTCCCAAGGCATTGTCCGGTGCGACGAACCCGGAGAGGTTCTGCCGGGTAAAGGGCGAGAAAATCGGTCTCGAGGGGGGTCACCCGGCCGACCCGGGGACAGGATCCCTCCGAAACCGCGGCTCCGGCTACTTTTTAGGCTCCGCCGGCGGTGCGGCCTCGGCCTCGGCGAGCTTCACGAAGCGCTGCTCGGGGCCCGACGGTGTGTACATCTGGATCACCAGCAGCCCGCTGCTTCCACTGGGGACGAAGCCGTGCTTTTCGCCAGGCGCGATGTCGAAGACGACCCCGGGCTCGACCGCGTGGTCCTTGCCCGCGAGCTGCATCGTGCCCGCACCAGCGAGCACCGCGAGGTGCTCCCAGGTCGGGTGGTCGTGCAGCTTGATCTCGGCGGTCTTGGAGCTCGAGAGCACTGCCCAGCTCCCCGGGATCGGGGGCTCTCCACCAAAGGCGATGCGCGCGTGGATCGAGCCGTGGGCAAAACTCAGGTCCTTCGCCGCGCCGAGGGCGACCTGTGCCAGCGGTGCCGGCCGCTTGCGCCAGCGAACCTCGAAGGCCTTCTTCTCCAGCCGCTCGAGGGCGGTGGCCAGGGTGCCGTTTTTTGCCGCCACTCCCAAGACGAGCTTGGCGCCCTCCTTGCCGGCCTTGATACTGATGCCGAGACCCGGAGCACGCAGCGCTCCCCAGGTCTCGAGCTTGACCGCTCCGCCGTCGTCCCCGCTGCCCAGCGCATCTCCGGCGAGTGCAACCGCAAACAGCTCGAGCTCGTGGTCCCGCGGAAGGGTCACGATGCTGCCCGGTCCGAGCTCTTCCAGCCACATCGTTCCCGGAGAGTCCTGCCCGCCCGTCGCCGTCTTGGCGAACGCGGGGTCCGGCAACACCTTCGTGAGCTTGCACTGTTTGTCCTTGCACGCGTGTGTTCGCGCGAGCGCCGCCGGAGGCGCGGCAGGCAACGAGCCGTCGATGACAACAGCGGGGGCTGGCTCCGCCTGTGTCGGCGTGGATTGCTCGGCCGGTTCGTCGCTCTCTTCGGGTAGCGGGATGAACGGCAGCCCGTCCCGCGGTCCGGGTGGCGGCCAGACCGACACCGGAGCGGTCGGTGAGCAGGCAATCAGGGTGAGGCCAGCGGAAATCAGCAACAGAGCGCGCAACATCGCGCCAGCGTGGCGCGCTTGGCCCGGGCGGGCAAGAGCCGGCTCCGCCGCCATCCGTCGTCGTTCCGTCGACGGCGGACACGCCGGAGCCCACGATTGAGCGTTGCAGGCGCGTCCGCCAAAGGGGACACTGCTCAGACGATTCGTACCGCGCTCGGCTCGCCCGGAGGGGGAGCCCAGGTAGCTCATGAAAAAAAACTACGTCCTCGACACGAACGTCCTTCTGCACGACCCGTACGCAATCTTCAAGTTCGAGGACAACGACCTGATTCTCCCGATTTACGTGCTGGAGGAGATCGATCAGTTCAAGCGCGACAACGCCGAGCGCGGCCGCAACGCGCGCACCGTTTCCCGGCTGCTCGACGCGCAGCGTGAGAAATACGGAAGCCTCTCGGAAGGGGTGAAGACCGGCGAGGGCGGTACCCTCCGCGTGTACGTTCCGAGTTCGCGTCCCGAGGTGAAGATCGCACTTCGACCCTCGTCTGGCGACCACGCGATCTTGCAGTGTGCGGTCGAGCTCAGGGAGCAATACCCCGACCGTCCGACCATCTTCGTGACCATGGACGTGAACCTGCGGATCCGCGCCGACGCGTTCGGTTTGCGCACCGAGGCCTACGAGAACCAATCCGTCGACGTCGAGCACCTGGACGACGGCGTAGTCGAGCTGCCGATCACGGCGGCGGAGATGGACCGCTTCTTCGAGTCGGGCGTGCTCGCGGCGAACGGCCAGGCAAACCTGTACGCGAACGTTTGTATCTTGCTGCGCGACGACAGCCCGCGGCAACGCACGGGGCTCGCCCGCTACCAGGCCGAAAAGGGTGAAATTCGGGCGCTCCGCACGCCGCGCGAGGGGCTGATGGGGATCCGCCCGCGCAACAAGGAGCAGAGCTTCGCCCTCGACCTGTTGCTCGATGACTCCATCCGCTTGGTCACCATGGTGGGCAAGGCCGGCACGGGAAAGACGCTGCTGGCCCTCGCGGCGGGACTTCGGCGCTGCGTCGACGATGGGGCCTACGCACGGCTGTTGGTCAGCCGCCCCGTGATGCCCATGGGGCGTGATCTCGGATTTCTGCCCGGCGACATCGAAGAGAAGCTGAACCCCTGGATGCAGCCCATCTTCGACAACCTCGAGTTTCTGCTGGTCGCAGGGGGCGGCAAACGTCGCGGCATGCGCGGGTTCGAAGAGTTGATGGACTCGGGGCAGCTGCAGGTCGAACCGCTGACCTACATTCGCGGGCGCAGCCTACCGCAGCAGTACGTGATCGTGGACGAGGCCCAGAACCTGACGCCTCACGAGGTCAAGACGGTGATCACGCGCTGCGGCGAGGGCACCAAGATTGTGCTGACGGGCGACCCGTATCAGATCGACAATCCCTACGTCGACAGCGCCACCAATGGCCTGAGTGTCGCCGTCGATCGTCTGCGTGGTGAGAACATCACCGGGCACATGCTGCTCTCGAAGGGCGAACGGAGCGAGCTGGCAAACATCGCAGCGAACAAGCTATGAACGTCCGCCGCCGGGATCTCGAGCGGGGGCTCTTCATGGCCGAGCGCAGTATTGCGCTCGTCGAGCGCTGCCGCCCGCTCAACGCGGTCAGAGAGCAGCGGCGGGTCGTCGACGCGCTGCTCAGCGGCCGCGAAGAAATGCCCCGCTTCGACTACGCACCCTCCGGGGGTTTGAACATGGTGCGCGCGGCGCTCGATCAGGTCGCGCTGCGCGCGGAGACCGCCTGCGGCTGGGGGCAGCTGTACGCAGACCGAGCCCGGGAGCTGGCACTCGAGGCAGAGCTCGCCGAGCAGGTCGGATTGCCCGGATTTGCGGCCGCCGCGGCGGTGCGCTTTCCGGTGGCTCAGGGTGCTGACGGTCGGGTCGCGCTTGGTTGGGCGCACGCCTGGGTGCACGAGCCGGATGGTCCCGAGGATCCAGACTCCGCCGTCGAGAGCAGCGACACGGCGCACCCCAATAGCCTGATCTCGGCGCTCACCCGCGCGGTCGGCGAGCAGCGTTTGCCGTTCCGAGTCGTGGTCCACGCCGATCTGATCTCGGCCGCAGCGACCGGGGATGGCGTCATCGTGGTGCGGTCCGGAGCCCGTCTCCGGCGGGCCGAGGTGGAGCGCATCGTACGTCACGAAATCGAGGGGCACGCGCTGCCCCGCGCTCGGGCCAAGCTGGAGAGCTCCGGGCTCTTTGCGCTCGGGACCGCCGGCGGGACGGACGACGAAGAGGGAAGGGCGCTGCTCATCGAGCAGCGCGCCGGGGTCTCGAGCGCGGCACGACGGGCAGAGCTCGCGCGCCGGCACCTGGGGGCGCTAGCGGTTCGCAGGGGCGCCGACTGGATGGAGACACTGCGCCTCTTGCGCGGGCTCGGCGCGAGCGTCGAGCAGGCCGTTGCCATCGCGACGCGAGTTCAGCGTGGCGGCGGCCTGGCTCGGGAGATCGTCTACCTGACCGCGCTCGCCCGGGTGACACGCGTGTTCGCGGCCGACCGCCACGCCGAGCGGTGGCTGGAGCGAGGGCGTGTTGCCGTCGACGCGATCCCGACTCTGCGGCTTCTGGGTGAGCCTCCGGATCTGGTCAACGCGCGCGCGGCGTAGTGCCGACCGGCCGAGCGGCGTCGAACCAATCCGCGCGCCCTCAGCGCTTGATCACGCCGCAGCCGATTCTGCCGCCGGCGTTGCCCGTGGGTTGCCCGCCATCGTCCTTCTTCTCGTGGATGATGATGGCCCGATCCAGGAACGAGTTCGGGTCGCCTGCCTTCAGGTTTGCGCCGGCGATGGTGATCTCGTGTTTGCCCTCGCCGCTCGCCGCGATCTCGAGGTTGCCCAGATCTCCGAGATGACGCTCGGCGCCCGGCGGCATTCCGTGTTTGTGCCCGGCGGGGTTGAAGTGGTCGCCCGCGCTCTTGCCGTCCTTGGAGCTACAGTCGCCCTTCTCGTGGACGTGCGCGCCGTGTGACCCCGGCTTGATTCCGCTGACCGTGAGGCTGACCTTCACACCCTCGGCTGTCTCTGCGAGAGTTGCCTTGCCAACCAGCTTGCTGCCGCTCTTCGCCTCGAGCGTGACCTCGACGGGTTCGGCTGCTGGCTCCTTCTTTACCTCTGGTTCCGGGCTCGGCTCGGGTTTTGCGGCCGGCTCTTCAGCGACCGGGGCGGGCGTCGGGGCCTCGGGCTTCGGTGTTTCGCCGCCGCAGGCGGTGATCGAGAGCGAGAGGGTGAGCGCCGAGATGATGCGTTTCATTCAGGTTGTCTCCGTGGCTGGCAGTCGACGGTATCTAGGTGCTCCGGCCCTCGAGAGCAATCCCCGCCCTGCCAGCGTCACTCCAGGTCGACGACCACAGGGACGTGATCCGACGGTTTGTCCTTGAGCCGCTCGTCGGCGTCGATCTCGGCGTTGCGGCAACGATCCGCCAGATCCTGGCTCAAGAGCACCAGATCGATGCGCAGCCCTTCGTTCTTCTGCAGGCCGCCGCCCCGGTAGTCCCACCAGGAATAGCGCCCACCCTCGCTGTGGTGCAGGCGATAGGCGTCGACCAGCCCCATGTCCTTCAAGCGCCCGAGCGCGCGATGCTCGTCCGGGTGAAAATGGAGTTGCCCGCGCATCTTGTCGGGGGAGTGGACGTCGCGTTCGTCCGGCGCGACGTTGAAGTCCCCGCACAAAGCCACGGATTTTCCGTCCGGAGCCTGGGCCCTCAGGGTCTCTTCGAGTTGCACAAAGAAGCGGAGTTTCTCGGCGAAGCTGGGGTTGTCCACCGACTTCCCATTGGGAATGTAGGCGGAGAGCACCCGCACCCCGCCGATGGTCGCGGCAATCAGGCGCTTGTCGGCGTTTGGCTTCGCGTCTTTCAGGCCGATGGTCACGTCCCGGACCGGGAGGCGCGAGACGATCGCCACGCCGTTGTAGGTCTTCTGACCCGCCATCAACACGGCGTACCCGAGCCGTTGCAGCTCTTCCGTCGGGAAGTCGTCGTCGACGACCTTCGTCTCCTGCATGCACAGGACGTCCGGCTCCCTCCGCGTGACCCAATCCACGACGCGCTCGACGCGTGCGCGGATCGAGTTCACGTTCCAAGTGGCAATGCGCATGTCGGCTCAGGCGTAGAGCCCGCGCAGCTCGGAGGCCCTGGCGACGCGCTGGATCGACACGATGAACGCGGCGGTCCGCATCGGCACGTCGTGCTCGAGCGAGGTCTTGAGCACCGCTTCGAAGGCCGTGTTCATCATGTGCTCCAGATCCTCGAGCACGCGCTGGTAGCGCCAGTAGTAGCCCATGCGATTTTGCACCCACTCCAGGTACGAAACGCCCACACCTCCGGCGTTGCACAGAATGTCCGGGATCACGAACACTCTCTTCTTCTCCAGGATGTCGTCGGCTTCCGGCGTGCAAGGTCCGTTGGCGCACTCGGCGACGAGCTTGGCCTTGATGCGCCCGGCGTTCTTGGCGGTGATCTGGTTCTCGAGCGCCGCGGGGATCAGGATGTCCACGGGGAGCTCGATGAGTTTCATGGGGTCGGCCAGCTTCGTGATGCCCTTGAGTTTGTCGAAGCCGGCGAGTGTCCTGTGTTTCTCGACGTGTTTGATGGCGACGTCGGGGTCGAGGCCGTCCTTGCAGACGAAGGCGCCGGCCACGTCGGAGATGGCGACGATCTTGCAGCCCTGATCCCGAAGCAGCTTCGCCGCGAAGGAGCCGGCGTTGCCGTAACCCTGAATGGCGACGCTCGCGCCGCTCAGGCTGAAGCCCAGGTGGGTTGCCGCGCGCCGCACACAGAACACCATGCCCTGCGCGGTGGCGGAGTTACGCCCGAGCGAGCCACCGAGCTCGATGGGTTTGCCGGTGACCACCGCGGGCAGGTAGTCGCCCCCGTGGTGCATCGAGTAGGTGTCCATGAACCAGGCCATGATCTGCGGGTTGGTGTTGACGTCGGGGGCGGGCACGTCGCGATCCGGGCCGAACATCTCGATCATTTCGGCGAAGTAGCGGCGCGACAGCCGCTCCAGCTCGCCCACGCTGAGCTTCGTCGGGTCGACGATGACGCCGCCCTTGCCGCCACCCATCGGGATGCCGATGACGGCGCACTTGAAGGTCATCCAGAAAGCCAGCGCCTTGACCTCGTCGAGCGAGACGTCGGGATGGAAGCGCACGCCGCCCTTGGCCGGACCGCGCGCGATGTTGTGCTGCACGCGGTAGCCCTTGAACGCGGTGATCGAGCCGTCGTCCATGCGGACCGGCAACTTGACCTCGACGATGCGTCGCGGCTCGCGGATGACGGCGACTTGGTCCGCGGTCAGCTTGATGATCTTCGCCGCTCGATTGAACTGAACGAGGGCGTTGTCGAAGGCTGATGCAGGACCGGTGATGAACGTCGCCTTCGGCGCTGCTGGCGCCGGGCGTTTTTTGCTCGAGACCCGTTTGGTGGCCACTTTGATGAGCTCCTCGGAAGGTCGCGTGTTGAGCGACGCCCGCACGTAGCACGGCTGCTGACAGTTCGGAATTTTCCTATGATCCGCAAGGCGTGGGGGGGCACGCTCTTCATCCGAGTTCGTGTTACGCAGATGGTGGGACGGTGTAGGCTCGACTGGCTCTGGGTACTGGCGGCGCTCGTGTTTCTGGCCTGCGGTGGGGAGGGCAGCGGGGAGCCCGGCTCTTCCGGCGACGCTGGCGTCGATGGCGGAGGCAAGAAATGCGTGGTCAGCTCCGACTGTGATGACGGCAACGCTTGCACCCTCGAGTCCTGCGACTCCGGCAAGTGCACTGTGGCCATTGCGCCGGACGGGGACGCCAAGGAGCAGGAGGCGGGCGATTGCGCCAAGACCGTCTGCAAGAGCGGGGTCCCCGGCAAAGTCGTCGACAACGGCGACGTGCCGGACGACGACGAGCAATGCACCCTGGACTCCTGCGAAGCCGGCGTCCCGTTCAACAAGCCAAAGCTGGAAAACACACCCTGCAAAATCGGCAGCGGGATAGGCCAGTGCAAGTCTGGAAAGTGTCTGATTCTCTGCACTGCGGCCACTGCGTCCAAGCAGTGCGACGACCAGAATGGATGCACGGATGACGCCTGCGTGCCGTGTAACCTTCCAGAGTGCAGCGGGCAGGGTGTTTGCAAGAACCAGGGCCTGAGCGGCATCCCCACACCCGGTGCCTCCCAGAAGACCGGCGACTGCCGCGAGCGACAGTGTGTCGAGGGCAAGGACACGGACGCCATCGACAACTTCGACATCCCGGTCGACGGTCTCGAGTGCCGTTGGAACCTGTAGCCCCATCGCCAACGGAACCGATCCGGCGGACGAGTGCCCCGGACAGAAGACCTGCAACGGCGCGGGCGGCTGCACCTGAAGGATTCGACTTGCTGACCGCGCGCCGGCGCGCGGGCCCGGTGGGGCGAGGTAGTGACGTCAACCCCGTTGTCAGACGGAGCGCTGCGCGCTACGAGTGAGTGCCGCGCCCAAGTTGGCCCTGGCGCGCTCGATTTCCCGGTGCCCGTGCTCCCTCCCGCTTTCTGCCCGCGTTGGTCCTTCGTGGCGGCGCTCGTGCTCTTTGCGTCGCCGGCCGTCGCGCGCATCCAGGACGAGGGCCAAGGCGGTAGCGGCGCCGTTCCGCGCGGCGGCTCGGGCGCCGTCGTGAAGCCGCCGCCGCCGGACGAGCAGCCGAAGAAACCCGTCATCGTTCTGCCCAAGTTGGTCCACTTCGAGAGCGCGCCCTATCCCGAGGAAGCTCAGAAGGCAGGACTCCAGGGAGACGTCGTGCTGAAGCTGAGCATCGATGCCGAGGGCACCGTCACCCAAGCCGACGTCGAGACGCCCGCCGGCCATGGTTTCGACGAGGCGGCGCAGGCCGCGGCGCTGAAGTTCAAGTTCGAGCCGGCGACCCGCGACGGCAAGCCCCTCCCGTCGAAGATCCTCTACAAGTATTCCTTCACCCTGAAAGAGGTCGCGCCGCCTCCCGGCGAGAGACCCGTCGACCGGACCCCAAAGACCGGGAACCTGGGTGGCAGTCTGCGCATCGCGGGCACCAACGTGCCGCTGGCCGGCGCCCAGGTGCGGGTCACGTTTCCGGACGGCCAGACGCGGAACTTCACCACCAGCGCCGACGGCAAGTGGGGCATCGAGAACCTGCCGCCCGGAAAATACAAAGTTGCGCTGAACGCCGATGGGTTTCGCGGGCAAGAGAGCGACGAAGACGTCGTCGCCGGCGAGGCCGCCGAGATCGTCTATCGATTGGCCCCGGAGAGCGAAGGTTTCGAGGTCACGGTCCAGGGTGAACGCCCGCCGCGTGAGGTCACGCGCCGTACCCTCGAGCGACGGGAGATTTCTCGCATCCCGGGCACCAGCGGTGACGCGCTCCGCTCGATCCAGAACCTGCCGGGTGTCGCCCGACCGCCGGGCCTGGCCGGGCTTTTGATCGTGCGCGGCTCCGCGCCGCAGGACACCAACACCTTCGTCGACGGCACGATCGTCCCGCTCATCTACCACTTCGGCGGACTCTCGAGCGTGATCCCCACGGAGCTGCTCGACCGAATCGATTTCTATCCGGGTAACTTCAGCGCGCGGTACGGCCGCGTGATGGGTGGCATCGTCGATGTGGGGTTGCGCTCCCCGGACACCCGATGTGACGGCCCGTATGGGAAAAAAACCGAGAAGACCGGCTGTTATCACGGACTCGCGCAGGTCGATCTGATCGACGCGCGCGTCCTGGTGCAGGGTCCTCTCGGCCCCGTCAAGGGCTGGACCTTCGCGGCTGGCGCGCGCCGCAGCTGGGTCGACGTCTGGATCAAGCCCGTGCTCGAAGAGTCCGGTGCTGGTGTGACGACGGCGCCGGTGTACTGGGACTACCAGGTCATCGCCGAAACCAAGCCGTCCAAGAACGACAAACTCAGCCTGCGGGCCTTCGGCTCCGACGACCGGCTGGAGATCCTGATCCGCGACCCACTCGCCGCCGATCCCATCGTTGGCGGCAACATCACGCTTCAGACTGGCTCACACCGGGCCCAGATGCTCTACACCGGTGAGCTATCGCGTGATGTGGACGTCACCAGCATGCTGTCCGCGGGGCGCAACCTGATCCGGTTTGCGCTCGGCAACATCAAGTTCGACCTCGACACCTATCCGATTGCCGCGCGCACCGAGTTCGGTTTCAAGGCGGCGCGGGGTTTCAAGCTGTACGCCGGCTACGACTTCCTGATCGTTCCCTACGACGTCAGGGTGCGGGCGCCTCAGCCGCCGCGGGAGGGGGAGCCGGATCCGGGGCCGTTCGCCACCCGTCCCATCGTCGAGACCGCGCAGTCCGAGACTGCCTTCCGCCCGGCTTGGTACCTGGAGGGTGAGTGGACTCCAGCACGCCGCCTTCGCGTCGTGCCCGGCCTGCGTGTCGACTACGCGCGCGACTCGGGCCACGCCGATTTCGACCCGCGGATCAACGCCCGCTACGATCTGGTGCCGTCGGTGGACTCGACGGAGGACGAGGCCATCGGCCGCAAGAACCTGCGCACGACCCTCAAGGGCGGCGTCGGTGTGTACTCCCAGGCTCCACAATTTCAGGAGACGGATCCGGTCTTCGGCACACCGAACCTGCGCTCCAATCGCTCCATCCACTACTCATTGGGTGTCGAGCAGGAGCTGTCGCGGCACATCGAGCTCTCGGTCGAAGGGTTCTACAAGGACCTGACCGATCTCGTCAGCCGCTCTGCCAACACGACCGGTGCGTTCAGTTATGGCAATGAAGGCGAAGGCTCGGTGGTCGGCCTCGAGACGTTGCTCAAGTACAAACCCGACTCGCGGTTCTTCGGCTGGATCGCCTACACACTCTCACGCTCCGTGCGCAAGAACAGCCCCGACGACAACGAATACCTGTACGAGTTCGACCAGACTCACAACCTGATCGCCCTCGGCAGCTACCGGCTCGGCAGAGGCTGGGAGTTCGGTGCGCGGTTCCGGCTGGTCTCCGGTCCGCTGACGACGCCGGTCAGGCAGCCGCCGTCGTTGCCGGCGCTCTACGCCGCCGACTCCGGTTCCTACGCACAGCTCAGCGGCGAGCCGAGCAGCCGGCGTTTGCCGCTGTTTCACCAGCTCGACCTACGGGTCGACAAGGCCTGGCAGTTCCAGGTCTGGCGCCTGAGCGCCTACCTGGACATTCTGAACGTCTACAACAATCAGGCGGTCGAGGGCCTCGGCTACAACTACAATTACACCCAAGAGAGCTACCAGACCGGACTGCCCATCATTCCCAGCCTGGGCTTGAGAGGTGAGTTTTGAACGCGCGCAAGCTATCGTTTGCGATCTCGGTGGGCGTGCTCAGCCTGGGCTGCACGGCCGACTTCGATCCCCCCCACGAGCTCAAGACTCTGCGTGTGCTGGCTGTGCAGAAGAGTGCGCCCTACGCCAAGCCGGGCGAGACGGTCGACCTGTCGATGCTCTGGTACGACGGTTCCAAGAAGGCGCCGAGGCCCGTCCAGGTGGGGTGGTTCGCGGGCTGCTTCAATCCGCTCGGGGATCTGTACGCGGGGTGTTTCGCCGACCTCGCGAAGGGAGGACCCACCGGCCCGGGCGGTTTGCCGCCGGGGATCCAGTTCGGCACCGGAGACACCTTCAGCTTCGACATGCCCAGCGACGTGATCTCGAGCCGGCCCCCGCCGGTGGATCCCAAACAACCGGCGTACGGGCTCGCGGTGGTGTTCTTCGCGGCGTGCGCGGGCAAGCTCGGGCCGCCGCCCGAAGGCGAGGCGGCGGGCTTCCCCGTTGCGTGTTACGGACCCGGCGACGAGCGACTGGGTGCGGACGATTTCGTCGCCGGGTACTCCACGATCTACTCCTTCGAGAACTACCGCAACCAGAACGCCATCATCACGGGGTTCCAGGTCGCGGGCGTCGATGCGAGCGCGAACTGCGTCGATGCGGCCTGCCTCGGCGCGCCGCCGCCGGCCACGCTGGACTGCAACACCGCGCCGTGTGTGCAAGCGTGCGCTGATGACGGTGACAAGGAGTGTCCCGAGATTTCAGTCAAACCTTTGATCGATCCCGCGAGCGCCGAGCTGGACCAGGTGTCTGCGGATGCCTACGGCAAAAAATACGAAGAGCAGATGTGGATCCGCTACTACGTCTCGCGGGGCGGCGTGAAGAGCGACGTGCGGCTCTTGAACGATGCACAAAAGGGCTGGAGCTCGGATCACGGCACCAAGCTGTTTGCCCCGAAAAAGCCGGGCCCGATGAGTCTCTGGGCGGTGGTGCACGACAACCGGGGTGGCTCGGCGTGGGTGCGCCAGGACATATTGGTGCAATGAGAAGGACGCCAGCCCTGCTCCTCGCGCTCTCGCTCCTGGCCTGCGAAACCACCAAGGCGCCGCCCGCCGATTCAGTCCCTGCTGCGTCGGAAAAGCCTCGAGTCCCGAGCGTCAGCCAGGCCGACCAGCGCAAGCTGAAGCGCGACAAGTCGGAGCAGGTCTTGCCGAACGTCGGCTCACCGACGGACGGGCGAGAGACCGAAGCCGGGCTGGGTTTTCGCGCGGAGGCCGCCAAGGGCTGCAGTGATCGAAAATGCGTCGGCGACAACTGCTCGAAGCTGTGCGCGAAGTGGATGAAGGACGGCGCGCCGCCTTCCACCGCCGCCGACATGCTCAACAAACTCTACCTCAGCTGCCTGGGTTCCTGTTTGCGGGAGGACGACGAGTGAGTGACATGACCCTCGACACCCTGAACGAGGCCCTGACGCCGGTCCTCGAGCTCGTGACGCAGATCGATCCGGCCGACCCGGAGGCTCGCGCTCGGCTCGAACGCGAGCTGCCCCTCGACGGGCCCACCCTCACGCGGCTGCGCGAGGTCGTCCGCACGGGTGTGCGTGAGCGCTGGCTTGCCGAGCGCGAGGGCGGTGGCATCCGCTATAGCCGAGTCAAGAAGGCGACGGGTCCGAGCGAGTGGTCGATCGATTGTGTGAACATGGATCGACCAGGTCCGGGGCACAGCCACCCGAACGGCGAGATCGACCTGTGTTTCGCCGTCAGCGGTGAGCCCCAGTTCGATTCACACCCCGCAGGCTGGACGGTCTATCCGCCGGGCAGCTGGCATGTGCCCAGCGTGAGCGGTGGCGAGATGGACATCCTGTACTTCTTGCCGGGCGGCGCGATCCGTTTCGAGCCGAAACCAGGCTGAGCGCCTGCGCTGCTCGCCGGTGCCGCCTCGTGCGGTTCAGCCGCAGGCCGGGGCGAACACGTGCAAGGTCGCCGCGAGCGTCGGCGAAGTGCTGCTGGGCGTGAGCACGAAGCCGACCTTGCGATTGGCGGCTACGCCGATCTGGCCCACGCTGAAGGGGAGCACTGCCGTCGCGCTGCCCAGCGTGAGGGAGCTGCCGCTCTTCTTGACCGAACGGACCAGGGTCTGCTGTGGGTCCACCGGATACGCGACGGTCGTCAGCACTGTGTCCCCGTCGACCAGGGCGACGGGCCCGCGCCGGACCGTCGACCAGTCCGAGTCGGAGTAGCTTGCCAGGTCGACCTCGAGGCTGGTGTCGACCGAGGTTGCGCCGGGAGCGAGCAACCAGCGCAGCGTGACCGCATTGGTCTCGGGGTTTCCAGCGTCGGTGCGGAAGACTCGATTGGTGCTCCACACCACCGAACCGTCGAAGCCCGTGCTGAAATGATTGGCGGAGAGATCACTCGGTGCCTCGAAGGCGACCGTCTGCTCGGCGCCGTTCTGGGCGTTGGTCGTGCCGGCGTTCGGGATCAAAGTGAAGGTCGGCACGACGGGCGTGCTCGTCCCGTCGACTCGGTAGCTGACGAGCCGTGTTCCGCTCGCCGCCACTACCGCTGCGCCGGGCACCAGTCCCGTCGACGGGTAGCCGGTGATGGTCGCGTTGTTCTGCACGGGCGGTGCGATCAACGCGCCGGGGTAGAAGCTCGCGCTGCTGTTCTCGACGACCAAGAACGAGGTCGGTCCCGAGGGGTAGACGGCGCTGGTGGCCCCCGCGAAGTTCACGCCCGCGGAGCTGATGCTGAGCGATGTCGCCTTGGGATCTCCCGGCGGGTCCAACCAGGCAAGCTGAAGTTTGCCCGCGCTGACCGCCGATAGCATCAACAACCGACCCTCCGCCGCCACCATGCGGGCCACGCTGAAGGTGGGCGATTCGACGGTGAGCTGCTCGGGCTTCGCCGGGTTCGTCGTGCGCCAGCCGTGCAGCACGCCATCGGCGGTCATCACGAAGACGAGATCCGCCAACGCTGCGACGCAGCGCGAGGCGCTCCCGCTGCAACCGATGTTGCCGGTGAGCTCGATGCTGCCGGCCTTGAAGCCGAAGTTCTCGGCCGCGCCGCAGGTCCCGCTTTGAGTATCGCAGCTTCGGCCCTCGCAGGCCGACGTCGAGGGGCACAGTTCGAACAGACACTGACCCCCCGCGCACAGCCCCTCGAGGCAGGCGGCGTCGGTCGTGCACTGCGCAGCAGCGTCGCACGGGCCGCCGTCGCCCTTGCCGCCGGTGCCCGATGTACCGCCGCTGCCCGACGTACCGCCCGTACCACCACCTCCGCTGCCCGCGGCGCCGCCGGCGCCATCGATGCTGGCGTCGGAAGGGTTGATGAGGCTCTCGTCCAGATCGAGCTTGCACGCGGCGAACGCGGCCGCGCCGCCGAGGCTGAGGCCGAGACCCCCGAACAGGAGTGACTTGCGCATCAGAACTGGCCTCCGGCGAGCACCGAAGCCGGGCCGACACGCAGCGTCAGCGCTGCCTGGTCGGGGGCCTTCTCCTGCTTCTTGCTCGGCCAAACCACCAGCGTGACGCCGACGGCGGTGAGCACTCCTCCCGCGATCAGCATGATGTTGGTCTTGCTCTCCAGGCCCTCCGCATGATCGAGCGTCTCGCGCGAAGGCCTCGATTTGTAGGTGTCCTCCGCGTCCTTCGCCGAAAGCCCCAGCAGCACTGCGCCGCCGAGCGCCGCCACGCCCGCGCCGATCCCCACGAAGCCAAGGGTCTTGAGTGGGCTCGGCCCGGTCGATTTTTTCTCCTCGACGGGAGCCTTCCGCGTCTCCGCTAGCTCGACGCGCTTCACCTTGGGTTTGTCTGGCTTGGTCTCTGGGCGTTCGTCGGCGTCTACCTCGACGGTCTTGCCCGCCTCGAGCTTTAGTTTCCGCGAATCGCTGGTTCCGTCGCTGCGCACGATGGCTAAGGTGTGCTCACCCGGAATGCCGTGGAGCTTGGTCGGTACCGCGAGCTCCATGTGATCATCGAGGCGGACGCGGGTGCCATCATCGCCACTGACCGAGGCGGTCCCCAGATCTTTGCGCAGCTCGGCCAGGCGCTCTTCGGATTTCTGTTTCTGCGCTTCGTTGAGCTTCGGCGTGACGAGGGCAAGCGCGTAGGCGTCCGCCGCCCGGCCCGGCTCGCGCGCGAGCTCCCACGCTTGGGCCGCCGTGTACAGCGCGACCGCGTTGGTCTTCAGTCGCCCGGCTGCCTCGAAAGACAGGGCCGCTTCGCTGTATTTCTTGTCGCCCATCAGCTTCTTGGCTTCGGCGTAGAGCCGGCGCGCCTCGGCGGTTTGGGCGTCATCGTCAGCGAACGCGCCGCTCGCCGAACACAGCACGACGCATGCGGCCAGCGCGGCAACCAGCCGAGGAAAAAGCGACATGGGACGGATTGTACACGACGGCTCCGCGACCGCCCAAGTCAGCGCACGCTCAGAAGGGGTTGTCCGGAATGTCGACCTTCGTCGGGCCCTTCGGCTTGGCGGGCTTCTGGTCGCTCGCCACGCCTGGTTTTTGTTCGGGCAGAGTGCTCGGCTTCGAGTCGGATGGAGCTTCGGTCTGCGAAGTCACGCTCGGTTTTCCTGCGCTCGGCTCTTTCTCGACAGGTTCCGGTTCGGCAGTCTCTATTTCGAGCCGGACCTCGAGTTTCTCGGTCTTGTCGTCGAAGCTCAGCTCCGCTTCTTTGTAGCCGTCGGCGCGGGCGGTCAGCTTGCGCGGGGCGCCCGGTGCCGGTCGCGCGAAGGTCAGTTGCCCGACCGGCTGCACCACGCCGTCGACGAGCAAGGTCACCCCGGAGCTGGGAGTGACGAGCTGGATCTGGACCTCTGCTGCTGCGCTCACGACAGGGGCAACCGTGTCGCCCGGCGTGGCACCCGGTTGGGCGGCAGTTGCGCGCGTGCGCATCACGTACAGGCCGCCGCCACCGATCGCGATCAACACGAACACCCCGACACCGACGGCGACGCCGAGCAGGGCTGTCTTTGCGGCTCCCCCCCCGGCGTTGGGGCGCGCTGCGCTCGACGGGGGATAGGCGGTCTGTACGACGGGTGAGAACTGGCTGACCGTGCTCGGCGCCGATGCGTGGCTGACCGTGCTGGGCGTCGATGCGTGGCTGACCGTGCTGGGCGTCGATGCATGGCTCAGCGTGCTGACGTGGCTCGGTGCCTGCGCGAAAGAGCTCGACTGCTCACTCGGAGGGGGCGCCCACGGTACGGGGGGACGCGCCTCGGGCACCGACGACGCCTCCGGAGCCGCGACCCGGGTGCGCTCGCGGATCCTCGCAAAGCGCTCCTCGACGTGGCTACCGACACGCTCGCGCACGGTCTCCGCGATGTGGGTCTCGTTGACGACGGCGCCAGAGCGGGCCAGCCACTCTTCGAGTTCGAGGCCCATGGCTTCGGCGCTGGGGAACCGCTGGTCCGGGTCCATGCTCATCGCCCTGAGCACGATGCCCTCTAGATCCCTGGGGTAGCCGGCGACGAGGGTGCTCGGCGGATCGAAGCGCCCAGAGGCGAGGGATTTCATCACCTCGATCTCGTTCTCTCCGCGGAAAGGCCGGAGCGCGGTCGTGATTTCGTAGAGGACGATCCCGAGGGCAAAGACGTCGCTGCGCCGATCGATGGTGGCTCCGCGGGCCTGTTCGGGCGCCATGTACGCGACCTTGCCCTTCACCTGACCTGCGAGCGTTGCCTCCGAGTTCGAGCGCAGCGCCTTGGCGACACCGAAGTCGGTTACCTTCACCACGCCGTCGAGCGATACGAGGATGTTCTGCGGCGAGACGTCCCGGTGGACCAGGCCCACGAGCTCTCCGCTGTCGTCGCGGAGCTCGTGCGCAGCGTGTAGACCTTTGGCGGCGTCGGCCACGATGCGCGCCGCGATGCGGCCGTTGAGGCGCTGCGCGACGCCCTTCGAGCCCCTGGGGACGGGAGGTTTGACGATGCGATTGAGCGCCTCGCCGTTCACCCACTCCATCGCGATGTAGAGCGTGCCGTGCTCTTCACCGAGATCGAAGATTTCGCAGACGTTCGGATGGTGGACACCCGCCGAGAGGTGGGCTTCGTCCAGGAACATCGACTCGAACGCAGGATCGGTCGCCAGCTGCGGCAAAATGGTCTTGATCGCGACCACTTTGCTGAAGCCCCGCTGGCCATGCTGCTTGGCGGCCCAGACTCGGGCCATTCCACCCTGCGCTACTGCAACGAGAATTTCGTAGCGGCCCAGACGCGTCCCCGCTCGCACCTCGTGAGGGGGAGCGTCCACGAGCGCTGGCATGGCTCCTCGAGTATATCAGGACCGGCGCTGTGCGCTCGACCCGGTTCTTCGGGCGGGAGGCGCAGGGGTTGACGCCGGTCCGGGCGTCGAGTGCGGCCAAGACCACCTTGTTTCCATAGGCTGGGGGCGGAGCGATGAGCTCGGGCGGCTCGTCCGGCACCGGCCGGTCGACCTCGGTACGAGGTTCCGCGGGGGGGGGTGGCTTCGGGGTCGGCGGGGGTGCTGCGGCGCAGCCCGACGCGACGGCGCTCATCAGCGCGAGGATGGCGAAGCTCCGGACCATGAAAGAAACATAGGTCCGCGGTGTGCGAAACGCACGCCGCGTCGCGTAACATCCGGGAGGTGCGCATCGTCCTCGCTCTGATCTGGAATGCTTTCCTGCTGCTCCTGCTCCCGCTCACCTGGGTGAGGAAGCACTTTGCATCGCCTGCGCAAGCGTTCCTGGAGGTGAAGCTGGACGGTGGGCTCGCAGAGGTTGCGCGTCGGGTACCGTTCTGGCAGCGAAGACATCAGCCGGTCGCTCTAGACGCGTTGCGCCGTCTCATCTCCCTCGCCGCCGCAGATCCCAGGGTGCACGGGGTGCTCTTCACGCTCGAATCCCTGCAGGTGGGCAGTGCGCGGGCGACCTCTCTGCGCGACGTCGTGCTCTCCTGCAAGAAGGCGGGAAAACGCGTGGTCGTCTACCTGCCGCACGGGGGAGGGACCCTCGCAGCCTACGTGGCCAGCGCGGCGGACCGGATTCTGATCGGGCCCGAGACGCAGCTCGAAGCGACGGGTTTTGCCGTGGAGGCGACCTACCTCCGGGGCGCACTCGACCAGCTCGGGCTCGAACCGGAGGTGTTTGCCAAGGGCCGCTTCAAGACAGCCGGCGAGTTCTTGGAGAAAAAGTCGATGTCCGAGCCGCAACGCGAACAGCTCGGGGCGTTGCTGGACGTTGCGCACGAGACCCTGATCGAAGCCCTGTCGGCGGGGCGCGGTGTGGATGCGGACACGGCGCGGGGTTGGGTCGACTCCGGGCCGTGGTCTGCCCGGGGGGCCCACGAAGCCGGAATCGTCGACGGGATCGTGTACCCGGACGAGCTGAAACAGCACCTCGATCCCGCCCGCCCGGACGGAGCGCCGGTGGCTCCGGCCGGCCGCTACTTTCGCCGGCGCACACCCCATTTCCGACCCGTATTTCGGCGGCCGCACATCGCCGTGGTCGAGGTCGTCGGACCGATCGTGTCCAGCGCACCCTATTCGCTGGTGCCGGTGGCGGCCGAGGAGCCGGTGTGTCGCACGTTGGAACGCGCCCTCGAGGATCCGTTCGCTCGGGGCGTCGTGGTGCACGTCTCTTCCCGGGGTGGCAGCGCGCTGGCTTCGGATCGGATGCTGCGGGCACTCACGCGGGTGGCGAAGGAGAAGCCGGTCGCGGTCTACATGGGGGATGTCGCCGCCAGCGGTGGCTACATGATCGCCGTCGGCGCCCCAACCATCGTGGCCCAGCCGACCACCATCACGGGCAGCATTGGCGTGGTCGCCGCTCGGTTCGTGGCCGAGGGACTACTGCGTCGCTTGGGGGTCCGCGTCGAGGTCGTGAAACGCGGCGCCCACGCCGACATGACGAACCCGGCGCGGCGGCTGTCGGAGGAGGAGAATCTGGTTCTCACGCGCCAGCTCGACGAGGTCTACAAGAGCTTCCTCGAGGTGGTCGCGCGCGGCCGGGGTCGGACCGTCGACGAGATCGAACCACTAGCCGGGGGGCGAGTCTGGAGCGGCCGCGACGCGCTCAGTCACGGTCTCGTTGATCAGCTCGGGGGCTTCGACGTCGCGCTGGACGACGTGCGAAAACGCATTGGGCCAGGCGGCGCGCGTCTGGAGCCGGTGGTGATCGGTCCGGATCACCTGCGCCCGCCCGGGCCGCTCGCACGGCTGCTGCTCGGCGCAGCCGCCGTGCTCCGACTCGACGGAGCGGTCGAACTCTACGCGGTCGCCTTGGGTGAACCCCGGGCGCGAGCCTGGCTCTATTGCGAGGTCGCGTGTGTCGCGGACGAGGCTTGAGCCCGCCCCCGGGATGCACGCTCCGCCCTCACGGAGCTCAGCGCACCAGCGCGGTGCCTGCTGCCGAGGCGAAGCTGCCGGTCCAAGGTGACGCCGCCACCAGGGTCTTTTGCGCCGAGCTGGTGTCGTAGCGCACGACCTCCACACTCGAGCCTGCGTCGCCGGTCGTGATGTCGACGCCGAGCAGGTGGGTTGGGTCTTCCAGGCTGGGGGCGCCGGGCACTCCGCTCAGCTCCATGCTCAGGTTTTGGCCGCCAGACCAGCTGTACCAGTGCTCGGCAAAACCCGGGTCGAAGGTGTTCACGAGGGCAGAGCTCCCACTCTGCACCAGGATGCGCGATAGGAAGTCCTGATTCGGGGCGGCGTACTCGGTGCTCACGGCCCCGGACGAGAGATCGATCGCCTGGATGCCGTGACCGGTGCGGGTCGCCCCGCCGTCCCCGGCGGCATAACAACCCGCGGAGAGCACCAAGATGCGATTGCCGGCCAGCGCGGCGTCGACCGGATTGACCAGGCTGAGCTCGATGCCCTCTCCCGCGGCACTGCCGTTCAGGTCGACCAGCGTGTTGTTCGTCAGATCAATGGCCATCAGCAGCGCCTTCGCACTCGGGCAGGCCAGCTGGTAGTTGGGTGCTGCGACGGTAGTGCGGTCGATCCGACCCAGAAGGAAGAACGCCCGACCCGTCGCTGCGTGCAGCACCGGGCTGGTCACGTCCGTCGAGCCATCCGCGTCTCCCGTCACCTGGTAGGCCGAGAGATCGACGGTCTTGTCCACCGAGCCCGCGTCGATGTTCACGACGGCCAGACGATTGACGTCCTGAAAGAAGACGACGCCGGGCAGGCCGGCGCCGGCTTCTGCGTTCGACTGGCTCACCACCACGCCGACGGGATTCGTGGAACCCGTTCCGGTCAACCCGAGCGCCGTCTTTCCGACGTCGACCGTGTGGGCGATTTGTCCCTGCGCGTTCAAGTGGTGGAGTTTTGCGTTGCCGCGCTCGATGGCAAACGCTTGCGCTCGTGATTGGGCAGGCACGGCGTCCCCGTCGTTCAGAGTGACCGTACCGACGACGGTGTTGGTCTCGAGGTCGAGCGTGGCGATCTCAGTCTGCGAGAAGAAATCAGTGCCGGCCACCAGCAGACGGCCCTTGGGCGTGCCGGCGTCGCCCGCCACGCCTCCCGTCCCCGCCGCCCCTCCGGCGCCGGCCGAGCCGCCGGTCGCGCCGCCCTTACCGGCTCCTCCGCCGGTCCCGGCCGCTGCGCTTCCCCCGGTCCCGCCGGCCCCACCGCTTTCCGAGGTTCCGCCGAGGCCGCCGCTCCCGGAGCCCAGCTTCTCGTCCTCACCACATGCCACTGACACTGCGATCACCAGGGTGATCGCCACACAACTCACCGTCTTGTTCATCACTGCCTCCGTGCGCGACCCCCACCGGGTCGCATGGGCTTCCTTGCGGAAGCCGGTTTTGCGGGCACATCGGGGCAGGTTTCCTGACTTCCGGTTCATCCTCCGGCGAGCCCTTCCCGGGCTCTTCGCCCAGTGGGTCTGCTCGCCTTCGTTCCCGGTCACAGTGGCGGGGGCCGCGCCGGTCTCTCACCGGCTTCCCTTGGCCATCGACGTGGAGCCGGGATTTTGGTCCGGCCCGCCCGGGCAGTAACACGCCCGAACCGCCTGGGTCCACCTCCACCTGCGGGGCGCGGGTCTTCGGCCAGGCCATTCCCCGAGCTTTCGTCATGGAGCGCGATCGACAATTGAATCGTCGGGGCAAATCGAGGACGCTACCGGCGGTACTCGCGGGGGCGAGACCAAAGTCGTCGGATGTCCCAGACCCCTCGAAACGTACCGCCGCTAGGCCAAGGATCAGTGGTCAACGACCGCTATGAGATCCGACAGAGCCTCGGCAAGGGAGGGATGGGTGAGGTGTTCCTCGCGTACGACCGCAGCACACAGCAGCCGGTGGCGCTGAAGGTCGTCCGCGAAGAGTCGCGCATGCCGGGTGATGACGAGGCGCTGCGACAAGAACTGCTGCTCGCCCGCTCGGTGAGCCACCCGAACGTCTGCCGTGTGCACGACCTGGCACCGAGCCCCTGGGGGCCAATCCTCGTGATGGAACACATCGCGGGCCAGACACTGCACACCCACATCCGTCGTCGCAAAGCGCAGGGCGGCTACACCTCCGACGAGTTCCGCAAGATCGCGAGCGAGGCGTCGGCGGGCCTCGCGGCCATCCACGCTCAGGGCCTGGTCCACGGTGACCTCAAGCCGGGCAACGTCATGGTCACGAATGATCGCGCCATCATTCTGGATTTTGGTTTCGCGCAGGAGCGTGCCCGCCTGAGCGCGCGCCGCCCGGGCGCGCCTCCGGATGGCGGGACGCCAAACTACATGGCCCCGGAGCGATTGCGCTCCGGTGGCGCAAGCCCAGAGGACGATATGTACGCCCTCGGGCTGACGCTCTGGGAGATGTGGACATGCCGGGTCCCGGAGCCGGGCTATCGCCCGCGTGCGAAGCCCATGCGCTCGCAGATCATGTTCGACGTTCCAGCAGGCCTGTCCGTCGACGAGGTCAAGCAGGTGTTTCGTTGTCTGGCCGAAGACCCGAACATGCGCCCGCAGGCCAGGCACCTGCGCTTTTTCAATCCGACGGCGCTGACGACCAGCCAGGTGGCCATTCCCCGCGAGCGCCTGAACCCGGGGGCACCCCTCGGTCGTCAGTCCGCGGAGTCCTTCATGCCCGGTGCGCAAGCGCTGATGCTCACCTTCGCGACCAACGCGCAAGACTCGGCGGGAATCCTGTTTTCTCTCGACAAGCCGCTGATGACCATCGGTCGGCGCAACAACCAGGATCTGCTCCTGCCCGAGGCGACCGTCTCCGGTGCCCACGCTTTGATCCGGTGGCAGGCCGGTTCGTGGGTCGTCGAAGACGCCGGAAGTACCAACGGGTCCTACGCAGACCACAGCTACGATCGCAAGAAGACGGTGGCGCTGTTGCACGGTGCCGAGGTCCAACTGGGTGAGTGTCGGCTCAAGCTGGTCAGCTTTCAGGAAGGCTCTCCGCCACATCAGCGAGCCAAGACCTACCTGGCTCGCCGTGACGGTCTGACCGGCATGTTGCGCCAAGAGCACTTGATCCGCGCGCTCAAGGACGACGCTGCGTTCGCCGAATGGGACGGAGTGCCGCTGGCAGTGGCGCGTTATCACGTGCGCGGACCGAACCGACACGTCAGCGAGCGCCCGACTATCCTGGAGATGCTGGCGCTCCGGCGCGCGGCCCAGCGCGTGCTCGAGCTGACCGAGATGTTGCTGCTCAGCGTGGTTCCGGTGACCGCGGGGCTCAACGGTCCGCTGCGGTTCGCGGTCGCGATGACCGGCCCGAGCGTCGACGAGGCGCGTCACGTCGTGGAGCAGGTCGTCTCCCAGGTCCAAGGGTTGATGCCGGAATCGCTCGACCTGGCCGCGACGTTGGTGAAGTGTGAGCCAGGGCAGCCCATCGAGTCGCTGCTCGAGTCCTAGGTGTAGCGGGACATGAGCGTCCCCGGTCGTCCATCGCTTCCCAGCGAACCCGGCCTGCGGCGGTTGGGTGTCGGCGGCGGCGGTGGAGGTGATCGCCCCTTCCGCGCTCAGCTGGTGGTCGCGCTGGTAGTCGGGCTCGTGCTCCTGGCGGTGCCGCTCTATTTGTGGCGGCGACCGAGCGGCACCGAGAACGCTCCCGTCGACGGCGGTGTCGCGACCGACGCCGGAGCGCAAGCGGTGGGCTCTGCTCTGCCGACCGTACCGGGTGCGGACGCGGGTGAGGTCGAGCGTGTGAAAGTCGGCAGCGTGCAACGGATCAAGTGCGGCGCCTCGTCACGCGGGCGTCAGGACGGAAATCTGTGCGACCGGCTGCCTTTCTTCGAAGAGCAGCTGGTGCGGGGCATCAAGGACAACGTCGACTGCGCGCCGAAGACGGGCAAGGAGGGCAACATCAACTTCGTGCTCTCGGTGGACTTCACCGCGCGCAAGGTGCACGTGTTTCCCGGGGCCAGCGGCGGCTGGAAGGGACCGAGCGCACGCAAGGCGGCCGCCTGCGTGAAGCGTGCGCTCTCTGCGCCGGACTGGGCCGGTATCCAGCATCAGCACAAGTACTATTCCATCGCGGTGCTCGCGACCTATCCCGCTCCAGCCCCGCCCAGTGCGCCGCCGACCGCCGGCAGCGCGGCGCCGGCGGCGAGCGACGGGGGGCCGCCTCCACTCTTCGAGTGAGAGGAGACAACCGATGGCATCTCGTCCGAAGAGCCTCGCCCGTCGAGCACGCAAGCTGGCCGACCGCTTGGTGCTCTCCGCGGTCAACGGTTTCGTGTACGCGACCGAAGGCGCTGCCCGCCCAGGGCGCAACGCCGCCGAGAGCGAGGTGGTGTTGTCGCGTGGCAAGCTGGAGCTCCGGCGTGTACGACCGATCCGGGACGTCGAGTTCGAGCTCGGCCCGGACGTACACCGGGTCTCCTTCGAACGACACGCGACTCCGATCCTGCTGATCCCGCCGCTGATGGTCCGGCCGTACGTGTACGATCTGCGCCCCGAGCACAGCATGGTGCGGACCCTGCGCAACGCGGGCTTCGACGTGTTCGTCGTCGACTTCGGCGTCCCGGATCGAGACGACGAGCAGGTGCGACTCGACGACTACGTGCTCGACTACGTGCCCGCGTGTGTCGAAGCCGCGCTGGCCGCATCGGGTGCAAAACAGGTCAGCCTCGCCGGCTACTGCATGGGCGGGATTTTTTGTCTGATTCACGCCGCCACACACCAGGACGCACGGGTCGCCAACCTCGTGACCATTGGCGCCCCCGTCAATTTCACGAAGATGCGCGCGGCCTACGTCGCCTCCCGCGTGGGTGCGCTCGGGATCGGACCGTTGATGGATCTCGTGGGGAACGTGCCCGGCAAGGCATCCTCGCTCGGCTTCAAGCTGATGAGTGGCTCCCGCGCCGTGACCAAGTGGGGCGACTTCGTGGCGAACCTGGACGACGAAGACTTCGTGCGCTCGTTCGATTCGGTCAACACCTGGGTCAACGATCTCATCCCGTACCCCAAAGAGGCGTTCAAGCAGATGGTGCGGGAGGTGGTGAGCGGCAATCGCTTGATCCGTGGAGGACTGTCCTTCGGTGGCAGGCCTTGTGACCTGAGCGCCGTCTCGGAGCCGCTGCTGGCCTTTGCGGGCCGGAGCGACAACATTGCCACGCCTCAGGCCACCGCCGCGATCGTCGATCTCGTTTCTTCGACCGACAAACGCCTCGTGTCGGTTTCCGGGGGCCACGTCGGCGTCGTGGGCGGTTCGACGGCTCCACGCGAGGTTTGGCGTCCGATGATCGACTGGCTCTTGCCGCGCTCGGCTTGAGCGGCGTGGGGAGCAACATGCCCGCTGCCACTTCTGCCGCCGCCCCCGAACGGGAGGGCACAAAAGCCGCGGCTCGCGGCTCGGCCGAAGGGCGTTACGCGGCTTTCTCCGCGACGCGACGCTTCACTTCGCTGGATGGACTGCGCTGTCTCAGCATTTTGCCCGTGATCTGGCACCACAGCACACCCCGGCAGCTCGACGGCTTGCTAGGCAAGGGGCCGCTGGGTGTGCACCTGTTCTTCGCGATCAGTGGCTTCTTGATCACCACGCTTCTCCTGCGCGAACGCGAGCGACACGACGCCATCTCGCTCCGTGGTTTTTATGCGCGCCGAAGCCTGCGCATCTTTCCCCTCTACTACCTGGTGTTGGGCCTGTATGCGCTCCGCGGCTGGCTGTTCATGGCCCCTTCACCGCTGCGCGAGCACTTCTTCAGGAGTCTGCCGTTCTACGCGACGTACACCGGCAACTGGTGCGTGGACTACGCCGTATCGCACCCGGTCGTATTCGGCTTCTCGTGGTCGCTCGCGACAGAAGAGCAGTTCTATTTGCTCTGGCCGCCGGTGCTTGCACTCAGCAAGAGCTGGAGGCTGCCGGCGCTGTTCATGGCGGTGCTCTTTGGTCTGGACTTCCTGGCGGAGCGCGGCAGCTTCGTGGGGCTCTTGGGGACCGAGGGTCTGGCGCTCAACGTGCTGACGAGCATCTCCGCGCCCATCTGCCTCGGCTCGCTGCTGGCGATTGCCCTGGCCGAGCCTCGAAGCTTTCGCTGGCTGAGAGGCCTGCTCGGCTCCAGCCTCAGCGCCCCGGCAGCGCTCGGAGCGCTGGCGCTCCTCATCTACGTCGACGGACCGCTGCTTGCCATTCACCTTGCCATGACTGCGCTCGTCGGAGCGGTCTGTATCCGTCCTGACCACGGCCTGGCGTTCGGGCTCGACGCGCGTGTGCCTCGCTTCATTGGCGAGGTCAGCTACGGCATTTACCTGTGGCACGTGTCGCTGATCAGCGCGGTCCGCTTGCTCTGGCCGGGCTCGTCGCCGCTGTTCGTGTTCGTGCTGGCCGCACTCGGTAGCATTGCCGTGGCGACTCTGTCGTATCGGCTGTTCGAGCGGCGTTTCCTGCGCTTCTCCGAGCGTTTTCGTCGGCAGCCGGCGCTCTAGAACACCGATCAGCTTGCGCTGCTCGTGTTCTAGGACCTTTACGTTGGGGCTGCGCCCCAAACCCCCGGCCTTCGGCCGTGCGCGCTCCGCGCGCGAGCGCCGAACACCTTGCAAGTCCCGGAAAACAAACGACGTTCAACCTGTTCGGCGCTCTAGCCTTCGTTCCAGGGGTGTTCTTTGCACCGCCGGCAGTGTTACGAAGAGCACCTTGCACGCTCCTCCTGCCCAAGGAAATTCCACCATGCTCCACTCCACGACCCGCACCCTCAGCTTTGGCCTTGGTCTCGTCCTCACGGCGCTCCTGGCTTGCAAGAAGGAAAGCGCGCCGAGCGCTGCCTCCTCCTCCGCCTCGGCAGCCGCGGCGCCCGGCGCGAAGCCCGCGAGCGTACCCTTCGCTGACAAGGTCAAGAGCTCGAAGCCGCTCGCAGTGAGCCCCGTGGCGCAGACCCTCGGTTCCAAGAAGGTCGAGGCCAGCCCGTGCAAGGTGCCCGGCGACGGACTCCTCGCGCCGAGTGCCTCTTCGGTCATCCAGGCGCTCGAGATCGTGGGCGATCAGCTCTTGGTCGCCGATCACGAGGGTGTCATCCACGGTTACAAGGTCAGCACAGCCGGTGGTTGTCAGCTCAGCGTGGACACCAGCTTCGGAGTTGGCGGCGTCCTGCAGCTGCCCCGCAAGATCGAGCACTTCTCGAAGACCAGCGCCGGGGTCGTGCTGGCCTCGTCGGGGATCTTCGAGACCTACGTGCTCGAGAACGGGAAGAATCGCTTTGGCTGCAAGGCGACGGGTCACTTCGAGGTGGATCCCGGCGGCAAGTGGGGCATCGCGCCTTGGGTCAACTCGACCGTAGAAATCGTCGAGCTCGGCGCTGACTCGTGCAAACCCTCGGACTGGGTGCTCAAGAATCTGAGCGACGACGCCAAGCGCCAGGGCTCGTTCAAGAACGTGAATACGTCCGCCATCATCGGCGGGAAGATCTTCATCGGCGGCATTCCAGTCGAAAAAGTCGACGGTCGGGAGCCGCGCATCGTCGCCATCTTCGACAAGGCCGGCAAAGAGCTGGGACGGTTTGGCTCCACCGACAAGTCGTTCGGAGACGACTCCTTCGGATGGATTCACGGCCTCTCGGCTTGTGGTCCGAACGTGTGCGCGGTCGATGGCAATTTCCGCCGGCTCAGCGTCTGGAGCTCGGACGGGAAGAAGTTCCTCGGGGCGGTGAAGCTCACCACGCTGTTCGGTCTTCCGGGATCGGTGGCGTGGGTCAACGACATTGCCCTCGCCAAGGACGGCGCACTCTTCATCCCCGCGGGCGTCGACCGCGCCGGGGGCGGCGTGGCCGAGGGACTCATCTTCCGCGTGACCGGCCTCTGAGCGCCGCGGCCGCGCTCAGCGCAGGACCGACAACCAACTCGCGTGGTCGTCGGTCCAGGCGGTCTCCGCGCCGGGTTTGGTGGGCAGCTCTCGCGTGAGCTCGCTGAGGGTCCGTGCGTCGCGCACAGCGACGGCCCACTCGGCGTGGGTCACGTGTTCCGTCGTCCGGCTGCCCGTCTCGATCACGACGACGGCAAGTCCCGCAGCGCGCGCGCTCGCGCGCACGACCTGGTCGATGGCCAGGTAGCGATTCGAGATGTGTGCGAGAAGCACCCCATCCGGGGCAAGCTGCCGGGCGTAGAGCTGGAACGCCTCCGTCGTCAGCAGGTGCACCGGCACCGCGTCACTGGTGAAGGCGTCGAGCACCAGGATGTCGAACTCTCGGCCCTTCTCTCCAGCAAGCAGCAGCCGGCCGTCTCCCAGCGCCACCTCGATGTGCGCCGGTGAATCGGCGAGAAAAGAGAAGTCTCGTCGGGCAATGGCTAGCACTGACGGGTCGAGCTCGTAGAAGCGAAAGTCGTCACCCGACCGCCCGTAGCTCGCGATGGTGCCGGCTCCGAGTCCGATGATCCCGACCCGCCGCGGGCGCTCCGGATGGTGTAGGTCGAAGACGCGTGCGAGGGCGGTACCGCGCCCGAAATAGAGGGTGGGAACATCGCGCGAGGCGGCGCCTCTCAGCTGAAGCCCGTGCTGAATGCGCCCGTTGGTGAGCAGGCGTCCAGCCGCCACGTCGACCACCCGGAGGGGTCCGTAGAACGACCGGCCGCGCCAAACGACCGAGCCCTGCGCGGAATGCGTGCGCAGCCGCAGCCAGAGATTGGCGACCGAGAGCGGCACCGCGGTGGCCGCGCCGAGCCAGAACAGAAGGCGCGCTCCGCGCTGCCAGCTCGAGGGCGGGCGGGAGATCCAGAACAGGAGCCCGAACGTTGCAATTGAGCCGAGCTCGAGCTCGTGGACGTCGTCGAACAAGAGCGGCGCGCCCAGACTCACGAAGGCGCCGCCCAGCACTCCACCAAGCGCGATCAAGATGTAGTACCGCGTGAGCCGACTCAGCGCCGGGCGGCGGTGAGCGAGCTCGCCGTGGCAGAGGGTGCAGGCGGCGAACAGCGCGAGCAGTGTGCCGCCGAGCTGGCGCCAGAGCGGAGACTTCGCCTCCGCGAACGCGTTCACCCCGACGAGAACGGCGCCGACGAGCCAGAGGGCGCAGAGCGGCGCGCGCCAGGTCTCACGCCAGGCGGAGAAGGCGAGGATGAACGAGAGCAAGTAGAGCGCGAGCGGTACGACCCACAAGAGCGGCGTCGGTGCAATGTCGACCGTGAGGTGATTGGTCGCAGCGACCAACATCAGGCTGGGAACGAACGAGAGCCCGACCCAGCGCAGGGACTGAACGCTTTCGGTCGGCGCGTCCACGACCTCGGAGCCGTGGGGGCGGGGGTGGCCGGGAGCGCTTCGCACCCGCAGCGCGACGCCCAGCACGGTCAGCGCGAAACCAACAAAACCCCAAGCGAAGAGCTGACGCTGCAACCCGAGTGGCAGCAGCGGCTCGAGCAGCAGCGGGTACGCGAGCAGGCCCGCGAGTGAGCCGGCGTTGGAGACCGCGTACAGCGAGAACGGTGAGCGTTCGCTCGTCGTCGCGGCCCAGCTCTGCCCGAGGGGTGCGCTGCTGGCGAGCAGGAAGAAAGGCAGGCCAAGCTCCCGGAGCAGCGCCCAGGCGACGGAGAGTGCGGGCACAGCGACACTCAGGCGAGGCGGGCTCGACTTGGAGAGCAGCTGGAGGCTGATCAGCGCGGCGACCACGAGTCCACCGTGCACCAACAGCTGCGCGGCCCGCGGTACTCGCCGCGTGAGGAGATCGGCGTAGACGTACCCCGCGAGCAGGAGCAGCTGATAGGTGACCAGACACGCGGCCCACGTGCCTGCGCTGCCGCCGGCTTGGGGCAAGAGCCACTTGGCCAGCATCGGTTCGGCGACGAACATCAAACCCGCCGCCAGGAAGGCGTTGGCGCGGAAGAGCGCCTGGCCGGGCGATGCACTGAGCGGCGAGTCCGTCACATTGCCGTCTCGTAGATCTCCAAGATTTCGCCGGGGTGAGCCGGACGCCGGGCCGCGGACAGGTTGGCGATGTCCACGAATGCGACCTGTGCGCACTCTCCGAGATCGCTTTCCGGCACGCCGACCTCGCTGAGCCGTGTTGGGTGTGCACACGCGACGAGCAACGCGACGACCGCATCCGCAGCGTGGGCGCCGCCGTCCGCCGCTGCCATGCCAGCCGTGTCGACCCCGAGGGCGCGGGCCACTTCGAGCAGACGTTCGTGGGTTGCGCGCGAGCCGGCATGGTAACGCAGCACGTGAGGCAACAGGATGCCGTTGCCCGTGCCATGGGGCACACCGTGGCGAGCACCCAAGGTGTGGCTCAACCCGTGCACGAGTCCGACCTGGGCGCTCGAAATGGCCCACCCGGCGAGCGTGGCAGCGCTCTGCATTTCCCCGCGAGCCGCGAGATCGTCCCCGTGGCTCACGACGCGCGCGAGGTTCTTGGCGATCAGCCGGATGGCATGCAGCGCCTGGGCATCCGCCATCGGGTTCTGCTGTTTGCTGGTGTAGGCCTCGATGGCGTGGGTCAGCGCGTCCATGCCAGTCGACGCCGTGAGTCGAGGCGGCAGCCCCACGGTCAGAGTCGGGTCCAGGATGGCCAGATTGGGTGTGATGAACCGATCGACGATGTAGCTCTTGATGCGCAGGTCGTGGTTCTTGATCACCGCGGCGCTCGTGACCTCGCTGCCGGTTCCCGCGGTGGTGGGTACGGCGATGTGAAACAGCTGCGGCCCGGTCAGGTGATGAATGCCGAGGGTCTCGATGGCGCGGAGCCCAGATGCGAGCGCAACCGCGACGCCCTTGGCAGTATCGATCACACTGCCTCCACCGAGTGACAGCACCGCATCGACGCGGTGCTCGCGGCCGAGCGCGGCGGCGGCGTCGATCACCGTGAGCCCAGAGTCCTGGGGTATTTCGCTGAAAACGGCGGCGATTCGCTCACCGAGCACCGCCTGCAGGCGCTCGAGCAGGCCGGCCTGGACCACCCCCGCGTCGGTCAAGACGAGCACCCGAGATTTGTCCTCCTGGGTCAGCTCCGCGTGCAGCCGTGCGAGGCTGCCGGGGCCCGAGACGATCCGCGTCGTGGGTTCGTAGTCGAACGACACGGAGCGCGGGCGCTTCACCAGGAGCCGGTGGCCCAGCTTGGCGTTCGGGTCGGCCTGCGCGCCCACGTGGATGTGTTTGAGCTCGGTATACTCCGCGAGGCCGTGATGGCCGGTCTCGCGACCGATCCCGCTCTGTTTGAAGCCGCCGAACGGCGCGTGATCGTGGAACACGTGCCAGTCGTTGATCCACACAGTGCCGGTGCGGAGCTCTCGGGCCATGCGCTCGGCGCGGCCCAGATCACGACTCCAGATGCCGCCGCCCAGGCCATAACTCGAGTCGTTGGCGATGCGGACGGCCTCGGCCTCGTCCCGGTAGCGGAGCACGGTCAGCACCGGGCCGAAGATCTCTTCGCGGGCGACCGCCATCTGGTTGTCCACGTCGGCGAAGATAGTCGGCTGGAAGTAGTGCCCGTCGAAGCCGGCGACCTTGGCACGTTCCCCTCCCACCACCAGGCGCGCGCCGCTCTGTTTCCCGAGCTCCACGTAGCGCTCGATGGTCTCGAGCTGACGGGTGTTCACGACCGGACCGATGCGTGTGCGCGGATCGAGCTGGTAGCCCACCTGCATGGCCTTCGCCCGCCGCTCCAGCTCTTCCAGGAAGCGGTCGTGCAGTTTCTCCGGCAACAACAGGCGTGTCCCCGACTCACAGACCTGACCCGAGTGGAGGAAGGTCGCGAACAGCGCGCCGTCCACCGCGAGATCCAGATCGGCGTCGTCGAGCACGATGTTGGCGCTCTTGCCGCCGAGCTCGAGGGATACCCGCTTGAGGCTGTCGGCGCAGGACTTGAGCACTTCCTTGCCGACGGCGGTACTGCCCGTGAACGCCACGCGATCGACGTCGGCATGGCGGCAGAGCAGCTGGCCAGCTTCGCGCCCGGGAGCCGTGATGATGTTGACGACGCCCGCCGGGATCCGCGTCTTCAGGATCAGCTTTCCCAAGTGCAGCGCCGAGAGCGGCGTCTCGGGCGACGGCTTGAGGACCACGGTGTTGCCCGTGCAGAGGGCCATGCCGATCTTCCACACCGCCATCAGGAACGGGAAGTTCCAGGGAATGATGGCCGCGCACACACCGATGGGCTCGCGCCGCACGCTGTTGCTCGCGGGGAAGAATGGGTTCTTGCCGGGTACCTTTTCGCTGAAAGGGAAATGGTGCGCGGCGTAGCGGGCGGTCTCCCGAAGGAAACGTGCGCCCTGAAACACGTCGCTGCCCGTGCGGGCAACCAACCCACCCGAGTCCATGGCCTCGAGCAACGCGAGCTCGGAGATGCTCGCCTGGATCAAATCCGCCAGCTCCATCACCCGCGCGGAGCGCTCGACCGGATCGAGCTGGCTCCAGACTCCGGAGTCGAAGGCCTTGCGCGCCGCCGCTACGGCGTCGTCAATGTCGCGCTCTCCCGCGGAGGCCACGCTGGCGAGCGGCTGAGCAGTGCCGGGGTCGAACGTCTCGAATGTCGCGCCGCCGTGTGCGTTGACGAGCTCTCCGCCGATGAACAAGCGGTGGGGTTCCATGTCCGGCCGCTAACACGACGGCCGAACCCTGACCAGACGCGCCGTCAGGGCACGTACGGGTCGAGCTCGATGTGAACCGGCCCGACCCCCCAGATTTCCCCTGCGTACTCCCGGATCGTTCGGTCGCTAGAGAAGGTGCCGGAGTGGGCGATGTTGAGCACGACCTTGTGCATCCAGGTTGCGCGGTCGGCGTAGTCCTCTTCGACGCGGGCTTGGCACGCGAGGTAGTCGGAGAAATCGGCGGCGATGAGGTAGGGGTCGCGGCGCCGCACGTAGTCCGCGACGTCTCGGTACAGGTCGGGCTCGTCGGGTGAGAAGAAGCCATTCTCGAGCAGCTCGAGCGCGCCTTGCAGCTCGTCGCAGGCGGCGATGAAAGGCCGCGGGTCGTGGCCTCGGGCGTAGACCGTCGCGACCTGTTCCGCCGTCAATCCGAACAGGAAGAAGTTGTCCGCCCCGACCTGCTCGCGGATCTCGACGTTGGCCCCGTCGAGGGTTCCGATGGTGAGCGCGCCGTTCATCTGGAACTTCATGTTCCCGGTACCGGACGCCTCCTTGCCGGCCGTGCTGATCTGCTCCGACAGGTTCGCGGCCGGAATGATGCGCTCGGCGCGGGAGACGTTGTAGTTCGGGACGAACACACAGGCGAGGCGGCCCGCGACCGCGGGGTCGTTGTTGACCACCGAGGCCACGTCGTTGATCAGCCGGATGTGCTTCTTGGCGGTGGCGTAGCCGGGCGCCGCCTTGCCTCCGATGATCACCGCGCGGGGGAAGATATCGCGCTTCTCGAAGCGCAGGCGCCGATACAGCACGATCACGTGCAGCGCGCACATCAGCTGCCGCTTGTACTCGTGGATGCGCTTGACCTGCACGTCGAACAGGGCGTCGGTGTTCAGGCTGACGCCGGTCTCGTTGGCGATCATCTCCGCCAGCGTCTTCTTGTGCTGCTGTTTGATGCGGTAGAGCTCGTTCTGAAAGTCCTCGTCACTCGCCAACGGGGCAAGCTTCGTGAGCTCGTCGAGGTGGGTCTTGAAACCAGGGCCGATGCGCCGCTCGATGGCGGCGGCGAGGTGTCGGTTGCAACCCAAGAGCCAGCGGCGGGGGGTCACTCCGTTTGTTTTGTTGTTGAAGCGCTCCGGCCACAGCTCGACAAACTCGGGGAACAGGTCGCGGCGCACGAGCTCGCTGTGGAGCTTTGCGACGCCGTTGACGCTGTGACAGCCCACGACCGCAAGGTTCGCCATGCGGATCTGTCGCGGCGGCCCTTCTTCGATCAACGAGAGAGCGCGCTTCTTCTGGTCGTCCCCGGGCCAGCGCACGTGAACTTGTCGCAGGAACCGGTGGTTGATTTCGTAGATGACCTGCAGGTGCCGCGGTAACACCCGCTCGAACAGCTCGACCGGCCATTTCTCCAGCGCTTCGGGCAAGAGGGTGTGGTTGGTGTACGCGAGCGTGCGCTGGGTGATGTCCCACGCGCGCTCCCACGGCAATCGCTCGAGATCGACCAAGACCCGCATCAGCTCTGCGACGGCGATCGCGGGATGGGTGTCGTTCAGCTGAATGGCGGCCTTGTTCGGGAGCTCGTCCAGGGTGTCGTGCGACTTCTTGTAGCGACGCAAGATGTCCCGAATCGAGCAAGCGACGAAGAAGTATTGTTGTTTCAGCCGCAGCTCCTTGCCGGCCGGCGTCTCGTCCTTGGGATAGAGCACCTTCGAGATGCTCTCGGAGATGGCCTTTTCCTCCACCGCGCGCCGGTAGTCGCCGTCGTTGAAGACCTCGAGATCGAGCTCCTGCGAGGCCCGTGCCGCCCACAACCGCAGGGTGTTCACGGTGTCGTTTGCGTGGCCTGCGATCGGATAGTCGAACGGCATGCCCAGCACGCGGTTGTCGTCGACCCAGCGCGCCAGGTGACCGTGGTCGTCCTCGGAGGTCTCGACGTGGCCACCGAACTGCACCTCGACGGCATACTCGGGCCGCGCGAACTCCCAGGGGTTGCCGAACTTGAGCCAGTCGTCCGGGTGTTCGATCTGGATCCCGTCCGCGATCTCCTGGCGGAAGATCCCGAACTCGTAGCGGATCCCGTAGCCGTAGCCGGGGAGCTCCAGGGTCGCCATGGAGTCGAGAAAACACGCAGCCAGTCGTCCGAGGCCGCCGTTGCCGAGACCCGGGTCCGGCTCTTGATCGAGCACGGCGCCGAGATCGATGCCGTATTCCCCGAGACCGCGCTGCGCCAGTTCGTACAGGCCGAGATTGATCAGGCTGTTGCGGAGGAAGCGCCCGAGCAGGAACTCCGCCGAGAGGTAGTAGACGCGCTTTGGATCTTGTTCCTGGTAGGTGCGCTGGGTCTTCATCCAGCGCTGAACCAGCCGATCTCGCACGGTGTGAGCCAGCGCGAAATTGACATCGAGCAGCGTGGCGGCGCGGAGATCCTTCGACTGGGTGTAGGTCAGGTGGTCGACCACCGCGCGCTTCAACGTGGTCTCGCTCATCCCGGTTCGATCGTCCTCGACCTGAATGACGACTTCGGGTGCTCTGTCGGCCATGACTCCTCCGATTGGCCGGCACGATAGTGCCGCGGCGGGCGGGGCGTAAACCGGAGTCTCCGCCCGCCCGAAGTCAGCCCTAATCTCACTTGGTCAGGAGCTTGAACTCGATTCGGCGATTCTTCTGTTTGCCGGCCGGGGTCTTGTTGTCGGCAATGGGCTCGGCCGAGCCGGCTCCGCGCGTCGTGACGCGAGCGCCATCGATGCCTTGGGCAACCAGGTACGCCTTGACCGCGTCGGCCCGCCCCTGAGACAGCGTGGCGTTCTTGGTGGCGTCCCCGACGTCATCGGTGTGGCCGCTGATCTCGATGCGAAGGTCGCTGTTCTTTTTCATGACCTCGACCGCGCCGTCGAGCACCGGCTTGGACTTGCCGCGGATCTTCGCCAGCCCGGTGTCGAACTCGATGCCCTGGATCACTCCGGTGAACTTTTTGACGTCCTCCGGGACCTCGTCGGGACAACCATCGGCGTCCTGGTACCCATTCGTGGTCTCCGGTTCCGTCGGGCACTTGTCGGCCTCGCCGAGCACACCGTCCTTGTCCGGATCGGGATCCGGGCAACCGTCCGGCGCGATCCCGGCCTGCGCAGGGCACTTGTCGTCGATGTCGAAGATGCCGTCGTTGTCCGAATCTTTCGGGACGGGGCAGCCGTTCTTCAGTTTGTCGTCACTGGCCGGGCCGGCCTCGCTCGGACACGCGTCGTCCGGGTCCGGAACGCCGTCGCCGTCTGCGTCGGCCGGCGGCGGGCAACCGGTCGGTGCCGGTCCCGCCTCTTTCGGGCATTGGTCCTTGCTGTCCTCGAGGCCGTCCTTGTCGGAGTCGGGGGGCTTCGGGGTGGCCTTCTTTTTCGTGTCGAAGGTGAACGTCAGACCGACGAGCGCCTCGGGGTGGTGAGTCTGTGCACCTTTGGAGGACTCGTTCTTCTGGGTGAGGTTGTCGCGCAGATCGAAGCGCAGGCCGACGAACGGGTCGAGCGGCACCTTCACGCCGGCGCCGAAGTGAACGGTCGGGTCGCTGTCGCTCCCCATCGAGTTAGAGCCCTCGCCCATGCGGCTCATGCCGATGAGAGCGAACGGAGTGAATCCGCTCATGGGGAGCTGACCGATGGCGTGGAGCCTCAGCGCCCACAGTCCGTCAGCCTCTCCGTCAGCGGTCTTGGTCGGTGCGACCATGCCCTCGACCTCGGCACCCAGCATGTCGATCGGGAAAAACGCGAGACGTCCCCCGATCTCCGGCGCCACGGACTTGAAGCGCTGATGCGGCAGGTTCTCGTCCTGTAGGTTGTGGCTCTTCGAGGGCATCAGCACACCGCCGAACAGACCCACCTCGAAGTAGTTCGTGAGCGGTTTGTTCGGTGCCGCCTCCTCGGCGTGGGCGCTCGAAGCGAAGCTGGTGAACACGGCAATGAGAGTGAAGGGCAGAGCGGTCAGCGAGCGATGCATGGGCAGATCTCCGATTTGATTGCGCAGCCTCGCATCGCAAGCGTCATGCCAGGCGACCGGGCGGTGAATTTCAGTAAATCCGCCCCAGCAAGTGGGTTCCAGGCTGCAGTTCGTAGTCAACAGGCGACATCGATCGCGCCGCTACCGCAGGCTCGGGATTGTCATTCGCTCCGCTGCTCAGTAGGTCCGGCAGTTCATCGGCGCGTGGCACAGCCCTTGCTGGGGTACATCGCGCAAAGGAACCATGATGAAACTCCAGACCCTGATCCCCTCGAGCCTGTTCCTCCTCACGTCGACCGCGATCGCGAGTGCACAACCCGAAGGTCTCTTGAAAACGGAGGCGGCCACGAGCGGGAAGACCGACGTCGCGGCTGAAGGATTTCAGGCCGCCGCCAAGGACGCACCCGATGCGAAGGACACGACGGAGGGCAAGGTGTCGGCGGGTGGCTTGATGAGCACCGGCAACTCGCGCTCGCTCGCTGCCACCGCTGCGACTCAGTTTCGCCTGCGGCGCAGCCTGAATCAGCTGAGCCTGGCGGCAGCAGTCAACTACTCCCGCTCCGCTGCGGACCCTGGCGCGGACATGGAGACCACGGTGGAGAACTACCAAGGCAAGGTGCGCTACGACCGCTTCATCTCGAAGCAGGTCGCGCTGTTCCTTTCGACCTCGGCACGTCGTGATCGCTTTCAAGGGCTCGACGTCCGCCTGAACCTGGACCCCGGCGTCGCCTATTATTTCATCGACGAGAAGACGCATCAGCTCTGGACCGAGGTGGGCTACGACCTTCAGTACGACGTGCGCCGGGACGAGAACGTCGCCGCCGCCAGCGCCGCCGGAGAGCCGGTCGACAAGACCGATGTTCAACACAGCGGGCGCGTTTTTGCCGGCTACAGCAACAGCCTGAATGAACATGTGAAGTTCAATACCGGCCTCGAATACCTGCAAGGCCTGCCAGAGACCGAGCGCTGGCGCCTGAACTGGGACGTCGGCCTGAGCTCGGCCATTGGTGGAGACTTCTCACTCGCGACGACTTTCAGCCTGAAGTACGACCACGCCCCGCTGCCCGGGGTGAAGGAGCTCGACACGGTCACCGCGGTGAGCCTGGTCTACACGTTGCTCTGAGCCGCGAGCGAGCTCCGGTCGCTTCGCGCCCGGCTCTCACCCGTCGGGTTCATCGGGCGGCCGCCCCGCTATCTGCATGTTCGTGATCGAGAGACGAGCCGCCGCCTCGGTCAGGACTGCCTTGCGCTGCTCCCGCGGCGTGCTCTCCCGCAGCTTGGCCAGCGTGTCGGCGAACTCCGCGAGCCCTGCTGCGCTTGCCACGCGCGAGAGCTCGTCGCGCAGGCGTTTTGCCAGCGCGGGTGCGGTGCCCGATGAGCTGACCGCCAGCGTGATCGAGCCCGCCCGGGCGACTGCGACGTGGTCGTAGGAGTTCTGCCCGGGCTGGTCGATGGCGCAGAACAAGATGCGGCGCCGGGCGCAGACGGCACCGAGACTGCCCGCGAGCTCGGCGTCCCGGTCAGCGAGCACGACGAGCCAAACCGAGTCGAGGTCGGCGTCGCTGAACGCCCGCCGCTCGAGCGTGATCCCCGGGCTCTTTGCCATGAGCTCGAGCGCCGCGCAGGGTTCGGAAGCAATCGCCACAACCACCGCGCCCGAGAGCGCCAGGTTCTCCGCTCGGCGTGCCGCTTCGTCGCTCGAGCCGAGCACCAGGCAGCGTTTGCCGCTCAGGTCCAGGGCCAGCAGAAAACCCGGCGGTTTGCTCACTTCTTGTCCTTGGGAGGTGGCGGTTTGTCGACCGTGGGCACGCTCGACTTGGTCGTGAATTTCAGCTCGCGCTCGGCGTCACCAATGCGTTGCAGAAAAAGACCCGTGAAGGTGCTGAAGAGCGCATCACCCGGTGCCGCAGTGCCGGTGCCCGTCGGACGGCTGACCCAGCGTTTGATCTTGTTCAAGACCTCGGGGCTGACCGGGTTGACCTGGATCTTCGCTGTCACGTAGACCGCCCTGCCAACGTCGACCTGGTCGCTCGTGCCGATGGGCAGGCGACGCGCCTCGGCGCAGCGGCGAATCACACCGTCGACGGTCAGCGCGGCGCTCTGTCCGCTGCCGCCCGGCCGCGTGGTCTCGACCAGATACACCTCGTCCCAGACGTGCCAGGTGATCTTGCAGGTCTGCGCGGTGGTCGAGACGAGCTCCTTTTTGCCCACTTGGTACACGGTCCCCGTGAGCACGATGGTGGTTGGCAAGCCTCGGCTCAGTTTTTTTCGGATCTCGGCGTCGACGACGTCGCGAAACGAAACGTCGATGTAGAGCTGGGTCTTCTGATAGTTCCAGTTGAGGCGCGCGTCGCGCAGTGGGTCCTTCTTCTCCTGGGCTGCCGCCCGGTTTGCCATCGAGAGGGTCGAGCCGGCAAGGAGCGCCGCAAACGCCAGTCGGTGCCGGAGGGGTCGCCGGCCGAGCGGGGTCACCGATTCCCCTCGTTGCGGACCGGCACGAAGCCGAGCACGTTGGAGAAGGCGAACGCAAAACCACCCGCGGAGGTGTCCATCCGGAAGCCGAGGTTGGCCGTCAGGTCGATGGGGATCAGCTGCCAGCGCGAGTAGCCGCGGGGCGGGTCGGAGAAGTCGCGATCATGCGCGACACCGTAGACGCCGGCGCTGCCGAAGAAGTCGATGCCGTAGACGGCTCGCTGGCCGCGATAGAGCGGGATCCGATACTCACCACCGATCTTGGCGGCGTAGGTGCCGTAGCGGACCTCGAGGATCGAAGTGTCCAGGAAGTTGGGGGGCGGGCGGCGGTCGACGTTCATGCCCAAGACACGCCCGGGCAGAAAATCGCTGTAGTCGCCCACGTAGTACTGCTCGAAGAAGGGGGCTTCGCCGGAGATCGCACCGCCGAAAAGCTCCAGGCGAAGCACGTGTTTTTTCCACGGCAGCTCCCACCAGCGGGAGGCAGCGACTGCGAGCTTCTGATAGGCGTAGTCGCTGCCGAGCGGGGTCAGGCCGACTTCGCCGGTCACGTTGGCCAGCCAGCCACGGGTGGGCAAGAACGGGTGGTCGCGCGTGTCGTGCTGCAGGGTGGCTCGCGCGGTGGACAGCACACTGCGTCCCGGCAGGATGTCGAACAGGATCGGCTCGCGGTCGAGACCGCGAATGTGGGAGGCGGCGCGCGGCAAAGTCGCGTCGACGGACTCCAGCCGATAGTTGAGCCAGAGCTGTGTGGACACCGACAGGTCGCGCCCGACCCCCAGCATGCCGCCGAAGCGTTTGTAGCGGACCACCGCGTAGTCCGGCACCTGATTCAGCTGCAACGGATCGTCCCAGAGCACGTCGGCGTTGCCGAAATAGTCCTTGGCGTCATTGAAAAGCAGCATGCCGCTGGTCATCCACCGGCCGCCCAGGAATGCCGGGTCGAGGAAGCGCACCCGCAGGGCGAGTTGTTCCTGCGCCAGCCCCACAGCGGCGCCGAGCGTGATGCCCGTGCCTGCGAGGTTCGTCTCTGCGACGTCGAGCCCGGCGTACGCGGTGAGCGGGCGCGCGTTGCCGCGTTTGTCCGCATCTGCGCTCAGCCCCATCCACAGATCGTTGACGATGATGGTGTTACGCTCTTGCACGTCGATGACCAGGACGACTTGACCGCGCGCTGAACCTTTCCGCAGGGAGAACTGCACGTCGCGGAAAAAACCCGTGCCAAGCAGGCGGTAGCGCGTGAGCTCGACCTCGCTGTCGTCGACGTCGATCACGTCGCCGGGTTTGAACGGCACATAGCGCATTACGACGCGCGAACGCGTGCGGCGGTTGCCGCGCACTTCGATGGCTTCGAGCGTGTAGCGTACGCGCGCCTCTGCTGCCCCGCCGCCCTCCACCTCGAGACCGCCGCGCGGCTCGGCTGCTCGGGCCTGACCGCGAGGCTCAGGAGGTGGAAGTTCGATCGGCGCTGGCGGCGACGGAGTGGCCGTTGTTCCCCAGGTGTCCGGCGCGTCACCCTCGCGGACCGCGCCGGGCGGTTGCTCCTCCGCAGGTTCGGGCAGCGCCGGTGCGGGTGCTGCTGCCTGCGCACGGGCGGGGAGCGGTGATACCGCTGCGATGAGCGCCAAGAGAAGCGCGGCACGACGCCGCATCGGGAGTTCGACGAGGGCGGGGGCGCGTCGATTCAAGTTGGACTCCCCACGACGTTGGGCGCTCGACGCCTCACGTCGGAGAGCGTAGTCCAGGTCGGGCTCGCCGTCAGCGACTGCACGGGTCGCGAGCCGCCGGATCCGCGCGCCGTTCGCCGGCAAACCGGGCATGTGTGGGACTCGGGCGACCACGGCGCGGGACATCTGCCGGTCGTTCCGCATGATTCGTACACGGACCACGCTCCGTGATTTAGACTCCGGTCGTGCCGTTTCGAGGAGGCGACGTCGTGGGTGGGCGTTACACGCTCCGCCGCGCCCTGGGGGAGGGCGGCGTCGGCATCGTATGGGCTGCGGACAGCGCGCTCTTCGGTCGGGTGGCGGTGAAGCTGCTCCGGACCGAGCTGGCGAGCGATTCCGAAGCGGTCGAACGATTTGCCGTGGAGGCCCGCTCGGCCGCGGCCATTGCCCACCACCACGTCGTCGCCATCTACGACATCGGGGCCACTCAGGAGGCCGTTCCGTTCTTCGTCATGGAGCTGTGCGATGGCGAGACACTCGAGAGCACGGTGGCGTCGCGTGGAGCGGTGGGTTTCGAGTACGCCTGCGAGCTCGTGTGCCAGGTTCTGGCCGCGCTCGAGGCGGCTCATGGACACGGCATCGTGCACCGCGACCTGAAACCCGCCAACATCATGGTCGTGCATCCGGAGCCGGACAAACCGGTCGTGAAGGTCCTCGACTTCGGCATTGCCTGCCGGGTGTCGTCGGCGAACACGGAGAGCGGCGGGAGGGTCTTTGGTACGCCGAGCTACATGGCGCCCGAGCAGATCCTCGGTCGGCCCATCGACGAGCGGACTGATGTGTATGCCGTTGGGGCAATCCTGTACGAGCTCTTGACGGGGCGCCGGCCGTTTCAAGGCAGAACCGACGCGGAAATCATGACCAACGTCTTGCAGCGGCCCCCCATGCCGCTCAAGGCCTACGATCGCACGCTTCCCGCGGCCATCGAAGCCCTGATCCGCCGCTGCTTGTCGAAGGAACCAACCCAGCGGCCGCCCAGCGCCTTCGAGCTGCGTCGCGAGCTCGTGCGCTTTCTGCCGCCGCCGGCCCGTCACGCGACCGCGATCGGCACTGCACGCGAGCGCAAGAAGAGCCTGCCGCTGCCGCTGGTCAAGCGTGCGCCCGTGGAAAGAGAAGCGATCAGCGAGACGGCGCTCCCGCTGGTTCGACGCGGCTCATCCGAGTCTCCCCCGTCGAAGCGGCGTGCCGTGCTCGAGCTGGTCGGGGAGTCGAATCCGCCGTTCGACCGCGAAGAGGACTGAGCTCGCGCAGAGTCAGACCCACGCCATTGTCTCCGTCAGCGCTTGCCGCGGAAATATTTGGTCGCTCGCTTCTGGCCCTTCGTCGTCAAGACCCCGGTCTCGACCAACTTCTTCATCGGGAGCACGAGGTCTTTCGACGTCAGCTCGAGCGCTGCGGCGATCTCGCGTGCGCCCTCACCCGGATGTTCTGCGACCCGGCGAGCGATCGCCGCGCTGAGGGTCTCGAGCTCGGAGGCCGAGCGTTTGGCTCCGCGTCCGCGGCGCTTTCCGCCCGCCTTCGGGCGAGTCGTTGCGGGCTGTCGGGTCCGGGCGCCGCCCAGGGCCTCGCTGACCGCATCGAGCGCGGCCCGCCGGACCAGCTCGCCGATGTCGGCGACAAAGGCGTCGATGCGGGCCCGCAGCTGCCGGTCGAGGTCGTTCATGGGAGCCACGGTTTCAGCAGGGTTTTGTCGTGTCAAGCGGGGTTTTTCCGAGCGGGCTCGGGAGCTGCAAGGTTTGCAGACTGCGGCGACCGGGACTCCGCCGGCTTTGTCTCGGGGAAGTTGACGTTACGTTGCGTTTCTCCAAGTATCTGCGGGTGGACCAGCCGCGTCAGCGCATCCCGACCCTGCCGGACGGGGTCTCAGCCCAGCACGGCCACCTCTCGGCCAGCATTCACCGACTCCGGCACGCGCACGCCGCGGGCGAGCAGTGGGAAGAGCTCGCGCGGCTCCTGGACCGGCTGGTTCAAGACGTGGCCGAGCATTTCGAACACGAAGAGCTCTTGATGGAGCGCGGGAAGTACCCCGCGTTCGAGCAACATCGCAACCAGCACGGTTCGTTTCTGCGGCGCCTCACGGCGCTCCGGGCCGAGTGTGAACGGCGCGAGACCGAGTTGATGGGAGTCTTGTGCGAGCTGCTCGAGGCCTGGTTCAAGTCCCACGAAGAGACGGCCGACCGGTTGGCGCTCGAGTTCTTGAAGCTCGACGAATGAGCTGACGCTCAAGCTTTGACGAACGCGGCGGGGTTGCCTTCGTGCCAGCGGGGTGTGCGCTCATACAATCCGCACAGGCTGCGGAGGCGAGCCGCCAGTGCGGGGGTGAGCAGAGCAGCGGAGACTCGGAAGCCCCAGTTGCCGTCGACCGTGCCGGGTGTGTTCATGCGCGCCTCGCTGCCGAGTCCCAGGGCATCTTGCAGTGGAAAGATCGCGAGGTTGGCCACCGAAGCGAGGGCAGCTCGGATCAGCTCCCAGTGAATGTCACCGTCGGGTGAGCCCAGGTACGCCCGGGTGCGATCGCGTTCGGCGGCGGGAGCCGCGGAGAACCACCCGACGCTCGTGTCGTTGTCGTGGGTCCCGGTGTAGACGACGGTGTTTCGGTCGTAACGGTGAGGCCGAAAGTCGTTCGCTTCGTCGGAGCCGAAGGCGAACTGCAAAACGCGCATTCCGGGCAGTCCGAAACGCTCGCGGAGCGCGTGGACCTCCGGGGTCACGATGCCGAGATCTTCCGCGACGAACGGCAGTCCGCCGAAGGCTTGGCGCGCCGCCTCGAACAGGGCTTCACCGGGCACCTGTACGAAACGACCGACTCGGGCGTCCGCGGCTCCCGCCTGGATCTCCCAGTAGCGTCGGAACGCGATGAAGTGATCGAGCCGAACGGCATCGAAGCGCTCGAGGCTGAGGCCGAGGCGGGCCAGCCACCAGTCGAAGCCGCGGGCTTGCAGGTAGTCCCAGCGGTAGAGCGGGTTGCCCCAGAGCTGCCCCGTCGCACTGAATGCGTCCGGCGGCACACCGGCGACGACTGTCGAGCGGCCGCTCTCGTCCAGAAAGAGCGCGGCCTGTTGACTCCACACGTCAGCGCTGTCGTGGGCGACGAACATGGGCACGTCGCCGAGCAGTGCGATGTTGCGACTCTGGGCGTAGGTCTTGAGTCGCTGCCACTGCCGACGGAACCACAGCTGCACGTGCTCGTGGAACGAGATCTCGTCGCTGAGCTCGTGACGGGCGCGCCCGAGGGCGGATGGGTCACGGCGCCTGAGCGCGTCCGGCCAGTCGACGAAGGAGCCAGAGTGTCGGGATTTGAGCGCCGAGAACAGCGTCCAGTCGGCGAGCCAGCTGCTGGTCCGTCTCAGCTCGTCGAGCTCGTCACGATCGCCAGCGGGCGGGTGAGCCCGAGCGCGGGCGTGAGCTCGACGCAAGCGCGCTTCGCGAAACTCGCGGGAGGTTCGTGGAGAAGAACCGGCCTCGGAATCGAACGCGAGCTCCGCCGCGTCGAGCAGTCCGTCGGCCGCGAGATCCACCAGGCTGACGAGCCAGGGGCTGCCTGCAAAGGCCGATGGACTGTCGTAGGGTGAGCCGGAGAAACCGGGCGGCACCACCGGCAGCATTTGCCACCAGGACTGGCCCGCCGCTGCCAGATAGTCGACGAACGCCCGCGCTTGGGGCCCCAGATCGCCGGCGCCGTGCGGCCCCGGCAGCGACGTCGGGTGTAGCAGCACGCCGCTCGCGCGCGTGTCCAGCCGGGCGCGGGGTGCGCTCACGTCGCCCCGCTGGGTGGGCCCTGGCTGGGCCTTGCCGACTCCGGCGGCGTCTTGGGTGGTTTCAAGATCGACAATACGATCGACGCCGTGAGCACACCGGCGATGACGCCGAGGCTCGCGAGATTGGGGATCTTGATCACGTGCGAGGCGAGCATCTTGGCGCCGATGAACGTCAGGATGATCGCGAGGCCGAGGTCCAGGTAATGGAACCGGCTCATCATGCCGGCAAGCATGAAATACAGGGAGCGCAGGCCGAGAATCGCGAAAATGTTGGAGGTGTAGACGATGAACACGTCATTGGACACGGCGAGCACCGCGGGCACGGAATCGACGGCGAACAGCACGTCAGTGAACTCGATCACCAGCAGCACCAAGAACAGCGGGGTGGCGTAGCGGAGTCCACCTTTGACGATGAAGAACTTGTCGCCATCGAGCTGGTCCGTGGTCCGGAGGTACTTGCGCGCGAAGCGGAGCGCGAGGTTCGACTCCGGATCGACGCTCTCGCCCTCCTTCTTGAACGCCAGTCGGATCCCAGTGAGGACCAGGAAGCCGCCGAATACGTACATCATCCACTCGAAACGGTGGAGCAGCACGCTGCCCGCCAGGATGAACACGGCGCGCATGACGACGGCACCGACGATGCCCCAAAACAGGATGCGCTGCTGATGTCGTTCGCGAACTCCGAAATAGGAGAAGATGACCAGGAACACGAACAGGTTATCGACGGAGAGTGACTCCTCGACCAGGTAGGCGACCAGGTAGGTCACCGACTTGTCCAGGCCCATGCGAAAGTGGATGACGCCGGCGAACAACAAGGCGGCGCTGATGGTCACGACGCTGCGCACACTCGCTTCGCGAAACGAGATGGCGTTCGAAGACTTCCCGACCAGCATGCGGTCGAGCAGCATCGTCGCGACCACTGCGGCGGCGAAGATTGCCCAGTCGAGCCAGGTCGCGGATCCGAGCATGAGCCGCGTTTGCTAACACGCCCTGCCGAGGGCGCGCCAGCCGGGAAACTCGGGTCATTTCGCCGGCTCGCTGCCGGCTAGACCATCTGTTGGGGTTGCCGGGCGCGATCCTTGCGCCGGATGGCACCCTGCAAGATGCGGGCCCCTACGTCCAAACGGATGAAGGCCAGCATCGCGGCGAGGATCGCGACCAGGCCGACGCCGGCAATCCAGCGGTTGTACTCCTCGCGGACGAACACCTTGCCTTCGCCGACGCGTGGCAGGCCGCGGGCCTCGGTCGGGAACCCGTACTGTTTCGCGAGCGCCTCCAGACTCGTCAGATGGACGACGGGAACACCTCGTTCTGCAAACCGTAGCATCACCGAGTCCGCCAGCTGGGCGCCCCCCGGCGGCTCCATGTTCAAACCCGGCTTGAACTGCTTCTTGCCGACATGAGTGCCGACAGAGGCCGTTCCACCTCCGACGTTCACGTACGCCTTGATCGGCTTGCCGCCAGCCTTGGCGTCGAAGAGCTGCATACGTTGATCGATCCCGTCCGCCAGATTCTTGGCGTCGATCTTGTCTATCTCCGCGCGTTTGATGGCTTCGTCGAGCAGGTTCCGGCCCTCCTGCGACATGCCGAACCCGTAGTCTTCGATGCCACCGCGGGAGGCCGCCAGCGAGCGGAAGGAAAATACACGCCGGTCGTACAGCGCCTTTTCCATGTCGAGCCACATGAAGTTCGGGTCGTTTGCGCCCCACTCCGAAGCCGACGCGCTCGAGATCACGATCGGGGTGAGCTCGAGGGTCTGCACCGCCGCGAACGCTGCGATGCAGAGCGCAGGAAAGGAGCCCGATCCGCCCACCGCCACGACGTCGTTCTTCTCCACGCCGGCGCGGATCAACCAGTGCACCACCAGTGCGGCGAAGTTGGGGTTGACGCTCATGCGTTTGGCGGACAGATACCCGGTGTTCGAGGTGACCGGCGTGACGGAGCGCCCGATGAGCCCCGTCTGGAATGGGTCGGCCTCGGGATCCATGCCGATGCCGCGGTTGATCTTCTCGGACTTGATGGCGTTGAACGCCTCCAGAGCCAGGCGGGAAGCGGCCAATTTCTCGCTGTAGTTGCGCTGCCGGCGGGACACCGGGAATTTTTCCACGGCGACCAGCGTGGCCGCGGCCAACATCGCGATCAGCAGCATGGCGGAGCGCGAGATCCGCTGGGGACGCCAGTAGACGCGCTTCATCCGTGAAGCTCCGCACCGACGGCCAAGATCAGGATCAGTCGCACGACGACCGAGGCGGTGAGCATGGCCGCGACGGTCTCGATCACACCCTGCCGATCGAGCCAGATGGCGATCAGCCCCGGGATGATGAAGCCGATCACCGAGAGCTCGACGCCAGAGTTGCCGAAGGCCGCGCTGGACCAGCGGAGCAACATGCCGACCAGGTAGCCGATCAGGATCATCAGGACCGTCCGCCGCCGACCGTAGATGATGGTGAAGGACGAGAGGGTGTGCACGATGGCCCAGGTCACGAAGCCCGCTCCAACCGTGAGCAGGACGTCCACGGGCTGGGTCAGGTGCAGGGCGATGTAGCCTGGGACGATCATGCCACCGGCGGCGATTCCGAACATCTCGGTGAACAGCAGGCTGATGGCCAAGCCGATGCCGACGGATATGGGGAGCAGCTCCATCATGCGGCGCGGGTCCCTTTTCGGCTGCGCTTCGGGTGGGCGCGATTGGAGAAGTAGCGTGTCAGCGGCAGCCCCTGCCCGCCGATGTTGCCCATGCCGAACACCAGCGCCGATTCATCGACGAGCCCCACAACGCGCTCGAAGATCTCCTCTTCCCCCGCCTCTTCGATGATCTCCAGCTTGGCAGGGTCGAGGCCGTGCTTCACGACGGCCCGGGCGAACAGGTAGGTGCCAGTGCCCATGGCAACGACGGCGTCCGGTGGGGACCACCCGGGCAGCGCCGCCCCGAGCTGAAGTGAGCGGTCGGGCCGGTCCTCGCGGCAGTTGAAGATCGCGATCTTCGAGCGGAGCTCGGGGTGCCTCTCGATGGCCTGGCGCCAGAGTTGTTCGGTCGAGACCGGGTCGTTGGCGGCGAACCCGTTCACGAACACGATGCGCCGCCCGAAGAAATCCAGGCTGAACTCCCGTAGCGCGCCGGGGTCGGGCTCGGCGCTCTGCATCCCGGACAGGGCGACACCACGCTCGACACCGAGGTCTTCGCAGACGGCCAGCGCGAGGGCGACGTTCTCTCGGTGCTCGGTGTAGCTGAACCCCGCGAGCTCGTCGTCGGTGACGCGATTCGTCTCGTCGGGGCCCACGGTGACGAGCTCCGTGCCGCGGTCTTCGCAAGCGTCGGACAGAACTTCGAGCTGGAGCTGCTCGGCGGTGAAGAGCTTGCCCTTCACCGGGATCATGGAGGCGAGCGCGCGGGCGACGTCGGCGTCGGTCGGGCCCATCACGTCGAGGTGATCGGGTCGGGCGTTGGTGATGACACCGTGTGTGGCCCGCACCAGCTCGAGCTCGGACAGCGACTGCAACTCCGGCTGCAGCGCCATACACTCGATGACCAGGGCTCGAGCCTCGTGGGCTGCTGCGACCGAGACGATTCGTCGTTGCTCGATCACGTTGGCCCCGGAAGGGCGAAAGATCGGCAGCTCACGCCCGTCGGGCAGGATGAACCGGGCCAGCGTTCCGGTGGTCTTGGCGCAGGTCACGGTGCCGTGCGCGCGCAGTGCGCCGGCGATCAGGCGGGTGACACTCGATTTCCCACGCGTTCCATTCACGTGGATGCGCACCGGGATCTTCGCCAGATTACGCCGGTGAACGATGCGCTCCACTGCGCCGGCGGCGACGAGCACTCCGGTGATGACGCCGAGCGAGATGGCCGCGCTGCTGAGGGACAAGGGGAGGGGGAGATTAGAGCGTCTTTCGAGCCGATAGAACGAAATTCGGCTAGCCTGACCGACGTGCGTCGTGCCTTTCTGGCCACTCATCTCGGGGCGCTGGTCTGCCTGGCGGCGTGTAACGCCGCCGGACCGGTGATGGGGGGTGCTTGTGAGTACGAGAGCTACGACGGCGAGTGCTCGTTCGCAGGGCTCGACGCCAAGCCGAACGACGGGGATCCCGACCTGCTCTGGGTCACGGTTCGCCACCACACGCTCGGGAAGCCATTCCTCACGCCGAGCGAGCAGACTGCCTTGCCCCGCTGGGAGCTCGAGGAGCTGCGCGCGCATTACGACGACAGCGCCCGCGTCCGGTGCAAGGTCAGTCAGATCAGGAAGGGGACTTGTGTGCCGGAGACGGCGAGCTACGAGCGAAACGAGTTTCGCGTGCCGGGCTCGACGGGGCGCGAGCCACCGCCGTGTTCCCCGCTGGCTCAGTGTGTGGCCAAGTGCACGGAGGCGCCGGCTGGCCTCGCCTGTGATCGTGCGGGCTACCTGCTGCGGTACGGCGTCGGTGTGCCCGTGGACCGCGAAGCGTCCAACGCTCACTACCGCGCCGCGCTGAAGCCAGTGCTCGGCGATTGCAAGGCTGGGATCGGCCGCGCTTGCATGGATGTCGCAAACCGAGCCGAGCACGGCTTCGGCACCGACCCCGACCCCCAGCTGGCCGTGCAGATCTACGGCATGGCCTGCAAGCTCGGTGAGCCAGCGGGCTGCCTGGCGTTCTCGCGCGCCCGAAAGTCGCGGCCGGGCCCCGACGCCGCGGCGCCCGCAGTCCAGGCGGCCGACGCGGCTGGGGTGCCGAGTGAGTCGGCCGACGCCGCTGCGGGGCCGGTCCCGTAGAAGTGTGCGAGGCAAACGTGCTGCGCGACCCGTGCTCGCGGCGCCGGCGTCAGCTCACCAGGGGAACCACTCTCGCGGGATCTTCTGCCACGATGTGGGGCGGCGGCGGTCGCCTTCGGGCAGCACCAACGAGCCGACGAACTCGGCGTGTTCGTACACACTGCCAATGCTCTTGGCGATGGCGTCGAGGTCGTGCTCGTCGACCACGCCGTTGCTGGTCGCCTTGTAGAACTGAACCGTGATGCGGATCGGGAACTTGGGATCCCGCTCGATCAGGAGGTTGCCGCCCTCTTCGTAGGGACCACGGGCCTTGCCGTGACCGAGCACCGCCTGCTCGACGTCGCTCTTCTCCTTCTTGTCCGCGGCCACGGGGGAAGGGGCTTTTGCCGGGGCGGCCATGCCGCCCGCGGCCATGGGAGCCATCTCGGCGTCGCCCTCCTCCTGCATGACGCCACCCAGGCGGCCACGATTTGCGTGTTTGAGCGGCACCTGGATCAGGAACAACACGTCGGCGCCGCGTTGCAGGGCGGTGCGATCGTCTTGAGTCTTCGGCCCGCCTTGGTCCTTGATGCGCCTGGCGACGTCGCTCTTGCGCTCGGCGGTGAAGGCGGAGCGCATGCCTTCGTTGTTGAAGTAGAGCTCTTGCCCCATGCCCTGGGAGGCGGACTCTTCGGGGCGATTTTCGATCACCTTCATGCTCGTGCCCTGGCGAGTTACCAACAGCGTGAGCACGGCCGGGGAGCCAGGTGCCGATTGGTAGTTGAAGAGCGCGGGGTTGAACTCGGCCTTTCCCTGCTTCGGGATCGGTAGGAACACCGCCTGCGCACTGACCAGGAAGTGGCTGTCCTTGGGCGCCAGCAGGTTGCCGCTGCCGCGGATGGTCCAGGGTTTCGCCGAGAATTTCTTGATGTCTCGGAGCACGTCGGTGAGCGGAACCGTGTCGAGCTTCTTCTTGTTCCGGTGGTTACCGACCCGCACGAAGAACTTGTCGGCGGGCACGTCCCCCGTACGATCGCTGAAGTTCGGGAAGCGGATCACCGGCATGAGCGCGGACTGCTCCCCGGAGTCTCGGGACTCCTTGTAGCGGACCTGCAGCGTGAGATCGGAGATGTTGGGCCCGAGGGAGGAACCCTCCGCGCGGCCGGTGTCCTCCCACATCACGTTGAGCAGATCCAGGCCGCGACGCGTGACCATCGCACGCACGTCCTGGTCGTTCACCACGCCGACGACCTTCTGCACCACCGCGGGGTAGCCGGGATCGGCGCCGCCCAGAATGCCCCACTCGGGTTCGTCGCCGCCTTCCTCCGGTTCACCGGTGGCGATGACGTTGCCACCGGCTTTGTTGCCGCGCGGACCCTCCGCCACCGCGGCGTCTCTGCGCCCACTGGCGCAGGCGACCAAAAAGAGACCCAAACAACCCAGGAGGTGCCGTGCTCGCATACTGTTCCTCTTCTTTGTCATTCCCAGCCGCCGCCCCAGCCGGTGTTTGCCGGGACCAGGCGACTCTCCATCGCGATCTTGGCGATGCCTACGGTCTCACGTGTGCCGGTCAAGAAGAAGGGCACGGTCCGCTTGGCACCAGCGACGGTCACGATGATCTCTCCGCGCACCGGGGCCGAGCCGGAGCCGCGCACGACCTCGATCACATACTCGCCAGGCTTCGCGCCGCGCAGCGCCAGGCCTTCGCGTTGGCTGCTCGCCACGTCGGATGCAGTAATCAAGGCCTTGGTGGGCGCGCCCAGCCACGAGATGCGATTGCCGTCTGGATCGATCAGCGCGATGTCGACGTCGGAGTCGCCGCCGGGCCAGCTCGCCTCCAGGCGGAGGTCGCCCAACAGGTCGTCTTTCTGGTTGTCGAACTTGCTGATCAGCGCCTCGGCGGCCTTGCGGATGCGGTCCTCCGCAGCGCCCAGCATCTCGTCCGTCAGTCGAGCTTCGCCGGTTCGGCGTCCACAGCTGGCAGCCTCGGCGAGCAGGCTGGCGTCGCTGGAGCGAAGCTGAGCCAGGGCGAGGGAGTGGCGACAGCCGACTGCCGGACGACCTGCCCAGCGGTGCAGTCGCGCCAGTCGTTTCTGCGAGGCGATGTCGTCCGGCCGCACGTCGACCACACTGCCCAGGATGCGGATCGCGTTCTCACGATCCCCGGCGCGGGCCGCCACATCGGCGCGCGCGGTCAGCGCCTCGGGGTCCAGCGGTTCTTTCTCGCTCCAGCGTTCCGAGAGCGAACGCGCTTGCTCCATGTCCCCCGCGATGGCGTAGAGCGTGAACAGCTTGCGGAGCGCACCGCGGTGGTTGGTGTTGGCTTGCACGTCACGTTCGGCCAGACCAATCGCGCTGGGGGTCGCGGCCTTGGCCGTGACGCGGCCTTCGAGCACGCTGCCCTTGCGCTCCCAGATGCGGCGCATGGGGATCATGCGGCGACCGCGGTTCCAGGGCGGCGAGGGCGGCCGGCGCATGGAGCGCGGGTCCGCGCGGGTCGTGTCCTTCTTCGCTTTCTCTTCGGCGAACGGATTGGGCTCCGCCGCGATGGCGGGGGGTGCCGACGATGGCATGGGCGATTTGGCCATGGGTTTGGCGGGCGAGGCGGTTGCGCCGCTCGAGCCCATGCCGAATCCGCCGCCGGCGGGCGCCTCGTCAGCGCCGAAGTCCATCGACTTCTGGCGCATTGAGCCGCTGAGCGGACCAGAGCCTTCTTTGTCACTCAGACCATCGGCGTCGTCCTCTGCGAGAGCCACGGCGCCCTTGGCCGTGGTGGCGTCGGCTGCATCTTCCCCCGTCCACTGGTGCAGAGTCCGGGTGTTGTCGAGGCCGAAGGCCTTGAACATGGCTTCGCTCTCCAAGACCAGGAGTGAAGTGAAGCGGCTGGCCACGTCGAAGGCACTCGACAGTCGAATCGCCTCCTTCTTGGCCTCCGCGCCGGTCTCACGCTCCAGATCGGTGATGCGCGTCGCGGCGAACAGGCGCGGCACGAAGGCGTTGCCCTTGGCCTCGCTGGCGACGATGCGGATCGGGTAGCGCTGCTCGAAGCCCTCTTTGCCGAGCTTGCCGCGGACCACGACCGTGCCTTCGACGTTGGACTTGTCCATGCGCGCCACCAGCAGCTGTTCCCCGCCGGCCACGATGGTGTCGACCTTGCGCGGCGCGACCTCCGTGAGCCCGCTCGGGAGCTCCACCGTCACGTCTCTGAGGGTGGAGCCGTAGGTGGCTCCGAGCGCGGCGAACACCGCCTCGGCGGTGGTCTCGCCGGGGACGAACGGCAACATCACGCCGCCTCCGCCACGGGCCATGGCGGCGAGCGTGTCCGAGTCCGAGTCGGCGCCAATGGCGATGGCCGTCACCGTGCCGCTGCCGGCGGGCATCGCATCTTCGATGGCGCGGGTCACGTAGGCCGGGCGGATGGCGCCGGAGGTCGGCGCGCCGTCGCCGATGTAGACGACGCGGAGATCCTTGCCGCTGCTCGAGCTGGCGGCGGAGCGAGCTGCTCGCACCGCCACGGTGGGATCGCTGGCGCCCTCGGGCACGATGCCCTCGAGGAAATGCCGCGCTTCGAGCGCCGCCTGACCGCTCGGGATCTGCATGCCGCCCGGCATCACACGGCAGTCGGTATCGCAAGCCAGGAGCGTGAAGCTGTCCTGCCGATCGAGCTCACGCACGAACTTCGTTGCCACGTTGACCGCGCGTTTGTAGTTCTCGCCGAACATCGAGCGGCTCGAGTCGATCACGATGGCAAAGCTGCGTTGCACGTCCTCACGAGTGCGCGGCAGCTTCGGGCGCAGCGCGACGGCCACGTACGGGGCGTCTTCGCCGAGCTTGGCCGCCACGGGGGGCGCCTCGTCTTTGTTCGCGTCGCCAGCCGTCTTGCCCGCGGCTGTGGGCAGCGGTTTTACCTCGGCCTTCGCCCGCAGCTTGGCGGCCTCGTCGCCGCTTGGTTTGTAGGCCCACGCAGTCAGCTCCGCGTCGCGATCCGGCAACGCGTACTCCACCGTCAGGTCGCCGCTCGGAGAGAAGCTCGACGCGTTCATCGTGAGCTGGTCCGCCCCGTTCGCCTTGCTCTTGGTCAGCTCGTAGCCCTGTGAGCGAACACCGAAGGCCTCGTCGTTGCCTCGCACCTGCACGTCCACGTCGAAGCGCCCGACCTTGGTCGAGCCGCTCGGATCGTGGGCCATCGGATAGCTGTACCGGCGCACCCCACCGGTCGGCTTGATGGTCTGGGTATAGGCCAAGATCACCCGCCGCGAGCCCCGCTTCGGGATAGGATAGACCCGCAGCTCGAAGCGCCCGCCGCGCTGCCACTCGAGCAGCGCCGGGTCGCGCCAGGGTCCGAAAACCCAGACGATCTCTTCCCGCACCTGCTGGCGGAGCTGGGGCGCTGCGTTGACGATGGCTCCGCGCCAGATCGCGGCGGCGCGGTCGCGATCGACGAACGCGCCCTCCTCGAGCTTGCCGTCCACCTCGAGCGCGAGCCGCTCGATCTTCGCGTCCGGCGGCACCGGGAAGCGGTAAATCCCCTCGAGCACCTCGTCCGTGTTGTTGGTGAACGTCTCGTCGACCTCGGTCCGAGCCATGGCGCCCGCAATGCGGACCTTGACCCCGTGCGCAGTCAGCTGAACCGCGTTGTCGCGCTCGGTCTTGTCGCCCGGTTTCTTGGCCTTGAGCTCGCCCAAGCCTCGCGCCGCGACCTCCTCGCGGTCGTCCTCGGCGATGTTCGCTTCACTCCACGCGATGCTCTCACCGAGTGAGTTCGACGCGCCGACGAAGGGTGGCATGCCCGCATACGAACGCCCCTGCTCGCCGGCCCGGACCGTGACCTCGCGGCCCTCGGCATCGGCGAGCTTCACGCTTCCGCGGCTGACGTTCACGCTGGCGCTGTCGTCTGCGGCGGTGAGCGAGAACTTGGTGCCGAGCACCTCCACGTGACCCTTGGGCAGGTCGATGCGTGCGGTCTTGCCCTCGATGTGTGCGACGTCGAGCACGACCGTGCCGCTCTCGAGCTTGGCCCGGCGTCCTTGCTCGCTACCGAGCGAGAGCCGCGTGCCACGGTCCAGTGAGAGCTCGGTGCCGTCACCCAGGGCGACTCGTGCACGAGTGTGTGCGTCCGTCACCAGCACCGAGCCGGCCGGGACCGCACCTTGATCTGTTGCCGTTGCGCAGCTCTTGCCGTCCGGCGCGCATACGGAGAGCCCGGTGCCCGCGAGCTTGGCCACGTTGCCGTGCCAGGCCTCGGCAGCCACTTCGGTGCCGCCCTTGCCTTTGGCGCGGATCACGATGGCCGCAGCAGCGGCCGCTGCCAGCGCCGCGCCGACACCGCCGAGCATCAGCCAGCGCACGCCGTTCGACTTCTTCAGCGAAGTGACGGCCGGCCGGCGATCCAGCGGTTCGGGTCGCCCGGCCTCGCGAGGTGGCGCCGCGCTCTCCGGTTTTGCCGGCGCCGCGGCGGCGGGCGAGGCTTCCGTCTTGATTGGTCCGGGCTCGGTGTTGGCCGCGGCTGGGGCGGACTCGCTCGCGCGTGCCGGCGCGCTGGGCAAGGTTGCCGTCGTGGTCATCGGAGCAGGCTCGGCCTGCGTGCTCGGAACGGGCTCGGCCTTCTCTTCGCCGGTCGCGGCGCCGGCGAGCGGGGCCGTGAAGCTTGCCGGTTTCGGTGCCAGGTCGGGTGTCTCGAGGGCCGGGGCCGGTGTGCCCGCCGGCTGAGTGTTGCCGGTCTGCTTGTCGAGTGCCGCGAGCACCCGGGCCTCGAGATCCGCAGGGGCAACGTAATCCGCGCCCGAGCCGCTCACGAGGGTCTGGTGTTTCTCGGCGTCGTAGCGCGCGTCGCGGCAGCGATCACATTCGGCCACGTGCTCGAGCAGGTAGTCGGCTGCCGACCCGTCCAGGAGGTCGGCCATGTGCTCCTCGATCTCGGTGCACGAGGCTTGGCGATTGGTTTCGTCGGTCATGGCATCACTCCTTAACGACTTCACGCAGCCGGGCGAGCGCCCGGGAAACACGTTTGCGGGCGGCGGCTTCGTCGATGCCGCACGCCTGTCCCACTTCGCGATAACTGAGCTCGCCGGAGTAACGCAGCACGACGGCCTCGCGTTCACTCGGGCGGATGTTCGAGAGCGCAGTTCGGGCGGCCTCGGCGCGCTGCCTCAACAACATCAGGTCTTCGGCGCTACCGTCGCGCTCGGCGTCATGCACCAGGCGCAGGCGCGACGTGCGCCGCGTCGTGCGTTCGATGTGCCGCGCACACTTTCTACGCGCTATGCCGAAGAGCCACGCGCGGAGTGACCCGTCACCCCGCCAATCAGCGAAGCCGGCGTGCGCATCCAGCAAGGTCTCCTGCACGAGGTCGTCGGCTTCGGCGTTCGAGCCCACCAGGGCCATGCACAGCCGGCCCACCGCCGTACCGTGGTGCCGCGTGCAGAGTGACAGGGCTTGCCGCAGATCCCCCGCCCGAATTGCCGCCTCGATGGCCCGGTCCTCCGCCGTCCGCGGCTCCGCACCGCTTCCGTCCAGGTCCGCCGCTGTCTGTCCGCCCATCAAAAGCTCCTTGTCCAAACCCATGTGGCCCTCGGCTGGCGGTTCGTGACCGCTTTTGTGAGAACGCGGCTGCCCGCCCTGGCTTGCAGGGTCCGGCAACGAACCCGGTCAGGGCAAGCCAGCCCTCGCCAAAATCGCCGAAAATCGCGGTTTCCGCAGGTGTCGGGCCAGGGTTCGGCCGGCCGGCTCGGGCTTCGCTAGACTCAGCGCCGTCATGACAGAGGACTTCGTCGGTCGGGTGACCCCCGCCCTCGAGGCAGTCGTCGCCCGGGTGCTACCGGGCGCGAAGCTGCTCTCGGTGCACCCGTTCGGGATCGATGACGCCGAGGCGCAGGATCGCGGGACCGCCAAGGGGTCCGGCTACGGCGTCCCGCTCCGGCTCGACGTGAGCCAGCCAGACGGGGGACAGCTGGCGCTGGTCTTCCACACGGCCTCGAGTGATCAGTTCGGACACGATCGCCGCGCAGACCGGGCTGCCGGGTTGCTGCTCGCCTTCGATCGCTTCAATCAAATCCCCGCCCACGTTCGGGCGCTCGACGTGGGCGCCATCCGCAAGAGTGACGACGGACTGATTTCTCTCGCCGACGCCGGGGAGTTCTACCTGGTGACGTCGTTCGCCGAGGGGCAGGTCTACGCCGATGAGCTCCGTCGTATGGCCCATGCGGGCTGTGCGACGGCGGACCAGGTTGAACACGTGGAAGCGCTCGCGCGCCTGCTCTCGGAGCTGCACGCGGAGAAATACCAGGATGCACTCCGGTACCAGCGAGCGCTGCGGGATCTGGTCGGAAGTGGGGAGGGGATCTTCGGCCTGATCGACTCGTACGCGTCGGACGTGCCCGGGGCTTCCCCGGAGAGACTGCGGGCGATCGAAGCGCGTGTTGGCGACTGGCGCTGGAAGCTGCGCGGGCGGTCTCAGCGGCTGTCCCGCATCCACGGGGACTATCATCCGTTCAACGTGCTTTTGTCCGAGGCCGGCGAGATCTCGCTGCTCGATGCGAGCCGCGGCTGCCAGGGAGATCCCGCGGACGACGTGACGTGCATGGCGATCAACTACGTATTTTTCGCGCTCGAGCACCCGGGCAGCTGGCAGAAGGTGTTCCGCGAGCTGTGGCAGCGTTTCTGGACGGTCTATCTGGAGCAGAGCGGGGATCTGGAACTGCTCGAGGTGTGTGCGCCGTTCTTGGCGTGGCGCGGTCTCGTGGTGGCAAACCCGGTCTGGTATCCCCACGTCGAGGTCCAGGCGCGCGAGCGGATGTTCGCCCTCATCGAGCGCAGCTTGGCCGCCGAGCGCTTCGACCCCGCCTTCGCTGACGAGGTGTTGGCATGAGCGGAGTGGTCGTTTGGTTGACGGGCAAGCCGTCGAGCGGAAAGTCGACGTTGGCTGGGTTGCTCCGCGAACGACTGGTCAGCGAGCACACGCCGACCTGCGTATTGGACGGAGATGAGGTGCGGGCGGCGTTCGTGCCGCGCCACGGCTACGATCCGAAATCCCGAGACGAGTACTACGCCACGCTGGCCGGGCTCGCGGCGATCCTGGCGCGACAGGGCCTGGTGGTGGTGGTCCCCGCGACGGCTCACCTGGAGGCGTTCCGCGAGCGCGCTCGGAGGCTGGCGCCCCGCTACGTCGAGGTGTACGTCGAGGTCAGCGAGGCGGAGGCGGAGGCGCGCGACTCGAAGGGGCTGTATCGCGCGGTGCGGGAAGGCCGCTCGGGCGGGGTGCCGGGAGCGGATGTGCGCTACGAGGTCCCGAGATCTCCCGACATCGTTGCGTCGGGCGGACATGACACGCGGGCGCTGGCTCGGCTGCTCGAACTGATCGCGGAGCGCTCCGAGTCGCGTGCCTGAGCTTCCCGAAGCAAAACCGGCGCAGCGCACGGACGGTGCGCTGATGATCGCCCTTGCCGCGGGCGCGTGGGGGACCTGGAGTTTATTCTTCAGGCCCGCAGAGGCCATGGGCGGCGTCAGCCCGGCGCTCGAGGCGTTCGTGATCTATGCGACGATCCTCGGTGCGACGGCGCCCCTCGCGCTCCGGGACCGCCCCCGTCGCCGCCGCCCGCTCCGAGCCTGGCTCCTCCTGGGCATACAGGGTGTGTTCGACGCGCTGAACGGCCTGTTGTTCTTCTGGGCGATGCAAAAGACGACGCTCGCGGTGGCCGTGCTCACACACTACCTGGCACCGGTGTTGGTCTCGCTCGGGGCGCCGTTCATGGTCGGCGAGCGTGTGACGCCGAGAACCTGGGGCTCGCTCGGGCTCGCTCTAACGGGACTCGTGGTCTTGTGTGAACCGTGGCGCGGACACGAACGCGCGGCCTGGACGGGCGCTGCTCTGGGCGCCGGCAGCGCGGTCTTCTTTGCGGCGAGCTTGCTCGCGGCGAAACGCCTGGGCAGACATTTTGCGCCCACCGAGATCCTGGCGTGGCACCTGCCGACGGCCCTGCTCACGATCGCCTGTTTTTTGCCTGCAAGCGTGCTGAGTGCGCCGCCTCCCGGTTTGGGCCTGCTGGTGCTCGCCGGGCTCGGTCCCGGTGCTCTCGCCGGCGTGCTCTTCATCCGCGGGCTCGCGCACACCGACGCCAGCCGGGCTTCGGTCTTGATGCTGCTCGAACCGGTCGTTGCGGTGGTGGTGGGTATTCTGGCTTTCCGCGAGTGGCCGGGCGGAGCAGCGTTCGGCGGTGCCGCGCTGGTGCTGATCGCCGCGTACCGGGTGCTCAGCTCGGCGCCGCGACCGCCGGCGGCCACGCAGAGTGTCCGCGTAGTCGCGTCAGAAGCTGCCGATCGCTCGGAGAGCCCAACCGGTCCATAATGCGCCCGCGCGTTGTCAGCGAGGACCCTTGTTTCGGCGTCTCATCAATCTGTTCAAGTTCCGGATCGAGCGGCTGTTCTTGCGCGGAGCGCACTACCGGCTGCTCGTCATCGCGCTGTCGATCGGGCTCATCTCGGTCGTAGCCGGCTTCGTCGTTTATCGCACGGGGCACGACTTTGCTCGGCCTGGCCAGGCGGTGTGGTGGGCATTCTTGCGCCTCACGGATCCCGGCTACCTCGGCGACGACGAGGGCACACTCAAGCGCACGGTCTCCACGATCGTGACGATCCTCGGTTACGTCGTATTTTTGGGTGCGCTGATCGCCATCATGACCCAGTGGCTCAACAAGACCATCGAGACCCTCGAGAGTGGTCAGACACCGGTCGCGCACAACGGGCACGTGCTGATCCTGGGCTGGACCAATCGCACGGCCACCATCGTGCGCGAGCTGATGGAGTCCAGCGAACGCCTGCGACGATTCCTCCAGCAGCACGGCCAGCGGCGCCTGCACCTGGTGGTGCTCGCCGAAGGCAAGGCGAGCGTCGTGACCCAAGAGCTCCGCGAGCAAGTCGGGAGCGCCTGGGACGAACGGCGCATCACCGTGCGGACGGGCTCGTCGCTGCGTATGGCCCACCTCGAACGTGGTGACTTCAGCAATGCCTCGGTGATCGTGATTCCGGGCTCCGACTTCGCCGAGGACGGTGCGTTGCAGAGCGACGCCCGGGTGATCAAGGTTCTGCTGGCCGTCAGCGGTTTCCTGAAGCGGGTGGGCAAACGGCCGCCGCTGATGATTGCCGAGATCTTCGACGCGCGAAAGGAGACCCTCGCTCGAAGGGCGTACCACGGTGACGTCGAGATCGTGGCGAGCCGCGCGATGATCGCGCGGCTGATCGCCCAGTGCATCCTCAACCCGGGCATGAGCCGGGTACACCAAGAAATCCTCACTCGCAGCGGGACCGCCCGGGTGTTCGTGCGGGAGCGCCCCGAGGTGGCCGGCGCGTGGTTCGAAGACGTTGCCCAATCGTACGAGCAAGCCGTGGTGCTCGGGGTGGTTCGTTCGGTCGATGGGAGCTGGGTGTCGAAGCTGCATCCGCGAAGGGACATGCGGCTCGAGGCGCACGACCGACTGATCTTGCTGGCTGCGGATCGGCAGGCCACGGATCCCGACCAGGCGCCCCGCCAGCGACCCGAGGGAGAGACCTCCGTCGAGGCGCCACGGCCGAGTCGCGCACCGCCCAGCCAGCGACTCCGTCGAGTCTTGGTGCTCGGTTACAGCCGCAAGCTGACCGCGATGATCCACGAGCTCGAGCGCTACGAGGACGAACGCTTCGAGGTCGTCGTGGTCTCGCGCATGAGTAAGAAGAAGCGGCGAGCGCGGCTCGAGCGCGGGCTGACGACGGGTCGGGTGACCGTGCGCCAGGTCGAGGCCGACTTCACGCTCACCTCCGAGATCGCCGCGCTCGAACCCGAGAAGTTCGACTCCGTGGTCGTCGTCGCGAGTGACTGGTGGGGCACGCCGGATGGCGCTGACGCCCGGAGCATCGTGGGTTGTATGGTGCTATTCGAGGTGCTCGCCGAGGTGAGCTCGAAACCGAAGGTGGTGGTCGAGCTGCTCGATCCCGAGAACGCCTCGCTGGTGCGGGAGCTGTGTGACGACCTGATCGTGAGCCCGCTGCTGCTCAGCTACCAGCTCGCGCAAATCGCGCTGCGGCGCGAGCTCGGGCTGGTCTTCGACGAGCTCTTTGGTCCGGGCGGCGCCGAGGTCACGAGTCGTGAGCCCGCTGACTACGACCTCGCCGGCCAAGTGACCTTCGGCGAGATCGAAGCCGCCGCGCGGCGCCACGGCGAGCTGGCCATCGGGTACCGAGTGCCCGCCAGCGCGGATGCCGATGGCATTTCGCTCGTGCCTGCTCAGGACGCGAACGTCGACGTATCGGGTGACACGCAGCTGCTGGTGATCATCCGCCGCGCCAACGGCGACTGAGGCCCGCGCGGATTGGCGCGCTCGGTGGAGGCAACTACAGTTGGCCGGCGATGCCCGAGCTCCCGGACGTGATGATCTACGTCGAGCGCCTGCGCGCTCTCACCGAGGGTCGGACTCTGGAGCGCGTGCGGGTCGTGAGCCCGTTCGTCGTTCGGACCTTCGACCCGCCGATCGGTGAGCTCGCTGGCCGGCGTGTGGTCGGTGTGGAGCGCTTGGGCAAGCGCATCGTGCTCGCCTTCGAGCAAGAGCTGTTCCTGGTCATCCACCTGATGATCTCTGGGCGCTTGCGCTGGCGGCCGCCGGGTACGCTGGTGCCAAAAAAAGTCGGGCTCGCCGCCTTCGACTTCGACTCTGGCGCGGTGGTCTTCACCGAAGCGAGCAGCAAGAAGCGCGCGAGCCTGCACGTCGTGCGGGGGCGGCCGGCGCTCGAGCCGTTCGACCGAGGGGGCATCGAACCCCTCGACGCGAGCGTCGGCGAGTTCTCGGCGGCGCTCTTGCGGGAGAATCGCACGCTGAAGCGCGGGCTCACGGACCCGCGCCTGGTGAGCGGTGTTGGCAACGCGTACTCCGATGAGATCCTCTTTCGTGCCGGGCTCTCCCCGGTGCGCCTGACCCGGCAGCTCGACGACGAGGAGCTCGCTCGTTTGCACCAGGCGACGCAGAGCACGCTGACCGAGTGGATCGAGCGTACGCGGGCCGAGGTCGGCGATGGGTTTCCCGAGAAGGTCACGGCGTTCCGCGACGGCATGGCGGTCCATGGGCGGTTTGGGCAGCCGTGCCCGAAATGTGCCACGAAGGTTCAGCGCATCCGCTACGCCGAGAACGAGGTCAACTACTGCCCGCGATGTCAGACTGGGGGCAAGCTGCTGGCCGACCGCGGGTTGTCCCGCCTGCTCAAGGGGGACTGGCCGAAGAGCATCGACGAGCTCGAGGAGCGGCTGGGGCGCACGGAATGACGCAGTGATTGCGCGCCGCAGCCAGCGCAGATTCGTCCCACGACGTTGCCGCAATTCTGCGCTACAAATGCCGACGAGCTTGCCATGCGCATCTCCCGCATCCTGGTCCCTGTCGAATATTCGGAATCCTGCCTGGGCGCGCTCCGCCTCGCGGCAGATTGGGCAACCGCACTCGGCGCCGGGCTCGAGATCATCCACGTTTGGGATCACCCCCCGCACGTCCCCGCCGAAGCAACCGTCGAGCACCCACCCGGGGTGAAACAATCACTCTTGACGTTGATCGCGGAGAACGCCGCGCGCGAGATGCGTGAGTTCGTCGCCAAGGCAAACTTGCCGCCAAGCCTCGCCGTGTCGGAGCACCTCGAGAGCGGCGATCCCGCGGCGGCCATTCTGGTCGCGGTGGAGCGACATCACGCCGATCTGGTGGTGATCTCGACCCACGCCCGGCGCGGTTTTCGCCACTTCTTGCTCGGCAGCGTCGCGGAGCGAGTGGTTCGCTTGTCGCCGGTGCCCGTGCTCACCGTGCCCGCGACAGTTCCGGTCTCGGGCACCTGACGAAGATGCCCGGTTTCCTCGCCGAGTGGACCACCCGCGCGCGCCGCTGGGTTCGCGGTCGCCCGTTCACGCTCTGGTACGATCCGGCGTACCGCCTGCCCTTCGCCTCGCTCGAGGCGAGCACCGGCATCGATCCGCGGCGGGCCGACATGGTCGTGTCCTACCTCTTGGGAGCGGGTTTCCTGCTCGCGCCCGACGTGCGCGCGCCGAGTCGTATCCGCTACGAAGATCTCGCGCGGGTTCACTCCGCGGAGTTGCTCGAGTCACTCCAAGATCCGGTGGTGCTCGGCAACGTGTTCGCCGTGGATCCGTCCGACGTGGTCGTCGAAGAGGTCCTGCACACGATTCGTCTGGCCTGTGGCGGCACCCTCGATGCGACGCGCGAGGCGCTTCTGTCGCGCAGCCCGACTCTGAATCTGCTCGGTGGTTTTCACCACGCGGGGCCCAACAAGGGTGGCGGGTTTTGCATCGTCAACGACATCGCGGTCGCCGTGGCGGCGGTGCGCGCCGAGGGATACACGAAACGCGTGGCTGTCCTCGATCTGGACGCACACCCACCCGACGGCACGGCGGCGTGTTTTGCGGGGGACCCGGCCGTGTGGATCGGCTCGCTGTCGGGGGCCGACTGGGGCAAGCTCGAGGGGGTCGACGAGACCGTGTTGCCCAAGGACTGCGACGACGGCAGTTACCTGTCCGCGCTCGCTGCGCTTCTGTCTCGCATGCCCCCCGCGGGCCTGGCCTTCGTGCTCGCCGGCGGGGACGTGCTGGCTCACGACCGGTTTGGTGCGCTGGCCCTGAGCCTCGACGGAGTCCGGCGGCGTGATCTTGCCGTGCACCACGCGCTGGCAGGTGTGCCCGCCGTGTGGCTTCCCGGGGGTGGGTACACCGTGGACGCTTGGCGCGCCCTGGCGGGCACGGGCATGGTGCTCGCACGAGCCTCGAGGACTCCCATCCCGGCTGCCGCGGATCCGCTCGGTGCGATGTTCTCCAAGGTTGCCCGAGAGCTCACCCGCGACCAGCTCGAGGGACCCTTCTGGATCACCGAGGCCGACCTGTTCGGTGATCTCGATCGGCGCTCCCGGGGCTCACCGCGTTTTCTCGGCTACTACACCACCGAGGGCATCGAATACGCGTTCTCGCGCTACGGGTTGCTCCAGCAACTGCGGCGCCTGGGCTACGGCGCTTTTCGCGTGGCGGTCGATCGCGACGAGCGAGGTGACCGCTTTCGATTGTTCGCCGAGGCCGACGGCGTAGAGCATCTGCTGATCGAGTGTGTGCTCGAGCGGCGCAAGGTCGCGGACGAAGACGTGCTCTACGTACACTGGCTCACGCTGCGGCATCCCCGGGGGCGATTCAGCGAAAAACGCCCGCGTCTGCCCGGGCAGGAGGAGCCTGGGCTCGGACTGTCGCGCGAGGCGGGACAGCTGTTTCTGCGCGTCGCCGAGCGTTTGGGTCTGGCGGGTGTCGCGTTCCGGCCTGCCTGGCTGCACACGGCCTACGCCGCGCGCTTTGCCATGGTTTTCGTCGACGCGATTCATCAGGCGCACTTCGAAGCGCTGCTCGAGCAACTCGCTCAGGTCCGCCTCGCCGAGCTGAGCCAGGCCATCGCCGATGGGCGCGTGACGCTCGATGGTGAGCGATACACCTGGGAGGCCGGCGAGATGGTCTACTGGCTGGACCAACGCTCCCCGGCGCGTGAGCTGGTCGAGCGCGAAAAACAGCGCGCGCGCTTCGCGCTAACGCCGACGCCGGCTCGGGCCGCGGCGACCTGAGCCGCTCGAGTGCTCAGCGAGTGACGAGCACGGGACAGTGGGCGCGTCGCAGCAGATCCATCGCGACGGAGCCAAGCAGGAGACGTTCCAGTCCGGTTCGCCCATGTGTGCCGACGACCACCAGGTCGGCGTGCACGTCCTCGGCCATTGCCAGCACGCCGTCGGCGGGCTTCCCAAAGTCGATCGCGGCGGCCACGCGCTTGCGATTCAACTTGAGCCCCGACTTTTCTAGCTCGTCGATCTCCTTGGCGATGAAACGCTCGAGTGTGCGCTGGGCCGCGTCGTGAAAAGTCTCGTGCATCTCTGCGCTCTCGACGACCGGGCGACCCGGGCCGTGACCTTCGGCCACCGCCACGCAGTAGATCTGAACGTCGCGGTAGAGAGCCATGTCGAGCGCTGCGCGGAGGGCTCGTTCACTCTGCTCCGAGTAGTCGACGCCGACTACGATCTTGTAGGTCTGCGGCACGGGCGGGGGAGGCGGAGGAACGCTGGGCATGCCCCGTCTATCTGCCGCTTTCGCCCCGGCGGCAAGCGGCTCTCGGGTCGAGCCCGGAGGGCCGCGCGCGAGTCGCGCGGAGTTCGCCGCTCGTGTAGGCTCCGCGCCCGGTGAAAGCCCAGCCGCCCGCGCACTGCCTGACCCGCTACGTCATCCGTGTGCGGTTCTGCGAGACGGATCTGATGGGGATCGTGCACCACGGCTCGTACCTCAATTATTTCGAGGCCGGTCGCGTGGAGTACATGCACCGGCGTGGGGTCGACTATCTGGAATGGGCGAAGCAGGGTCTACACCTGCCGGTCGTGGATGCCGGGCTTCGGTATCGAAAGACCGCCCGCTTCGACGAGCGACTCGTCATCGAGACACGCTTGGTCGAGCACACTCGGGTCACCGTGCGTTTCGGCTACCAGCTGTTTCGCGAGAGCGCGGCGTCCGACGAACTCGTGACGGAGGGACACACCTTGCTCGCGTGTGTGGACGACCGGCACGCACCTCGGCGGATCCCGGCGGAAATGCTGGCGCTGTTCACCGCGCCCGAGACTCACCCGCGCCCGATCGATGCGGCGTAGGGGCTCGGCGCTGCAACGTCGGGCCGCGTCGAGAGCAGGCTCGGCGGAGGTGAAGCGTGAGAAGCGCCGAGTGTGCGAGTCTGGTGTCAGAGCGTCACAGGCGGCGGTCGCTCGCCGCTCGGCGAGGGGACGTCGACGTCGGCTTGGCTCAGGTCGAGTCCAGCGTGAGCGAGAACCTTGCGCGACACGTGGATGGGCACCCCGCTGCCGATGGCGATCGCGATTGCATCCGACGGGCGCGCGTCGAGCTCAATCAGCTTGCCGTCTCTCGAGAGCACGACCGTCCCGTAAAATACGCTCTTCTCCAGCTTGTCGACGCGCACACTCTCGACCTTGCCCCCGAGCTTCTGGATGGACGCGTCGAGCAGGTCGTGGGTCAGCGGTCGGTCGAACGACTGCTTCTTCAGGCGCAGCTGGATCGACAGCGCTTCGGTGCCAGCGATGAAAATCGGGACGGCCAGCAGCTTGCCATCCTCCACCAGGAGTACGGCGTCGCCCCCGTGCGGCAGTCGGGTCACTCCGCCCACGTGTACCCGCGCGTAACCATCGGGAATGGCGACCGGCGACGGGCTGGTGGTCGCGGCGGCGGGGGTCGCCGGCGGGGGCTTGCGAAAATGCGCCTTGATCCTCGCGCAGCCTCCGACAGAGAAGGCGAGGAGAACGACGAGAGCTCCGCTCCGCAGCATGTTGTGCGACCTCGAGAAGCTTAGCGCGGATTGTCCGAACGGCGAGGGCTACCGGCTTTTCTCCCGAGTCCGGCGCGTGTGCTCCGGCGCGTGTGCTCCGGCGCGTGCGCTCAGCCGCGAACGCGCGGCACCCGGATGCGAGGTCCGAGACGGACGGACAGCTCCGTCAAACCCTCGAACGCCTCGCCATCGATGATCGGCGCGAGCGCCTCGTCGCCGGTGGCCTCGATGCACATCTCGCGACCCTTTCGCTCGAGCAGTCGGTCGCTGGGAATGGCGCCGCCTCGCGCAAGCGCCGGCAGCGCCATGATCATTTCTCGTGGCACGATCTCCCCTGCTTGAAAGTGCAGGTCTCCGTCGTGCCGCGCCAGCGGAAAGACCCGGAACACACCGCCCAGGTGGAGGTCGATCGCTCCGGCGTGGATCGCGCCGTGGTGCTCGCCTGGGACCAATTCCCCGTCGATGGTGACGCGGGCCGGGGTCGGGCGAAACACGTCCTGGCCGTAGCGCAGGAATCTGGGTGGCAGCGGCACCCTGAGTGTGCCGGCGGCGCGAGATGCGACCGCCTTCAAGACCACCCGCACGATGGCGCCGGCTCCCAGGCTTCTCTCTTGGTAGTACTTCGAGAAAAACCGCTGGCCGATCCCGCCCGCGGCGAGTGCGAACCCCAGTCGGTCGAAAGGCTCACCGTTCTCGAGTTTTCCGGTCAACCAGAGCGAGTCGATCTCGACGACTGGCGGCATGCGACCGTCATCCAGCTCCTTCACCAGGCTGAGGACGATGCTCTCGGCGTGGCCTCGAATGCCTACCTTCTTGGCGACGAAGTCGATCGTGCCGCCATTGGTCGGCAGCAGGGGCGGGAGCATGCTCACGTCGGGCACGAGTTTCCGCGCCTCGTTCAGCACCCAGTGCAACGTCCCGTCGCCGCCGTCCGTCACCAGGACGTCCGGGGGATTGTCCAGGATGGACTTCACCGCGTCGCCGAGCTCGTCCAGGGTCTGGGTGGCGTGCACGGCGCCCCGTCGCCCGACGATGTGCTCGAGTCGAGCTGCCCGCCCTCGGAGACTTCGCCGTCCACCTCGGGCGTTGGGATTGAGGACGATGGCAATCGCTTGCTTCAAGCTGGGCTCCGCTCGGCGGAGCTTCCGAGCGCGCGGAGTCTACGAAATTCGCGCTGACAGCGCTGCCCTTCCCCGGAAGAAACCCGAAAACGGGCGTGGTTCGCGCGATCCGGGCTACGCTCCTGGTCAGGGATGAGCGATCGGCACAAGCGCCCCGAGCGACCTCGGACGTCGATGGTGGATCGCGCGTGGGACGAGGTTCCGAGCGCGATCCCCGACGACACGATGATCGATCCCACGGTCGACTCGAAGGAGCTCACTTCACCCGACCCGTCGCGCCGACCTAACGAATTGATGGGTTCGCAGCCCCAAGGAGGAGCGAGCGCGCTTGGTCTGCCTCCCGCCAGCCGGACGCCGGTGCCAGCGACGGCCGAGGCCGGACCGTCGCATGCGTCGCCCGTGAGCTCCCGCGCGGGACATCATTCCGCGCCCCCTCCACCCCCGTCGGGGCGCGCCTCGGTGCCGCCCGCACAGCCGTCGCGTCCTTCTGCGCCCCCGCCACCGTCGCGGCGTGCCTCGGTACGACCGGCGCGGCCCTCGGCGCCGCCACCCGCACCACGACGCGTCTCGCATCCGCCGCCGCCGCCGATCGATACCGTGACCGCGTCGCTGGGGCAGCTCGTGGCTGCGCCCGACGCGCCGCCGCCGCCGTCCGCGGCGGCTCCGCCACCCCCTTCTGCCGATGCGCCGCCACCGCCGTCCGCGGCGGCTCCGCCACCCCCAACCGCTTTTGCGCCGCCTCCGTCTGCGGTCGCGCCGGTGCTACCGGTCGCCGCGCCGATCGGTCCGTCGAGTCTGGCCCCGACTCAGCCTAGCCCCGCGGCCGGCGTTGGCTTTTTTGCCGACGCAGCACCACCGAGCGGAGCCGACGTTCGCTCGGTAGATCAGCTGCCGACCTTGCCCGATGCGCTGAGGCAGCGGGTGCGCGTCGGCCAGGGTGCGGGACCGCTGTGGGGTTTTGCTCTGATCGCAGTCGCGCTGTCACTCGGTGCCATGGCGGTGTTCTCGGGAAGTTGCTCCGCCCTGCTCGCGCGGAGCTCGAACTCCGCTCCGGTCACGACGTCGTCTGCAGCCACCTCCGCGCCGGCGCCGTCCCTGCCGGAGCCCGCACCGCCCGCGCCGGCGCCGACCCCGTCGGTCAACCCCGCGAACGACAAGGCCGCGCTCGCTGCCATCGCGGCGCGGTCGCCGCGCGAACGAAGTGTGGCCGATGTGCTCACCGCGAGTGCGGCGCGAGGCAGCGACAAGCGGAGTGGCATTCGAGATGACGCGGCCCGTGCCAGTCAAAACCCGCTCTTTGCCGGCAGCCCCGGAGCTGAGCGCGAAGCTGCGAGCGGCGGCAGCGGATCCCGATACGATGCACGATGCGCTGGGCGCAATGGCCACCCTACCGTCGCCAGCTGGTCCCGACCTGCTTTACTATTTCTGGTCCACCCGCAAAAAACAGGATCCGTCAGCCGAGCTCGCCGATGCGTTGCTGCAGACGAAGGAGGTGCGCGACCGCGCCTCACCGGAGCTCTCGGCGCTGCTCGACCTGCGCGCGGCGGAGAGCTGCGACGACGTGAAGGCGGCGCTCGCGAGCGTCGAAGCCCGGGCTGATCGTCGGGTGATCTCGCTTTTGAGTCGATTCGGTCAGAAGCGGGGTTGTGGGGACCGCAAACGCGCCGACTGTTTCCCGTGTCTGCGCGAGGGCGACGAGCTCAAGAACGCCACCAAGAGCGCGATCAAACGCGCGCCGCCCAAGCTCTGACTCGTGCTTCGCCCTTTCGGGCGAAAGCCGGGACTGCGCGCCCGCCCAATCAGCCAGAGCTCACGCGACGCGGGGCTTGGCGTTGTGCGCGAGCCGCTTCGCGAGCGCCTCGTTCATGCCCACGAACCCTCGGGCCATCGCCGTCAAACGCGGCCCCATGTACTGCACTAGCGCCCCGGTCAGCTCTTCGCCATGAACCAGGCGCGTGCGGTCGCCCGCCAGCGGTAAGAGCTCGAAGTAGTGCTCGCCATCGAACAGGCCGCGCACGAGGAACTTGCTGGTCCACCGCAGAGTCGCGGGCGGCTCGATGCGTGTCAGCGTCGTCACGAGCTTGCGATCGTTGCCGCCCGCCGATGAGAGCACCAGTGTCAGCCGTTCACCCAGCTCCAGGCGGCCGCTCACCGAGCTGATGAACGGATTCCACTCTGGGTAGCGGGCGAAGGCGATCAGCTCGTCCCAGACCGCCTGGGGCGGGGCTGCGATCTCGATCTCGGTTCGAAGTTGCATCGCCGGGACTCAGGCCTTCGGTCTCGACGCAGCATGTTAGCCCGGGTCCGCCGGGGATCCAGGCTCGAACGTCGCTTCGACGTCGATCTGGCTGGACTCCAGCGCTAGGCTAGGGCGCACGCATGCAACTCGCATCTGTCCGATTGATTGGTGTGGGTCCGTTCGAAGACTTGCTGGTGCCGTTTGCGGACGACGACGGGCGTCCGCGCAGAGTCACCGTGGTGTTCGGCGGCGGCGGCGTAGGGAAGACCACGTTGCTCTCGGCCATCGCAGCGACCCGACCCGGTCATGCGGTTGCGCTGTCGGCTGCGGTGCTCGGCGCCGCTCCGCCCGGGCTCCATCGAGCTCGTTCCACGCCGCCGCAGGCCATCTGTGAGTACTTCCTCGGTCAAGACGATTCCGAGCGGCCCCACACCCTCCCGGTCGGCTCACCCGGCGCCAGGCTCGGCGAGAGCGACGAGGAGGAGACGTTCCGACGTCGCGAACAGGCGCTGTTCGACAAACGCGCCGCCGCCGGTGGATTTGCTTTTCTTTCGTTGCCCGCCCACCGATTTTTTTCGCGCCAACCGCTGGCCTTCAGCGCGCCAGGTCGGACTGTGGCGCGCTACGACGTGCGGGGTCAAACGACTCTCGACGAAGCGACGCGTGCCGACATGACCCGGGAGACCAAACAGGCGCTGGCATACGCGGGCATTGGGGCAGCTCTCTCACAAAAGGGAAACGACCGCGGGCGGAGACTCGATCTGCTCGGGAGTGCGATGCACTCGGCGGTGGATCACCTGGTGGCGCTGGCTGGGTTCGAATACGCGGGCCTCGACCCGGCGACCTTCGAGCCGTTGTTCGTCGACGCTGAAGGTAGGGAGCGGTTCTTCGATGCGCTGCCGACTCGAGCCCGCCACCTCGTTGCATTCGCGGCACTCGGCACCCGGCTGTTGTTTGCGGCCCATCCCGGCGCGGATCCCCGGACGGCAGAGGGCATCGTGGCCATCGACGAGGTCGATTTGTACCAGGACGCTGCCGCCGCTGCGGGGTTGGTGGGCGCCCTGACCCGAGCGCTGCCCGGCGTGCAGTGGCTGCTCACGACCAGCTCGCCGGTCGTCGTTGCGTCGGTGGACGCCCGCGACGTGGTCGCGCTCCGCCGCGCGACCACCGACGATCGTGTCGAGCTCTACGTCGGCGACGAAGCGCGGACGCACTGAGCGCGCTCAGAGGCAGCTGTTCTTGGTTCCGGGGCTCGGGGCCGACTGGGACTTGAAGCTCGCGCCCATGTCTTCGCTGGTCTCGTCGTGGCCCGAGATGCCGTTGCCGCCCGAGGTCTTCTCGCCGCTCTCGATCTTGCAGCGCTCGATGGCCAAGCTGGCGCCGCCGTCGCCGGCTACGCCTTGGTTCGCGGGCTTCTGGGACGCGGCAGCCGTGTCGGCCTGGTAACCGCTGACTCCGGTCTTGTCGACGCGGGTATTGGCGTCGAACTGCGTGCCCCACGTGACGTAGTCGACGTCCTTCACGGTGGAAGCGCTGCCGTCCCAGCTGAAGAGCACGATCATCTCGCGGTCGTTGCTGATGAGCGCGCCGACCTGGCTACCCACGCTGCCGTTCGTGGGGATCAACATCGCCGGCACGCTCTTGGACGCACAGCTCAGCGCGGCAGCGGTGGAGTTGAGCGTGAAGTCGGGGCACTTGCCGAAGGTCGCCTCGAAGGTCGGTTTGCCGCTGACGTTTTCTGGCGCGACCACCAGCACGGCGCCAGCCGCGAGCTTCGTGCCCGCCGGGAAGCGCGCGAGGAAGTCCGTGTTCGGAGTGCCCTGGGGGTTCCACGGACCGCTCGTCACCTTGTAGTATGCAGAGTTGTCCGCGACGTAATAGTTGCTGAGATCGACCTCGGCATTGGTCGGGTTCCAGATCTCGATGAACTCCGCGCCGCCCGGCTCGATCCCCACTTCGCTGATCAGCAGATGATCGCCGACCGTGCCGCCGCCGTCCGTGCTTGCGTCCGAAGTGCCTCCGCCGCTGCCCGAGGCGCCGCCGCCGCCCGCAGCACCCCCGGTGTTCTGACCTGCCACACCGCCGGTGTTGCCGCCGCCGGTTCCGCCCGTCGCGCCACCGGTGCCGGTTCCGCCCGTCGCGCCCGTCGCGCCCGTGCCGCCGAAGTTGCCCGCGCCGCCGGCACCTCCGCCTCCGCCTCCGCTGCCGTCGGAACCACACGCGGCTCCCAGCACTGCGAACACACCAACGACACCGAGACCCAAGACGAAGTGAAAGGTACGCATGACGGCTACTTTCCCGCGCATAGCCCTGCTGTCAATGACGGCCGGAATCTCGTGATATCGTCGGCACCTGGCGACCTCGAAGCACAAGACCCTCGCAAAGGCGGCGCTCGGCTTGGTCGTCGCCTGTGGTCTGGGAGCAGTGATGGCCTGGGGTTCATGGCTGAAAATGCCGGGCAAGAGCCACGCAGGCCCCCTCGCGCCTCTCGACGCCGACGGGCTCGTGTTGCGGCGCGCGCTCGAGTCCGAAGTGCAGGTCCTCGCCAGCGAGATTGGGGAGCGAAACGTCGGCACCCCCGCCGGACTGGCCAAAGCCGCGCGCCACGTCGAGGCCGCGCTCGCTCGTTCGGGACGCGCCGTCGGAGTGCAGAGTTATCTCGTCGGCGGCGTCGAGTGCACGAACTTCGAGGTCGAGCTGCGAGGAAGCAAGACTCCCGACGAGATCGTGCTCGTGGGTGCGCACTACGATTCGGCGCCCGGCACTCCCGGCGCCGACGATAACGCGAGCGGCAGCGCGGCGCTGCTTCAGCTCGCTCTGCGTCTATCGGCCCTGCCGCGCCCGCCCGCGCGCACGCTGCGCTTCGTGGCGTTCGTCAACGAAGAGCCGCCCTACTTCCAGACGGCGGACATGGGGAGCTTGCGTTACGCCAGGCGCTGCCGTGAGCGCGGCGAAAAGATCGTGGCCATGCTCAGCCTCGAGACCATCGGTTATTTCTCAGACGCCGAAGGCAGCCAGCAGTATCCACCCCCTCTGGGTCTTTTCTATCCGACCCGAGGAGACTTCATCGGCTTCGTCGGCAACCCCGGTTCGAAGGAGCTGGTGCGGCAAGCCGTCGGAGTATTTCGAGACAAGGCACGGTTTCCGTCCCAGGGTGCTGCGGTGCCGGGAGCATTGCCCGGTGTCGGCTGGTCCGATCACTGGGCGTTCTGGCAAGAGGGTTACCCAGCCATCATGGTCACCGACACCGCCCCCTTCCGAAACCCGAACTACCACCGCGCGGGCGACACACCCGACCGCATGGACTTCGAACGGATGACGCGCGTCGTGCTCGGAGTCGAGCAGGTGCTCTTGGCGCTGGCTGGGTGAGCGTTCGGATCAGGGCGGGGTGCAGACCGCGGTCGTACCCCCGAAGAACGGCTCGACGTCGAAGTTGGTCCAGGCCTGGTTCAGCTTCCAGATGCTGTTGTCATCCTCGAAGAGCACGACGTCGTCGTTGTCGCCGCTGGCGTACGCGCCCCAGTGCCACTGGCAGATGTCCGTGTCGGAGCGTGAGAACTTCGCGTCGAACACCTTGGCTCCGTCCTGCCAAGTGACCATCACACCGTCGTGGTAGTTGATGTAGATGGTGGTGCGCACCCATTTGCCCTTGGGGAAGCTCGAAACGTTCGCGGCGAAGGTCACGCTGCCGCCGGTGTTCTTGATGTGCGCGGGGGTCAGACGATTCGAGGTGTCTTCGAGCCCGAGGGTGACCACCGTGTCGTTCCAGCCGCAGTCGTTGTTGACGGTCCAGAAGCTGAACCACTTGCCGTTCTGGAACGCATAGGGTGTCTCCAACCAGCTCGAATAGATGTTCACGACGCCGTACGGCGCCTCGATGCCGGCGCCCTTGTTGGTGTAAGCGGGCACGACGGCGTCACCCGTGAACTGCACTCCGCCGTAGCCGCGATGGGACTGGTTGATGCTGCAGGTGATCTCCGAGCGGTGTGAGTGGGTCGGACTGACGGCGTGCGCGGTCGAGAACCCATTCTGGTGGCAGAGACCATTGTTCCAGTCGTTGCCGTAGGTCTGGCTCGTCCAGCGGGAGTAGTCACCGGTCTCGAAGTCATCGAACCAGAGGCGTTTGGCGTCGAAACAAGCACCGGTCCCTCCCACGCCGCCCGTCCCGGCGCCGCCACCGTTCGGGGCGCCGCCGGTGGTGGACCCGGCGCTGCCGCCGCTGGCACCGCCCGAGCTCATGCCGCCGCTCGCGCCACTCGCGCCGCCCGCGCTCACGCCGCCCGAGCTCACACCACCGCCGCCGCTGGCACCGCCCGAGCTCGCACCGCCGCTCGAGTCCTCACCGCACGCCACCGCTGCGAGCGCCAACGTGAGCGCAATTCCCCTTACCAAGCCAGCGCCGGAGTCCATGCCGTCCAGAGTGGCGGGGTTTTCGGGAAATGAAAAGTCGCCCACCGGCGCTCGCTGATGCGTCCCACCCGGCGCAACGTTTCGTGTCATTCGTTCTAATGGCCGACTGGACTCGGTGGTGCGAGGCTCTGCCTCATGACGCCCAAACTCGGCAGGCTCCTGCTCGTGGCCGCAGTCCTTTCCCACGCCACCGGGTGCGGTAGCTCGTCCGACGGCGGTCCGACCGCGACGGGGGGCAGCGCGGGCGCAGGCGGCGGAGCGGGCGCCTCGGGTGGCGCCGCCGGGGCGGCGTCGGGTGGTGCGGCGGGCGGTGGCGGCTCGGCAGGTACGCTGGCGGGGGGTACGGGTGGAGGTTCGGCCGTCCTCTTTCGCGATGACTTCGACGCACCGAATCCGGCCTGGCAGTTCGACGCCGGCGACCCCGAGGCGACCTACTCGGTGAAAGGCGGAGTGCTCGAAGTGAAGGGTGGGTTCCTTCAAGCGTTCGCCTTCTTGCCCATCGACCCGAGCTGGGGCGACGACGTCGAAGTGCGGACGAGCTTTCGACTCGTCACCGGCATGGTGGGCGGCGCCGTCGTGCGCGCCGACACCGCCTCGCTGAACGCGGTCAACTGCAACTTGAGGGAAGACCTCGATCAGCTGCGGGGTGCCCAACATGTGGACCGAACGTACATGACCCTCGGGGACAAGAGCACGCCGGTCGCCAACGGAACGAGCTACGAGATCTCCGCACGCATCATCGGCAGCACGCTCACCTGCACGGAGGTCGGCGGTCCGACCTTGGACATTCCGAACGTGTCCTTTGCGAGCGGCGCCGTCGGCCTGTTCGTCTACCAGGGAACCGTGGAGTTCGACTGGTACGAGGTCCGCAAGCCGACGCCGTGACACCCCAGACAGGGCTCGACGCATCGGGCGACTCCGCATAGCTTCCCCCACGGTGGCGCGGTTGTGACGATCTCTGGGCGAAGGGTTTGGGCGCGGGCGTCGTTGCTGGTAGCGGCAAGCCTGGCTCCGCTGTTGCTCGCTCGCTGTTCTCCGTCGCCTCCGGTTTCGCCCGGCGGGGCATCTTCCGGCAAGGTCGACGTGAGCAGTAACGTGCGCCGCGAGGACTACGCGGGCTCGCGCATCTGCGGCAAATGCCACGGCGACATTGCACGGAAGTGGACCAATTCCCCGATGCACCGCATGACCCGAGCCGTCGCTGGCGCGCGCGTGGACGCACCCTTCGACGGTCGGCCATTCCGCTTCATGGGTGACACCGCCACGCCGGAGATGCTGCGTGGAGCGCGCTTCGTTCGCCTCGATTCGGCTCGCGAGGGCAAGACCTTGTACCGGGTCACCAAGGTGATCGGGGGTCGGTACCGAGAAGACTACGCGGGGGTTCGCGTGGATGAGAAGGACCCTGGCGCTGCCGCTGGCGGCGACGATCGCATCTTGCCAATCACCTGGCTCCGGTTCTCGAACGAGTGGCGATACAAGGGTTACTCGGTGATGAACCCCGAGCGGAATGGACTCGTCACCGGGCCGGTCTGGCGCACGACCTGTATCTTCTGCCACAACACCGTGCCGTCGCTGGTGACGATGTACGACGAGCTCCACGGCCCGGGAGGGCCGAAGTACCAAGGCTCGGCGTCGTTCGTCTTGCCGAGCACCCTCATGCCGCGCTTCCGGATCACGGATCCACACCGGCTGGGCACGGCCATCCGCGGCGAGGTCGAGTTGCTCGGTGGCGAGATCTCGGCCTCGGAGCCGCAAGCGCTGCTCGCGGAGGCGATGCAGGCGACCCGCCGCTCGTTCGGCGAGGCGCAACTCGTCGAGACGGGGATCGGCTGCGAGGCCTGTCACGGTGGCTCGCGCGAACACGCCGAGTCGCCCACACATGTGCGCACCAGTTTTGCGGTACGAAGCGACTTCATGCAGGTCACGGCTCCCGACGGTCGCAGACCGTCGCGCGCGTCCGACATGAACCGCGCCTGCGCCAAGTGCCACACAGTCTTGTTCAGCGGTTACCGCTACACCTGGGAGGGCGGCGAGCGTTTCGAGCACCCCGGCGGCAGCAACGTGAACTCCGGCGAAGCCCGCGATTTCATGCTCGGTCACTGCTCGAACGAGCTGTCGTGCGCGTCGTGTCACGATCCCCACGCGGAAGATCCCCGCGCGCGGTTGGAAGAGCTGACGGGGCCCAAGGGGCAGGCGCTGTGCACGAGTTGCCACCGCAAATATTCTTCGCCTCTGGAGCTCGAGCGTCACACCCACCACCTGGCATCCGGGCCTGGCAGCGCCTGCGTCGCCTGCCACATGCCGCGCAAGAACATGGGACTGGCTTATGCGCTCACGCGTTATCACCGGATCGGATCACCAACGGACCCAGAGCGAGTACTCCGCGATCGGCCCATGGAGTGTGCGCTGTGTCACCCGACGAAGACGACCGAATTCCTCGTGAGCACCGCCGAGACTTGGTACAAAAAGCGTTTCGATCGGCGGCGGCTTCGCGGGCTGTATGGAGCCGACTTCACCGGGCCCGCCTGGCTTGCGACGTTGCGACACGGCAAACCGCACGAGCAGGCCACGGCCATCGGCATGCTCGGGGAACAACGCGTCGCGGCGGCGTTGCCCGACCTGGTCGAGCAGCTCGACAACTCGATCGTGCTCGTGCGGTTCTTCGCCCGGGGTGCCATCGAGCAGATCAGCGGCGAAAAACTCGAGCTGGACATGGGCCGTCCGGGACCGGAACTGGTCGCGGCAGGCCGCGCTTGGTTGGAACGGCGCAGCGGGCCCCCGAGCAAAGCCGTCTCCGAGTAGACACCCGGGCGCAGGAGTGCCTGGTGTCGGTGTAAGCTGGCTGAACATGTCCCGCGCCTGGCTCCTCGGTATTGGGCTCGCTTTCGCAGCCTGCCTGAACATCGAGGAGGCGGAGCCCAGAACCGAAGCCGGCGGCGGGACCGGAGGCGGGGGAGCAGCGCAGAGCGACGCAGGCCCGGACGTCGTGAGCGGTGGGAGCTGGAACGCCGACTCGTCCCTCGAGGCAGCCGTCGAGGCAGCCAGCGACGCCGCAGTTGACACCTCCGGCGGCGGTGGCTGCTCTCCGGACAATCCGCTCTTGCTCGACGACTTCGGCTCGCCCGATGGGCCGCTCGGCTCGGCGTGGACCGGGGACGTCGGCTCGTTTGCGGTCCAGGGCGGCCAGCTCCGGCATACGAAGGCCGGGCTCGATGATCGCATCCTGAACAGCAAGAAGCTGTGTGCCAAGCAGACTGCGAGCGTGCGGCTCATGAAGGTCGACCCGAGCTCGGGGCTGGTGGGCGTGATGTTTGCTGCGACCAGCAACAAGGACTGCAACCTGATCCAGGTCGGTCACTCCGGTGCCCAGAACGGCATCTCGGTGGCCAAGTGCTGGAACGGGAAATGGAGCACACACATGAGCACACCGTGGCCAGTGTTCGACGGCGACCGCATCGAAGCGCGGCTCACCGAGGCCGGGCTGCTCACCGTTCTGGTCAACGCCGAGGTGGTCGGCAGCGTGAACGTCGGCACCTTCCCCCCGAGCCAGCCGGGCATCGCACTGTTCGCGGCGGGGACCGGCGTCGTGCTCGACGACTTCAAGGGTGGATGAGAGCGGCCACGCATCGGCGTGGGCCAGCTTCCGTCCGGCTGCCGCCCATGCGAGACTCGTTGTTGGATGAGAAAGCTCGTCTTCTGTCTGCTCATGGCGTCCGCCTGCGGCGAGAGTGACGGCGGCTCGTCGTCGTCCGGGGGCTCGGGCGGCATGGGTGCGGGCACAGCGAGCGGCGGCAGTGCCGGAGCGGGACTCGCCGGCGGCACGGGCGCGACCGCCAGCGGGGGTGTACCGAGCGACGCGGGCGACGACGCGAGTGGCGGCACCGCCGGGTCTGGCGCAAACGCGGGCAGCGGTGGCGTGGACGCCGGACCCGATGCGGCGAGTGATGCGAGCGACGGCGCTGCGGGTACCGCGGGGGCAACCGGCAACGCCATGTGGGTCTGGCAGGGCGACAAGTTCGTCGATGCGACCGCGCGCAGCGCGCTCCTCTCGTACGCAAAGAGCCACGGCGTGAGCCGGCTGTTCGTCAGTGCGTACCCCACGCTCCTGGCAAGCTCACCGAAGTACGCGCCCGCGGCGTGGCGCAAGGGGCTCGAGGACGCGGCGACTCAGGCCATCGTCGTGGAGGTGCTGTTCGGCGACCCGACCTGGACCTCCCCCGGCGCCGACCAGACCTGGGCCATCAACAACCTGATCGTGCCGCTGGCTCAGTTCGTCAGCGACCCGAGCACGAAGGTGAAACCCGCGGCGTTGCACTTCGACGTCGAACCGCACGGCCTCGCCGGGTGGGGCAGCATGTCGGACGCCGAGCATCAGAAGTTGATCGCGGATCTGTGTGACTTCTTCGTGCTCACCCGCCAGAAGCTGGACGCCGGCGGCGCCCAATCCCTGGCCGTGCATGCGGATCTGCCGTCGTGGTGGGACTCGAGCGCACTGAGCTTCTCGTACGCGGGGAAACAGGCCACGGGATACGAGCATGCCCTCGGCCGTCTCGACGCGGTCGCGCTCATGGCCTACTCGAACAGCCAGGCCTCGGTGCTGGCGAACTCGGCCAAGGAGGTCGGCTTCACCGACGCGGCGGGCAAGCGGCTCTGGATCGGCGTCGAGACCGATCCCGCCCATGCGAGCGACGCGTTCGTGACGAAGTCCGCCCTCGACAGCGCGCTCGGCGCCATTGGCTCCAGCTACTCAGGTCACGCGAGCTACGCCGGCTGGGCGGTGCACGAATACGCGTACTGGAGTGTCATGCCCTGAGCTCCGGGCGCCGAGGGGCCGCATCGGCCCCACAAACGCGAAACACGCGCCGGAACCGAGCCCGGCGCGTGCCTCGTTTTGCTCGGCCTCCGCGGAAGCGGGGCGAGCTCTCTCTTCTTACTTCAGCTTCTTGGCCACGATGGTGACCGCGGTGCCGGGCGTCTTGCTGCGGGCGCGCACGAAGTACGTGTTGCCCGAGAACGAGACGTTGACCGTGCAGGTCTGCGCCGACGTGCCCGCCGTCGTGGACTTGCAGTCGTTGGCGTAGACCGTCGGGTTGCGTCCAACGCGGACGTACAGCTCAGCGGCGCCGGTTCCGGTCATGGTGACTTCCAGCTTCTTGTAGCCGGGCTCCACCACGACTGAGCCGTACTTCGAGGACCAGCTGGTGCCGGTGCCCTTGACCGTGACGTTGTCCAGGATGGTGACGGTCTCTTCGGCCGGCGCGGTCGCGGCGGCCTCGTCATTCAGCGCCTTCACCTCGGCGTAGGTGATGAGTCCGCCGGCCTGGCTGGCAGTCGGCTTGGCCGTGGGCCACCAGGCAAAGTCCGGGTGGTTGGTGCGGCTCTCACCGACCCACTCACCGCCCATGATCTTGCCGCCGTCGTCCGCCTCCAAGATGTACTTGTAGTGTTTGGTCGTGGCGTAGCTGGTGAGGGCCTGCTCGACGTGCGACTGCTTCGCGGGTGACGACTCCGTGATGTAGGTGAAGTCCATCTCCACGTAGAAGAAGCGCTTCGCCAGGGTGTTGTAGATGTAGTCGCCGCTCTCACCGGGAACTGCGGCGGAGAGCTGCACGTTGCTCTCGGCCCCGTAGCCCTCGACCATGTAGAAGACCTTGTCGCCCGCAGCCAACGTGACCAGGCACTCCTCGTTCGAGGTTCCACCGTAGGGGCGGCAGTCGTAGTCGGACTTGGTCGGCGCAGCGCCCTTCTTGATGTAGAGGTCCGCGTCGCCGCTGCCGCTCATCTTGATGGTGTAGTCACCGGCGACCGTCGCGACGTACTCGCCCGCCTTCGTTTCGTCCTTCTTCAAGAGGGCGGTCGGGAAGATCGGCGTCAACGTCAGGTTGATCCCGAGCATGGCGACGGCCTCGTCCTTGGTGATCTCCTTGAGCTTGTCGCCGTCGGGGTTGGTGACCTTGTAGCCGTAGCTCGGCTGGTTCCAGACCTGTGCGGAGAAGGTGGCGTCGATGACGAAGCCCTGACGGCGCAGGCCCATCAAGTTCGTGGTGACGATGTGCCAGGTGCCGGGGTTCATGTCGCGGCACTCGGTCGCCTCCAGGCGGCCCGTCGGGTCCGTGATCGGCTCCGCCTTGTTGCAGCGGCGCGAGATGAACTTGTTGCTGACGTTCGTGTAGAGCAGCGACATCAGACCTTCGAGGTCCCCGGGGTAGAACGTGACGCCGTTCTTGACCACCGGATTGACCGCCGCCGGCTCTGTCAGCGCGTAGGGTGCCCAGCCGTGGCAGATGCCCCACCAGCCTGGGATGCAGCGGCCCGCGGTCGCGCCCTTTGGGATGGCGCAGCTTCCGCCGTCCTCGGAGCCCGCACACTCGTTGCCACCTTGGGTGCACGCCTTCTGCTGCGTCGCAGACCCGATGCCGTGATACTTGGTGATGTTGGCCGGAACGGCGTCCTTGCCGAACGCCTTGGCGTACTTCTCGGCAGGCGAGGAGCCCGCGCCGTCCCACTCGTGGTTCAGGTTGTCGCTCTGCGTCGCCCAGTAGTCGCCGGGGACCGGCACCTGACCGTGGCCCTCGAGCGGCAGCTGATGCGTGAAGTACGAGAAGTTGCTGTCCACGTAGGCCGGGTTGTTGGCCGAGTCCCAGGCGTCGAACTTTCCTTCGCCGTCGAGACCAACTTGATCTTCCGGTTCCAGTTGCTCGCCCGGTGTCGACCCGCCGTCGTCACCGCTGCCGGAGCAGGCACCCAAAAACAAAACCGCAGCCACCCAAGAGATATTTCGTACGCGCATGCTCGGGAGCCTACGACGCGAGTGTCCTCGAGCCAATGCGAAATCGACGGGATCCGGCCGCAAAGCTTACATGGGCGCATGTGGTGCGCCGCGCGCCCGATCCGCGCTACGTACAAGAAATCTAAGCGGACTTCGCTCACGTGCTCCGCGCGAGCACACGCAGCTCGGACGCACGTGCATCGTGTGCACGCCGGAACCGGATTGGCGTCTGACGGTTCGCGCTGATACCGAAGCGTCAGCGACGTCGAAAGCACGGGTGAATGGAACCACGGATCAAAAAGCGTCTCGCCCTCGCGCTGGGCGCCGTTGCAGTGGGTGTGAGCGCGCTGTGGTTGTGGCCGTCGTCACGCAGTCAAGCTGGGTATCCCTTCGCACGCCGCGTCGCCGGTGCCAGTGTGAGCCCACTGTGGAAGCTCTCCCCCGAGGCGCTCGACCAGCTCACCGCGGATGACGCGGAACGCCTCGAGCATTTCGCGACGCAGCTCGATCGGGCGCTGACGGAAGCACGTGCGATCGAGCCGCTGCTCGCGATGGAGAGCGCGGATCAACTCAAGGCCGAGGACCGCAAGAAGGTGCGGGAGCTGTGGTGGAGCTTCTTCGAACCGATGCTGGCCCTCGACGGGTTGAAACACCGCTACGAGGGCTGGTTTGGCGTCGACTACGTCGTGCACCCGGAGCTCCACGCGCGGAGCTTCGCCCTCACCTACGCGGCGCTCTGCGTCCAGGTCGATGGCGGCCAGGCGCTCCTGGATCGGATCGGCAAGAAGAGCATCGCGCTGAAGCTGTTCGACGAGGCCATGCCGGCGCTGGGACTCCCGAGTGGGACCTTCAGCGCAATGCGCGCGCGTCTGGGCAGGGCGCGGGACTACTCGTTCGTGCCGTTCGGTGCAGAGTGGTACGCCCAGTGGATCGACAAACACCTGGCAGGCAAGGCAGGGGAACGCTTGCGGGGGTTGGTCGGCGCGCGCAGCAAGCTGGCACTCGCTCGGATCGTCGACGCCAAGGCTGCGGCTCGAACGGCGGAGAACAAGGCCGAGGTGCTGAAGAGCACGGCGTTCCAGGCATGGTTCCCCTTGCAGAAGGAGTTCGCGGAGTGGGCCGGCGACACCCGCTTCGCACCGGAGAGCCGGCGGCTGATCAACGACGCGCAGCTCGCCGCCATGAAAGCCAAGCTCGCGCCCGGAGACATCTTGCTCGAACGGCGCAACTGGTACCTGTCCAACGTCGGTCTGCCTGGCTTCTGGCCGCACGCCGCCATCTTCAGCGGTTCACAGGCCGAGATCAGCGCGGGCTTCGACTCCGATCCCGAGGTGCAGAAACGCTACGGCGGAGCCTTCAGTCAGCACCTGGCCAAGAAATACCCGGCGGCCTGGGCGGCGCTCGGCGAAAAGGACGATGCTGGGCACCTACACACCGTGGTCGAAGCCGTGAGCGAGGGTGTGGTCGCCCAGAGCTTCGAGCACTCGTGCGGCGCAGACTACGTCGCGGCGCTCAGGCCGAAGCTGCCTCGCGTCGAGATCGCGGCGGCCATCGAACGCACCCTGGGCTACTTCGGTCGGCCCTACGATTTCGACTTCAACTTTGCGACGGACGATCGGGTGGTCTGCTCGGAGCTGGTGCTCAAAGCCTACGAGGCTCCCGCTGGTGGCGTCGGGCTCGCCGCGCCCTGGGTGACGATCGTCGGACAGCGCGCGGTCACCCCCACCGAGTTCGTTCGCCTGTTCGTGAGTGAGCGCGGCAAGCCCGATGCACAGCTCGAGTTCGTCTATTTCCTCGAGGGTCGCGAGAAGGACAAAGCTGCGGTAAGCGCCGACGCGGACGCGCTCGCCCGCACCCCCGAGCGTCCCAAGTGGGACGTCGCGCAGCCTTGATTTGCGGCTGCTCGCGCCGCTTTGGTTGCGTGCGCGCTCACCAACGCTCGTGCGCCTCGGCTGGCAGAAACCGGCGATCCGGGGCCGAGTAGCGGGCGGTGCCGACGGGAAAGCGGAAGGGCTGCGCGGCGGTCTCGAGCACGCTGAGTGGCCGTTGGGGTCGGCCAACGACGATGACCTCGGTCATGACGTGCACGCGACTGCCTCGGACGGCTTCGGAGCGGAGCTTGTCGTGTTTGGCGGCGCGGCGCAGCGGGCGGGTGACCTTGGCGGGTGGTTGAGCGGCGTCGGCTCGACTTGGCGTCTCTGCAAACGCGTAGCCTTGGATGCACAGGACCGCGACCGAGAGCGAAATCGAGAGCGTATGAATATTCATGTCGTGGAAAGACCTCCGCTTCATTGATGCTGCGGAGCGCCGGTCTTGATCTCGGTTTTTGCAGCGTCGTCGCCGCGTTGGTCCTCGGTGGGCGAGCTTCCCGGTCTCGGTGCCGCGCCCGGGCGGACCACGGTGGACGGCGGACCAATCTTGACGTCGCCCCGCGCGGCCCTGGAGTCAGCAGAAGTCCGCGCGGCGCCGGAGTCCGCAGACTCTGGCGGGCCGTTGGTTTTGGTTACCTGGGGCAGCGCGGGTGGCGGCGGGATCAGCGGCGCTCCGCTCTCGCGGGCGGCCGCGACCTCGGCGCTTCCCGTGCTCGTTGCGAGAGCGCTGTCCGCTTCCCGCTCCGTCGGCGTGTCCCAGCTCGCAACGAGCCCCGCGCCGCCCAGTCCCGCGACACTGCCGACCAAAGCGCCGACGCTGAGCCACTTGACCACGACGAGCGCCAAGCTGGTCCCGCCATTGGCGAGGCTCGCGCCGCTGGTCGAGGCTCCGATTGCCGTCGTCGTCGCGGCGGTTGCTGCGGTGGCCGCAAGCGCTGCGAGCACCCGCGCTTCGACCCGCGCCTGCGCGCCCTCGGGCGCCCGCTCGTCTTGGGCCAGAACCAGCAGCTCCCGCGCGAGGCCGGGCTGGAAGCGATCGGTCAAACGCTTGGGGTCGTTCATGGAAGCCTCGGTGGAGCGTTGCGGGCAGTGTGCGCGCGAAGTGCGTGGATGTAACGACTGCGCCCGCGTCGGAGCCGTGACGCCACGGTGCCGCGGGGAGCGCCGGAGAGCTCGGCGATTTCGGCGAGGGTCAGCCCCTCGAGCTCGAACAGGACGAAGACACTGCGCTCTTCGTCCGGCAGGCTCTCGAGAAGTTGGTCCAAAAGCTCGATGCGCTGACGCTGATCGAGGATTTGTTCCGGGGTTCGATGCTCCACCGCGTGGTTGTCCTGGATCTCCAGATCCCGGGCTAGCTCACGCTGCCGACGCCGGCGAAAGCCGTGCGCCACTCGGAGCGCGGTGCCGAACAAGAAACTCTTCTCCGACCCGGGTGTGATCTGAGCGATGCGTCGCGTGGCGACTACGAACACCTCCTGGGCCGCGTCTTCCGCGGCGTCGGCGGGCACACCGAGCCGACGCAACAGGCGCCAGACGGAGTCGAAACCGTCGCTGAGCACCTCGGCCAGCCGCGTTTGCGCCTCGGGGCTGGCGGCCGAGGCGCCCGGGCGGGAGCTGGCGCGCTCACCCATGGCGGACTCGTCGCTCTCGCGGGGCTCTGGCTCAGTCATCGCCGGGCCCAGGGGTCGCATGACCAAAAGAATGCTCTCCAATCCTGCTTGATGCTCGGGCTTCCCGCATCGGATCCCGAAAAGTGACGAGGCAGCGATCTTTTGCTGCCCGGGAGTCAGCGCCACCGTGACGGCTCGCGGTGCGGGCGCCACGAGCAGCCGTCGGGTTGGGCCGCGACCGGACCCTATTTGGTGGTCGCACACTTGCCGAGCACGTAACCCGGCCCGCACTCACACTGACACAGCGCGAGCTGGGTCGGGTCGGTCTGTGCGCAGGCCGGCTTGACCACGACCGATGCGCTGCCGAGGCCCGGGCCGTCGATCTCGTCGATTATCACCTCGAGCTTCCAGGGGGCATCGACGATCACATCGGCGTCGTAGTTCGGACATGCGGGGATGTGCGTGACCTGGCTCACACTGCGGAGATCCGGCTCCATCCAGCCGGGCTGACCCGGTACTGGTTTCATCACCACGTCTCGCGCCTCCTCCATCTGGATGGCGTTCGACGCCGGGTCGCGCAGCCGCGAGCGCAGGTTCACCGTGTCGGAGGTGAGGCCCAGCACCCGCGCCCCGACGTGAATCACGTGTCCGCCTTGCGGGGCCGGCACCAACGCGATCGGATCACCCTCGGACAGCAGCTTCAGCGGCTGATTTTCCGCCACGAAGTCCGCCGGCAGAATTTCCAAGTCGACCACGACGTCGGGTTTGGGCTTCGGCTTCGGCTCGCCGTCACCCTTGCCACATCCAGCGACGACGAGCGCGGCCAGGAAGAGCGGCAACAAGTTCTTCGAGCACACGGTTGTCCAGACTTTGGCGAAAGCAGACGCTCCGTGCAAGCACGCCCGGTGCCTGCGGCGCCCCCTTGCTATTTCTCGACGCGCAGCGCCACCGAAGCGAGGATGCTGCGGCGCCTGCCGTGCCGCAACGCCGCCGAGCGACTGCTGCCGTAACGCGCACGCTCGACAGCCTCGCCCGGTGCAGGTAAGCCTCGGGGCATGCGCAAAGAGCTGGGTTGGGCGTTGATCGGTCTACTCACTGTCGCGGCATGCGCCGCGGGGGAGGCGTCGAGCGCGGGCGGCGGCGGTCAGAGCTCCGGAGGATTTGGCAACGTCGTCAACACGGGCGGTTCGGTGTGGGGCGACGGTAGCGCCGGCACCGGCTCGGTGGGCGCAACCGGTGGCATCGGCGCAAGCGGCGGGTTCGGCGGCGTGGCCGGCGGCGGCGGCGCCAGCGGCGCGGGCGCGAGCGGAGGAACGAGCGGCAGCGGCGGCGCGAGCGGCAGCGGTGGTGTCGGCGCGAGCGGTGGCGCGTCGGGCGGCGGCAGCGGTGGCACCTCGACTGGGGGTGGGGGAACCGGCGGCGACGCGGGAGCGACCTGGCCTACCTGCGACACTCAGCCGAGCGCGGCGCCCAGCAAGACCATCGTCCAGATCTGGGCGGACAACGCGGCGACCGAGACACAGGTCTGGGTGCCTGGCGTTTTCATCACGGCCATCAGTGGCGGAGCGTGTGTCAGCGGCACGACCTGCCAGATCTTCGTGCAGCAGGCCGAGACCTACGCGAGCTTGGCCGCGGGCGCCAAGCAGGGCATCAAGCTCCGCATCGCCAGCACGGTCGCGAACTACTTCGCCAGCCTGAAGGTCGGTGACAAGGTGGACGTGCTCGGTTACGCCTGGCGTTACAACCTGGGCGGCGCCAACGAGATGGCCATCCAGATCAACTCGCAGCTGCCGGGCTGCGCCAAGAAGGTTGGCGCCGGCAACCCCGTTGCCATCACTGGCGTCCAGCTGACCGATCTCACGGTCGCCGCGTACGAACAAACGCACGGGCCCCTCTTGGTGCAACTGACTACGGTCACCGGAAAACCAGCGCTACCGACCGAGATCTTCGGCCTGTGGAAGACCGGCGTCGGCATCGGGGACGCCGGCCCCGAGAGCTTGGTCAATGCCAGTCCGTTCTTCCTCGCGAACGGCGCGTTCACTGGTTTCACGAGTGGTCAGCCGGTGGACTTCAAGACCTTGACCGGGGTCTTCGCGGTCTTCAGCCCGTTCGTGGAGGCGGGCACACCACCGAAATACACCGTGGTCTACCCGCGGGTGATGACCGAGATGGTGCAGTAGCGTCAGCGCTGCGACACCGGTTTCGAGACTGCCGCGCGCTCGGCCTCGGTCCACTGGTCGAACGGGCGCTCCGAGAGCGCCGAGTTCGTCAGGCGCATGTCGTCCGTCACGTCTTGCCCGAGCCAGCCCGGGGGGGACGCCAGGGCGCGTTCGAACGCGCGTTCGTCCGCCACCTCGAGCTCGGCGACGACCAGGCCCGCGTTGGCACCGAGAAACTCGTCCACCTCGAAGGTGAACGCTCCGTGCGCGACCCGGTGCCGGTGTTTCTCGATCAGGGTGCCCTTGCACAGCGCGAGGGCCGCGCGCGCCTCTTCTAGCGGCAGCTCGACCTCGATCTCCACCCGCCGCGCTCCAGCGGCTCGGCCCTTCACGGTCAGGAACCCACGCTCGGCGGCGACGCGCGCCCGCACCACGCGCTCGGGATCCGTCGACAGGTAACCCTGGCGAAGCAGCGTCGGCACGGCGCCGCCCCGCCAAGCGTCGCTCGTCACCAGGAACTTTCGCTCGATCTCGATGCCCATGTTGTCTAGCGCAGCACGGCTGCACCGAGCACAGCCTGCGCGAGCAGGGCAGCGAACGCAATCACTGCCGAGCGCGCACCGGAAAGCCGATGCGCGGCGGTGACCGCACGAGCCACCAGCAGCCACTCACTCACGAAGAGGACTGCTCCCGTGATGCGCACCACCGATTTGAGCGCCGGGAATCCCCAGAGCCCATACACGACCAGATCCGGGACCACCAGGCAGAAGAGCAGCGGCAGCGCGTAAGCAAAACCGAGACACGCGAACGTCGTGCGCCGCGCGCCGCTGCCCCCAAGCCGAACGGCGAGCGTGTGCCCGACCACGGCAAGCACGCAGTAACAGGTGAGCAAGATCGGGATCACGAACGCCGCCTGCGCCAGGTAGTAAATCTCGCGCGGGACTGGCAGGAGCACACGCGACGGCGCATGCCCGCCTGCCCAGAGCAGCGCCGAGAGCATGGACCACGCGGCTCCAGTGCCGGCGACCGCGATGAGCGCAGCCCGCGGGGACGGATAGGCCGCGATTTGGTCCAGGGTCGCCCCCGGCGCGCGGACGAGCCGTCGCGTGATCGACCAAGCTTCCGCCACACTCACGGGGGCATGATAGCTTCGGCGCCGATGCTTGAGACCACTGCTCTCGCGACGGCGCCGCCGAGCGCGGAAGAGTTCGTCTCGCGTCACCCGTGGGCACCCGAACTTTTGGCTCAGGGGCGCCCCTTGGAGTTTCTCTGGCACTTCGAGCTGGCAGCGACAGCGTCGGAGCTGTGGCCGTACATCAGCGACACCTCCCGACTCAATCGGGCCATGGGTGTGACTCGCATGTACTTCGAGGAGCGGGAGGGAGCCCTCCACGGGCGAGCGGTCAACGGCGGCTTCCTGCAAGAGTGGGTCGAGGTCCCGTGGACGTGGGTGGCGGAACGCCAGATGACGTCGGTGCGCCTGTACAGCCGAGGCTTCGGCCACTCGGTCCGCGGCATCTTCGAGCTCCAGCCGCTCGGCGATCGCACTCGCGTCAGTGTGTACTTCGGCTGGGTCCCGCGCGGATTCTGGCAGCGTTGGTTACTCTCGCTGGGCATGCGGCCCCTCGAGCGTGAGTTTCAGCGGGTGCTCAGCGAGGTGGAGCAGGCCGTCTCGGACGTGCGTCGAAAGTCGAACCCCTTGATGAAGACCGCGCCCGAGCTCGCCCCCGAGGCGGCCGAGCGGCTCGGCGTGCTCGCAAAGCGCCTGCTGAACGAGGACGTGGATGCGGGTCTGGTCGAGCAACTCGTTGCCCACTTGAAGAGCGCGGACGAGATGGACCTCTTCCGCATCCAGGTGTTGCCGCTCGCGAGGCGCTTCGGGGTGCCCGAAGACGCGATGTTGGAAGCCTGCTTGAAAGCAACGCGCGTCGGCATTCTGGCGCTCTCTTGGGACGTCATCTGCCCGCACTGCAGGGGAGTGCGCTCGGAGATCCACACGCTCGGAGAGATCCCGCGCAAGCAGGACTGCGGCGCTTGTGGCATCGACTTCGAGACCGATGACGACAATGCCATCGAGGTCACTTTTCACGTCCACCCTTCCATTCGCGCGGTGGAGCGCCAGTTCTTTTGCAGCGCCGAGCCGGCCTTCAAGGCTCACATCAAGCTGCAACAGCGCCTGCCCCCCGGGCAACGCGCGCGCTGTGATACGGCGCTCGGTCCCGGTTCGTACCGTCTGCGGGTGAGCGGCATCGAGGCGCCGACCCCCTTCGAGGTCCGAGCCGAGGCGACCGCGGCCGAGCTGAGCGTCAAGCCCGGCAGTCGCGAGCTGCCGCCTGCCGCGCCGTCTCCCACCCTGGTGCTCGAGAACGACTCGGCCGAAGCTCGCACGTTCGTGGTCGAGACCCCCACCTGGGCGGACGATGCGCTGCGCCCCTCGCGCCTGCTCAGCTTCCAGCAGTTTCGTGACCTCTTCACCGAGGAGTACGTGGGCTCCGACGTGCAACTGTCGGTAGGGCGCCAGACCATCTTGTTCACGGACGTGGTGGGCTCGACCAAGCTCTACGCCACCCGTGGAGATCCAGGAGCCTTCGTCGACGTCAAACGTCACTTCACCGAGATCCTCGAGGTCGTGAAGCAACACCATGGGGCCGTGGTCAAGACCATCGGTGACGCCGCGATGGCGGCGTTCTCGAGCCCGGTCGACGCGATCGCCGCGGCGGAGCGGATCTTGCTCGGCCTGCCGCCGGGCCGGGAAGACCTGAAGATCCGCGTGCGCGCCAGCCTGAACACCGGGCCGTGCATTGCCGTCAGTCTCAACACGAACATCGACTACTTCGGCAACACCGTGAACCTCGCGGCCAAGTTGCAGGCCTTCGCGGAGGCCGGACAACTGGCTTTCCCGAAAGCCCTCGTCGAGCAGCCCGGGGTTCAGGCGCTGCTCGACGAGCGACAGGCCAAGCTCGTCGAGCTCGCGTACGACCCCCCCGGCGGCAGCGCGATGCCGGTCCTGCGCTGGGACGTCAACCCATGATGCAGACAGCGCGAGCGTAGGCTGGCGCTCAGGCTGACTTCGCCAGGTTGACCACGCTCTGGACCGCCTGCGCGATGCTGCCGAAGGCGTTCTCGGCTCCGCCGAACTGCGTGATCTTGACCTCACCGAACTTCTGTCCGACGGCCGCGGCGAGCTTGGGCAGGTTCTCCGCGGTGATGATGCGCGCTTTGGCCTCCGCGCTCTCGCGCTCCGCTCGGGCCTGGGCCAGGGCACCCTCGGCACGGGTACGGGTCTCGACCAGACCAACGTCGGCGAGCGCCTGGCGCCGTTCGACATCGAACGCGACCTCGATCCGACCGAGCTCGCGGCGTTTGTCGAGGGCCTGCGCGCGCACCTCGTGAGCAGAGAGCTCCGCGCGGGCTTCCTGCATCGTGCGTTCGTGGGCGAGCACCGCGTCCTGGGTTTCGGCTTCCGCTTCACGCCGGCCGATTTCCGCTGCTTTCTGGCGGATCTGCGCCGCGCCCAGCAGCTTGGCTTCCTCGATTTCTCGCGCCGCCGCCGCCTCGCGCAGGGCCTGGGCTTTTTTTGCCTCGGCCGCCGCGCGTTCGAGCTCTTCCTGGTGCTCCCGCACGCTGTACGCGCTCTGAATGCGGGCCTCCTCGATCTGACGCGAGAGATCCGCTTCGCGCGTGGCAATCTCCTTTTCCGCCTGCGCCTTGGCCTGGCGCGCGCTCTGTTCGAGCTGTGCACGATACGGCGCCTGCATTGCGGCAAACACCGTCTCCGACAGCACCCGCACCTCCTGGATCTCGATGGTGTCGATGACGATGCCCCAGCCCTGAGCCGTGAAGTCGTCGAGCTTGCCTTCACCACCGACGACCGGCGCCACTTCCTTCATGAGCTCACCCGCCAGCGCGCTCTTGCGCTTCTGCAGGCAGTCTTCGACGCTGAGGTTGGCGACCAGCCGCCGCGTGGCGCCCACACACATGCCGGTCAGCGCCTCCTCGAGCTTCACCTGAGCGCGTTCGGGGAAGCTGAAGTTCAGCACGCGATACGCGATCAGCGGCTCCGCAATGCGATACACTGCCAAACCCACGATCTCGACGCCGACCTTCTCGAGCGTCACCTGATCGGCTCGAAACATCAGGCGCTGCAGCGAGGTGGGTACGATGGAGACCGCGTCCCACGGCCACTTGAAACACGAGGCGCCCTGTCCCGAGCTCTGGCGCCGCACCTTGCCCCTGCGGACATGCACCAGATACTCACTCGGCTTGGCGGTGACGAAGCCCCAGCGCTTTGTCTTCTCTGGATCTTCGACGGGTCTTCCCTGACGCCAGCCTTGGGCTTCGGCGGAGAGCTGACTGACCTGAATTTCGGCACGACGCATGGTGTCCTCCTGACGAGAGGTGCCTTCGCACGATGCATGCCATGCAGCTGAGGCGAGCGATAATGTGCAGTGCAGCGTCTCGCGGCTCACGTGGACGCGTGCCAGCGCGTCGATCTGGTGCGCCGCTCGAAATTGAACCCGGCCGGTGGTGCGGGGAGGGCACCACCGGCCGGTCCAAAGCCTTGGTTTTCAGCCGCAGTAGGTGACCTTGTCCGGGCAGCAGTCGCCGGCGCCGGCGCAGGCCGAGTCGCAGTAGCAGGTGCCGTTGGACTTGGTCCCGCAGTAGCCGTTACAGCTCCCGGTCGTGGTCGTCGTCTTGCAGGTACCACCCGAGCAGGTGAGCCCGGAGCAGCAGTCGCTCGTGGAGACGCAGCTGAGACCGCTGGTCTTGCAGGTCGGCGGGGTCTTGCACACGCCGGTCTGACAGGTGAGGCCGGTGCAGCAGTCGGTGCTGGTGGAGCAGCTGAGGCCGCTGGTCTTGCAGGTCGGCGGAGCCTTGCACACGCCGGTCTGACAGGTGAGGCCGGTGCAGCAGTCGGTGCTGGTGGAGCAGGTGAGGCCGCTCGCCTTGCACGTGCCGCACTTGCCGCTGATGCAGGTGGTTCCAGTGCAGCACTCGGAGCTCGACGTGCAGCTCACGCCGGTGGCGGAACACGGCTTCTTGCACGTGCCGCCGTTGCACTCGAGGCCGCTGCAGCACTCGCTGCTGTACTTGCAGGCCTTGGTCTCGGTGTTGCAGCAGGCGCCATTGCTGCAGGCCAGCCCGGAGCAGCACTGGCTCGCGCCGCTGCAGCTGTCCCCTGCAGTGTTACAGGGGTTGCAGGTCCCTTGGTTGCAGATCCCCGAGCAGCAGTCCGACGCGTAGGTGCACGAAGCGTAGTCCTGCTTACAGCTCAGACACTTGTCCTGGTAACACTCGAGCCCGCCGCAGCAGCCGTCCTTGCAGCTCTGGCCGTTTCCGCCACACGACGTGCAGATGTTGTTGGCGCAGGTGCCGCTGCAGCAGTCGGAGTAGGTCTGGCAGGCCGAGCCGCCCATCTTGCAGGTGCTCGTGCCGCCGGTGCCGCCGGTGCTGCCGCCCTCGCCGCCCACGCCCGCCGCACCGCCGAAGCTGCTGCCTGCGGCGCCTCCGAAGCCGCTACCGGCTGCCCCGCCGAACCCGGCGCCTCCCCCGGTATTGGTGCCCGCGGTGTTTCCAGTGTTGCCGGAACCGCCGACGTTGGCCCCGCCCGTCCCCGGCGTGTTGCCGAACCCGGCGCCGCCGTCGAAATCTCCGCCACCCCCCGCGCCGGAGCCGCCGCAGGCGGCGATCGTGGCGACTAGGCCCAAAACTGCGCTGATCAAAAGCTTCTGCATGCCGAAAACTCCCCGGAATGTCCGTGCGCGAGCCGATGCCGATGGCTCGACGCGGCCCCTCCTACGACCCCTGTCGCAGCTGTCTTCCCTCGGGCCTCGCTCCATTCCCTTGACGTCGCCCTCGTCAACTTCGAAAACCCCGGGCCACCCATGCGAATCCCGTCCCTGCTGCTCGCCGGCGCGCTCGTTTCGTTCGCGAGCGCTGCCCAGGCCAGTCCGCCCCCCAAGGCTCCGACCACCATCAACCTCCCGGTCGAGCAGTACCAGCTCGAGAACGGCATGACCGTGCTCTTGAGTGAGGATCACCGGCTGCCGGTCGCGGCGGTCGAGATCCGCTACCTGGTTGGGTCGGCGCATGAGCGGGTCGGGAGGAGCGGTTTCGCCCATCTCTTCGAGCACCTGATGTTTCAGGGCAGCGAGCACTTCGACGACGAGTACTTCAAACCGTTCGAGCCCATCGGGGGCAGCGTCAATGGGACGACGACCCAAGACCGGACGAACTTCTTCGAACGCGTGCCGTCGAACTACCTGGATCTGGCGCTGTGGATGGAGTCCGACCGGATGTTCCACCTGCTGCCGTCGCTGACCCAGGATCGCCTCGACAACCAGCGCGACGTCGTCAAGAACGAGCGGCGTCAGCGCTACGAAAATCCGCCCTACGGCATGGCGTGGATCTACCTGACCGAAGCGCTGTACCCGTCCAGCCACCCCTACGGTCACTCGGTCATCGGCTCCCACGCGGATTTGACCGCGGCGTCCTTGAACGACGTGAAGGGATTTTTTCGCGAGTACTACGTGCCCGCCAACGCGGTCGTGACGATCACGGGAGACTTCAAGTCGGCGGACGCAAAGGCCATGGTGAAGAGGTACTTCGGCGGTGCCGAGGGCAGCGCCGGCAAGCGTGCTCCGGCGCCGACGGCCAGCATTCCCAAGTTCGAATCCATCGTTCACGTCGTGAAGACCGACGACGTGAAGTTGCCGCGAATTTACCTGGCGTGGCACACGCCCGCGATCTTCAAGCCCGGCGACGCGGAGCTGGATTTGCTCTCCAGCATCCTGACCGCGGGCAAGACGAGCCGACTGTACAAACCGCTGGTCTACGACAAGAAGGTCGCCAAAGACGTGGTGGCCTTCCAGGCGTCCATGCAGCTATCGAGCTTCTACGTGGTGCAAGCCACGGCGGCGCCCGGAAAGAGCATCAAGGAGCTGGAGACGGCGCTGATGGAGGCGCTGGAGAAGGCCTTCGCGACGCCTCCGAGCGAGGATGAGATGAAACGCGCGGTCAACGGCTACAAGAAGGACTTCTACGGACGCGTCGAGAGTGTGGTGTCCCGCGCCAGCACGCTGAGTCAGTACTATCACGCGACCGGCAAGGGGGATTACCTGAAGCAGGACCTGGGGCGCTACACCGGTGCCACCGCCAAGGGGGTACATGACACCGCAGTGAAGTGGCTCGACCTCGCGCGCCATGCCCGCATCGACATCGTGCCGGGTGCGAAGGCGGGGGGAGCACAGCAATGAGCCCGCGCGCGCTAGCTGTTGCTGCGCTGCTCTCGTTCGGGTGTGCGGGTGCGCCGCCCGAACCTGCGAAGCCGCTGCCCCCGCTGCCTGCTCCGACACCGACTCCGGCGCCGGCCTCGGTCGCGGCGCCCGATCGGGCGAGACTGCCGGCCCCGGCGGCGACGCCGGCGTGGGCGCTGACGAAGCCGGAGATCTTCACGCTCACCAACGGCATGAAGGTGTTCTTCGTCGAGCAAGGCCCCACACCGCTGGTCAGTGTGCTGCTCGTCCTGCCGCGCGGTGGTGCGACAGATCCCAAGGGCAAGGCTGGCCTCACGGCGTTGACGGCGGATCTGCTCGACGAAGGGGCTGGCGGCAAAGACGCCCTGGAGCTCTCCGAAGAGCTGCAGCGCCTCGGGACCGACTACGCCGCGAGCGCAGACGTGGACAACGTGATGCTGGCGATGAACACCATCGCCGAGAGCTTCGAGCCCAGCGTCAAGCTGCTGGCCGACATCGCTATCCGCCCGAAGCTCGACGCCAAAGAGTTTGCCCGGCGCAAGGACCAGCGCATCGCCGATGCACTCTCGGCCGAGAGCGAGCCAGCGAGTGCACGAGCGGTCGTGCTCAGAAAGGCGCTGTTCGCCAGCGGGTACGCCAGCGAGCTGGCGAGCGGCACCCGGACCACCCTCGGGCGCATTTCGCTCGGCGACGTCAAGGCGCAGTACCAAGCGGTGTTCGCGGCGGAAGGTGCGTCGCTGATCGTCGTGGGTGGCATCGACCGCGAACCCGTGAAGCGGGCGCTCGAGCAGAGCTTCGGCGCCTGGAAGGGCAGCGCCAAGGCCAAGGACGGCGCGGTGTCCGCCCACAAACCCGAGAAGGCGATCTTCTTCGTGGACTTCCCCGGCGCGACGCAGACGAGCATGACGATTGCGACGCGCGCGCAGGGAGAGGGCGCGTCGGATTATTTTCAGGCGCTGGTGATGAGTCGGGTGCTCGGTGAAGCCTTCACCAGTCGCCTCAACCTCAACCTCCGCGAGGCCAAGGGTTACACCTACGGTGCGGGCTCGAGCTTCCGCCGCTTCAAGGCGCTCGGCCTGTTCGGGCTCTCCGCCAACGTGAAGCGTGAGACCACGCTTCCGAGCATCGAGGAGTCGTTCAAGGAGCTCCGCGACCTGTGCGCGTCGCGGCCGATCTCGGAGACCGAGCGGAACGAGGCGGTCAACGGTCTGTTGCTCGGGTTCCCGGGGCGCTTCGAGCACGGCGGCGACGTCGCCGGGCAGCTCGCGAACATCCCGCTCTACGGTCGCGCCGAGGACTGGCTCGAGACCTGGTCGTCGAAGGTCAAGGCCATCAGCGTCGGGCAGGCCAACGAGGCGGCCAAGAGCTACTGCAACCCGGATGACTACGTGGTGGTGCTGGCAGGGGATCGCAAAGTCGTGGCGCCCACCTTGACCGGGCTCGAGCGCAAGGTCTTGTACTTCGACGCCCAGGGCAAAGCCGTGAAGTGAACGCCGGGGATTGGGGCCCGTAGCCAGAGGCGCGCGGCCCAATCGTTGCGGAATACGGAACGATGCGTTCCGATCCTTCTAATGGCTCGAATCAAGCCGATCCGTAAAGCTGAGGTCCGTAACCGCCCGCTTTGGGCCGAGGAGGATCGCATGCGCTTGGACGGACTTTTCAAGGTGTTGGTTCTGAGTGGACTCGCTGCTGGCGGTGGCGCCGTGGCTTGCTCCGACGACGGCGGCGGCAAGGCGAGCACCGCAACCGGGGGTGCGGCTGGCGCAAGCAGCGGCGGTGCGAGCGGAAGTGGCGGCAGTCAGGTCGCGGCGGCAGGTGCTTCGTCCGGGGGCTCGAGCGCGGGCGGTGCGGCTTCGGGTGGCGTTGCCGGGCAGAACAGCGCCGGCGCGGCCGGGCAGAACCAGGCGGGCGCGGGTGGAAGCACAGTGGCCGAGGCCGGCGCCGACACCGGCACTGAAGTCGACGCGGGCGCGGACGCAGCTCAAGACGGAGTCGACTCGTGGCTGTCCTGGTTCTCGTGAACGGCCCCGACGCGGAGCGCCTGCCGCTTCCGGAGTTGACGGGTCTGGCGCCGGCGGCGCTGCGTGTGCTTGCCGGCGTGTGGTTGTTCCGCGCCCGGGCCGAGAGTGAAGCCGAGCAACGCTTCGCTCGCCTGGCCTGGGAGCTCACCGAGGTTGGTGGTCCGCCGGAGGCCATCAAGCTCGCGCAGCGGGCGGTGGGTGAGGAGCAGCGCCATGGTGTGCTCTGCCGCGCCATGGCGGAGTGTTACGGCGCTGCCTGGGTGGAGCCACGCGCCGTCGCGGTGCCGCTCGGGGGCAGTCGCCTCGAACACCGAGATCGCGTGCTGTACGAGGTGGTTGCGTTCTGTTGCATCACCGAGACGCTCAACTCGGCGCTGATGCGGGTGGCCCACGCGACGGCCCAGGAACCCGGGGTGCGCGCTGCGCTGCGGACCATCCTCAAGGACGAGGTGCATCACGCTCGCATCGGCTGGGCGCACCTGGCTCACGAACGCCGCCAGGGCCGCGGCGATTTCCTGGCCCGGGAGATCCCCCGGATGCTGGGTGGAGCGATCCGGGAGGAGCTCTTCAGTCCGGAGCCCGCCGGGGAGCACGCGCAGGCGCTCGCGGCTCATGGGGAGTTGTCCGAGGCGGTGCGGCTCGAGATCTTCGAAGCCGCAGCCCGCGACGTGATTGCCCCTGGGCTCAGCGCGTGCGGCATCGACACCGAGCCGATGTGGCGTTTCATCGAGGCGGCGCGCAAGAGCGGATTTCGCGCGGCGAGCTGAGGCCCGACGACTCAGGGCGACATCAACCCGAAGTAGAACAGCGCCGGCAAGAGCAGGCCGGCGATCAGCGCCTCCCCGCCGATGAACCCCGAGGCGAGTGTCACCGCGCTCCGCTCGTGCGACTCGGGTGAGACTCGATGCCAGATGTAGCCGGCGACGGCGCCGATGGCGATGGGGATGTTCAGCGTGCCGGGCAGGATCAGGGCAAAGCCGAACCCCGCGACGCTGGGCATCCACTTGATGCCCTTCACGTCCTTCAAGAGCGTGACGACCACGCCGACCACGGCGGCGATCTCCGTCCACAAGAGCGCACCCTTGGGGAATGCACCCAGGCCCTTTGTCATGAGCACCGCCATGTTGGCGAGCTTCAGGCCCGTCGGCGCCGCAAGTCCGTCGCCGCCCAGGCCATAACGGGCGATCAGGATCGGATACATGATGGCCACCGAAGCCGCGCCGATGGGGATCGAAAGAAACTGCACCCAGGTCAGGACCTTGGGGACCGAACCCACGATCTTGCCGGTGCGATAGACCTGCATCGTGCCCTCGCCCTGGGCGTTGATGTTGCCCGCCGTGCCGGCGCTGATCAGGTTGTGGGCGATGTTGGGCGAGAACAGCCGGAAGATGGCTTGCAGGGTGTTGGCCATCAAGGACACCGGTCCCTGGTTCGTCTCACCGAGCACGCGCACTCCGACCAAGATCAGCGGTAGGCCGCACAGGACCGAGATGACCGTCTGGTAGAACGGCATGTTGAACGGCTCGCGCTGCTGAATGAAACCGAGGGCCAGCGTGATCACGCTGGCGAGGATCACGATCGTCCTGAGCGACATGTCCTCGCTCTTGCCGGCCGCCCGCTCGGCGTTGAGTGTGCGGAACATGGCTGCAATCGAGCGCCACTGCAGCGCCACGGCGGTCATGGCCGAGGTGATCATCATGGCCGTGGCGGGCCACATGAACCAGAGCATCACGATGGGAAACTGCTTGCCACCGAGGTACGCACCCAGCATGCCGCAGTGATCGTGGACGAACGTGAGCTGCTCGGCGCTTGGTGACCCGACACCCACCAATGCGTCGCAAGCCGCCACGTGCTGGGGGGCGATGGAGCCGTGCACGATCTGCATGCCGGCCGCCTCGATCACCATGGGACCGAAGATCCAGGTGACGAGTGAGCCCGCGAGCATACTCAGGCCCACGTTGAGGCTGATCAGGAGCCCCGTGCCCACCGAGAGCACGCTGAGCTCGATGCCCACGCCGAAACGCATGGCGATTGCGATGATCTGCAGCTTGCCGAGTCCGTCGCGCACGAACGACAGCAGCATGCCGATGAGCGTTCCCACGCCGAGCGCCCGAAGTTTGTGCCGGGACTCTTTGTTGCCGGCGTCGAGCACTTGGATCGTCTCTGCCGCCGCCACGCCGTCCGCGAAGATCATCTCCGGGTCGTCGATGAAGTAGCGGCGGAAGAGCGCGGCCACGAGCACACCCACCGCGCCGGAGCACGACAGCCACAGGAACATGCTCCACGGGTCGACGTGAACCTTCACGCTCACCGACTCGTTCATGTTCAGGTAGCCGAAGGCTGCCGCGACGACACACATGAACGCGGTGGACGTGGCCGAGGTGGCTGCGGTCTGGATGATGTTGTTCTGGATCGCGTTCTGGCCGCGGGTCTTCGCCGCCGTGACGTACAAGAACAGCGCGCCGATGAAGGCGGCGAGCACGCTCACGTTCGGCCCCATGCCGAGCTTCAGCACGATGTAGGGATACGCCAGCGAGATGAGGGCGGAGACGAGCACCGCCCCCGTCACCGACTGCCACGTGAGTTCCTTGTTCAACTTTGTTCTTCGCCCCTCTTGCCGCGGCGCTTTACGGCAGATTCGTCCACATGTGAAGTCCCGTCCCCGGTCTGGAAGCGCCGAGCCTTTACCCCAAGTCCCGACTGGACGATCGTCCGCCCGCCATTCAGCGAGGTCTCATGCCCCAGGGTTTGATCGACAAGTGGTTCTACGACCCGACCGTCGGGAAGGTCGTCGCGGCGGTCATCGCCGTCATCGTCGTGCGCACGATCGCGAGCCTGCTCGGGCGCGGCATGCTCCACCGCGTCAAGGACACCACCAGCCGCTACCGGCTGCGGAAGCTGCTGGCGTTCGGCAGCTACTTCGTCGCAGGTGTCGCCATCACCGTCATCTTCAGCGACCGCCTCGGGAGTCTGACCGTTGCGTTTGGGGTGGCGGGCGCTGGTATCGCCTTTGCTCTGCAGGAGGTCATTGCGAGCGTCGCCGGGTGGGTGGCGGTGATGTTTGGCGGTTTCTACCGGATCGGCGATCGAATTCAGCTCGGCGGTATCAAGGGCGACGTGATCGACATCGGGGTCATTCGCACCACCGTGATGGAGATCGGTGAGTGGGTGAAGGGGGATCTCTACACCGGCCGGATCGTGCGCATCGCCAACAGCTTCGTGTTCAAGGAGCCCGTCTTCAACTACTCGGCGGATTTCCCCTTCCTTTGGGACGAGATCGTCGTGCCGATCAAGTTTGGTAGCGACTACGCCGAGGCAAGGCGGATTCTAGAGGGGATCGCCGAAGAGGAGCTCACGGCGACGGCAGCGGGTGCAAAGAAGACCTGGTCGACCATGGTCAACAAGTTCGCGATCGAGGACGCGCGCATCGATCCAATGGTCACGCTCGTCGCCAACGACAACTGGGTCGAGTTCACGCTGCGGTACGTGGTGGACCACAAGCGGAGGCGCGCGACCAAAGACACGCTGTGGACCAAGGTCCTGGCGCAGGTCGAGGGCTCGAGTGGCCGGGTCGGCATGGCGTCGATGACCGTGCACCTGGTGGAGACGCCCACATTTGACGTTCGCCTGCTGGACCGTGTGAAGACCAATTGACGAAAAGTGCGGCGCCGACGCTGGAGCGCGGCTGGCGCTCGAGCGGGTGGTTTCGGGACGGGGCGCTCGGCTGGTATACCGAAAGCACACGCCATGTCGAAGGACGATCAGGTTAGAGAGCTGCGCCAGCGCGCGGCGGCGGCCCGAGAGAAGGGCCGCCTGGCCAAGGCTCTGGAGGCGTACCTCGAGCTCGAGCGGCTGGAACCGCGCGACCCGAGCTGGGCGCAGCGCGCGGCGGAGTGCCATCGCCAGCTCGGTCAGGCCGCCGCGCAACAGGCGGCGCTCGAACGCGCAGCGGCGGGCTTCGCCGAGCGCGGCTTCACGCTCAAGGCGGTCGCCGTGTGCAAGATGATTCTGGCACTGGATCCGAACCACACGCGCACGCAGGAAAAGCTCGCAGAGCTCCAAGGCCAGCGGGTGCGGGGGCTCGACCGGTTGCAGCGGAGCGCGCCGATGCCGCTCGGTACCGACGGCCCGGTTTCGTCTCCGAGGAGCATCCGCTCCGGTGCACCGCTGGATGCCATGTCGTTGCGCGACGCGGTGCCAGGCTCGATGCGCTCGCCGGTCGCGAAGGACTCGGGCGCCTACGAGATCCACATCGAAGAGATCGAGTACTTCGTCGACTCCCCGCTCGATCCGGGCGCGGTGCTCGAGTCGCTGCCGTTGTTTCGCAGCCTGAGCGCCGAAAGTCTGAAGCTCCTGATCGAACACATCGAGCTCGTCGACTGCGCGCGCGGCCAGGTCGTGTTCGAGAAGGGGGATGCCCCCGATGCCCTCTACATCATTGCCGACGGCCGGGTCGTTTTGTGGGCAGATGCCGAGCGAAGTGTCGAGCTTGGGCGGCTCGAGTCGGGCGCCGTGCTCGGGGTGGTGGGTGTGCTCTCCGACGACGTGCGCCCGCACACGGCGGTGGCGCTCGACGAGTGCAAACTCCTCAAGCTGTCACGCATCACCGTCACCGCCCTGGTCGAGCGCGAGCCGGAGGTGCTCAACGCCCTCTTGCAACAGGTGCGTGAACGCCTGGTCAGCACGCTGACGTCGACCCATCCGTTGTTCACTCAGCTGGCTCCCGATGAACGGCAGGACGTCGTGAGTCGCTTCCGCTTGCTGGAGGTGCCCAGAGGCGCCGTCCTGGTCACCGAGGCCTGGATCTCCCCAGGACTGTTCCTGCTCTTGACCGGAAAGGCGGCCGTGGTGCGGGGCTCGGGCTCTGATCGCCGCAAGCTGGGAACGCTGACCAGCGGCGCGATTTTCGGGGAAGCGTCGCTGCTCAGCAGCTGGCCGGCGCCCACCTCCGTCGAGTGCGAAACCAAATGCTTCGTGCTGGTCCTGGGCAACGACGAGTTCAAGAAGCTGGCGATGACCGACCCGCGCTTCCTCGACTTTCTCTCGGAGTACGCTGAGCGTCGTCGGCGTGAGCTGGAGGCTGTCCTGGACGGCGGCGCAGATTTCAGCGAAGGACGGGTTTCGCTGGTCTGAAGCCGCTGGGTTCGGGGCAGCGGTGAGCTCGGTTGCGCGCAAGAAGCGGGCGGTGCCTTCTTCGCAAAACGGTGATAGCGTGCACGCCATGTCGCTAGCGCTTCCGAGGGAGTCGTTCGTTGCCATTGCTGCCGTCGCTTGGGCCGATGGTTGGATGAAAAAAACCGAGACCGAGGGTCTGAAACGCGCGGCCACGGCCTGCGGGCTCAGCGATGAAGATTTCGTGAGCGTGGAGCAGGCTGCCAAGGGTGGTGTAGATCTGGACGGGCTCGACCTTTCGGGCATGAGCGGCTGGCAGCGCGCGGTCACCTACGCGGTCGCGAACTGGCTCGCGCGCATCGACGGTGTCGTCAACACCGAAGAGCTGAAGAACCTGAAACACATGGGTCGGTTGCTGGACCTGCCCCAAACGAAGCTCGACGCCGCGGCGTCGGCGGCCTTCGACATTGCCTGCCTGCCGGGTGGACACCGGCCGGACAAGTACGACTTCGACGCGCTCGCCACACGTTTGCGCGAGAAGGTCCCGTCGCTCGTCGAAGGCTGAAGCGGGCCGCGTCCCGATTCTCGCCAGTCGACCGAAACCGGAGACCCGCGCGCGCGTATGCCTCGCATGCGATGGACGCTTCTCAGCCTGCTGGGCTGTGGTTTTGCCCTGGCTTGTAGCTCCGCTCCGGGGCGTGACGGTCCGTCCGGGGCAGCCGGGGGCGGGGGGAGCGCTGCGGGTGCTGGCGCTGCAAGCGGCGGATCGGCCGGCGCCGGTGCCGCGGGCAGCGGCGGCGTCAGCGGCGCTGCCGGCGGCGGCCTCGGGGGTGACGGGACCGGAGCGACCGGCGGTAGCCTCGGTTCTGGGGGCGGCGCAGGCGGTGGCGGTGGCGGGGGCGGGGGCTCGGCGTGGGGTCCCGCTCAGTGTCCCGCCGCGCCTTCGAACATCGGCTTCGACGTGGGTGACACCCTCGGTGAGCTGGTGGTGAAGGACTGCGACACCGGCGCGGTTGCGACGCTCGACGAGCTGTGTGGGGCCGCCGCGACCTGGGTGTTCGTCGCGCACACCCATTGCCCGACCTGCAAGGCCACGGCCGGATTCACGGACTCGGTCGCCGCCGCGGTCGCCGACCAAGACGTTGCCATCGCTCACATCGTCTACGACGACAACGGCACGAGCTGCGCGACCTGGAAAGCCAGCTTCGAGCTCAGCGGGATCAAGAACGTCAAGCTCTTCGAAGACCCGACTGGCGCGGCCTGGTCGAAGCTGAAGACCTCGAACTACACCGCGCCGAGCGCCTTCCTCGACAAGAACCGGGTGATCACCTTCAAGGCCCATGGTTTGACGGAGTCCTCGGTGCTCGGGCAGATCACCCAAGCGCTGGCGAACTGAGCTTCAGGCTGCTGCAGGCGCCGCCTTGCCGAGCCTGCTCGCCCTGGCCGCGCGGGGCCTCGCAACCGCAGTGGTGGTCAACGAAGCGCTGCCTGAGCAGCTCCCCGCTCGGGTTCACGCCGCGCGCATCGTCGAACGCGGGCGGCCCCTCGGAGGGCGGCTCTCGCTGATATGGCGCGACGAGACCACGCTCGGGCCCGCCGCCCGCGCGCTCAGAGACGAGATGCTCGAGCTGGCCAGCGAGCGGCGAGTCAGCGCAGCCGTGCGGCCAAAGCCCGCAGCCTCGCGCCGGCGTTCACAATCGGCGCGCCGTGGCCGCTGAAGGCCCGCTCCGGCGAGTGTTCGGCCAGCTCGCGGATGGTGTCGCGCGAACGTGCCGGGTCGGCGGTCATGACGCGCGGCACCTCCTGACAGTGCGGTCCGCTGGAGAAGGCGTCGCCGGCGATCAGCGCGTCGCCGACCAGGAGAGAGATGTGTCCGGGAGTGTGCACCACCTGAGCGCCGTCCAGCTGCTCGCCGTGCCTGACCCAGCGCAGCGCTTCCGGTCGGCGCGCGCGGCCGGACAACGCCACCACCGCGCGCTTGACCCAGCCAAACCCCGCCGGCAGCACTCCGTCGAAGTACGCAGCCTCGTCCTGGTGGGCGACCACCTCCGCCCCGCTGCGCTGCTGAAGCTTCCAAGCTCCACCCGCGTGGTCCCCGTCTGCGTGAGTCAGGATGATGCGCTGGAGCTCCGTTGGCCCGAGGCCCGCACCTGCGAGCGCACGCAGGATGCGCGGCACGTCCGCCGCCGTGCCGGTGTCCACCAGCGTCGGGACGTCACCCAAGATCAGCTGGCAGCGGGCGAAGCGAAGCGGGATGTCCACGATCTTCGCGCCCCCGGCCATGCGGGAAGGGTACTGCATGTTCTCGGCTCGTGCGCGACAGGCATGGCTCCCAATTGCCGCCCGCACAGGCCTACACTCCGGGCGAAGTGGCCCGCTATTTTGCCTACGGCTCGAATCTGTCCACGGCTCGCCTGAACAGACGTGTGCAGGGGGCGACGCCCATCGGCAGCGGCGCGCTCGCGGAGCATCGGCTGGTCTTCAACAAGCGAGGCAAGGACGGCTCCGCCAAGGCGAACATCGAGGTCGCTCCCGGTGAGCAGGTGTGGGGCGTCGTCTACGAGCTGCCGGCTGGTGGTCTCTCGACGCTCGACGAATACGAGGGTGGCTACCGACGCATTGCGGTGACGGTCGCGATGTCGGATGGCGGCTCCTGCGCGTGCCAAACTTACCTCTCCGACCAGGTCCGGGAAGAGCTGAGCGTTCGCGACTCGTACGCGGAGCTCGTGGTCTCGGGCGCGGCGGAGCACGCCCTGCCCGAGGCATACCGGGCCGAGATCGAGCGCGCGGCGCGCCGCAGACGCACGCCGGACTGAGGAAGTAGCAACGGTCAGTCGTCGGCGGTCTTGGCTCTTCACTCTCACTTGGTCGCGGCCAGGCGTTATGCTCGCTCGGTGACAGAACCCGCACGGAACGAACTCTCCGCCATCGAGAGCACGATCTTCAAGCTCGGCACCGCGGACACCGTCGTCGACGCCGGTCAAGGCGGCGCGGTCGTGGATCCGGCGCTCGATGCGACGCAGCTGGCTCCGCGGCCGAGCGCAGGTGCGAGCTCGCCTCCCGCCGCGCCTGCGCCGCGGTCCGAGCGCTACGAACGCGGCGCGCTACTCGGCGAAGGGGGCATGGGCCGTGTCGAGCGGGCGAAGGATCGCGACCTCTTGCGCGACGTTGCCGTGAAGATGCTGCGACCCGACCGGGGCCGCGACACGAGCTTGCTGGAACAATTTCTGTGGGAAGCGCGGGTCACGGCCCACCTCGACCACCCGAACATCGTGCCGGTTCACGATCTCGGCGTGACGCCAGACGGTCTGCTGTTTTTCACCATGAAGCTCGTGCGCGGACGCACACTGTCCGACCAGCTGGCGAGCGCGAGGGACGAGCCGCAACACGATTCGGCGCAGAGCCTGCGGCGCCGGCTGCGTGTGTTCATCGCGCTGTGTAACGCGGTCTCGTTCGCCCACGCCCAGGGTGTGTTGCACCGGGACCTCAAGCCGGACAACGTCATGCTCGCGGAGCACGGCGAGGTGCTCGTCACCGATTGGGGGCTCGCGCTGCCGCTGCCGGGGCCCGCCGGAGCCGCGCTGCGGCAAATGATGCCAGCCGATCTCGCCACGCGCAGCGCCGGCACTCCGCGCTACATGTCGCCGGAGCAGGTGAAAGGAGCTGCGCCGGACGCCCGCTCCGACGTCTACACGCTCGGCGTCATCCTCTACGAGCTCGTCGCGCTGCGACCGGCCTTCGACGGCCCGACCGTGCCTGCCATCTTGCTCGAGGTGACCGCGGGCAACTACCCGAAGCTCGCGACAGTCGCTCCGCAGGTCTCCGCCGGGTTGGCCGCGGTGACCGAGAAGGCCATGGCCCTCGACCCAGAAGCTCGTTACCCCGATGTGCGCAGGCTCCTGGAAGACGTCGAGACGCTGCTGGATGGACGCACTCCGACGGTCGAGCACGCCTCACTGGTCAGGCAGGCGGCGCGTTACTACATGGCGCACGATCCTGCGCTGGCTGAGCTGCGTGTGGTCGACATCGACCTGTGGGTTGCGGCGGGGTGGCTCGTGGGCATCGGCATGGGTGTGTTCTTCGCGGCCCACCTCGTGTGGTGGGCCCCCATCGTGCTCGGCGGCCTAGTGTCGATCTACCCAACCCGGCGCTGGCTCGCCAATCGCCGTCGCCGCGGGTAGACGTCGGGCCGAGTGCTGCGGGCGCCGGCGTTCACGCCGGTTTGTCGGCCACGAACCAGGCAAAGTCGCCCAGGAGCTCCTCGCTCACGCGCACCTCGAAGCCGGCCGTCGAGAGCGCCTCGGCGAACTGCTTCCGGTCGAAGCGATCGTGTTCTGGGTGATCGAGCAGACGGCGCCAGACCGGGTGCAGGATGAATTTCGCCAGCACCTCCTCCGCGAAGAAGCGTCCTCCGGGCTTGAGCACTCGGAAGATCTCGCTCAGCGCGTCCCGCCAGGCCGGCACGTGATGGATGATCCCGAAGTCGAACACGGCGTCGTAGCTGGCGTCGTCTGCGCGAATTTGCGTGACGCTCCCCTGCCACAGTTGGACCCGACTACCCCGTTGCGAAAGCCGCGTGCGCGCGAGCTCGACCATGCGCTCGTCGAGGTCGAAGGCGTCGACCTTCGCTGCGCCGAAATCGTCGAGCAAGATCTCGACCCCGAAGCCGCGCCCGCAGCCGACCTCCAGCACCTGAGCCCCGCGCACACCGCCGCCCATGCGCTCGAGCTTCCGGGCCTCGTAGTGCCGCTGCAAGAGCGCGCGCACCGAGTTGTTCATCATCGCCTTCTCGAAGGCGTTCAGCAGCATGCGGCCGAGTCTACGACGGATCCCCGAGCAGGGCAGGTGTGTGCGGCTGTGTGCCGCGGCGCTCGGCAGGTTTGCCGCCCAGAGGGGGGCGTGGTTCAATCCCCTTGCTGTCTCTTCACGCCGAGGTACCGATGCCGTCGTCAGTCAGAGTCTGCAGTTTGTGCGCCGTGCTCCTGTTGACGGGCTGTGGCGGGAGCGATGACGGCGGTACCGTCGGCGGCACGGGTGGCGTCGGCAACGGAGGCAGCGGCGGGGGTGGAGCAGGCGGCGCGGGGGGCAGCCTGAATCTCGGCGGCGGCACCAGCGGCGGGGCCGGTGGCGCGGCCGGTGGAGGTGTGGGCGGCAGCGCCGCGGGCTGCGGCCTCAAGCTCACTGGCACGGTTCGCGACTTTCAAGAGAGCCACCCGGACTTCGAGTCGTTCACCGGTAACGGCGAGAAGGGCATCGTCCAGAACGCGCTCGGCTCGGACGACAAACCCGTCTACGTCGACGGACCGCATCAGTTCACGACCACCAAAGCCAACTTCGACCAGTGGTACCGAGACGTGCCGGGGACGAACCAGACTTTTCCGTTTGCGTTCAGCCTGATCAAGAACGGCAACGTCTACACCTACGACAACGGGCAGTTCTTCCCGATCGACGGCCAGGGTTTCGGCGACGAAGGCAACTCGCACAATTACCACTTCACCTTCGAGCTCCACACCGAGTTCCTCTACAAGGGCGGCGAGGTCTTCACGTTCACGGGCGATGACGACCTGTGGACGTTCATCAACGGGCAGCTCGCCATCGACCTCGGCGGTCTGCATCCATCGCAGAACGGCAGTGTGGATCTGGACGCGAGCGCCGGGACCCTCGGGCTGGAGAAAGGCAAGGCGTACGCCCTCGACGTGTTCCAGGCCGAGCGCCACACCGACGAGTCGCACTTCCGCATCGACACCAGCCTCGAGTTCACCAACTGCGGCCAGCCGCCGAAGTGACGACGATGGTCGACTGCAGCGCGAAGTTCACCGGGCTGGGAGGCCCCTGAGAGCAGCCATGCAATACACCCAGCGAAATCCCGTTCCGATGCCCGAGTCCGGCGCGTACTCCAGCGTGAAGGCCACCATCGACACGGTCTTCGATTGGCAATACGCGCTCGAAGACCAGAAGCTGATGGCGCTCTACGAGAAGGGCAAGACCGCGACCTGGAACGCCTCGGACATCGACTGGACCCAAGAGGTCGACATTGCCAAGCTCGCCACCGAGACGCGCGCCGACCTGTTCATGAACAGCCTGATGGCGCCGCCCAAGCCGTTCACGCTCGAGACCGCCATCGAGTTCCGGCTGCACATGAACGCCTTCATGCTGTCGCAGTTTCTCCACGGCGAGCAGGGGGCGCTGATCGCCACGGCCAAGATTGTGCAGACCGTGCCCTGGGAAGAAGCCAAGTTCTACGCCGCCAATCAGGTCGCCGACGAAGCCCGACACGTCGAGGTCTACCACCGCTACCTGACCGAAAAGCTCGGCCTGTCGTACCCCGTGCATCCGAGCCTCGGGGAGCTGCTCGACTCCGTCGTCAGTGACTCGCGCTGGGACGTCACCTATCTCGGCATGCAGATCTTGGTCGAGGGGCTGGCGCTCGCTGCGTTCGGCACCATGCGCCTGGTCAACCAGAACGAGCCGCTGATCCAGGACATCACCGATCGCATCATGCAAGACGAAGCTCGCCACGTGGCGTTCGGCGTGATCTCGCTCCAGAAGCTGTATCACGGTGGGTTGACCTCCCAGGAGCTGCGCGAACGCGAAGACTTCGTGATCGAGGCGACCTACCTGCTCCGGGATCGGCTGCTCGGGACGCCGGTGTTCGACCGCCTCGGTTGGGACAAGAGCATCTGGGTGCCCTGGATGATGGAAACCCCATTCCAGCAGGGCTTCCGTCAGATGATGTTCAGCAAGATCGTGCCGAACCTGAACCGTCTCGGATTGCTCACGCCGCGGGTGCGCGAGGCCTTCGACAAACTCGGCATCTTGCGCTTCGAGCACGACAAAGACTCGGTGGAGGAGCCAGGCGTCGCGCCGCCCGAGGAGCTGGTGCAGATGATGATGCAGTACATGGCGGAGCGGGTGCCGACGGCGGAATAACTCGAAATGAGCGGGAGGCGAACATGAGCCAAGAACGACGGCGCGGATTGCAGGGCGTTGCGGCGGTCGCACTGATCGCGGGCGGAGCGCTGATGAACGCCTGTGGCGGCGGCGACTCGAACGACAAACCGGGGACGGGCGGCAGCTCGGGCGGTGGCAGTGGTGGCTCCGGCAACGGCAGCAGCGGCGGCAACGGCGGCAGCGGCAACGGCGGCTCCGGGGGTGGCGGCGGCTCCGGCAATACGGGCGGCGCGACCAACCCGACCTGCGAGAAAGGCACGAGCGCCGGACCCGTACAGGCGCCGACGTTCTGGAAGAACCTGAAGGGTGAGACCAGCTGGTTTGCTTCGCCCATCGTGATGGACCTGGACAAAGACGGGAAGAACGAGCTGATCTCTGCCTACTACTCGCTGTTCGTCTTCGACAGTCAGGGGAACCTGCTGTCGAGTGCGAAGGACGGCGGCGGGCGCGTCTATGCCCCGCACGTGGTGGCCGACCTCGATGGCGACGGCGTCATGGAGATCGTCGCCGGCAACGACAACGAGGTGCTCGCTTACGAGTGGAAGGGGGGCAAGCTCGTGATGAAGGCAGGGTGGCCCGTGGACACCACGACCGCGGGCAACGCGCCGGAGGTGCGTGGTTTGGCGGCCGGCGACCTGAACGGTGACGGCAAGATCGAGATCGTAGCGACGACCACCCAGACCGCGAGCACGGAGAAGGGCGGAGCGCAGGTGTTCGTCTTCTCGGCTGACGGAAAGCTCTACCAACCGAGCGGAATTTCGTATCAGGCCTGGCCCCGCTACAACAACAAGGCTGGCGCGGGGAACGACGCCGATCGCAACGGGGAAGGCCACCACGGCTACGGCTGCTATGGGTTGAACGTCGGCATCGGCAACATCGACGACGATCCCGAGCTCGAGATCCTGGCGACCTACGACAACCACCACATCCAGGCCTTCGATCACGACGGCGTGGCGATCGATTCGGCGCCCTGGTTCACGAATCGCCAGACCCAGTACGCTGGAAAGCGCCTGACCTGGGGGCAGTTCATCCGCTGGGCCGATCCCAAGGTCGAGTCGGACCACTATCACGATCACACCGGCGAGTGGCCGAACCCCAGCTGGACGGAGTGGCTGCAGTGGACGGCGTCGCCGCCCAACGTCGTGGACCTCGACCAGGACGGCAAGAACGAGGTGCTCGGCGTGCCGAACGTCGAGCTGCACGATCCGTACGTGACTCAGGCCTACGCCATCACCGTGCTCGAGGGCAGCCACGGCGACGGCTCGCGTTCGGCGATGCGCAAGGCGGGTTGGGAGACCCTGCCGCGGGGTGGCGCGCCGATCGAGGTCAGCGGCTACTACCCGCCCGGCGGCATCCCGGCGGCGGCGACCGTGAACCTGCAGGGCGACGCCAAACCCGAGGTGATCGTGTCGCTGAACGACGGCAACATGTACGCCTTCGACGCCGGCGGCACTCAGCTCTGGAAGTTCAACTACCTGTTCGGCAAGAAGATCATGTTCGCGTCGGAGCCGATCATCGCCGACTTGAACCAGGATGGCTCGCCAGAAGTGCTCTTCTCGACCTTCGGTGATCCGGACACGACGGACTCCGGACACCTGGTAATCCTGGCTCAGGACGGCTCACTCCTGCACGACGTGCCGCTGCCGAACCCCGGACACAACGGCAACGGAAACGGCGCACCCGCCGCTCCGGCGGTCGGAGATCTGGATGGCGACGGCGTGCTCGAGGTCTTCGTTCAGACCTTCGAACACGGCATGGATGTGTTCAAGGTGCCGGGTTCGGCCAATAACTGCCTGCTCTGGCCCTCGGCCCGCGGCGGGCCGCTGCGCATGGGGCAGCCCAACGGTTCCTGAATCACGCCATCTCGCACCATGACATCGAGCAAATACATCCTCCGCGTCTGCCTCATTTTCGGCCTGCTCGCCGTGCTCTCCTGCTCGCTCATCGGCTCGGATGTCGAACACTTCAGCGAGGGCGGCGGAAAGAACAAATGCCCGAACGGGCTGCTGAGCTGCGGCGGTCAGTGTGTCGATTCACTGAGCAGTCCCGCCAACTGCGGAGCATGCGGCAAGGTGTGCGCGACCGGACAGGTCTGTGACAACGGTGCGTGCTCCGGCAGTTGTTCGTCCGCCAAGACCAACTGCGACTCAGCCTGTGTCGATCTCACCAAAGATCCCCTGCACTGCGGCGACTGCGCGCTCGCCTGCAACGCCGGAGAGACCTGCGCCAGCGGCACCTGCAGTCTGGAGTGTTTCCCCGGTCAGACGGCCTGCAGCTCGTCCTGCGTCGACCTCGAGACCGACGACCAGCACTGCGGCAAGTGCGGCAACAACTGCGCGACGGGTCAGGCCTGCAAGGCGGGCAGCTGCGCTACGAGCTGCTCCGGCAGCCAGACCGAGTGCGCGGGTGTGTGTGTCGACCCCGCCACGAACCAGAACCACTGCGGAGGCTGTGGCAAGGCCTGCAAGGTGGGCGAGGCCTGCAGCGACAGCCAGTGCAAGATTGCGTGTCCCGGCGGGCAGAGTGAGTGCAACGGTTTGTGCGAAGACCTGCAGACCGACGACAAGAACTGCGGCGCTTGCGCCAACGCTTGCGGGGCGGGGGACGCCTGCGCGAACGGGCAGTGCACCTCGACCTGTCCCACGGGGCTGACGAACTGCAGCGGTTCATGCGCCGATCTGAGCACCGACAGTGCGCACTGCGGGGCCTGTGGCACGGTGTGTTCGGCGACCGAGGAGTGCGTCGCCGCGAAATGCGTCACGGCCTGCAAGACCCAGCTCAATCAGGCGATCACCGACCCTTGGGGGTACTCGTGGGACGGGCTCGAGCGCGCTTCGGCGAATTTCACTGCGGCGAATCAGACGTGCACCGGCCTTGGCGCGCGGCTGCCCACCGCCAGTGAGCTGTACCGTGTCAGCGCGACGCAGTCGGCCACGGTCGGCCAGACCATCCACAACAACTACCTCTGGTCCGTCTCGCCGGACGGCGGCACGAGCCAGGTGAGGGTACGCCTGAGCGACGCCAGCACGTCGACCACGAGCAAGACGGGCAGCCTGAACTACCGTTGTGTGTGCCCGCCGCCGTTGCCCGCGGCGTTTGCCGGCAAGAGTTGTTACGGCCCGGCCGCCCAGGGTTGTTTCGGCCTGGACGCCGAGAACAAGAAGCTGAACGTCGATCTGTCGGATCGGCCGCCGCTGCCCAAGGGCACGGCCATCTGGGAGTGCGGTTTCTACGGCGGACATCTGGCGCCGCCGCTCAAGCTCGTCGAGGCGGTGCTGCAGGGTATTGGCACCGGCAGCAACAACTACCTCCACACCGCCGACGACGTGCGCAACGACTCGGATCTGATCCTGCGCTGGACGGATCCGAAGACCTTCTCTCTCGCCGCCGCCGTCAACACCGGCAGCACGGCCAACCTGCGCCCGTTCCGCTGCATGGGGTCGAGCGAAGGCGGCACCCATCCGACCACCATCCCGAGTGAGTGGGTCCCAGCGACCGGTGGTGCAAAGGGTGAGACGAAGGACAACACGGCTAGCACGTGGGCGCTGGCGGTGAGCACGTGTTACGGGCGCGGCGGACACATTCCGACCACCGCGGAGCTCGCCGAGCAAGTTGGCAAGGGGCTGCCCGGAGGCTCCAATCAGTATCTCTGGGGAGCCGACACCAGCAGCATCGTGCTCAGCATCTCGTCGTTGTCGGTCCTGCGCTGGACGGGGACGACGACGCCGACCTACACCAGCGGACCCGATCTATCCGCATTATCGAAGACCACGAGTCAGCTCTTCCGGTGTTTGTACTACCCGGTCGATACGACCTATTCGGGCCCGCCATCCTCCGCGTGCGCTGGAGGCTGCAAGGAGATCGCGCTACCGGGCGGGTCCGGCGCCAAGCTGTGGTTCGATAGCTTCGACCGCGCGCCCTCTGCCAACCTGCAGACGGCCATCGACACCTGTCGCAAACAGGGAGGTCACCTGGGCTCGACGCGTGACTTCGTAGAAGCCATCCGGGCAGGCCTACCCAACGGGTCCGCGGCCTTCGTCTGGACCGGGGACTTCTCCATGTTCCTGGCGAGCCCCTTCGGCGGTACCTACGTGCTCCGGTCCGGAACCGTGAAATGGACGGGCACCGATCCGGCGTTCGCGGATACCTTTGGCAGCTCGTCGTCGACGGCAGACCCATCGGCGTCGTTGCCCTACCGCTGCATGTGGACGAACGAGGGCCGCTGAGCACTCTCTGGCCCGAGACCGGTGCTATCCTCGTTGTGTCCCGATGAGTGCGTCTTCCAGGACTGCGGCGGCTGTGTTTTGGCGAGGCTTCAAGCTCGCCGCACTGGTGTGGGTCGCCGCTTGCTCGGTGGTCGGTTCCTCCCTCGACCACTTCTCGGAAGGCGGCAGCGGCGGCAAGACCGGATGCGCCGCCGGTCAGACCGCCTGTGGAGACACCTGTGTCGTCACCGCAACCAATCCCGATCACTGTGGCGCTTGTGACAGCGTCTGCTCGACCGCAGAAGTGTGTGACAACGGCGCTTGTGCGGCCTCTTGCTCGGGGGGCCGCACGGCCTGTGACCGCGCGTGCGTCGACACGGCCTCGGACCCCGCACACTGCGGCGATTGCAAGACCTTCTGCTCCCAGGCCGAGTCCTGCTCCGCAGGCAAGTGTACCTCTGCCTGCGCCGCCGGTCAGACGCAGTGTGGCGCGTCTTGCGTTGATGTGAAGGCCAGCGACCAGCACTGCGGAGCCTGCGGACAGAACTGCGGTTCCGGCAAGAAGTGTCAGGCAGGAACCTGTGTCGCCTCGTGCGCCGCCAGCGAGACGTTGTGTGATGGCGCCTGCGTCGACACTCAGGCGAACCAGAACCACTGCGGCAAATGCGGCGTCGCGTGTGAGGTCGGCATGGCGTGCAGCCAGGGGCAGTGCAAGATCGCCTGTCCCGGTGGCCAGACCGAGTGCAGCGGACTGTGCGAAGACCTGCAGAACGACGACAAGAACTGCGGCGCTTGCGCCAACGCCTGCAAGAGCGGGGAGGCCTGCGGCAACGGTCAGTGCGCGCTCAATTGTCCGACCGGACAGACGAACTGCAGCGGCTCGTGTGCCGATCTCACCAGCGACTCCAACAACTGCGGAGCCTGCGGCACTCTGTGCGGGGCGAACGAGGAGTGCAGTGCGGGCAAATGTGTGATCGCGTGCAAGACGCTGCTCAACCAGGCGGTCACGGATCCCTGGGGTTTTTCCTGGGATGGGCTCGAGCGTGCAGCGGCCAGCTTCGCCAGCGCCAAACAGACCTGTGAGGGCAACGGCGGTCGCCTGCCCACCGCCAGCGAACTGTACCGGGTTGCCGCGACCCAGACGGCGACGGTCGGGCAGACCATCCACACGAACTATCTGTGGTCCCTGGTGCCTTACAACGCCACCAATCACGTGCGGGTGCGGCTGAGCGACGCAAACACGACCACTGCGACCGACACCGGCAGCCTGAACTATCGCTGCGTCTGCCCGCCTCCGCTCCCCAAGGCCTATGTCGGGGGCAACTGCAACGGCCCCGTAGGCAAGGCCTGTTACGCCCTCGACAGCGACGGCAAGCGCTACAACGTGGACCTCGCGGACCGCGCGCCGCTGTCCAAAGCTGGCGCGCTCTGGGAGTGCGCGTTCTACCGTGGGCATCTCGCGCGCCCTCTGCAGCTAGCCGAGGCAATTCAGCAGGGCATCGGGCAGGGCAGCAACTCCTGGCTCCACACCTCGGACGAGGTTCACTACAGCAACACGGCGCTGGTGAGCTGGAAAGACTTCACGACCTGGACGTTTCAGTACATCGGGAGCGCAAACGCACTGAGCTGGGGGGCAACCACGGATTATCGCCCGTTCCGTTGTGCGGGTGTCAACTACGACGCAGGCACCCATCCGGCGACCATCGCCGACGAGTTCGTGCCGCCGCTCGGCGGCTACAAGAGTGAGACCAAGGACTACCCGACGCTCGCCACCTGGGTCGACGCGCACGACACGTGTTTTTCTCGCGGCGGCCACCTGCCCACCTCGGGGGAGCTCGCGGAGCTGATCCAGCAGGGGTTGCCCGGCGGCAGCGGCGCCTGGCTCTGGACCTCGGATCAGGAGGGCTGGAACGGGAGCGGCTTCCTGGTCGCGACCAAGCGCTGGACCGCCACCGAGCCAACCCACGCTCACACCTATCCCACGGATCTATCGTGGGACTACCGACACCTCACGCACCTCTTCCGTTGTGTGTACTACCCGGTGGACACGACCTACACGGGACCCGCGGCCACCACCTGCGCCGGGGGGTGTTTCAGCGTCTCACCCGGGAGCAGCGGCGCGAAGATGTGGTTCGACAGCTTCGATCGCGCGCCGCCGTCGAAGGTGGTCGACGCCATCAACACCTGCCGCAACGCCGGGGGTCGCTTGCCCACGGAGAGGGATCTGACCGAGGCCATTCGCCAAGGGCTGCCCAACGGTTCGATCGGCTCAATCCTGACCAGTGACACGGAAATTGGTGACGGCGCGCAGAGCGGCCTGCTGGTCGGTGTCGTCAAGTGGTCGGGGACCGATAAGGCTTTCACCGACCAGTACGCCACCTACAGCAGCTGGGGTTGGCCCTACAACGCGCTGCCTTATCGCTGTATGTGGACGAACGAGCTGCGCTGACCACCCGCCGGAAGCTATCATCATGCAGCATGGACCGCCGATGACAGAGGGACCCGGACCTGGCGCCGGAGCCGGAACCGAGCGGCGGCTCGGTCGCTACGCGATCTTCGACGAGATCGCGTCGGGCGGAATGGCCACAGTGCACCTGGGCCGCATGCTCGGCCCCGTCGGATTCTCGAAGACCGTCGCCATCAAGTGCCTGCACCCACACCTGGCGCGCGATCCGGATTTCGTCAGCATGTTCCTCGATGAGGCGCGCCTGGCGGCCCGCATCCAACACCCCAACGTCGTTGCCACCCTCGACGTGGTCACGGCAGAGGGTGAGGTCTTCCTGGTGCTGGACTACCTGCAAGGGGAGAGTTTTTCGCACTTGCTCAAGGCCACTCGCATCAAGGGTGTTCCGGTTGCCCCGCGGGTTCTCGCCAGCGTGCTCGTCAACACCCTGCATGGACTTCACGCCGCCCACGAGGCCACCGACGAGCACGGACGGCCTCTCGGGATCGTGCACCGCGACGTCTCCCCGCAGAACATCCTGGTCGGTGTGGACGGCGTCGCCCGTGTGCTCGACTTCGGTGTTGCGAAGGCCGCGGGCCGCCTGCAGAACACCCGGGACGGTCAGCTCAAAGGCAAGCTGGCGTACATGGCGCCGGAGCAGATCCGAGGGGACCCGGTCGATCGACGCACCGACATCTACGCCGCCGCCGCGGTCTTCTGGGAGGGCCTGGCCGGGCGGCGTCTGATCCACGGGTTGAACGAGGGGCAGGTCTTGGCGGCGGTGCTGGCCGGCAACTTCCCACCGCCCTCGTCGATTCACCCTGGCACACCGCCGGAGGTGGATGCGCTCGTCATGCGCGGGCTGGCCATGGATCCGAACCAGCGCTGGCCCACCGCTCGCGAGCTCGCGATCAGCATCGAGCAGGCGGTGGGTGTGGCGTCGCCCTACGAGGTCGCCGAGTGGGTGCAGTCCGTCAGCGCGGAGACGCTGGCGATCCGCGCGGCGCGCGTGCGCGAGATGGAGAGCACGAGCGCCGTGCGCGTCTCGCTGCACGAGGCGTCCGGACCGCAGATCTTCCACGATCCACCCCGCTTCGACGCCTCCCGCTCGGGTGTCACCCAGTCCAGCGTCTCCTCACCCGGTCCGCCCGTGCCCCCGCCGGTTGGTATCGGCGAGAGCTCGGTGTCGTTCGCATTGCACCCCGATCTCATCCCCTCGGCCCCGGGTCACCCCCAGCCGTCGACCACCCGAGCTCCGCTCGAGGCGCCGCCCCTGTACTCGGGTCAGGCTGGTCTGCCACCCATGCAGGGCTACACAGCGCCCGCGGCGGCGGCCCCGCCATCCAAGCTGAAGGTGATCCTCGCATCGGTGTTGGTCTCGTTGGTGTTCGGGCTGTCGGTGATCATGCTGCTGTTCTGGGTGCGAGCGCGCACGCGCCCCGTCGAGTCGGGCATCGAGGGTGATCCAGTGAACCCGACGACGGGGACGAATGCGACTGCGACACCGAGCCCGGAGCCGCCCAGGCCCGCGCCGGCCGCCGTAGAGTCCGCCGCTACTCCCGACGGCGTGCCCATCGTCGACATCCCGACGGCCAAGGCCGACGAACCTGGCCACAAGCAGCCCGCGGCGCCGCCCAATAAATCCGACGACAAACCCGTGGCTGACAAACCCCGCACCGACAAACCTTCCGCGGACAAACCCGTGGCCGACTCGCCGAAACCGAACGTGACGACCAAACCGCCCACGACCCCCACGGCCAAGCCCCCGAAGGGCTGTGATTCACCGTTCTACGTCGATTCGGCCGGAATCAAGCACATCAAACCGGAGTGCATGTGAGATGACGACTGCTTGGGATCTTCGACTGGTCGGGCTGGCGACGCTGGCCGCGCTAGCCGGCGTTTGTGTCGCGCCCGCGGCCGCGGCGGGCAAGAAGGAGTGTGCAGTGGCCTACGTCGAGGCCCAAAAACTCAAAGCGGAGAGCTCCTTCGTCAAGTCCCGCGAACAGCTGATCTTGTGCGCGAAGGACGAGTGTCTGGCGGCGGTCAAGAAAGACTGCGTGGCGTGGCTCGACGAGGTGAACGCCTCGATTCCTTCGTTCGTGATCGAAGCCAAGGGTCCGGATGGCAAAGAGACCTTCGACGTGAAGGTCAGCGTCGACGGTGAGGTGGTCGCCGAGAAGCTCGACGTGAAGGCGATCGAGGTCGACCCCGGCACCCACAAGCTGGTGCTCGAGTACGCCGGCGAGGCGCCGGTCGAGCAGGAGTTGATTCTGCGGCAGGGTCAGAAGAACAAGGTCATCGAGGTCAGCTTCGCCAAGAAGACCGCGGCGAAACCCGATGCCGTTGCCGAGCCCGACCCAACGCCCGAGCCGGACCCCAAGCTCGACACGTCGAAGAAACCACCGACCCTGAGCTACGTGCTCGGCGGTGTCGGTCTGGTCGCGCTGGTGGGCACGACCTACTTCTGGCTCGGGGCAAGCAGCGCCGAGAAGGATCTCGAAGACAAGAAGTGTGAGCCGAACTGCGATCAGGCTGACGTCGACTCGATCAAGAGCAAGCGTTTGATCGGGGACATCGCCCTGGGCGTGGGCGCCGCCTGCATCGGCGCCGCTGCGTATCTGTGGCTGGCCCCGAAGAAGAGCAGCGCACCGAAAGAGGCTGCGGCGCTCGACGTGCGCGTCGGTCCGGGCGGGGCCTGGGCCGGCTATTCCGGGAGCTTCTAGGCTCGATCAGTCGTCCGACAGCTCGAAGCCGTCGACGCGCACGAGCTCCACACCGAGCTCTCGGAGCGCGGGGCCGACCTTGCCTGGCAGGTTTCCCTCGACGTCATCCGCGTCGCCGTCGTTCAGACACTCACAGGCGGCATCCAGGATGGCGGCCGCGATGAAATCCGTCAGCGTCGGAGGGTCGTCGTCGTCGTCGTCGTCGTCGTCGTCGCCCTCTTCGATCTCGACCGCTTTGGCCACGAAGAGCCCGGGATCTACCACGCGCAGCGTCACCTCGATGCTTGCACTCGGTTCCTCTCCAGCGTCGTCATCGTCGTCGTCGTCATCGTCATCCGGCGAGATGGAGCCCTCCACTTCGAAGCCGGAGACCGCCGAGGTCGTGACGAAACAGATGTGGATCGGTGAATCGTCCTCGAAGAAGGGCGCGAGCGCGGCGGAGGACTCGGCCGTGAGTTGGTGACGCCCGGGCCCAAGCGTGGTGACCACCTGCTCGCCGTCCCAGAACACCGCCACCTCGCTGGTGTCGCAGCTCACTTGGTCCCCGGCCTCGATGGTTTCGCCGTCCCACCACCCGTAGAGCTCGTCGGAGTCGTCGTTGCTGCGTGTGATCAGGTTGGCCATGGCGGGAGGCTCGCAGGGCAGCGGCACGGGGCGCAACGGATTTCGCCGTCACGCCCAGGGCCAGCACACGCCGCCGCGCCGCCCGGCGGGGGTCAGAGCTCGAGCAGCGCTTCCGGCGGTCGGCCGACGACGGCCTTCTTGCCCTTCACGCCGATGGGTCGCTGCAGGAGCGTCGGGTGCTTGGCCATCAGTGCGATCAGCTGCGCCTCTGACTCCTTTCCAGTCAGGCCCGCAGTCTTGTACGCAGCGTCGTTCTTGCGCACGAGGTCAGCGGCTTTCATTCCGAGCAAACCGAGCACGCGCTCGAGCTCTGCCTTGCTCAACGGCTCCTCCGTGTACTCGCGGTACCGGAAGGCAATCTTCTTCTGCGTGAGCAAGGCGACCGCCTTGCGACAGGTGCTTCAAGTCTTCTTGCAGATGAGCTCCAGCATGGTCGCGCCCTCCTACCATGGAGGTCCGGCGCCGCGAAGACACGACGCTTCAGCTCCAGGCGAGGGTGGTGTCCTCCACCGCGCACGCCCTGCCTCACTCCCCCTCCTTCGTCTCCTCCCTCAACCGAATCGGCCCGAACTTCTCCGGGTGCCGCGCCGTCGGTTTCTTCTGCTCGTAAAACGCGCGAATCGCGTCCATGTCGGCGCGCACGTCGCCGGTCATCGTCAGCGCGGGACCGAAGCCGCCCTCCTTCTTGCCGTAGTCCAAGAAACCCGGGACGACCGGAACGCCCGCTTCCAGCGCGATCCGGTAGAAACCAGACTTCCAGTACTCGGTGCGGCCGCGAGTTCCCTCCGGTGGGATCGCCAGATAGAAGTCGTCGAGGCGCGCGAACTCCTCCGCCATCTGTCCCACCATGCCGTTCGCACGGGTGCGATCGACGGGCACCCCACCGACGCCTCGAATCAAGTAACCGATCGGTGGCTTGACCCAGGCGTCCTTGACCATCCACTTGATGGTCATGCCCACCGATTTCGCCAGCAGCACCAGGAGCAGGCCATCCATGTTGTCGGTGTGCGGTGTTGCCAGGCACACGGCGCGGCGCGGCTCGGGGATCTCGCCGACGAACCGCCAGCCGCCGAGCGCCCGGAGAGCGGCGCGGGCGCCGCGAGCCGAAAGGGAACTATGATCACCTCGGGTCGTCATGACGTCGATGCGGCTTACTCGATCGGCGCGCGGGCTTCACGCCTGTCCGTCAGCCGGCGGACCATGTGCGCCCATGGGCACGGCATAGCGACTCGTTGCTCGCCTCGCTCCAGAGTGCTAAGTGGGCGCCACTTTTCCGCCCGGGGCCGGGCAGAACGAGCGGACGGGCTCCCCCGCGGAGCGGTCGCTCTTGGAGAACGACCCGTGACCAGAGCCTACGCATTTTCGTTGGTGTTCATTTCGGCGAGCCTCGCCTTCTCCTGTGCCGAGAGCGACGGCGGTTCGGGTGGAGCGGGCGTGTGTGGTGACGGCAAGCTCACCGGCACCGAGCTTTGCGACGGGACCGACTTTGGCGGCCGAACCTGCGCCAGCGAAGGGTTCAAGTCCGGCTTGCTCATCTGCACGCCGACCTGCACCGTGGAGAAGGCGGGTTGCTGCAACGATCAGTGCGTCAACGTCGACGACACCTCGTGCGAGGGCAGCAAGCTGATGAAGTGTGCGCAGTCGGCGGGCGGCTGCCGGCTCTTGGTCGAGGCCGAGGACTGCGGGAAGGCAGGCAAGACCTGTGAGAGCTCCGGCGGCAGTGCGGTGTGCAAGAGCAGCAGCTGCCAGGATGCGTGTCCCACCATCAACAAGACGCAGTGCAACGGCACTGCCATCGAGTTCTGCGCGCAGGGCCCCGATGGGTGCAAACTCTGGGCACAGTCCAGCGATTGCGCCGACAAGAGCCAGGCGTGTGACGACTCGAGCGGCACGGCTGCTTGTTCGGGTACCTGTGTCGACCCGTGCAAGGTGGGTCAGGTGCAGTGCAGCGGAAACGTACTGCAAGAGTGCGGCACGATTGCTGGTGGCTGCCTGGGCTGGGTGACCAAGACCGATTGTGCGTCGTCGGGCGGCATCTGCGCGACCACCACGGGCACCGCAGCGTGTGAGTCCGGTTGTCCGGCCAAGTGCCAGAAGGACGGACTTCAGATCTGCATGAACAACTCGGTGCAGACCTGCAGCAAGGGCACCAACGGCTGCCTGGACTGGGTGAAGACCCAGGACTGCGGCAGTCTCTTGTGCAAGCTGGCCGCAGGCGGTACCGCCAAGTGCGAGGGGGTCTGCTCGACTCCCTGTCCGACCCTGTCAGCCAAACAGTGCAACGCCAACGTCGTCGAGGAGTGCCAGGCGGCGGCGGGCGGCTGCCAGGAGTGGAAGGTCACCCAAACCTGTCCGATCGGCCAGGCGTGTGATCCAACCGGCGGCGCGTTCACCTGCAAGACCGCTCCCCCGACCGGCGAAGACTGCGGTCACGTGATCGTCGTGCAGAAGGGCGCCAACACCATCAACTGGACGGCCAGCAAGAACGACTACCTGAGCACCACCCCGTCGTGCTCGTGGGCGGACGCCGACGGTCCCGACATCGTGCTCGTCTACCAGCCGACCTTCACGGGTACCGTCGACTTCACCTTCGAGAAACCGATCGACACTCGCTGGATGGCCGTCGTTGCCAGCGGGTCGTGCGGGAACCTGTCGTCGCAGCTTTCGTGCGTCTCGGAGTACAGCGACCCCTCCATGGGCGACAGCTTCTCCGTCACCGCCGGCACCACGTACTTCTTTTACGTCGCCGACACCAACAGCGGAACGGCGCCGCTGTCGAACCCGCTGAAGCTGCAGCTCACGGAGATCAACTGCAGCACCTTCAGCGCGGGTGCCGTGACCATGGTTCCGGCGAACGGCGCCACCACGAGCTCGCTCAAACAGAAGCTCCAGGTGACGTTCGAGACCGCCGTGAACACGACGGCCGGCAGCGTGAAGCTCACCGGCAACAAGGGCACGAACCTCACGTACAACGTCGCGACGGCGACCGAGGTCAGCTTCTCGACGGACGACAAGACCATGACCATCGAGGCCGCGGCACCATTCCCCGCGGGTGAGGTCATCAGCGTCAGCTGGACGGGCCTGAACGACGCCAAGTGCAGCAAGCCACTCAAGGCGGCAGCCTGGACGTTCACCGTGGTCACGCCGCCCTGCGCGCCCGGAACCGCCGGCATGGTCGGTTCCACGCTGACCAAGCTCCCGAGCGGCACCGGCTCGAGTTACCCGTCGGTGTACTACGTCGTCCCGGACAAGAACCCGACCGGCTTCGTGTACTTCGGCGGCTCCTCGGAGCTCTGGCGCATGCCAAAGGCGGGCGGCGCGGGCGTGGAAATCACCGCAACGGCCGGGCTCTCGTCGCCACATCTCGGCTACGACATGGTGGTCAACGGCAACGACATCTTCACCGTCGAGTCCAAGTCGACCGGCACCACCGGCTTCGTCTGGCGCATCTCCAAGGACGCGGGCCAGAGCTTCGGCATCACCGACTTCGCGACCTTCCCTTCGACCCCCCTCGACACGTTCGACTCGGCCAACCTGTACAAGGGCCGCATCTACATGGTGACGAACGAGTCCTCGTCGTCGAGTGATCCGACGCAGATCTGGTCGGTCGACGCCGCGGCGACCGCGCCAGCGACGGCCAAGCTCGAGGCGAGCGTCCCGGGTGAGGCGTACTGCATGGGCATCGCCGTCGACGATCAGAACTACTACCTGACCTGCGGCGACAACGACCGCCTGATCCGCGTGAACCGCACGACCTCGGCGGTCACCCTGCTCACCAATTCGCTCGATCTGTCGGCGACCCAGAACTACCTGCACGCCAAGGACACCACCGGCGACGGCATCGCGGACTACCTCTACTTCAAGGCCGCCGACGACATCGTGTACTTCACCTGCAACCCGGCCGGTGCGACTCCCTACAGCGACGTGCTCGCGTCGTATGGCAGTGGCTACGGCAGCTACGGGCTCGGTCTGGACGCCGCCGCCAACACGCTCTACGCCTGGGACGACGCGACTTACGATCTGGTCGTCATCAAGTGACCCGCGCCGTCGCACGGCTTCCCCTGGTCGAGCTCCGAGCCAAGGGGCTGTGTCGTGTCGAGTATCCGCCCTACGACGTATGTGTAGCTTTGGTGGAGGGCCAACCCTTTGCCATCGAGGACGGCTGCAACCACGCCGGCGCGAGCCTGTCCGAGGGGCATCAAGACGGGGAGACCATCACCTGCCCGATGCACGGCTACGTGTTCTCCTTGAAGACCGGCGAGCTCCTGGCGCCCCTGGGTTTGTGCGGAGATCAGCGGCGTTTTGCCTGCCGCGTCGAGGGGGACGAGGTGGTGATCGAGGACACCTTCGAGCTCGAGGTGCGCTGACGGGGCTTGCACCCCGGCGGCTGCCTGGCTCACGCTTCTCGCGTTCGACATGCGAAGACCTTGGCTCCCGGTGCTCGCCGCGCTGCTCTCGACGGTCGCAGGTTCGGCTGGGGCGACGCCCATCCCGCCCTACGCCGAGCTGCTCGCACAGCGTCGGGTCGAGCCGTCCGCCTGGGCGCCGGGGCTTTCGTTCCCGAAGCCGCTCTCGTCGCCGCTCTACGTGAGCACTCGTGTGCTCTCGATCGACACGAAGCTCGACTTGGTTCCGAGCACAGGTGTGCTCCAGGGCCACGTGGACGTGAAGGTCGAGGCGCTGTCATCGGTGGGACAGCTGTCCCTCTTGCTGGACGTCGGGCTGACGGCAACGGCCGCCTCGGCCAGCGGAAAATCCATCGGGATCACCAACCAGGCCTACCAGGGTTACACTCTGGCTACATTCGACCTGAGCCCGGCGCTGGCTCAAGGCGAAGTGGCCAGCATCAGTGTCGACTACTCCGGCACCTTGGCCTGCGGGGGCGGAACTTGTCATGCCGGCTCACCCCTGGCGTACCTGGCCGAGAACGGTCCGATCCCCGGCGTCTACGATCAGGACAACCTAGGCGGCTACAACGCCTGGGGCGCCAGTCGTTCGGTGGAGATCTCGGTCGCGGACGGTGTCGACGTGGTGGCCAGCGGGGATCTGAAGTCGAAACAGAGCGCCGGGGGCAAGACCACCTCGCGCTGGGAGATCCCGGGCTTTCAGAGCTACGGCGGCAACATCGTCATGCTCGGCGCGCTGGCCGAGACCCCCGTGTCGGGCGTGAGTCTGCCGACCCGAGTCGTCACCACCGCGGCGGGGCCGAAGTACACCGCCGAGTGGACCGGCTGGATGAAGAACATCCTGCCGTTCATCGACGCGCAGTCCGGGCAAAAGCTGCCCTACGCCGAGCTCAAGGTGTTCAAGCTGCCGACGGGCTGGCTGAACATCTTCCGCGGCACCGCGGGTTTCGGGCTGACCCTGCTCAGCGAAGACTACGCCAGCGGCAATCCGCAGTATTTCGAGGAGACCCTGGCCCACGAGAACTCCCACCAGTGGTGGGGGGTGTTGGTCTCGCCAACGGACGTGCTCACCACCCGCTGGCTGGTCGAGGGTCTCGCCACGTTGAGTCAGATCGACTACTCGGCGAAGTTCCACCACGCCGACGTGCCGCGCGACGAGTACCTGGCCCGGCGGTATCGCGAGCACTGGATGCTGGTGAAGTACCTCGGCGATCCCAGCTTGCCGCTCGTGGTGGGCTCGCAGCAGGAGATCCCCCAGGACTCCATCGGCAATACGCTGTGGGCCTACATTCGCTCGTCGGCGTTTCTCGAGTACCTGCGCGTCGTGGTCGGAGACGACGTCTTTGCTTCCGTGCTGCGCTCGTGGGCCAAGGACTGCGCCAAGCAGCTGTGTGACACCGCCGACTTCTTGGCACTGATCGAGAAGGAGAGCGGTCAAGATTTCGACCCCGTGTTTGCCCAGTGGGTCTACGCCGGCACCGCGGCCGAGCCGCGCATCGCGTTCAGTCAGGCGGGCGGCGCGCTCGCGGTCACCGCGGCGAACATCGATGCTCTGGTCGTTCCCCTCGAGCTCATCATCGAGCTCGAAGACGGGACGCTGAAGAAGCAGAGTGTGCGCTTCGAGGGTGGTAAGGCGCTGACGCTGCCGGTCACCGGCACGGTGCGCCGGGTCCGGCCGAATCCGCGGCAAGACGGCGTTATATGGAGCCGCTCGGCGGTGGACGGCGACGTAGATTTCGACGGCGAGGTCGACGGGTTGGACGTCATCCACTGCGCCTGGCGCCTCGGGCGGGTCGCCGATCCGAGTCAGCCGGGCGGGGAGGGGATCTGGTCGTCGGATCTGGACTTCGATCCCCGCTGCGACGCCGACGGAAATGGCAGCATCGGCGACTCGGATATCACGTTCGTCACCCAAGCCTTCTCGGGTCCAGTGAAAGGCGGTGGCTGATGAAGAACCGCTGGCTCATCGCGTTTGCGATTGCGCTCGTTGCCTGTTCCTCCGACGACGGCGGCGGCGGTAGCGCGAAGCCCAAGCCCAAGGAGACTTTCGTCTTCGAACCCGCCGCGACGCCTGCCGGTACCTCGGTGACGCTGCGCCAGAAGGAGCTGACCTCCGAGCGTCTGGTGCTCGAGCTCGTTGGACACTCCGTCAGTGAGCTCTACGGCGTCGCGTTTCGGCTGAGCTACGACTCGAGCGTGCTCGGCTTCGACAAGCTCGAGGCTTCGTCGGTTTGGTCCGGCTCGCCGCCGGTCACGTTGGGCGTGGTCAAGACCCCCGGTGTGCTCGTTGCGACCGTGACCGAGAAGGGAAAGGCGGCCGGCGTTGCTGGGAGTGAGGTGGTCCTCGGCCAGCTCAGCTTCAACTTCGTCGCGGGTCAAAAACCGGCCAGCCTCGAGTTCCGCGCAAATCGCAGCGCCGTCGTCGGCACCGACGGGCGCGAGCTGGCGAAGGTCGGCTGGGCCGGCGGGGCGCTGGTTCAGAAGTGACGTCGCGCGCTGAGTGAGCACGAGCTCAGTGCGGCGCGATTGCGGAGGCAGTCTCCTCGGCGGCCTTCGCCCGGTCGAGGGCGTCCTTTTTCGTTGCTGCATCAGCGAGCTCGGCGGCCGCGCGTTGGTAGCGCTCCGCGATGCCCTTGAAGTACGCCGCGTCCGCGCCCACGGGGCGAGCGATCTCCAGCAGGCGCGCTGCATCGAAGAGCGCCATTCCCGCACGCTCCCCTTTGCCCTTGCCCAGCGCGTCGAGTTTTGCCACGTCGCCGACACCCTTCGGGAGCTCCGGCCCGCGCGACATCATCGCGGCGGCGTCCTTCGGACCGCCCGCCAGCGCGGTCGTGAGCGCCAAGAGCAGCTCGGCTTCGTTCTTGGCAGCTCCCGTTGGTTTGCTCGCCGCGAACGCGGCTTCGGCCGCCGTGAAGTCCGCCGCGCGCCAGTAGCGCTGGCCAAGGCTGAAGAGCGCGCGCGCCAGCAGTCGGCGGCTCTCGGCGCTCGGGGCCTTCTCGGCCTCCAGCTTGGTGCGGGCGGTTCTTGGCAGGCCCCGCTCGATGAGGGCCCTCAGTAGCGGCGCTTCGCTCGTCTTTTCGTTGCCGAGTGCGAGTCCCGCATAGGCGGTTGGCAAGAGTGTGGCGAGCCTCTCCGCGTCCGTCTTTGGTGCGGCTGCCGCGAGCGCGGGGACGAGCAGGGTGTCGAGGGCATCGATGCGCCGTCCCGAGTACACCTCGGACAAGAGCTTGCGCGCCCGGGCAACGCGCGGGTCGTTGATCACGCCGACCTCGGCGAGTTTTTTCAGGCCCACCAGCGCCGCGTCGCGCCCGCGGTTCTTGCGCGATTCGAGCGCTTGCTCGAGGGCGCCGTAGTAAGCGTCCTTGAGCTCCGTATCCTTGGCGATGTCCTCGGGCACCGGCGCCGTGCGAGCGACATCCACGAAGCGCAGATCCGCCAAGCCTGCTTCGACCGCGACCACCGCCTTGCCATAACCCTCCAGGTTCGAGCCGTGCAGGGACACCGAGTAGATGGCCTTGGCCTGCCCCTCGATCCAGGTCTTGAGGGGGCCACTCACGAACTGGTTCACGCGCTCCTTGGAGAACGGCGCCGTGAGCTTGGGCGGTTCGCGTACGAGACGCGCCGCGCGCGCGGCAAAGCCGAGCCCCATCAGCGCATCGCGAAGCTCCGGAGCGAGTCCGGTTGGCGGTTTTGCGAGGTAGGGTTCGACCAGCACATCCCCACACTCGGTGGGTGCAAGCTCCGCTCTGAGCGCTCGCGGCAGCCCCGCGGGAAGCGCAGCACAGGCCTCGAGCGCAGCGAGCTCGGCGTCCCGCGCTCGTGCGTCGGTCTTGGCGAGTGCGTTCGCCAAGAGGCCGAGGGCGTTCTTGGCATCGCAGGCTGCGGGGGTCGGCTTCTGCTCCACGAACGCGCTGCACTCTGCGGGTGGCGGTGGGACCTTCTCGGCGTCGCCGGGCAGCAGGGCACCGGCTTGCTCGGCCTTGGTTTCTGGCTGCGGTTGCGGCGTGGGTGTCGGCGGAGTTTCGGGAGTCGGGGTCGCGGACGCGCAGCCCGTGGACGCGGCAAACAGAAGGACTGCGAACAGCTTGGTGGGAGGTGACATGACAGTTGGTGCGCAGCCTATCGCAGCAGCGGCGTGGTGGAAGCGCCGAACGGAGCCCGAACTGATTCAAAGCTGCGAAGCGCCATCGACGAGGCGCACGTGGTTCCCATCCGCGAGCTCCACGGCACCTTGCTGGGCGCACCGGTCACCTTGGAACACGTGCGCCCGCAGGACTCATGCTGCATCGAGAATTTCTGCAAGCGTGGGCTCGTCGAACGCGATTTTGCGCGCTAGGTTCCGCGCCCATGAAGACCATCGCCATCTGTTGTCTCGCGCTGTTCGGCGTCGGCTGCGCGATGAACGAGCCGGTTGAGAGCGACAAGAGCGCATTCGCCAACGAGGGTGAGTCTGCCGGAAGCGGCGGCTCCGACTCGACGCTCGGCGCGGCAGGCGCGAACGTCGGCGGCGCTGCTGGCCTCGGTGCTGCGGGCGCTAGTGGTGAAGCCACCGGTGGGGCCTCAGCGAGTGAGAGTGGTGGCGCGCCGAACGCGGGCGCCGGTGGCGAGGCCGGAGCAGAGGAAGCGCCGCCCGTGTGTGCGAGCGGAGAGAAGATCTGCGACAGCGTCTGCGTCGCAAAGACCGCCGCAGTCGGCTGCGGCTCGATGGGCTGCTCGCCGTGCAACAAACCCCCGGCGAACTCCGTGGGGACCTGCGACGGTGCGCTCTGTGACTTCGAGTGTCTGCCGGGGTTCACGCGAGATGGTTTTGCTTGCGTCGGCCCCAGCGGTGGAACAGGCGGTAACGGCGGTGGTGTGGGTGGCAGCGGGGCTGGCGGCAGCGGAGCCGGTGGCAGCGGAGCCGGTGGCTCGGGTGGAGGCACGAACCTGTGTGTCGCGGCCTGCACCCCGAGTGATCCGACGTCGCAGTTCCTGTGCGCTGCCGCATGTATCACCAAGGGCGGCTTCGGTCTGTGCGCGCCCGCGCTCAACTGCTGCGTCTGCGGCTGAGCAGGCCGAGGCATGAACGCGGAGGCGCCGCACGGCTGGCCGGCGGACGCGGTGCGCGACCGGCTGGTCGGCGACTGGCACATCTACCAGCGCAAGGGCGGACACCGCACCAGCACCGACGATCTGATCACCGCGTGGTATGCGGTGCATCGCGCCGCCGGGCGGCCGAGTCGTTATCTCGATCTCGGCTGTGGAGTGGGTTCAGTGCTGTTGATGGTGTGCCACAAGCTCAGGCCGCAGCTCGCGTACGGGGTCGAGGCACAGGCCGAGTCCGTGATGATGGCGCGGCGGGCCGTCGGCGAGCTGCCCTCGCAGCCGTGCGAGATCCTGATCGAGCATGCAGACTTTCGCGCTGCTGACCGGAACGACGAGGGCTGTGATCTCGTGACGGGATCACCACCCTACTTCCCGCTGCACACCGGTGTCCTGCCTGCGGATGCCCAGCGGCGGGCCTGCCGCTTCGAGGAGCGTGGCGGGGTAGAGGACTACCTGTCCGCCGCGGCGCGGGCGCTGTCTCCGGATGGGCGGTTTTACCTGGTGTTTCAGACGGCAGGCGGAGCGCGTGTCCTTGCCGCCGCAGCGGAGCAGGCGCTCCACGTGACCGGGCAAGCCGACTTTTTCATGCGCAGTGATCGCCTAGAGGCGTTTCTGTCGGTGTTCGAGCTCAGCCGGCGAGACGTGCCGTCCCCGCACCAGTTTCAGTGCGCGGTTCGTGACGCGGACGGCGAGGTGAGCGCGGAGTACCAGGCGATCCGGCGCGAGCTGCTGGGCCCGGATTTGGAGCCGAGCAGGGGCTGAGAGCGCTGAGCCGGCGTCACGGGGCCGCCGCGGCCTCGAAGATCCGCGCCAGGCCGTCGATCAACTGCTCGTCCGAGTAGAGCAGTGGATCGCCGTGGCTCTCGACCATGCCTTTCATCGTGAGCAGGCCGACGGCCGCGATGTTTGCGAGGAACGCCATCAGTCGGGGTTCCACGCGCGCGCGACCTCGTCCGCGCTTCCGGTCCTCCGACAGTATCGCCGCTGCTCCCGCGTAGGCGAGATCGTTCAGCGGGCGGATCCTCGCCAGCTGTTCGGGGGTGATTCGAACCGCGCCCGGTCCCGCGGTCTGCCCGTAGTGATAGGTGAGGCGGAAGTCGTCCATGCGAGACGCGAACGTGCTCACGGTCTCGCGTACGATGGCACGCAAGGCTTCGCCGCCGTTCTTTGCCTCCGCCACCGCAGCGTGCACCGCCAAGGCCTGCGCTTCGATCGCGCCAAAGACGATCTCGAAGAGGAGCGCGTCCTTCGATGGGTAGTAATAATAGAGCGCCGCTTTTGTCAGTCCGACCTCCTTGGCGACGGCTTCGAGGGTGGTGGCAGCGATGCCATTTCGTTGGAGAACACGGTGGGTCGCCTCGACGATCTCCTCCCGCGAGCGTTCGCGCCGCCGCTCGCGCCGGGCGACCCGAGGCGGGACCTCGGTGGGCTCGGCAGGGGTCCCGCGGGGTCTTGCGGAGGTTCTCGCCGCCTGCGACGTGCGGGTGCGCTGCGGGGCCTTCGGCGACACCGCGGGTTTCTTGGCTGACTTCACCCCTGAATTCTACCCACGGAACTTAATTTTGACCAGCGGTTAATTTTTGTTACCGTGGGTAAAGTTTGGTGGTATGGATGCGGAGTGGGGCTCGACCCAAAGCCGAATGCCCCACGACGCCCGAGGAGAACACCCATGGAAACCCGCACCGACGAAATCGCAGATGGCATCTTCCGCTTCTCGACCTGTGTCCCCGACGCCGCACCCGGCGGGTTCACGTTCAATCAGTTCCTGATCAAGGCTGACCAGCCGCTGCTCTTCCATACCGGCCCGCGGCGCATGTTTCCGCTCGTCTCGGAGGCCATCAGTCGCGTCGTTCCGCTCTCGAGCCTCCGGTTCATCAGCTTCGGCCACGTCGAATCCGACGAGTGCGGTTCGATGAACGAGCTGCTCGCGGCCGCCCCCCGGGCCGAGGTCGCGCACGGGGCGATCGGCTGCATGGTCTCACTCGACGATCTCTGCGATCGCGCTCCGCGCAAGCTCGCGGACGGGGAGGTGATCGACCTGGGTGGCAAGCGGGTGCGCCACATCGACACCCCCCACGTCCCGCACAACTGGGAGGCCCGTGTCCTGTTCGAAGAGACGACGAGGACGCTGCTCTGTGGCGATCTCTTCACCCACGCCGGCGACGGACCTGCGCTCACGACCGACGACATCGTTGCGCCGGCGCTCGCCGCGGAGGAGATCTTCGGCGCGACGGCGCTCTCGGTCGTGACCGCGCCGACGATTCGCCGTCTGGCCGCGCTCGAGCCGCGCACACTGGCGCTGATGCACGGTTCATCGACCCAGACCGGCTGCAGCGACGCGCTGCTGCGGCTGGCGGATGCGTACGAGGCCAAGCTCGGACTTCGCTGAAAGAGGACAGGATGGACAAGCTGAGCCTTCAAAACCCACTCTTCGTCACCTACGTGATCGCGGCGGCGATCATGATCCTCAAAGCGGCGAGCATGTCGTGGCTGACCGTCGTGCGCATGATGCAGGTCAAGGGAGGCTACCGAGCGCCCGAAGACCTGGCCAAGACGCCCCTCAACCCCGAGCCGGATCCGAAACAGTTGGAGCCGAACGAAGCGGTCGAGCGGATCCGACGCATCCATCTGAACGACCTGGAGAACATCCCGTTCTTCCTGGTCGCCGGCTTGCTCTTCATCCTGACCGATCCGTCCCTGCTCCTCGCGCGCGTGCTGCTGTATGGCTACGTCGCGACACGCCTGCTGCACTTCGTTGCGTACTTCACCGGTCGCACCCACGATCTTCGCGCCACGCTGTGGACGCCCGGGTCGCTCATCATCCTCTTCATGGCCGGCCGAACGCTCTTCGTCGCGCTCGGCCACTGAGCGCCCCGGGTCCGCCTCATGTCCACGCCCAGCTCCGCTCCGCGCCCCATGCTCTTCATGGATCGTGGCTGTCCGTTCGCGCACCGGGTGCTCGCACTCCTCGAACATCTCGGTGTGGGATACGACTCGCACGAAGCTCCGCTGGGCGCGCTGCCAGAGGGTCTCTCCCGCTGGTCACCGAGCGGACGCATCCCCTTGCTCATTCACGGAGGGGTGACGATCGGAGAGTCCAGGGTGATGCTCGAGCACCTCGCAGAGGCCTACGGCTTCGACTCGGCCTACTCGGACGTGCTGAACGAGCGCACGCTCGAGCGACACGCCATGGCGCTGATGGATGGCTCCGTGGCGCCGTGGCTCACCCGCGATGACGCGGAGCCTGAGCCAACACGCCTCGCCGAGTGCCTCGATGTGTTCGAGGGCGTGACTCACTCTCCGCCCGGACCAGGTCTGCTGAGCTTTCATTTCGCGCCCGTGTGGTTGCGCTTTCAATGGTGGTGGCCGGATGGCTTGATCACGAGGGCCATCCGCGACCGCAGGACGCTCGCGGCCTGGCTCGACCAGGCTGCGCAGCTGCCTGCCGTGGTGCGCTCGGCCCCGAGCCAAGCCGAAAATGTGGCCGATTTCCGGGCCGCTTGCGCGATGCGGAGCCCCGTGACCCCGTGACCTGGCGCGCTGTACATCGCACCACGTGACAGCTCCGCCCGACCTTTGAGGCGGTCCCGGCCGAACCCGAACCCTTTCCCACTCGTCGGGCTCCCATCATCGAAGCGGTGCCGTTGTCACCGAGGGAGTCGAAGCATGTGTCAAAGAGTCGAGTGCGCGAAATGCCGGAAGCCCAGCTACTCGGGGTGTGGCATGCATGTGGAGCAAGTTCTGGGGAATGTCCCGCGAGAGGAGCGCTGCGCGTGCCACTCGAAGCCGAAGCCGAAGCGCCCTGGCGAGCCGTCGCCGTTCCGGCGTCTGTTCAGGATGTGAGAGGCTACCGTGTGTGAGCTGTTCGCGATGTCCGCGCGGTTCCCGACCACGGTCCGCCTCTCGTTCGACGAGCTGGCGCGGCACGGCGGCGGGACCGGGCCGCACCGCGACGGATGGGGGATCAGCTTCTGGCACGACGGAGACGCGCTGGTGATCCGCGAGCCTGACGCCGCCAACGACAGCCAGTGGGTCCGGTTTCTCCACGAGCGAGAGCCCCGGACCTCGATCGCGATCGCACACATTCGTCGGGCGACTCAGGGGCCGCGGTCCTTGCGCAACACCCAGCCGTTCAGCCGGGAGCTGGGCGGCCGGATTCACCTGTTTGCGCACAACGGAATGTTGCCCGGCATCGAGGCTCTCCCGCAGTTCTTGACCCGCCGCTTCCGTCCCATCGGGGATACCGACTCGGAGCACGCGTTCTGTGCCCTGCTGGAGCGGGTGGCGTCGCTGTGGGACAAGGGACATCCGAGCGTCGAGGACCGCCTGCGCGCGATCCGCGCCTTCGCGGCTGAGCTACGACCGCTCGGGCCCGCAAACTTTCTGTATACGGATGGCGACGTGGTTTTCGTGCATGGCGATCGCCGGAAACACGACTCCGGCGACTTCCGCGCGCCCGGGCTGCATGTGCTCTGCCGGAGCTGTTCGACCCGCTCGGAGGCGGTGTCGCTGGTCGGCGTGTCCATCGACCCTGAAGAGCATCAGGACGTTGCGCTGGTCGCCAGCGTCCCGCTCAGCGGCGAGCCATGGCAGCCCGTCCCAGAGGGCGAGATCGTGATGTTGCGCGAAGGTCGCGTGATGTCGCTGCCCGCTGCGTGACGCCGCGGGTCAGTTGACCCGCGGGAGCAGCGCCCCGTTTCTCGCGGAGGCCGCGCGCCGTAGCTTTTGCGTCGGTTGATCGGGTAACATCCGCTGCTGAGCTGAACCCGATGCACATTGTCCTTTCTCGCGTGGTGTTCACCGTACTGATTTCAGTTGGAGTCATTGCGGCCTGCGGAGACTCCGCATCGGACAGCCCCGCAGGTGGCGCTGGCAGTGGAGGCTCGGCTGGTGGCTCTGGGACGGCTGGGACGTCGGGCAGCGCCGGCACAGGCGGCTCGTCGGGCAGTGCTGGTGCGGGGGGCACGTCCGGGAGCGCCGGCGCCGGCGGCTCGGACGCGGCGGTCGACGCTTCCGGAGGTGCGGCAGGTAGCGCGTCCGATGGCTCGACGCCGAACGATGCCGGCGCCCCACGCTGGCCGGGGCATCAGGTCGGCAAGATCTTGCTGGGCATGTCGACGCCCGCCGCGGATTGGAACGCGAAGCTCGCGGAGCTCAAACCCCAGGCTCCGGGTGTCCGGCGCAAGTTCTACGAGTGGAACGAGGCCGCCGCCGAAGACACACAGATCGCTGCGGACCACGCCGCTCACCGCATCCCGTGGATCTCGTTCAAGCCACCGGTGCTCACCGGTACGGTCCCGGCGCGCTGGGCAGCAGTGACCGCCGGGGGTTACGACGCGGACATCCGTGCGCGGGCGCAGCGCTATGCCAAGCTGAGTCGCCCCGTCATCGTCACCTTCCACCACGAACCTTCCAACGACGCGTCGGAGGCCGACGGTGTGAAGTGGGCGAACGCCTGGATCCACATCTACGACGTGATGAAGGCGGAGACGGGCCTGAAGAACACCGCGTTCGCGCCGATCATCGGCGACTGGCTGTTCAACGCCAAGAACTCCCAGCAAGACCCCGCCAACTGGGTCAAGCCTGGGGTGATCAGCCGGCAGCCGTTCCTTGGCATCGATCTCTACCAGAACGACAGCGGTGAAGGTTTTTCGGCGCGGCTGGATGACATCTTGAAGTGGCTTGCCAGCCAAGGGGATCCCAACGCCATGGTGGGAGTCGGAGAGGTCGGTTCGACCGACTTTTTTGCCAAGTCGGATCCAAAGGCCCCGAGCGCCGTGAAGTGGTGGAATGACTCGTGGCAGTGGGCCAGCACCCACACCGACCGAATCGGCGTGATTTCGTATTTCAACTCCACACGCAACAGCAAGCCCGACCACGTGTGGGATCTCGGAGAGTCGCCGGCCAAGTTGACGGCGTTCAAGGCTGCGCTCGCCTCCCCCGTCGCAACGTCCCTCCCGTGAGCGCGCGTGGCCCGACCGTGAATCCCGCAAGCACCGGCCTGCTCTTCGGCTTCGGGCTGCTCACGCTCGCGTGCGACGCGCGGAGCCGGAGCGAGTCAGGAAGCTCGAGCGCGTCGGCGCCGAGCCCCGTGGCAGCCACGCCGCAGGCGCTTTGCCAACGAGCCGCTCGGGCGCTCTCGAGCGGGGACGCGCAGGAGCTTGCGGGACTCTCGCCCGCGACCGGCGTCGACGTTCGGGTCGAGATCAAACAGTCGCTGGTCGAGACCGACGAGCGCACGGCCGAGACCCTGCATTCCCGAGCCGAGCTCGAGGCTTGGCTCGGGAGGACACGTCCAAAATGGACCTGCTCGGGGGACGACTGCACCTGGCCGCAGGGCTTCCTTGTCGGAGCTCTCGCACGCTGCCTCGGAGACTGTTGTTTCTCCGACTGGCCGGACGGCATCGAGAAGAAGGCGCTATACCTGAGTCGGATCTGCGTGGCAGGTCGCGAGGGCAACCAACCCCGGCTCTCTTACATCGGCTTCGTGGAGGCGAAATGAAACAACTGGGTCGAGCGGTTCTCTTCGCAATCGGACTGCTCAGCTTGGGCTGTGGTGATGACACGGAGGACTCGCAGGCACTGCCCGCGAAGCCACTGACGGTCATGACGTACAACGTGCTCTGCTCCATCTGCAAGGGCGGTGAGTACGACCCCTGGGCCGAGCGCCTCGGCTACTTCGGTGACATCTTCAAGCGGCACGATCCCGATCTGATCGGTGTGCAAGAGCTGACGCCGCTGACCGGAGAGGTCGACGCGCTCTTGGCGCAAGCGCCGGGGCGCAGCGCGCTCTTCTTCGAGCAAGAGGGCTGGCCGCCGTATCCCGACGCGGCGATCGTCTACCGCACGTCGCGGTTCAAGGTGCTCGAGCACGGAACGTACTGGCTCAGCCCGACTCCGGACGTCGCGCGCTCGACGGGTTTTGCCGATCCGCAGCTGCCACGCCTGGTCGTCTGGGCGCGGCTGCTCGACAAGGCAGGCGACCGCGAGATGTTCTTTGCCAGCACGCACTTCGACAACAACTCACCCAGCCAGGAGCTGAGCGCGCCGCTGGTGCTGGAGCGTACGGCGCCGTTTGCGGGCACACTGCCGGTGGTGTTCGTCGGCGACTTCAACTCCCGCCCGGACAGCAAGGCCTATGGGATCTTGACGGGTGACACGAGCCACGGCGTCGTGTTCCAGGACGCCTACGATCTCGCGCCGTCGCCTGGCATCGTCGAGAACCAAGATCCCGATCCGACCTTCGACGACAAGGACCGCATCGACCACGTGTTTCTGGCGGGTGACGGTGTGACCTGGAGCGCGGAGAGCTGGGTGTCGGATCTGTACGTCTACGGCGCAAAGAACCGCTACCCGTCCGACCACTTCGCGGTCGTGTCCCGCATTGATCGAGACTGACGCTCGGCCGGCCTCGCCATGCCCACCCTGATTCCGACTCCTCGCCACTCGGGCGCATATCGACGACGCACGGCGCTCGCGCCGACGCCGGAGCCGTTCGCCTTCGGTACGGGCGAACGACTGGTCCTGTCCTTCCCACTCCCTGTCGAAGAAGTCGTTCGGCGCCTCTCCGTCATCAGCGTGCCGGATGCGTCGCAAGACAATCTCCGAGGCCAGCCGCTACGTTTTGTGGGCAAGGTGCAAACACCAGAATTTCGCTTGGCGCTCAATGCCCGACTCGGACCGCTGACGCAGATCCGCGGTCGAATCAGCACCGATGCCGACATGACCCAGCTGCAACTGGAAACGCTGGTCGTGCCCATCGTTCCCCTAGGGGCCATCGTCATTGCCGTGGCCCTGCCTGTGATGGCCGCTGCCGAACGCCGGCCGCCGAGCACGGTCTGGTTCTGGGCCAGCTTAAGCGTGGTTGGGGTGGTGCTCAGCATCGTGGCAGCGATCGCCACGGTTCGCAGTGGCTTGCCCCGCGCCCGCAGGGTAATCCTGGATGCTCTGCTACCAGAACGCGATCCCGAGGCCGGCGATGACGACCTTCCCCCGACGGTGGAGGAGCTCATTGAACGCGTCGAGTCGCGCGTTCACGATCACCGCGACTGACGAGACGTCATTCCGTCGAGGTCGAGCTTGCTCGCCGTGCGCCGCCGCCGCGCAGGCGACGAGGCCGGTGCTCCTGCCCGCCCTCGTCGCTGCGCAGTGAGGGGCCTTGGCCCCCCGCGCTCACTGCTTCGTATACGTGACCGAGAACTTCACCGCGGTCGAGTAGAGCGTCAGCGAGGTTGGGGTCGCCGTGTAGCTCGAGTACACAATGTCGACGTTGGGGGATTGGGTCGAGCACGTCGTCGTGGCCGTGATGCCCGTGCCGGAAGTCGTGAACGTAAAACTCTTGTGATAGACGGGGGGGCCCTGTTCGTCGCCGACCAGCTGCCCGACGCCGCCGCAAATCTCGAGCGTCTGTTTCATCGTGAGCGAGCCCAGCGGGTTGCCGGTGTAACCCTCGATCTTCGTCAGGTGGTACAGCCCCTCCGCAATCGTGCCGCCGGTGCCGGTGGGCACCGCCGTTGCGACCTGCGTGACCGGCACGAACGCCGCGCCGTTCGCCAGGCTGTTGCACGCCGCCCCGGCGTCGGGGAACGCGGTACAAGCGCCAGCGTCTGCTCCGCCGCTGCCTGAAGCTCCGCCAGTGCTCGTTCCGCCACTGCCCGCGGCGCCTCCCGTATTCGAGCCGCCCGCACCCGCGGCGCCTCCCGTATTCGAGCCGCCCGCGCCCGCGGCGCCTCCCGTACTCGAGCCTCCGCTACCGGAGGCGCCTCCGGTGCTGGCTCCTCCGCTGCCCGAGGTCCCGGCCGTGCCGCCACTCGATTTGCCCCCGCCGCCGCTGCTGTCGTCGCTGCCGCAGCCCGAGGTCAGGCTCAGGGTCATGGATACCGATGAGGTGATGATCAAGAAGAAGAGCTGTTTGCGCATCGAGGAAGCGTCCACTTGCTGCCCGGCCGCTGTCAATGGTCTGCACTGTGCCAGGGATTTCTGGCTGCCACGTCCCCCTGACCTGCCATCGGCGTGGACGTGATTGAAGCGGGCAAGCTCCGGGGATAAGTCGCACGGCCATGGGGCAAGGAATCTTTTCGGAGAAAAATCCCGGCGACCTCTCGGCGCTCTCGCAGGTCGAAGCGACCAGCAAGGACGAGGTCGCGCGCATCGTGGCGGCGGCGCGGGCTGCGCAGAAGCAGTGGGGCGACAAGAGCGTCGATGCGCGGGCCGAGCTGATCCTGGCCGTCGCCCGACGCATGATGGAGCAGCGCGCTGAAGCCCTGCCCATCATCGCGAGTGAGACCGGACGCAGCGAGACCGAGTGCCTGATGAGTGAGCTCGCGAGCGCCCTCGAGTTCTTCAAACAGGCCATCCGCGCGGGCAAGAAGGCGCTGATGCCGGAGCGCATCAAGATTTCCGCGCTGGACTACCCAGGCAAGAAGGCGGTGGTCGAGGTCCTGCCGCGGGGAGTCGTTGGCATCATCGCGCCGTGGAACTACCCGCTCGGAAACTTCATGAAGTCGCTGGTCCCGGCGCTGCTCAGCGGCAACGCGGTGGTCCTCAAGCCGAGCGAACAGACACCGCGCACCGGTGCCTGGCTCGCGAAGATCGCAGGCGAGGTCCTGCCCAGGAACCTGGTGGGTCTCGTCCAGGGCGGGGGCGAGGTCGGCGAAGCGCTGATCGGCGCGGGTGTCGACGCGATTGTCTTCACCGGCTCGGTGAAGACGGGCAAACGCGTGGCGGTGAGCGCTGCCGAACGGCTGATCCCGTACTCGGTGGAGCTCGGGGGCAAGGACGCCGCCATCGTGCTCGCGGACTGTGATCTCGAGCGCACCGTCGCCGGCATCGCCCAGTGGGGTCTGCACAACGCCGGACAGAACTGCGCCGCCGTCGAGCGGGTCTATGTCGAGGAGTTGATCGCCGACACCTTCGTCGAGCGCCTCGGCCGTTTCGTGAGTGAGCTGCGGGTGGCGCCCGAGGACGGCTTGACCGATCTCGGACCGTTACAGAACGAACCTCAGCTGCGAATCGTCGAGCGTCACGTCGACGAAGCCAAAGACAAGGGGGCAAAGGTCGTCTGCGGGGGTGCGCCGACCCAACGGGGTTACGGCTACCGACCGACGGTGCTCGACCGCTGCACCCACGAGATGGCGGTGATGCGCGAGGAGACCTTTGGTCCGGTCATCGGTGTCATGCGTGTGAAGAGCGCCGAGGAAGCGGTCCGGCTCGCCAACGACTCGAGCTATGGTCTGAACGGCTCGGTGTGGACCCGCGACATCGAGCGCGGCATCGTGCTGGCGAAGCAGCTCGAGGTCGGGGTTGCGCTGGTGAACAACCACGCCATCACCGGGATCCTGCCGGAGACACCCTGGACCGGCGTGAAGGACACCGGCCCGGGCGTGGCTTCGAGCCGGCATGCGTACTCGACGTTCACGCGACCGCGGACCGTGTTTGTCGACCGTTCGAGCAAGCCGGACCCGTGGTGGATGCCCGCGGATGACAACCTGCGCGCCCTCGGCGAGGCGCTGGTCGAGCGGCAGCTCCACGGCGGACTTGGCGTCTTGCTCCGCCTCGGAGCGCTGGTGGGCAAACGCGTGAAGGCGATCCAGGCGGCGGTCACCGCGCCGCCGCGCAAAGCCTTGCCGCCGGCCAAGGAATCGGCCAAGTCGGCCGAGGCCTGAGCCCCACGCACTCCCCGAAACCGTCTCATGAAACCGTGGCGCGTCGTCGAGAGCTCGATCTTGCTCGAGCGAAAGTGGCTTACGGTTCGGCAGGAGCGCATCGAGCTGCCGCACGGCGGTGAGATCGACGAGTTCCACCTGATCGTGGCTCCAGACTGGACCGGGATCTTGGCGCTGACCGAGGACGGCCAGGTGGTGATGGTCGAGCAGTACCGCCACGGTGCCGCCGACGTGAGCCGTGAGCTTCCGGCTGGTGTGATCGACGACGGCGAAGACGCGCTCGTCGCGGCGAGGCGCGAGCTGCGCGAGGAGACCGGCTACGAAGCCGAGGACTGGCAACCTCTCCTGTCCGTCTCCACCGAACCCAGTCGGCACACCAACCGCGCCCACTTCTTCTTCGCGCGGAGCGCGCGGCGCGCCTTCGAGCAAGAGCTCGACGCGAGTGAGCACATCCGGGTGACGCTCGTGCCAGTCCGAGAGTTGATCCCGGCCATCGAGCGCGGCGAGATCTTCCACGGCGTGCACGTCGCTGCCATTCATGCCGCGCTGCACCGCGGCCTGCTCGGGACCAGCTGACGAGTCAGTCGTCGCAGCGGGCGGTTTTCACGTCGAGCTGCAGCTCCTCGTAGCTGTCGTCGACCTTGGTCTCGCGCCCCGGGCGCTTGCTCGCGCCGCGCACACTCAACACGGTGGCCTCGACTCGCAAAAATCCGCTGCAGTCAGGGGCATCCTTCACGTAGATGACGGTCTGCGACCCGTCTTCGAGATCGAAGTACTCGCTCTTTTTGCCGGGCACGCTGGTCATCAGGTGCTGCCACGGCACCTTGGAGAGCTTGCCACGAGCGATGACCTCGGCGCCGGCGCGCCAGGTTCGAGAGTCAGGTTGGGTCTCGGCGGAGGCCGTGGGGGCTGGTGTGGCAGACGGGGCGGGGCTCGGCGCGTCCGACGCCGGCTCGGGGACCGTCACCGCTCTCGGCGGTTCATCGCGCGGGGTGCTCGGAGTGCAAGCTGCGACTGCAAATGCGAAGAACGCGCACGGGCTCCGGAAGCTAACCAAGGTCAGAGCCTATCACGCCGAGACCAACGGGGAATGTCCCCGTGAGCGCGCGGCGTTGCTAGCGTTGCGACTGGTTCTCGATGCTCCGTCAGTGCGCCGCTTGTCTCGTCCTCGGAATGGCCGCGATGGCTTGTGGCAAACGTACGCCTCGCCCGGGCCCCGATGCTGGCGCGACGCCGGCCCGAACGTCCGCCGCGCAATCTTCCGACGCGGCGGTTGTTGCCAGCGCGCCTCCCGATGCCGCGCTCGCTGACGCCGCGCCTCCACTCAGCGCCGCCGGCGGACCCCGACTCGCCGCGCTCGGGTTCGCACTCACCCAGACCTATCGCGAGCCACGCTTCGAGTGGCGCAGGTGGCAGGAGCTCTACTGGCAAGGGGTGGCCGATTCGTTGCCCGCGCTGCCGCCGGAGCCCGCGGCGGACGGCAAGGGCTGCACCGCAGGCATGTTGCGCGTGAAAGGGAGCTTCGTGCTCGATACCTCGAAGCGTGACGACACCGACGCCGTGGCCGGCTACCAGAATGAAACGTGCACATTCTGGCGCACGGCGGACCACGGGGAAAACGGCCTGTGTGATCGCTTCGACGCCGCCAAGTGGCGCGTGAAGCTGGAAGGTCTGCCCCGGAAGCAGCTGGACTTTTGCATCGACCGCTACGAGTACCCGAACGCGTACGCTGAGTTTCCACTCGTGGTGGTCACCTTCGCGGAGGCGGTGGCCTTCTGCAAGAAGGAGCAGAAGCGCCTGTGTGACGAGAACGAGTGGACCTTTGCCTGTGAAGGGGAAGAGGCGTTGCCCTATCCCTACGGCTTCGAGCGTGACTCCGCCAAGTGCAACATCAGCGTGCTCGGCCCCGGCCCGACGAAGGACATGTTCAGCCCACGCACCACGGGCGACACTGCAAAGGGCATCGATCTGTCGTGGCGAGGTAAGCGCTCGGGTGAGATGCGTGCGTGCGCGAGCCCGTTCGGCGTGATGGACATGACCGGCAACATCGACGAGTGGACGCTGAACGCGCGCAAGTACGGGCGCAAGATGATCATGAAGGGCGGGCACTGGGGGCCGGCGCGCCAGCGCTGCCGGCCCGCAACCCGCGGGCATGGTCCGTTCTACGTGCGCTACGACCAGGGATTCCGCTGCTGCACCGACGCGCCGGGGTGACGGGACCGGAGGACGGCGCCTCCGGTTCGTGCGTGAGCGCCAGCTCGGGGCGGGCGCCGGCACGGGAAACGAGCGGGATGGATGCGGGGAGAGTCCGAGAGGGTTAGGGTCCTGGCGTGAGCCTCGACGCCAACTCTCTGCTGGCCTCCCTGCTGGTGAGCTCCATCGGGATGGTGCTGTTCATCTACGGGAAACGTCAGTCGCGGCTGCCGCACATGGGTGTGGGCATCGTGATGCTGGTCTACCCGTATTTCGTCGGCAGCCCGCTGTGGATGCTGGGGATCGCTGCGCTGCTCGTGGCGGCGCTCATCGGTGCGGTGCGACTCGGTTGGTGAGCGGAGTCAGGGCTACTGGGTCGGGAAGCCGCGCTTCTCGAGCAAGGCCTTCACATCCGGGTCACGCCCGCGGAACTGGCGGTAGGCTTCGGCGCGATCGGTGGCGTTGCCCGGCGCGAGGATGAACTTCCGGAGCTTGTCGGCGGTGGCCTTGTCGAACACGTTGCCTGCCTCGACGAAGGCCTGGCGCGTGTCGGCGTCCATCACCTCGGACCAGAGGTAACTGTAGTACCCCGCCGAGTAGGCATCGCTCGTGAACAGGTGATTGAACTGCGGCAGGCGGTGGCGCATGGCCACCTCCTTCGGGGCGCCGATCTTCTGCAGTGTCTCTCGCTCGAAGGCGTCGGGATCCGCGACGCCTTCGGGCAGAGTGTGGAGCGCCATGTCGACGATGGCCGCCGACAGGTACTCGACGGTTGCGTACCCTTGATTGAATTTCCTGGCGGCGAGCACCTTGTCGACCAGGGCCTGGGGCATGGGCTTCTTGGTCTTGAAATGGTGGGCAAACCGGTCGAGCACCGGGCGCGTCAGCACCCACATCTCGTGGACCTGCGATGGGTACTCCACGAAGTCGCGGGGCGTCGAGGCGAGGCCGGGGTAGTTCACCTCCGAGAGCAGCGCGTGCAGCGCGTGCCCGAACTCGTGGAACAACGTCTGCGCGTCATCCAGGGAGATGAGCACCGGTTGGCCCGCCTCGGCGGGCACGAAGTTGTTGTTGTTGGAGGTGATGGGCGTGATGACCTTGCCGGTGAAGGTCTCGTGGCCACGGTAGCCGGAGGCCCACGCCCCGGAGCGTTTGTTCGTGCGTGCGAAGTAGTCGCCGTAGAACAGGCCGACGTATTTGCCGCTCGTCTTGTCCTTCACCTCGAACACGCGCACGTCGGGGCGGAAGACCGGCACCTTGCCCGGGATCTCCGTGAACGTGAGCCCGTACAGCTCACCCGCCATCCAGAACGCTGCCTCGATCATGTTGTTGAGCTCGAAGTACGGCTTCAGCTCGGCCTGGTTCAGGTTGTACTTCGCCCGCCGGACCTTCTCCGCGTAGTAGAGGTAGTCCCAGGGCTCGAAGGAGAGCTTCGGGTCGTCCTTCTTGGCGAGCACGGTCATGTCCGCCACCTCTTCCTTCACCCGCGCGACGGCCGCGGGCCAGACCCGCAGCATCAGCTCGCTGGCCTTCTTGGGGTCGACGGCCATGGTGTCCGACATGCGCCAGTGGGCGTGGGAGGCATAACCAAGTAACTTCGCTCGGTCAGCGCGCAGCTTCACGATCTTGGCGATGGTCGTGTTGGTGTTGTTCTCGCCCGGATTGTCGCCCCGGTCCTTGAACGCCTTCCAGACCTTCTCGCGCAGATCGCGGCGTGACGAGGAGGTCAAGAACGGGTCGACGCTGGAGCGGGTGTTGACCACGATCCACTTGCCGTCGAGCTTCTTCTCCGCCGCCGCTGCGTGATAACTCGCGACCAGGGAGTCCGGCAGGCCTGCCAGGTCCGCCTTTTTGTCGAGCACGATCCAGCTGTTTTCATCGGCCAGTACCTTGTTGCCGAAGTCAGTGAAGAGGACAGCGAGCTTCTGGTTCATGTCGCCCAGGCGCTGTTTCTCTTCGGCGCTGAGCTTGGCTCCGGCGCGCACGAACTGATCGTAGATGCGTTCGACCAGGCGCTTTTGCTCCGCGGTCAGCCCGGATTTCTCCCGAGCGGCGTGCACGGCCGAGATGCGGGCGAACAGTTTGTCGTTGAACGTGATCTTGTCGTAGGCCTCGGCGAGCTTCGGCGACCACTCGTGGTCGATGGCCTGCACGTCCGGGGTGTTCAGGTTGCCCGTGAGCACGCTGAACAGCGTCTCGATCCGGTTCTGATGACGCCCACTGTCTTCGAGTGCGCGCAGCGTGTTGTCGAAGCTCGGCGGTTCGGGGTTCGTCGCGATGACGTTCACCTCGGCCAGCAGGAGATTGATGCCCGCCTCGAGCGCCTTGGGGACCAGGTCGGGTTTCACCTTGTCCCAGGGCGGCACACCGCCGAAGGGGCCGGTCCACTCTGCCAGCAACGGATCCTTGTCGGCAGCCTCGCGCAGGCGAGTTGCCTCGAGCTTCGCGACGCGGTGCAATTCTTCGTTCGAGCTCACGGTTGGTCCTGGGCTGGGCTTGGGTTGGGGCGGGGGCAGCGGGCTGGGAGCCGGGCCACAAGCGGCGGACAAGAAGAGAGCGACGGCGGACCCCACGAGGCGCTTCGACATGGTCCGCTTTGTCGCACGACTTCGGGCGTGAACGCACGCGCTAAGCGCGCGGGTGCGCAGCGCGGCGCTTGCGCGCGAGGTTCTCCGGGCTCTCTGCCACGGCCATGCCGACCAGGCGCATGCCCTCGGCGAAATGGGCCAGGCCCGTCCGCACCAGCTCGGCGTGCTCTTCCCCCACGTCGGGGTAACCGCGCCCGTCCGCGTCGGGTTTCACGTCGCCCCAGTTGGCGAACAACCTGCCCCAGTCACTGCGCAGTGTGTCCTCGACGCGCTTCTTGCCGTAGTACGGGTACCAGAACAGATCGTGGTACGCGACGCTCGCCACGTAGGCCCACGGCGCGAGCCAGGTCTTGAGTGACCACTCGACCGGCTTCTTGAGTGGGCCCCAGTAGATGCGGTGCTGGTTTTTGCTGGCAAAGGTCATGTTCTTGAACGGGCCGTCGAAGTGCCAGTTCTCCTTGGCGGCGTCGACGTCGCCCACGATCTCGATGTCCCGCGGATCCCCGACGCCCAGCCCCTGCTCGTGGGCCAGACGCACGAACTTGAGGTCGCGCATCGGGTCCATGCCCATCAGCTTGGCGGCCACGGCGTCGATGGCCACCTGATCGGAGCTGGCGAGCAGCACGTTCTTGACGTGCGGGATCATGCAGCGCGGACCTGGTCCATCACCGACGAAGGTGCCGTCCATCACGGCGAACACCCCGCGGTGGATCTTCTTCTGGATCATCAACAGATCGACCAGCGTCTCGTGGATGACCGGGTGGGTCCAGTGACGGTGTTCGTTCAACAGCCCGCCGAAGGCGTTCTTCATCGCGCCCGTCGTGGTCGTGAAGATGTGGGTCTTGACCGTCGGCAAGTGGATGATGTTCTCGCCGATGAAACGCTTCGGGATGCTGAAGCCCTTCGGGTAGACCTCGTTCAGGCACAGGAACTTCTTGGTCAGGTCGCCGACCGCGTCGCGCACGTCGATCCAGTCTTCGCCCTCGTAGAGATGCACGTTGCGGAGGCCGTGGGCTTCGACCACGTCGATCTGCTTGTTCTCGCGCTCACCCAGGTGTGCATCGATGACGACGGTGCGGTTGTGGCAGGCGTGGATCAGGTCACTGGAGTAACCGTCCTTCTTCATGGCGCGAATCACACCTTCGAGCTGCCACGGCGTGGTCGACGACCCGGGGTAGAAGAAGTGCCACGAGATGTTGACCTTCAGCCCGGTGTCCGCGGTCTTGTCGACGACCTCCTGGTAGTCCGCCAGGTTCATCAGGCGGTGGTAGTCCTCGAGGACGGTCTTCGGCGACGTGCGGACGATGGCGACTTTGGACTTCATGACGGGGGCTATGTGCCGCGTTTCGCCGCGCTCGCCAAGACCTCGGATGGCGTCTCCACGAAACCTCCAAGCTTCCTGCACCCGGGTGGCCGATAAATGCCGGCAAACGGCCGAAAAGTGCCGTCTCGCTGCAAGGCGCACCGACTGGGGGTGTCTTCCCGCTGAGAGTTGATGGGAGAGCGCAAGAAATTCGGGTTGGTGGGGCTGGTCATGGTCCTTGGCGCCTGCGCCAGCGCGCCGCCGCCCGTCGCGAGGGAGCCCAGCGTGAGCGAGGCGGAGGAGGCCGAGGTGCACGTCCTGCCAGGGCCCCTGTCCCTCGAGTCCGAGATTGGCGGCATGAGCCAGGATGGCGTCGAGGCGAAGCTCGCGGAGCTGCAACCTCGGTTCATCGACTGCGTCGAGCGGGCGACGGAGCGCCTGAGTGCCATCGGCGGCCGGGTGAGCGTGCGCATGCGGGTCGACAAACAGGGCAAGGTGCGCTGGGCCTACCTGAAGGACACGACCCTCGGCGATCGCGACGCCGAGACGTGTGTGCTCGAGCTGGTCAAGAGCCGCCGCTGGCCGCGACCGAAGAGTGGTGAGGGCCTGGCCGAGACATCATTCGAGGTCGAGGCCGCGGAGGCTCCGCGGGTCCTGTCGCCGCCGCGCGCGACGCTGTTTGCGCGCCAGGCAGGCTACGCAACGCGTGCCTGTCGCAAGGGGCTGCCGTCGGGTTTCATGGCGACCGCGTACCTCGGTTCGAAGGGTGAAGTGCTCGCGGCCGGCGTAGCGCCGCCGGACGAGAGTGGAGAGGCCGCCTCCGATTGCATCGCGGAGGCTCTGCTGCGCATGCGCGCTGGCGGTCTCGTGGCGTCCCGTGACGTAACCACGAAGGTCAGCGTGCGGATCCCCTGATCACGACAGGACGTGTACTCCGCCGTGTTCGTCCTTGACGACTGCGAAGCTGGTTTCGGCGGCGCCGCCGACTACCAATGGCCAGGCGAACGCCGCCGCCTGCACCGCGAGCAGCGAGGGTAGGCGAGTCACTCGCTCGACGTAGTTTTTCGCCTGGGCGAGGGCGGCGTCCGCGCGATGCCCGTGGATCTCACCGCGGGAGCGGCGGCCTCGGTAGGCATCGGCCGTCTCGAAATCTTCGGTCAGATCCAGGGTCAACAGATCGGGCACACTCGTGCGGGCCTTGAAGAACTGAGTGAGGGGCTCGCGCAACCTGTACGTCAGCTCGGGCAAGAAGATGCGGGCGAAGTGGCGCAGTTTGTCCTCGCCGAAGATGACCTTCACGGAAACCGTGCGTTGCTTGCCGCCGCAGACGTTGCAGGGGCGCACGAATCCGTGGTCGTCGGCTACACGAAACTGACACTCGGTGCAGCGCTGGATCTTGGCGGAGCGGGATTGCGGATCGAGTGAGCGAAACCGCTCGCCATTCAAATCGTTCACGTCGGGCGGCGGGGGTTGCTCGTCGAGCAAGCGCTCGAAGTCGTCTTCGCTGACCTCGGCGTCGTCGGTCCAGGTCGAGCGCTCGACGCCGCGCCCGCTCACCAGGATGGCCACGACGCGTTCAGTTGGCTCGGCAGTGGAGGGGGTACTGCTGCGCCCGCGAAGCGCCGCCTCGACCTCGGCCGCGTTGGGGCTCACGTCCTCGAAGTTGGGCATGAGAGTTGGGAGCTTACCTCGTTTCGGTGACGACTGACGTGCGTTATTCTCAAGTCGGGGTCAGCAGTTTCTCCCGGAAAAAATCCAAGACGCGCGCCACACTCGCCTCGTCCCGGTGCTCGGTGAGCACGGAGTGGTCGGTCACGTTCTGCGATTCGAGCTCGATGGCGATGAATGCATCGCCGAGGAGCCGCTTCAGTGACTCGAAACGCGTCCCGACCAGGCGATCGCCCTTGAAGCGCAGGCCGAGCACCTGGCAGCCGTCTTTGGCGCGGCGCTGAACCGCCAGGCGATCGGCGGGCGACAGGTTCAGGTCGGCGCCGCGGCGCTTCGAGATGGCGAAGGGGAGTGAAGGTTGGCTGAGCACGGGTGCGACCATGCGTTCGTCGACCATCATCGCCAGGGCAAAGCCTCCGCTGAAACACATGCCAATCGCGCCGATTCCGGGTCCGCCGAGCTCCGCGTGAAGCTCGGCGCCGAGAGCGCGCAGCCAGGCCACGATGGGTGAGGTCTGGTTGGCGGCCCAGGTGGAGAACTCCGCGGCGACACACAGCTTGGCCATCGAGCTGACGTTGTAGGCGGAGCTCACTGCTCTGCCGGGTGTGCCGATCAGATCCGGCAGCACCACGGTGAATCCCGCATCGACGACCTCGCGGGCGAAGCTCATCACGTTGGGGGTGATGCCCGGGATCTCGTGCACGACGATCACCCCGGGTCCGCTCCCGGCGCGATGGGTGTCGCGCGTGAAACCGGAGTGCGTGAACGAGCCGCGCGTCCAGCCAGGCAAGGTCACGGAGGGCATCAGCTCGACCTGTAGGGCGATCGTCGGGATGCGCCCGCCCAAACTCGTAGCATGCCGAACCGGGGTCGCGCGCGTCGTTTTCGTCCGCGACATGGGAGCACGCGGGCCGAGCCGAGCTCGCCCGAAACGTGCATGACCGGAAAAAGGTTGCGATGTTCGCGTGCCGAGCGCGCGGTGGTACGGTTTGCCCAGTGGAGGTGGAGACCATTTGGGGCTTGGCCATTGCGGCCGTCGCTCTGCTCAACTGCGTGTGGTACGAGGCCAAGTGGTTCCTGACGCGGAACGGTCATCGAGTCGGGTGGCTGTGGGGTCATCTCGCGGACTTCGGTTCGTTGCTGCAGCTGGCGCGCTCCACCGCCTCCGCCAAGGTCAGGGGCGGCGCGCGCCGACGGTTGGTGCTCCTGGGAAGCCTGTTGGTCTCGTCGTTCGTGCTCGTGGCGCTGTCGTTCGCGAGCGGCTCCCACGTGGAGCGGACGCGCTGAAAGGCGCGCGGTTCGGCCCACACCTCGAAGCTCGTCCTCAGCCCAACCCGAACAGCCGCGCGGCGTTGTCGTGCAAGAACAGGCGGCGCGTCTCGGCGTCGAGACCGAGCGTATCCACCTGAGCCAAGCAGTCGCCCGGTAGGATCATCGGGTAGTTCGAGCCGAACAGGACCTTCCTCTTTCCGTGCCCGGAGAGGAACGCCACGAGCTCCGGCGGAAAGCGCTTCGGTTTGTAGGCGCTCGTGTCGATGTAGACGTTCTCGTATTTGGTTGCGAGGGCGATCATCTCGTTTTGCCACGGGTAGCCGATGTGCCCGCCGACGATCGTCAGCTCGGGAAAATCCAGCGCGACCTGGTCGAGGTACGGGATGGGCCGCCCCGGCTCGGACGGACCGAGCGGTCCGGTGTGCCCGACCTGCAAACAGAACGGGATGCCGAGCTCCACACACTCCGCGTACAGCGGATAATACAGGCGGTCGTTGGGCGGCTTGTTCCACAGCCACGGCAGCAGGCGCAGGCCCTTGAGCCCCAGCTCGCGCACCGCGCGCCGGAGCTCGCGGATTGCGTCCAGCGGCCGAGCGAGATCCACCGACGCGATGCCGGTCAGGAGGTCCGGTCGCGCGCGCACGGCAGCTGCTACCTCGTCGTTCGAGATCAAGGCTCCGGTCGGCCCGAACCAGGCGGAGATGAGCGCGTGCTGAACGCCGGCAGCCTCGAGGGCACCGGTCGTGAGCTCGAGCGGGATGCTGTCGGGGATTTCTCCGGCGCCCATCCAGCGGCGCAGTGATGCGAACATCGGGTGCTGAATGAACGCGCTCGTGGGGTGCTGGACCCAGGCGTCGATGATGGGCTCGGCGGACATGACCCACTCGATCTAGGATGTCCGCATGGGGAGCGAAAGCCTCGAAGCCTTCGACCTGGTCGTGATCGGCTCCGGGCCGGCGGGGGAGAAGGGCGCTGCTCAGGCCGCGTACTTCGGCAAACGAGTCGCCGTCATCGAGGCCGAGCCGGAGCCCGGCGGCGCTGCGGTGCACACCGGGACCCTGCCCAGCAAGACACTGCGCGAGACCGCGCTCTACATCTCCGGTTACCGTGCCCGCAACCTGTACGGTGTGGCGGTGGAGCTCACCCGGGACGCGACGATCCCCGCGCTGATCGCGCGCAAGAACGCCATCGCGGAGGCGGCGTCGCGATCGATTCGGGACAACCTCGAGCGTCACTGCGTCACCTACGTTCAGGGTCACGGCAGCTTCGAGGACGCCCACACCGTGGTGGTGGAGGGCCCCCAGGGACGCCGGCGCTTGCGTGGTGAGTTCGTGCTCATCGCCACGGGCTCCCGCCCCTACCGCCCGAGCGACATCGATTTCGATGATCCCGGGATCGACGACAGCGACGAGATCCTCGGGATCCAGAAGCTCCCCACGTCGCTGACCGTGCTCGGAGGGGGGGTGATTGGCTGTGAGTACGCCAGCATGTTTGCGGCGCTCGGAGTCGACGTGACCCTGATCGACGCGCGCACGGAAATCCTGCCGTTCCTCGATCCCGAAATCGTCGAGCGACTGCGGGAGGCCATGGGGCGAATGGGCATTCGTGTGGTGCTCGGGCAGCGCTGGAGCCAAGTGAGCCGCGACGGGCAGAGCATCGTCGTCGAGCTCGGCGGAGAGCGTATCGAGTCCGAGTACCTGCTCTTTGCGGCCGGACGGCTCGGTAACACCGAGAAGCTGCGCCTCGAGCGCGTCGGCGTGCAGCCGAACCCACGCGGCTACTTGGAGGTGGACGCGGCCTACCGCACCAGCGCCCCGAGTGTGCTGGCGGCGGGGGACGTGATCGGATTTCCTGCGCTGGCGTCGGCGAGCATGGAGCAGGGACGGGTCGCCATCTGCAAGGCGTTCGGCTTCGACTACAAACAAGCCGTGGCCGAGATCGTGCCCTACGGCATCTACACCATCCCGGAAGTGAGCGCGGTCGGCGAGACTGAGGCGAGCGCCCGGGAAAAGGGTCTGGACGTCGTGGTCGGGCGGGCCCTCTATCACAACAACGCGCGCGGGCAGATCACCGGCGACCTCGATGGCATCACCAAGCTGGTCGTCGAGCGAAGCAGCCGGCGGGTAGTGGGCGTGCATGTGATCGGCGAGCGGGCGACCGAGCTCGTTCACATCGGACAGACGGCGCTCCACTGCCAAGCGTCGGTCGATCTCTTCATCGAGATGGTGTTCAACTATCCAACGCTGGCCGAGAGCTACAAGTATGCGGCCTACGAGTGCCTCGCGGCGCTGGCGAAGGGGTCCTGAGGCGGGGCCGCCGGGGCGAAGCGGATTTGGGCGCGTGACATGAAGATCATCAAGCGGCGACCGAAGCTCCGGGTCCTGGTCCCACGCGTCGTCCACCCCGGCGAACATTTCGATGCCAGCTTCGAGCTCGAGATCGAGCGTGCGGTTCCCATCGAGCACTTCGACGTCACCTTGCGCGGCAAGGTTCAGGTGGCGGTCGGTGATCGAGGCCACGCCGAGTCCGGGGTTCCGATCTCGCAGTCGGCCCGGCTCAGCGGACCCTGTGAGCTCGAGCCGGGACTCCGGCGTTTCAGCTGCCGCTTCAAGCTGCCGCCGGACGCGCCGCCGAGCTTCGATGGCCGGATCGTGCACGCCTCGTACGTGCTCGGGGCCCAGCTCGCCATCCCGTGGTGGCTCGATCTCGATCGCAACTTCACGGTCACGGTCGTTCACGCCCCCGTCAAGGCCGCCGGGCCGCCGCGCCCGTTGCTCTACTCGAGCGCCCCCGACGGCCCGGCGGAGCGAGAGCCCCACGCCGAGGTGAGCATCGCGGACGGGGTCGTGCAGGCCGGCGACGTGATCCGCGGGGCCGTGGCCCTCGGGAACGTCGCCTTCGCGCGTTACACGGGCGTTCGCGTCGCGCTGTCCGGTCACGAGTACGCGCACGGAATGGAACGCGGCGGCCCCTTCGGCTCGTGGCAGATCGACCTACCGTTGGCGGAGCTGCGAGAGGGGGACCCGATCCCCTTCGCGCTCCGGGTTCCGGATGTCTTTCCGACCTTCGAGAGCGGGTCGTTTCGTATCTGGTGGTTGCTCGACGTCACCGTGACGCGCCGGCTCGGCGCCGATCTCGTCGTGTCGATGCCGATCGTCGTACGGCCACGCGGCAGCGTCGAGTCCAGTGACAGCAAGCGTTTGATGAGTGCGCCGCCCACCGTCGGAAACGCCCGCGTGCAGGCGGTGTGGTCCGTGGTTGCCAAGCGGGCGGGCATGAACCTGGAAGGCGAACGGCTCGAAGCTCGGGTGGGGGCCATCGATGTCTCGCTGTATCGCGACCACCCCGGCGGTCACTCACGGTTGGTTGCCGAGCTCGACCTACCCGATCTCGGCCTCGAGTTGACGGGCGAGACCGGCTCTGTGCTCGCGCGGTTTTGGGGCCCCGAAGGCGTGGCCTTCGGAAGCGGAGGCTTTGGAGTGCGAGGCCGTGACGAAGAACAAGTCCGTGCGCTCGTCGCCGGGCTCGAGCCAGAAATCGGCAGCGCCCGCGTTCGTTACTTCGACGACACGCGCCTGGTGCTCGAGACGTCGGGCGCCGGACTCACTGCAGAACCGGTGTTTGCCCTGGCGGCGAGCGCGCTCGCGATCGCGGGCAAGCTGCCCGAGCTCACACGGACGTTGCCGGGCCCGACGGGCGTCGAGCTCGCGCCCTGGCGGGAGCTGGCGGACGCGTTCGGAGGAGCGCTCGCGCCTGCGCGCCCTCGAGTCGAAGGAGCGCTCGACGGGCGTCGGGTCGTCGTGGCGCAGGCTTGGGCTCCGGGCGGAGTTCAGGCGAAGGTCGAGCTCAGCGTCGGGTCGCGCTCGCCGATCGACGCGAAGTTCATCGATGTGGACCCGTTTTCCGACGTGGTCCCGAGCGAGGCTCGTGCACTCGTCAAGGGGCTCGTGAGCGAGGGCGCCGAGCTCACAATTTGCGCTGACCGCGTCACGTTGTCGTTGCCGGGCACGGTCTTGGCCAGCGCTCCGATGCTCTCGGCGGCCGAAGAACTCGGGCTGTTTGTCGACGTATTGACGCGTCGAGGCGCGTACCGCTGAGCTCCCGCACTTGCCCGGCCCGCGCAAGCTCGGGGTACCCCGCGGGCGCGGGCTCGCGGTAGAGTGCGCCCCATGCTGATGCGCTCGTTCCTCGCGTTCTCGCTGCTCGCTCTCGTCTCGGCTTGTGACGAGGAGAAGAAACCGGAAGCCCAGAAGCCAACGGCGACCGCGACGGCCGCGCTCCCACCGACTCCCGCGCCGAGCGCCGACAAACCCAAAGAAGAGAAGAAGGTTCACCCAAAAAAGAGCGCGGCGGACTGCCCCAAGGGTCCGGCGGTCGCCTTCGACGACAAAGCCGTCGAGGCCGAGGTGCGCAAGAAACTCTCGAAGGCCGAGGGGGACATCACCCAGGCCGACCTCGGCAAGCTCAAGAGCCTCAACATCTCGCAGGTGGAGACGCACCAGCTCGACCCTTGCATCATTCCCTACGCGAAGAACCTGAAGGAGCTGTTCCTGGGCCCGGGGGATCTGGATGACCTCTCGCTGGTGGCCGGGCTCAAACAGCTCGAGTCACTCCGCGCCAGCATCAGCAAGGTGAGTGACCTCTCGCCGCTCGAGAAGCTCACGAAGCTCGACCGCATCGATCTCGGTCGCACGCAGGTCACCAATCTCGCGCCCCTGGCCGGTCTGACGAACCTGACGGAGCTGGCCTTGGACGACACCCCCGTGCGTGATCTCTCGCCCCTCGCCAAGCTCACCAAGCTCGAGCGCCTCAGCATCCAGCGCACACAGGTAAAGGACTACAGCGCGCTCAAGGACATGAAGGCCCTGAAGTTTCTCTACGTCGCGGGCACGCCCGAGGGAGATCTCAGCGTGATCCAGCCGCTCCGGGACAAAGGCCTCAAGGTCATCGACTGAGCGCGCACGGACGCGTCGCGCGTGTGGCTCATGCTTGCGAAGAAGTCAGCTGGGCGCGCCGGCGATCTCGGGCACCGACCTGGAGCCTCGGGTCGTTTTGCCCGCTGCGGAGCGCAAGCGTGGCAGTTCGACCCACTCGTCCCACTCGTTGCCCCAGCCCGTGTAGTGGATCTTGTAGAAGCCGTTCTTCGAGGCGATCACTTCGGCGGCCCACCAGCTGCCGTGCCACTCGACCTCGAGTCTCTGTCCAACGCTGGCGCTCCGGAGTGGAGGCCGTTTGACGGCCGGGGGCGGAGCCACACGCAGTCGCTCTTGTCCGACCCACTCGTCCCACTCGTTGCCCCATCCGGTGTAGTGGATGCGGCTCAGCCCGGCCCGGGTCTCCATCACCTCGGCGGCCCACCACTGCCCACCCCAGAGCACCTCGACCGTGCGGCTCCGAGCGGCGCGGATGGGCGTCACAGCCAGGCTGGGCGCCCTGGGCGGCGCGGCGGTCTTGGCTGCCGGCTGGGGAGCGGCCTTCACGCTCTTGGCTTCTGCGGCTGCTGGCAGGGCCGCCAAACTCAGCGAAAGTCCCAACAGTATTCCACGCCACATGCTCCACGTCCTCCCGTTCCACAGCCTCGAACGACCGACTGCGTGTCCATCTTACGCTCGAGGCGGGCGAAAGACTTCCGGGCGTGCGGGGTAGGGGCGTTGCCTACAGCTCGATCTGCGAACCGACCTCCATCACGCGATCCGACGGGACGTTGAAGAACGTCGAGGCGCGCTGGGAGTTTCGGCTCATGAAAGCGAAGAGATGCTCCCGCCAGAGCGCCATGCCCTCGCGCTTGGTTGCGAGCAGGGTCTCCCGGCCCAGGAAGAAGGTCGTGTGTTCGAGGGACCAGTCTTCGAGGTGGCGCTCCTCGAGCAGCTGCGGAATGTCCGGCTGCTCCATGAACCCGTAGCGCGCCACGACGCGCCGGAACCCCTGGGGCAGATCCTCGACCGTGACACGCTCGTCCGGCATCACGCGAGGCTGCTCGGTCGTGACCACCGTCAACAGGATCACTTGCTGGTGAACCACGCGGTTGTGCGTGAAGTTCTGGAGCAGGGCCGGCGGCGCGCCGTCGGCGTTGCTGGTCATGAAGACCGCGGTGCCGGGCACACGAGCGGGGCGTTCGATGAGGATCAGCTCGAAGAAGTCCGCGAGTGGGATGATCCGCTCGCGCATGCGCGTGCCGAGCAGTACCCGGCCGTCCTTCCAGGTGGTCATCAGCGCAAAAACCCCGCCGGCGATCACCAACGGGACCCAGCCGCCATGGGGGATCTTCACGAGCTGCGCGCCCCAGAACGCCAGATCGACGACCAACAGACCCAACGTCAGGCTGACCGCGGCCGGTGCGCTCCAGCCCCAGCGGTGGCGCGCCACCACGTAGGCGAGCAGGGTGGTGATCACCATCGTGGTCGTCACTGCGGTACCGTACGCCGCCGCCAACTTCGACGACGAGCCGAAGCCGAGCACCAACGCGATCGTGGAGAACATGAGCATCCAGTTGATCGCCGGCACGTAGATCTGGCCGATCTGCGTGGACGAGGTGTGCTTGACCTCGATGCGCGGCCAGAACCCCAGCATCATTCCCTGGCGGGTGTAGGAGAACGCGCCGGAGATCACGGCCTGCGACGCGATGATGGTGGCCATCGTCGCCAAGCCCAGCATGGGGTAGAGCGCCCAGGACGGCAGCGAGCGATAAAACGGGTTCGAGGCGGCTGCGGGGTTCTCGAGCAAGAGCGCGCCCTGCCCGAAGTAGGTCAGCAAGAGTGCCGGGCCGACGAAGAAGATCCAGGTCACCTGGATCGGACGTCGGCCGAAGTGCCCCATGTCCGCGTAGAGCGCCTCACCCCCGGTGACGACCAAGAACACGGCGCCGAGCACCAGGAAGCCTTCCGTCTTGTTCACCAGCATGAACCGCACCGCGTGGTGTGGGCTGAGCGCCTGGAGCACGCTGGGGTGCCCGAAGATATGAACGGTGCCGACGGTGGCGAGCACACTGAACCAGATCAGCATGACCGGGCCGAAGACGGCTCCGATGCCTGCCGTCCCGCGCTTCTGGATCATGAACAGACCAATCAGGATCACGATCGTCGCCGGGATCACGAACTGCTTGGATGCGGGCGCCGCGACCTCCAGACCCTCGATGGCGCTGAGCACGGAAATCGCCGGGGTGATCATGCCGTCGCCGTACAGCAACGAAGCGCCGAAGATGCCCAGCACGACCACCAGCTTCGGCCCGAGCTTGCCCTTGATGCTGGAGAGGGCGAGCGCCATCAACGCGAGCTCGCCCCCTTCACCGCGGTTGTCGGCCCTCAGCACGTAGATCAGGTATTTCAGCGTGACCACGATCACCAGCGCCCAGGCCATCAAGGACAGCACGCCGAGCACGTTGCCGCGGGTTGCTGCGATGGCGTGTTCGCCGTGGAAACACTCGCGAAGTGCGTAGAGCGGGCTCGTGCCGATGTCGCCATACACGACGCCCAGCGCGGCAAGCGCGAGCGGCCCGAGCCGACCGTGGCCCCCTGCCGGAGCGTCGCGCAGGCTGACGGGTCCGTGGGTGGGTCGGCTCTTCGGCGGCGCCGGCGGCTTATCGGCTCGCGCTGAGCTCGCGGCCTTCTTGGGCTCGGCCTTGGGCTTCGTGGGTTCGGCCTCGGTCTTCGGTGCTCGGCGAGGGCGTGCCGGAGGCTCGGAGCGCGACGCAGACTCCGGTTCGGAGCTGCGAGCCACTGGCTCGGTCGTTGCGGGCTCGGGCTCGGCCGTTGGAGCCTCCGTGGGCTCGACGAGCTTCTCGGGCTCACGATCGGTGACGGCCTCGGTCTCGGCGGCGGCATCGGTCTCGAGCTTCGGGACCGGCTCAGGAACTGTCTCGGTCGGCTTCGGCGGCGCCGACACGGTAGCTGGTTCGGGTTCGGAGATCGTCGCCGGTTCCTCTTCGGAAACGGCGGGCTCCTCCGCGCGCGCCAGCTCGGGCTCGGAGACCCGAGCGGAGGCGGTTGCCGCCTCGCCGGCGTTGGGAACGGACGAGCGCGCCGGTGCCGGCACGGGTTCGGGTTCCGGTTCGGGTTCGGGTTCGGAGAGCGTGACAGGCTCCGGTTCGGAGACACGTATGGCCTCGGCTGCCGAGGCCGGGTCGGCGTCTGCCTGCACCAGCGGCTGGGTCTGCGCCTCGGGTTCCGCGGCTTCGTCCGACGGCCGAGGTTCCTCGGCGTCGGCGCTGGCGTCGGCCTTCGGCCCTGGAGGCGCCTTCGAGTCCGCGTCGGTCACTGGGGAGACGGCTACTCTGACCCGAAGGCGGCGGTCAAGCCGAGTTCCAATCTAGAGCGCGATCTGCGCACCGACCTCGAACACACGATCCGGCGGGATCTTGAAGAAAGCCGTCGCACCCTGGGCGTTCGCCGACATGAACGCAAACAGCATCTCTCGCCAGCGGGACATGCCCTCACGCCCCTCGGCGAGCACGGTCTCACGTCCCAGGAAATAACTGGTGTGCTCCGGCGCAAAGCTGAGCAGGCCGTGTTTGAGCAAGAGCTGGGGTACGTCGGGCTCCTCTTTGAATCCATACCGGACCACAACTCGGGTGAAACCCAGGCGGAGGTCCGAGATGTCGGTGCGTGCTTCATCCGTCTCGGTCGCTCGCTCGGTGATCACGACGGTGAGCAGAATGACTTGCTCGTGCACCACCCGGTTGTGGAGGAAGTTCGTCATCAGGGCGGGGGGAGTCGCGCCCTGGTTGCTCGCCATGAAGACGGCAGTGCCGGGTACGCGTTCCGGTCGCTCCACACGCATCAGCTCCAAGAAGTCGTCGACGGGCACGAGCTGCGCGAAGATGCGCTCGCCCAGCACCTCGCGCCCGCGTTTCCAGGTCGTCATCAGCACGAATACGCCCGCGGCAACGACCAGAGGCAACCAGCCGCCGTGCTCGATCTTGAGGGCGTTCGCGCCAAAGAACGCCAGGTCGACGATCAAGAACGCGGCGGTCGGCCCGAGCGCCTTCGTGCGACTCCACCCCCAGCGACGTCGCGCAACGACGTAGGCGAGCAGGGCGGTGATCACCATGGTCGTCGTCACCGCGATGCCGTAGGCGGACGCCAGCGCGCTGGACGAACGAAATGCGAGCACCAGGGCGACCGTGGCAAACATGAGCACCCAGTTCGTGCTCGGCACGTAGATTTGCCCAATCTGTTTGGCCGACATATGCAGCACCTACACGCACGGCCAGAAACCAAGCATGACCGCCTGGCGGGTCAAGGAGAACGCGCCGGAGATCATCGCCTGGGACGCGATCACCGTTGCGGCGGTGGCGAGGATCACGAGGGGCACCAGCGCCCAGCTCGGCGCCGCTCGGAAGAAGGGATTCGCGAGTGCGCTTGGGGTGGTGAGGATCAGCGCGCCTTGCCCGAGGTAGTTCAGCATCAGCGCAGGCCAGACGAAGACGAGCCAGGTGCGTCGGATGGGCCCTGCCCCGAAGTGCCCCATGTCGGCGTAGAGGGCCTCGCCGCCGGTGACCACCAGGAACACCGAGCCCAGCACGAGGAAACCAGTCGCGCCGTTGTGGCGAAAAAAGGCCAGAGCGTGGTGGGGAGAGAGCGCCGCCAGAACGGGCGGGTGAAGGGCGATGCCTCTCAGGCCGAGCAGCGCCAAGATCCCGAACCAGAGAAACATGATCGGACCAAAGATGGCGCCGACCCGCTCGGTGCCCGCGCGCTGCGCCGCGAATAAACCGATCAGGATGAGGATCGTCCCCGGCACCACCCAGCTCGTTGCGCGCGGGGTCACGAGCTCCAGGCCTTCGACCGCGGAGAGCACGCTGATCGCCGGAGTGATCATGCCGTCCCCGTACAAGAGCGCTGCGCCGAACAGGCCCAACGCGATCACGATGGGAGTCTTCGCTTTGTGGATCCCCGGGCGGTTCATGGCCAGAGCCATGAGCGCGAGCACCCCCCCTTCCCCGCGGTTGTCGGCGCGGAGCACGTACGCCAGGTACTTGGTGCTGACGATCAAGGTCAGCGCCCAGAACACCAGCGACAGCACCCCGAGCACGTTGGCCCGGGTCACCGCCAGGTGGTGCCCGCCCGCGAAGCACTCCCGAAGCGCGTACAGTGGGCTCGTTCCGATGTCGCCGTAGACGACCCCGAGCGCGCCCAGACAGGAAACCAGGAAACGGCGACGTTGTGGTTCAACGTCGGCCAGGACCGATTCTGACATTTTGGACCTCGACTTCCTACCGAGCGTCAGCGCGCGACTGCGCGCCCTGGGGTGTCGGAATCGGAGCGAGGAGCCCCGGGGAATTTCCCTTATCCCCTAGCCAGCCCGAAAGCATTCGAGCTGGCACCCAGACCCGGTTCCCGCTGCTGCGGGATTCGGCTGTCTCTTTTTCTGATGAGACGGCGCTGATCTAGCGCCAGGCATCTCGCCGGTCAATTGGCTCCTCGACTCGGGCCCGGAGCTGTCGAGGCCGAGCGGGCGAGGGACCCCTGGACCGCCGCCACCCCTCGCCGCCCCGCTCGGGCTGCCCTTTCGATTGACCTAAGTGCCCTGGACCGGGAACGCTGCGTCGTTCGGGAGAAGAGATGGCGGTTGAGCGAGGCTTTCGCGCGCGGCTCCGGTATCGATACGAAGGGTTTCTGAGCGGAGGCGCTCGGAAACAGCTCGTGTTCCTGTTCCTGCTCACTCTCGCGATGGTGTCGCTGTTCGCGGGGTGCTCGGTGCTCGCGGCTCCGGCCGGAGTCGAGCTCTCGGAGGGCAGCTTCCTCGACCGGGCCTGGTTCTATTTCACCCGCATCATCGACCCGGGCACGATGGGCAGCGACTCCGGGAACGCGAACCGGTTCGTCTCGACTGCCGCCACGATCCTCGGCGTCATCGTCGCGGGTCTCTTGATCTCGTCCCTCGCCGGCAACTTCCAGGCAAGTCTCGAGGCGATCGCCCGCGGCAGCTCGCCAGTGCTCGAGCAGGGGCACTTCTTGATCCTCGGCTGGTCCGAGAAGGTGTTCAGCGTCATCGACCAGCTCGCAGAGGCCAACCTCGACCGAGGTCGCATCGTCGTGGTGGTGATGGCCGAGCAGGACAAGGTCGCGATGGAGGCGGCGCTGAACGACAAGGTCCGGCACCTGCGCCGGCTGAAGCTGGTCGTGCGCAGCGGCAGCTCGGTGGCGCTCTCCGATCTCTCCAAGGTGAGCTTCGACCTGGCGAGTGCCATCGTGGTTTTGGTCGACGACGCCCACGGCGAGCAACCCCACCGGGCCGACGGGCGGGTGATCAAGACCTTGATGGCGATCTACAACCACCCCGACGGCCACGGCAAGACCGACGCGATCAAGGTCACCGCGGAGGTCATGCTGCCCGAGAGTCGGGACATTGCGTCCATCGCCAGCCGCGGTCGCGCGCAGATCATCAACACCAACGACATAATCTCGAAGATCATCCTGCAGACCTCGCGCATCAGTGGGCTCAGCCTGGTCTACGACGAGCTCTTTCGGTTCGAGGGCAACGAGATCCACTACGCGAGCTTTCCCGCTGCGGTGGGGCGTCGGGTCGCCGACCTGGTGCTTGATTTTCCCAATGCTTGCCTGGTCGGCGTGGCCAAGGCCGACGGCTCCTCGCACATCCTGAATCCGCCGGCGGATCACGTGCTTGGCAAGGACGAGGAACTCCTGCTCGTCGCCGAGGACGACGACATCCGGTTTGCCCCCCACCCGAGCGCCCTGCGCTTCGAGGACGTCCGGGTTCCGACCGCGCCCGCCGCCGACAAACCCGTCGAGCGGCTGATGGTGCTCGGTTACAACGAGAAGCTCTTCCCTATCTTGAAGGAGCTCGACGCGTACGTGGGGCAGGGCTCGTCCGTCACCCTGGTCAACGCCGTGCCGCTCGACGACCGCGCGCGGGAGATCTCGGAGAAGTGTGGCGAGCTCTCGAACGTGGAGGTCGTGCACGCGGTCGGCGACTTCACCAATCGGCTCTTGCTCGAGCAGCTGCATCCGGAGAGCTTCCCGACGGTGGTGGTGCTGGGTGACGCGTCGGGCGCCAGCGGCATGGACGAGAGTGAGGCGGCGGACACCCGGGCAATCATCGCGCTCCTGCTACTGCGCGACTTTCGCCAGCGCGCGGGCTTGTTGCGCCAGGAGGTCTGCAGCGAGATCCTGGATCCGCGAAATCGCGATCTTGCGGCCACCACCGAGATCAACGACATCGTCATCAGCAACGAGATGGTCAGCATGGTGCTCGCCCAGGTCACGCACGAGCCGCGGATGCGCCCGGTGTTCGAGGATCTGTTCCAGGCCGAGGGTTGTGAGATCTACCTCAAGGAGCTGTCGCTGTACGTGCCCCTCGGGGAGCCGACGACCTTCGAGCAGTTGCTGCTTTCGGCGAAGGCCCGCCAAGAGGTCGCGTTTGGCGTGCAGCTCCATGTGGACGACGCAACGAAGCGCTACGGCATCAGGCTGAACCCGTGGCAAGGGAGGGCCGAAGAGTTCGTTCCCAAGCTCGGGGATCGCCTGATTGTGCTCGCGGAAGACGACGGGTGACCGTCAGCGCGAGTCGCGAGTACGCTCGACGAAATGACGCCGCTCTCCCTCGACGAAATTCACCACACGAGCCTCTTGCAGCGCGCTGCGAGCCCGGCGTTTCTCGGGGCGCCGGCCCGGGTCTTGCCGAGTCAGGCGCTGGTCTTCCTGTCCCAGGGTCGCGTCGCGGGAGTGCTGGGGCCCGGTGAGTATTCCCTCGACCCCCGCGCGTTGCCATTTCTGGGCCCCATCGTCCGGCAACAACCGACCGGCGCCACGCTGGGGGACGACGTCTTCTGGGTGAAGATGGGCGCGCCCGTCAGCCTGGACGTGTCCGCCGTGCTCGAGACCGTGCTCGATCCGGCGGTGGGCGAGAAGGTCACGCCGAAGCTCGAGGCGCGACTGTCCGTGGCCGTCGGAGATCCGGTGCAGATGATCCAGGCGCTGGGGGGAAAGGTCGACGAAGGTGCGGTCGAGCTGTGGGTGAAGCAGCGAGTGAACGAGCAGGCCTCGGAGCTCGGTCGCAAGTTTCCGCGCCTGGCCGAGCTCAGCGCGGAGAGCAAGCGGAGTGAGCACGCGCGGGCGCTGGGTGAGGCGTTGCAGGCGACGTTCGCCCCATTGGGACTCGCACTCGTGGCCTGCGACATCACCGCGATCCGCGTGCCGGACCATGTCGCCTCGCGCCTGCGGCTGATGGGCGGCACCCATACCGAGTACGCCGACGGCGCGTCGAAGGCCGTGGTTGCCGAGGGCATGCGCGCCCGGATCAGCAAGGACGGGCAGTGGTACTCCGGGCGCGTCACGCGTGTGTCCGACGGCCGGGCGGAGCTCATCTGGGACGTGTCCGGCGCACGCTCGGAAATTGCCCTCGTCGAGCTCGAGCCCGAGCCCGCTTATCCAGGCGCTTTCAGCAGCGGCACGCGCCTGCTCGCGCAGTGGCCGGACGGCGGGTTTTATCCAGCGACGGTGAGGGTGTTCAACGGCACGCTGTACGAGGTCGAGTGGGCCGATGGTTCGGCGTCGTGGCTTCCGCCAGGCCAAGTGAAGATGAGCTGACGACGGGCGCCGTTGCCCTCAGTCGTCCTTCGACTGCGGCAGGCGCACGGTGCGTTCGACCAGAGGTTTGGTGCGCTCGAGCGGTGCGGTCTTTTCGATCACCTTCGTCTTCTCGACGCGCCCTTCGCTTCGTAGCGCAGCGATGTCGCCCTCGAGATCAGCCTCGGCCGGGCCGCGCTTGATGCGCATCAGCCCGTATCCCGCGGCGACCACACCTGCGACCTCGATCAGCAAGAACAGGAGCACGGTCACACCGGGCCAGCCCTCGACCGTCATGCCGTAGATGCGCGCGGCCACGATGCCGAGCAGCGATAGCAGCGCAGCCAGCAGACCCGGCAGTTGCCAGTCTTTGCGCATGGCGGTGACGGCGAGAAAGACCCCGAGCCCGATCTCGATCCCTCCGTAGAACGCCCGGAGCTCGATCAGTCCGAGCTTGCTGGTGGTGGAGAGGTCAGCGAAGGCCGCGAGCTTGGCCGGAGCCAGCAGAAAAGCGACGCCCACGGCGACATAGCCCGCGGCCAGGCCCAGGAGAACTGCGCGGGGCACAGCCGAAGCTTCGGCCGAGGCGTCGGGTTCGCTCATGGGGACCGAATCTAGCCACGACGCCCCAGGCAGGCCAGGCCGAGCGCGCACGCCCGCGCTATGCTCGCCAGGAACCCGTGGATCCGAGCCAGCGCAAGCAACAATTCGTGGCCCTCGTGGCCGAGACGACCGAGCGACAGCTGAAGGCACAGACCCGGCGTCACACGGCCTGTGTCTCGCCCACGTTGGGTCCAGTGCTCCTGGCCCAGCGCTTTCGTCCGGACCGGCTGCCCGATGAACCCGAGCTGTCGCGCCTGGCGGAGGGCCTGGTGGCCTGGGCGCTCGGCATCGTGCCGAGCACTCAGCGACCCTACGCGGAGTCCGATCTGGAACGGAGCGGATGAGCCTCGCGAGCCTGGGTTTCGACGCGAGCTTCGCCCGCGAGCTGTCGGCGCTCGCTGTCACCGACGCGTTCGCCGGACGCGTCGCTCGCGTCGACGCAGACATCGCGCAGTTGTTTGTCGAGTCGGGACCAACGAGCGCGCGCGTCCCGCGGCGGGTGGTGCGAGGCGAGCTCGGTCGACCCGTCACCGGGGACTGGGTTGCGTGTGTCACGCGCGGCGAGCTGGTGATCGACGCGGTGCTTCCGCGCCGCTCGGAGCTCGTGCGTCGAGCCGCGGGGCGTCGTCAGATCCCACAGCGGCTCGCCGCCAACGTCGACGTGCTGTTTGTGATCATGGGGCTCGATGCGGATTTCAATCCGCGCCGCCTCGAGCGTTACCTGACCCTCGCGGCGGAAGGGCGCATCCGCCCCGTCGTTCTCTTGACCAAGGCCGGTCTGGTCAAGAACGCCGACGCACTCCGCGAGCAGGCGCTGGCTGTTTCGCCGGGGATCGACGTGCACGCCATCGATGTAGTCGACGGGATCTCTGCCGACGCGCCGCGGCGCTACCTCGGCGAGGGAATCACCGCAGCGGTCGTCGGGTCGTCCGGTGCTGGAAAATCGACGCTGGTCAATCATCTGCTCGGCGAAGACCGCATGCGCACTGGCAGGGTGCGGGAACACGACGATCGGGGACGGCACACGACCTCGCACCGCGAGCTCATTAAGCTCGCTTGCGGCGGCGCCATCATCGACACGCCGGGACTTCGTGAGCTCGGGCTGTGGGCGGATGCCGGCGCTGTCGACACGGCCTTTCCCGACGTCGTCGAGCTAGCCTCGGGTTGTAAGTACCGTGACTGTTTGCACGGGACCGAGCCGGGCTGCGGAGTTCAGCAGGCCGTCGTGGAGGGCAGACTCCCAGCGACGCGCCTGGCGAGCTACCTGGCCCTCGGGCGCGAGCTCTCCGGGAAGAATCGCGGCGCTCGACGGGACGGACGCTGAGGCTCTGACATTCGCCGTGTCGCGGGAATCGAACGCGAACCTGCCAGCGTTCTCTCCGGCGGACAGATGGGCCCTGGTCGTGTGCTCGTGCTCTTGGCGCTCGCGGTCGCGGCCGACTCCGCCCGTGCCGACGCACGTTCTGTGCTCCGGCAGACCCCACGCCTCGTGCTGCCCTCGCTCGCCCGAACGCCGCCTCCCGCGCCGTCGAAGCCGGCCGCATCACTCCGCTTGCCCGTGGCCACCGAGCTCGCCATCGAGCGCGAGATCGATCACGCCATCGAGCATGGCGACATGCCGGGCGCCGTCGTGGTGGTCGGGCGACGGAGCGGGGTCTCGTTCCGCCGCGCTTTCGGTCTCGCCGCGGTGTTGCCCGCTCCGCGACCGATGACGGCAGACGCGGTGTTCGATCTCGCATCGGTGACCAAGGCGGTTGCGACCGCCACCAGCATCGCGGCCCTGGTGGAGGACGGTCAGCTCGCCTACGACGAGCCCATCGCCCGCAGCCTGCCCCTCTTCGCGACCGAGGACAAACGCGGGATCACGCTGCGCCATCTGCTCACCCACACGTCCGGGCTGCCCGCGGTGAACCCCGTGCCCACGCATCCGGTCGGCGCGCGGGAGATGCTCGCGGACATCGCCGGCACGAAGCTCGTCAGCGCGCCGGGTGAGCAGTACCGCTACAGCGATCTCGGGTTCATCGCGCTCGGCGAGGTGGTGCGCCATAGGGCGAAGGAATCGCTCGACCACTTCGTCGCACGGCGGCTGTTCGCTCCGCTCGGGCTCAGGAACACCCGCTTTGTTCCGGGTGGCGGTCCCCGTTTGGTTCCGACCGAGAAGGAAGGCGAGGCGTTCCTGCTCGGCACCGTGCACGATCCGCGGGCGCGCGCCCTCGGCGGCGTGGCGGGACACGCGGGGCTGTTCTCGACGGCGGACGAGCTCGCTCGTTTCGCGCGCATGTTGCTGGCGGGGGGCGAGCTGGATGACAAGCGTGTGCTGCGAGCCGGCACCGTTGCCAGGATGACGGCGCCCATCGAGGTGCCGGGTGCGCGGGTCGCGCTCGGCTGGGACTCCCCGGACGATCCGACCCGGTCGGTGTTTTCGGCCCGGAGCTTCGGCCACGAGGGGTTCACCGGAACGTCACTCTGGATCGATCCTCAGGCGGATCGTTTCGTCGTGTTCCTGAGCAGCCGACTGCACCCAGATGGCAAGGGGCGCGTGGCTCCGACGGCCCAGGCCATCCGCGCGCTCGTGGCTCACGTCCGGGAAGAGCCTCGTCAGCCGGTCGTCGAGCTGGGCATCGAGCGCCTGCTGCGCAACGGAGCCAAGCTCCTGGGCGGCGCGCGGGTCGCCTTCATGACGCACTCGGCCGCGCGCGATGGCGAAGGGCGTCGCAGTGTGGATCGCCTGTTCGAGGTCCTCGGCGCGCGGCTCGTGCGCATCGTGACGCCGGAGCATGGCATGAGCGGCACCCTCGAGGGGCCGGTGCCCAATGGCCGCGATCCGCGCACGGATCTGCCGATCGTCAGCCTGTACGGTGCCGCCTCGTCCGCTCCGGCCTGGCAGGGCGTCGACACCATCGTGGTCGATCTGGTGGACGTTGGTGTGCGCTTCTACACGTATCTCTCCGCGCTACGGACTGCGCTCGAGTCCGGACGCCGGGTCGTGGTGCTCGATCGGCCGAACCCCAACGGTGGGCTCGACGTCGAAGGACCGGTCTCGCTCGCCGCTCCGCCCTCGCTCATCGATCCCCACCCCTTGCCCGTGATGCACGGTATGACGTTCGGTGAGCTCGCGCGCATGCTGCTGGCGGAGCGTGGCCTCGGCACGCGCCTCGAGGTGTTACCGATGACGGGGTGGAGACGCGGCATGTCGTTCGGGGATACCGGCCTCAGCTGGTTCGCTCCTTCACCGAACCTGCGTTCGGCTTCGGCGGCGCGCCTGTACCCGGGACTCGCGCTACTCGAGCTGACGAACGTCTCGGTGGGTCGGGGCACCTCCACTCCGTTCGAAGTGGTCGCCGCGCCGTGGCTCGATGCCCCGGAGTTGATCAGGGTCGTGGGCCCGGTCGCGGGCGTGCGCTTCCGCGCCGGTGACGTGACCCCGAGCGCGGGACCGTATCGGGGCGAGCGCTGCGCCGCCGTCTTCTTTGCGCTCACCGACCCGGCAGCGTTGCGCCCGGTGGACCTCGGCCTCGGCCTCGCGCGGGCGCTCCGGCTCACACACCCCGAAACTTGGGAGACACGCAACCTCGGTGTCCTGCTGGGCGGGAGCGCGGCGCGCGATGCCCTGCTTTCGGACGAGCCCCTAGCGTCGGTCGAGCGGACCTTCGCCGCGCAAGCGGCCGCCTTCGTCGAGCGCCGCCGCCCGTACTTGCTCTACGAATGAGCGCGCCGTTCCTTGGCCAAACGGACGGGCATCGATGCTAGCCTCCGCCCGCCATGCCGCTGTCGTTCCGCCGCGTCCTGATCGCCAACCGAGGTGAGGTGGCGGTGCGCATCGCGCGCGCCTGCGACGCCCTCGGGATCACGCCGGTGCTCGCCGTGAGTGAAGCCGACAAGGGTGCCGCTTACACCGAGGGTCGAGAGACCGTGTGTCTCGGTCCAGGGCGCTCGGCCGAGAGTTACCTCGACCTGCAGCGCGTGGTGCAAGCAGCCAAACAAATGCGCTGTTCGGCACTCCACCCAGGCTGGGGGTTCCTGTCGGAGAACCCCCGCTTCGCTGCGCTGTGCGAGGCGCACGGCATCACGTTCGTGGGACCGCCGGTCCACGTCATGCACCTGATGGGCAAGAAGACGCCTGCCAAATCGGCCATGAAACGCGCGGGGCTGAGCGTGATCCCCGGCAGCGACGGAGTGCTCAGCAGCTTCGACGAAGCCGTGTCTGTCGCCGACAGCGTCGGATATCCGGTGTTGATCAAGGCGGAGAGCGGCGGCGGCGGTCGAGGCATGCGCATCGCTCGCAGCGCCGAAGAGCTGGAAGAAGCGTACGCCGGCGCGTCCCGCGAGGCAGCGGCCGCGTTTGGCGACGATCGTGTGTACCTCGAGCGCTTGCTGGAGGGCGGACGCCACGTCGAGATCCAGATCATGGCCGACCGCTACGGCAACGTCTGCCACCTGGGTGAGCGAGACTGCTCGGTGCAGCGCAAACACCAGAAGCTGATCGAAGAGTCACCCTCGACCGCCCTCACGCCCGACGAGCGCACTCGCACCACCGAGCTCGCCGCCCGCGCCGCCGCCTCCATCGGTTACGTCGGGGCGGGCACCATGGAATTTCTGCTCGACGACAGCGGGACGCTACGATTCATGGAGATGAACACGCGTCTGCAGGTCGAGCACACGGTCAGTGAGATGCGCAGCGGCATCGATCTGGCCGCGGAGCAGCTCAGGGTCGCCGCGGGTCACCCGCTGTCGTTCTCCCAGGCAGACGTCCGACTCGACGGGCACGCCATCGAGTGTCGGATCAACGCCGAGGATCCCGAGCGAGACTTCCGTCCGAGTCCCGGCACCATCAGCCTGTGGCGCCCCCCCGCCGCGAGCGAGCACGTGCGGGTCGATACCCACGTGTCCGAGGGCTACAAGGTGCCACCCTTCTACGACTCCTTGATCTGCAAGCTGATCGTGAAGGGTGCGGACCGACAAGACGCAAGAAAGCGCATGCTCGCGGCGCTCGGCGAGCTCCGCGTCGAGGGCATCAAGACCACCGCGCCGATGCACATCGCCGTGCTCGAGAGCGAAGCGTTCACGAGCGGGCAGTACGACACCCGCAGCATTCCCGGCTGGCCCGCGGCCTAGGAGAACCATGGCACTCGTCCCCGTCGTCCCGATCGGCCGCCCCTGGCAGAGTGTCAGTGACGCCGAGACATTTCGCAGCCATCGCGAGACGCTGACTGGGCTCGAAGACAAACTGCGCGAGCGCCGAGCGGAGGTGCACGCCGGCTGGGGTGAGAAGTACCGCCAACGTGTGCACGAAAAGGGCAAACTCACGGCCCGCGAGCGGCTGGCGAAGCTGGTCGACGAGGGCACACGAGCCTTCGAGGTCGGCACGTTCGTCAACTACGGCATCGAGTTCGAGGGCGGTCTGAAGTCGCCCGGCGCGGGAGTGGTCACCGCGTTTGCTCGCATCGAAGGCCGCTGGTGCATGGTCATCGCCAACGACAACACCGTGGCGAGCGGCTCGTGGTGGCCCAAGACCCCGGAGAAGATCGAACGCGCGCAGACCATGGCGCTGCGCCTGCGCATCCCCACGGTGTACCTGGTGGATTCGAGCGGGCTGTTCTTGCCCGAACAGTCCAAGGCCTTCCCGGGCGCAACGGGCGCGGGTCACATCTTCAAGATGAACAGCCTGCTGAGCGCCCACGGGGTGCCGCAGGTGGCCGGTGTGTTCGGGGACTGCATCGCGGGCGGCGGCTACATGCCCATCATCAGCGATCGCGTCTACATGACCGAGCAGGCCTACATGGTCATCGCGGGGGCCGCGCTGATCAAGGGCGCCAAGAGCCAGAAGATCACCTCCCTCGACATCGGCGGCCCCGAGGTGCACGTACACCAGAGCGGGTGTGCCGACGTGCGCGTGCCGAACGACGACGTCCTGCTCGAGTGCCTGCGGCGCGAGGTGAAGAAACTTCCGACCTCGGCGGCGGACTACTATCGCGGCGACGCACGACCGGTGGAGCCGGCGTTTGCCAGCCACGAGCTCAGCGGGCTGTTGCCGCCGGATCACCGCGAGGCCTACGACGTGCTCGAGATCCTGGCGCGCCTGTGCGACCAGAGCCTGTTCTGGGAGGTCATGCGCGACGTCGGCGAAGAGATGGTCTGCGGCGTCGGGCGTGTGGCAGGTTTGTGGATGGGGTTCATCGCCAATCGTCAGGGCCTCGTCGGGGATCCCGAACATCCCGGCAAACAGCGCCCAGCCTCCATCTTTTACCGCGGCGGCATCGCGAAGGTGGCCGCCTTCAGCCGCGCCTGCAACGACGACGGCATCCCCATCGTGTGGCTGCAGGACATCTCCGGCTTCGACATCGGCGCCGAGGCCGAGGCGCAGGGTCTCTTGGCCTACGGCTCGAGCCTCATCTACACGAACTCGACCAACACGGTGCCCATGTTCACGGTGCTGCTCCGCAAGGCCAGTGGCGCGGGTTACTACGCCATGGCCGGCCTGCCCTACGATCCGATCGTGCAGCTCTCGACCAGCGTCGCGCGCCTGAGCGTCATGGAGGGGCGCACCCTCTCGATTGCGGCCTACAACACCAAGCTCGACGACAACTTCGAGATCACGTCGCGCGATCCGGCGGAGCGCCAGAGCATCGAGGAGGGCATGAAGGCGGTCGAGCGCCGCATCGAAGCGGACATGGATCCCTTCGTGTCCGCGCGGCAGATGGACACGGACGAGATCGTCGAGCTCGGTGAGCTGCGCGACTACCTCGGCATGTTGGCGGAGGCCGCCTATCAGGCGCCGGGGGTGCGCCGCATCAAGAACAGCCGCATCTGGAGCCTGCACGATCTGGCGGTGCTCACCGAGGGGGTGCGATGAGCGCGCGGCGACCCTATCCGGAGGATGGCCGCGTATTCCGCCGGAGCCTCACGGCCCGGAGCACTCGCCTCGAGAACGGCCGCACTCGGTTGCAAGCGCCGGCCGTCGGCCTGTGGCGCGGGGCGCCCGCACCCGGCACGCTCGTGATGCCAGGCGGCCACCTGGGTGAGCTGGAGGTGCTCGGTGTGCTCCACCAGCTCGTCGCCGACGAGCACTCCCACGGGCTCGTGGTGGGCGAAGTGCCCGGCGCGCGCACCGCCCGTGTCGCAGTCGACTACGCGACCGTGCTTCTCGAGCTCGATCCAAGCGCGGGCGCGGTGCTCGCGGTCGAAGCGGAGGCGGAGGCCGGGCCCGCCGGGGGTCTCGCCTTCCGGTCACCGTCGAGCGGCCGTTTCTACCTGCGCCCGGCCCCCGACAAGGCGGCGTTCATCGAGCCCGGCGCAATCTTGCAAGAGGGCCAGACCGTGTGTCTGCTCGAGGTGATGAAGACGTTTCACCGCATCAGCTACGGCGGCGCCGGCCTCCCCAAGCGCGCCAAGGTCATCGCGGTCGTCCCCGGGGACGGAGCCGACGTCGAGGCCGGCGACGTGCTCCTGTCACTGGAAGAAGTCGGCTGAGCGCTCCCGTAGTGTTCGAAAACCCAGCCCACGAAATCGCCGCCGATTTTGGGGTAATGAGGCTCCCCCTGCAGCAGTCACTCGGCCCATCTACATGCGCTGGATGAGAGCTGTGGTGATGCAGCAGCAGCAGTACATGCGGGGCGTCCGGCGGAAGTGCGCCTCGTCGACATCGACCTCGACTACGCGGGGTTCAAGTGGCAATGCCAGGACACGCCTGAATGGCCGAATTAAAGGGGGCAAGGCGCATGTCCGGATCTCGCTGCCCGCACGAGGCGGCGCTGCGGCGCCGCACACTTTCGCAGCGTGCGCGTGCTCGGGGTCGGATGACGAGCGCCAGACTGTTGCATGGCATTTCGAACGTAGCCCCCCAGCCGTGCTCATGGCGGCGTACACACTCCGAAGCCAGGGATGAGCTGGAAGCACTTGTAGCCTTCGGCGACCCGGCACTCGGCGTCGGACGCGCACGGGGGAGTGCAGATCGTGAGCGTGGTGCTGATACGACCACCGGATTGTCCGATGGACGCGCAGCCCGCTATTTCGCCGCACTCTTTGTCGCTCGACTGGGTGTCACAGGCCTTCGAGCAGAAGCCGTTTGGGAAGTTGATGGTGGGCACCGGGCCGCCGCCGATGGTGGTGTAACACTCAGCGCCGGCGACCGCGCCGCAGTCCGCGTTCGAGCTGCACGGCTCACCGATCTCTCCGACCGCGCTCCCTCCTCCAGTGGCGCCGGAGCCCCCGCCGCCGTTGCCTCCGCTACTTCCGCCGCCACCGGCTGCAGCGCCGCCAGTCGCTCCGGCCCCCCCCGCGCCACCGGAGCCGCTGCCCGCGCTGCAGCTTGCCAGAACCAATGGGAGAAACATCGCGACTCGGGCCCGCATGGGAACGAGCATAACTCAATGTTACCGTCGTCGGGTCATGACCGAAGTCCTCCCCATCCGGCGTGTGGTCCTGTTCAAACACGGTGTCGGTTACTTCGAGCGGGAGGGTCAGGTCGACGGCGACGTCAGCATCGACCTTGCGTTCAAGGCCGCGGAGATGAACGACGTGCTGAAATCGCTGACGGTCCTCGACCTGGGCGACGGGCACGTGTCGAGCATCAGCTACGAGTCCACGCTGCCGACGGAGAAACGCCTGGAGGACGTCGCCATTCGCCTGCCGGACGGTAACAGCCTGAGCGGGCTCCTGGAGCAAGTGAAGGGCGCGCGGGTCGCAATCGTCGCCGGTAGCGACAAGGTCGAAGGCGTCGTCGCAGGCATCGAGACCCGCTGGCGCAAGGTGGGCGAGGACACGCTGCACGAACACCAGCTGGTGCTCCTCGTCGGTGGCCAGAGCCTGCGCGCATTCGAGCTCTCCGAGCTCAAGTCCCTCGATTTTCTCGACGAGAGCTTGCGCAAGGATCTCTCTCACCTGCTCGAGATCTTGATCGGCGCAAAAAAGAAGGACCTGAAGAAGCTGACGATCTTCGCCAAGGGCACTGGCTCGCGGCCGGTCCAGGCGAGCTACGTCGTCGAGACCCCGGTGTGGAAGACCTCGTACCGCGTGATGCTCGGCAAGCCCGAGACGCGCATCCAGGGCTGGGCGCTGGTCGACAACACGCAAGACGAAGACTGGGACGACGTCGCCCTGACGCTGGTCGCGGGCCTACCCATCTCCTTCGTCCACGATCTGTACTCCCCGCGTAGCCGTCGCCGGCCAGTGGTGGAGGTCGAAGAAGAAGAGGCCTACGCACCGCCGATGTTGGAGCAGGCGGCGTACGGCGGCATGGACGAAGAGGCCCACACCTTCGTTGGCGGCGCTCCGCCGCCGCCCATGGCCAGGCCCGCCCCGTCGATGGCGCCGCCGCCGGCCCCGGGTCGCATGGCGCCCCCCCGGAGCCCTCAGCAGATTTCGGCGGCCCGCAGCCGCAGCGCACCCGTGCAGACCCGCACCGTGCAGGTCGGGGATCTCTTTCAGTACGTGCTCGACCGACCGGTGACCGTGAAGCGCAACCAGTCAGCGCTGGTCCCCATCCTCTCGGCGGCCCTCACGGGTAAACGTGTCGCGATCTACAATCAGAGTGTGCGGGACAAGAACCCGCTGTCCGCGGTCTGGCTCGAGAACACGACGGGGCTGACCCTCGAAGGCGGACCCGTCACGGTGCTCGAGGACGAGGCGTATGTCGGTGAGTCCATGCTGGAGACGCTGAAGCCCGGCGAGAAGCGCCTGGTCCCGTACTCGGTCGAGCTCGGCGCGGTGGTCAGCATCGACCACAAGAGCGACGTGCGGGACGTGCACGCGGTGCGGATCGTCAACGGGGTCTTTCACCTCTTGAGGTACAAGATCGCGCGGACCATCTATCGTGTCACCAACAAGACCGACGCGCCGCTCGATCTGTTTCTCGAGCACCGCTTCGAGCAAGGCTGGGAGCTGGTCGAGACCCCGAAGCCGTTCGAGACCACCGAGAACTACCAGCGCTTCCGCTTCGACGTGCGGGCCAAGGCCGAGACCGAGTTCGTCGTCACCGAGCGCGGGGATCAGTGGGAGAGCATCTATCTGAACCAGACCACCCGCGAACACCTGAAGGTCTGGACCGCGAGCCGTTACCTCGACCAGGCGGCGCACGACGCGCTGGCCCAGATCGTCTCCGTGAACGAGCGCGTGGCCGAGTCCGCGCGGCGGCAAGCGGAGCTGCAACGGCTGATCGCCGAGGTCGGCGAGAAACAGGCGCGCGTACGGGAGAATTTGGCCGCGTTGCGCGACTCCCGGGACGAACAGCGCCTGCGCGAGCGCTACGTAGCCGACCTCACTCGCGACGAAGACGAGCTCGTGCGCTTGAACACCGAGCTCGCGGCGGCGCGCCAGGCGAAGGTCAACCTCGAGGCGGAGCTCCGGCAGCGCACGCAAAACCTGAGCTTCGACGCCAAGCTCTGAAGAGCGGGCGGCCGCGAGGCACAGGGCGCTCGCTCGGCGCTCACGGCAAGGGGATTTCGAAGCTGTCCCGCTCTGCGCCCTTCACGTCGATGGTGCGGCCCTTGAGCGACGTGGCGCCGACCTCGAGCAGCGTCATCTGATAGAACGAGCCGCTGCTCTTGCGGAGCGCACAGGTCGGGCGGTCGATGTTCTTGTCCACGTCCTCGAGCGCTCCACCGCCGCCCCCCACCGTGAGGTAGGTCGTGACCTTGGTTGCATCCGCCGTGGTTGGCACCTCGAAGCGCTCGTACCCGTGCATGTGCCCCTGGATCACCAGCTTGACTCCGTACTTCTCGAAAGCCGGCGTGAGGGCAAGCCGGCTGCTCTCGTCCTGACTTTTGTCACCACAGGTCAGCATGGGGCGGTGGAACGTCAGGATGCTCGCGCGATAGCCAGGCTTCTTGGAAGCGCCGGCGAGCTCTTGCTCGAACCATGCGAACTCTGCCGAGCCAGGATTGAAGTCGGTCTCGGTGTTGAGGAAGAAGAACCAGATCCCGCCCGATTCACCACGGAAGTGCCCATCCGCGCCGGCGAACCCGGCTTGGTCCCAGAAGCGCTGGTAGTAGAGGGTGTACTCGTCGGGCTGTTCGTATTCGTGATTGCCCACGGCAGGCAGAAACGCGCCCTGGGCGAGCATCGGCGACATCAAGCCGAACCAGTGCTGCCAGGTCTCGAGCCCCGAGGCGTAGTACTGAATGTCTCCCGCGTGCAGCGTGAGGTCGTAGCCCTCTTTGCCCATCAGCCCGAGCAGCGTGACCGTGTTTTCGCCGAGTCCGGGGTTCGTGTCGCCGGTCGCGAGGATCTTGAAGCTCGCGCCGCTCGGTCGTGCCGTGCAGAAGCGCCCCTTCCGTTCGGCATCTTGCCCGAGCGCGTAGGCGTAACACTCGCCGACCTCGAGCCCGGTCAACGCCGCGTCGTGCATGAAATAGGTGCCGGCCAGATCTTGAGGTTGTTTGGGCGCGAGGGCCGCGAGGTACGTCACGGGGATGTCCACCGCCTTCGCTGTTGCATCGAGCTTCTGATCGAGCGCGCCGCCTTCGGCCCCAAACGCTAGCTCCGGCGAGGTGCCGGGCCGACACGCTTCCCAGCGTACGAGCGCGCTCGTGCCATCGACGTGCATCACCCAGGGCCCCTTGCTCACGCCGCTCGCCGGGCACCACTCGATGCCGGCCTCGACCTCGACGTCACTGCCCGCATCGCCAGTCGGCTCGTTCGAGGTCGCCTCGTCCTCCCCGCAAGCCCATGCCGAGACGAGCGTGAGCACAGCGGTCCCGGCGACGACCCAAATCAGGCGCATGTCCGCCACGATAGCGTGAGACGCGCCATGAGGCTGCCAGCGTCGTCGATTTGAGAGGGACAACGCGGGAGGCTCGGGGCTAGCGTGGCCCTCGCATGTGCGCTCGAACCCTGCTCGGTATCGCCCTTTTCATGCTCTCTTCGCTCGGCCTCGGCTGTGGTGGCGCCCCACCACCGGCAGGCGCAAGCACCGTCCCGAGCGGAGCGACCAGAGAGCCGTCCACGCCCCCCACGCCCGGCTCCGAGCCGGTGGCCGAGGACGGCAAGACCGCGTTTCGCTTCACCCTGCCAAGACCCGGAGACCAGCGCGTCGACCGGGAGAGTTTCACGCTCGCCCTCGACATCGTGCTCACGGACAAGGGCAAGACCGTCGCCACCGAGAAGAACGGCGAAGGCAAACGCATGCTGCGCCACACGACGGTGCTCGCCAGCGACGGCAAGGCGGTCACCAAGAAGAAGGTTCGCTACGAGGAGATGATCAAGGTCGCCAAGAAGGGCGAGCGCGAGCAGCGCACGCCGAGCCCGCTCACGGGCAAGACCTACGTCATCAACCTTCAGCAAGGGAAGGTCGTGATCACGGGTGCCGGGGGCGAGCCCGTGAGTGATGTGGAGATCGAGGCGGTCCTCGACGACAACAAAGAGTTCGGAAAACCACCGCAGTTCGCGGCGTTCGTCCCGAAACACCCCCTCGCCCCGGGTGAGACGTTCTCACCCCCGGCGGAGGTGCTCGCCGACATGTTCGGCAGCGGCGGCGGCGAGGGAAAACGTTACAGCGACGTGCTCTTCACCTTCAAAGGCACCGAGGAACGAGCCGGCAAGCGCCTGGGCAAGTTCGAGCTGGCGATGACCGTCACCGAAGCCAGCAAGGGCGCCACCACCACCATGCACACGCGCGGCACGGTTCTGTTGATGATCGACACGGGCTGGCCCGTCGAGCTCTCGTTGCAGGGAAAGGTCGAGCTCAGCGCTCCCGGGGACAAACCCTCTCAGAAGGTCACCGGCAGCGGCGAGCTCGAGATGAAACTGGCAGCCGAGTACCGCTGAACCGAGCTCCTCAGCTCGACTTGGTGGCCGCGCGGATCGTCAGCTTGATCAGCACGTCATCGCGGATCAGGTCATCGACCTTGCCGGGGTAGTTCAGGCCGAAGTCCTTGCGATTGATCGAGAACTCGCTGTCGACGGAGACGTTGCTCCCCTCGACCTTGATCGTCGCCGGGAAGCTGATGCTCTTCTTCACGCCGCGCAGCTCCAAGTTGCCGGTGACCGTGTGCGTCGCGCCCTTCTCGCCTCCCGCCTTGATGTTCGTCGACTCGAAGCGGGCCTTGGGGAACTTCTCCACGTCGAAGAAGTCCGAGCCCTTGAGGTGGCCGGTGAGCTTGGCGGTGTCGGTCGTTATCGACGCGGCGTCGATGTCGACGTTCACCTGACTCTTGGTCACGTCCGCGGATACGAGCTTCACCGAGCCGGTGAAGGTTCCGAACGAGCCGTCGTGTTTTCCGGTGACCTTGGCTCCCACGAACTCGACCTTCGAATCCGAATTGCTGAAGGTGAGGGTCTGGGTGTCCGCGGCCGCCGCAGGGGTTGCAGGCGCCGCCGGCGCGCTGACCTCCGCCTTGGCTTTGTCCTTGGTTGGGTCCTCACATCCGGTGGCGGCCAAGCTGAGAGCCAAGATGAGTCCGAGGTTGATGCGGGTGGATAACATGTCTTTTCAGTCTCCTTGCTGGCTGAGCGCGCTGAACTTGGGTCTGCGGCCCGAGCGCGGAAACCCCGTAGCCGCGGAAGTCACTGTTGCAATTTCGCAACGATTGGTAATTATCGTTGCAATGGCCGCGATCCGTCGCTCCGCTCGGGCTCCTGCGCTGGACGAGTTGAGGGCTTTTGCCCGGGTTGCCGAGCTCGGCGCCTTTGCCAAGGCGGCGCGCGAGCTGGGAGTTCCGACCTCGACGCTGAGCCGCGCGGTGACACGACTGGAGTCGTCGATGGGGGTCCGGCTCCTGCACCGCACGACGCGCACGCTTCGGGTCACCGAGCAGGGGGCGGACCTGTTGCAGCGCATCACCCCGGCGCTGGTGACGTTACGGGACGCCGTGCGGGAAGTCGAAGCGAGTGAACACGCGCCACGCGGCCGTTTGCGCGTGACGACACCCACGGACATCGGGATCAGCTTTCTCGCGGAGCTGATCGGGGACTTCAGCCAGCGTTATCCCGAGGTGTCGGTCGATCTATCACTCACCCAGCGTGTCGTCGACCTGGTCGCGGAAGGATTTGATCTCGCGATTCGTGCCGGGGAGCTCCGAGACTCCTCGCTCGTCGTGCGGCGACTCGGTGGGACGGACGCCCAGCTGTTTGCGGCGCCGGGTTATCTCGAGCGGCGCGGTGCCCCGCGCGCCCTGGGTGACCTCAACGAGCATGACCTGGTGTTGTTCCGTCCGGTGCACGGGCGCACGCGCTGGGTTCTGGGCAGCGGTGCGCGCGAGCTGACCCTCGACGTTCGGGGGCGGATCGGTTGTGACGACTTCAGCTTCGTGCGGGCGGCCGTCGTCGCCGGCGCGGGCATTGGACTCGTGCCCCGATTGATCTGCGCACGCGATGAGGCTGACGGGCGCCTGGTGCGAGTCCTGCCGCGGTTCACCGGGCGCCTGGGCTCCCTGCACCTGGTCTACCCCTCGGCGCGACACATTCCGGCCAAGGTCGCGGTCTTTCGGGACTTCCTCCTGGAGCGGTTATCCCAAGATACGACACCGCAGACGGGCAGCCGGCGGCGCTGAGCTCGAGCCCCGACTCCCGATTTGCAGCCGCGTGGAGCCGCCATTCTACCGGCGAAGCGTTCGGGCTACCCTCTCGCGGATGAGCAGTCCGGCCTGGGATTTCGTCGTCATCGGCTCGGGTTTCGGCGGCAGTGTGTCGGCGCTGCGGCTGGCGGAGAAGGGCTACCGCGTGCTCGTGCTCGAGAAGGGCAAACGCTTCGCGAAGACCGACTTTGCCAAGAACAACTGGGAGCTCGGGCGTTGGCTCTGGGATCCCAAGCGAGGCCTCGCCGGGATCTTCCAGATGACGTTCCTGCGACACGTCACGATCTTGCACGGCGTCGGTGTGGGCGGCGGCTCGCTCGTGTATGCCAACACTCTCCCCACTCCGCCTCCACCGTTCTTCGCTGCGCCGTCCTGGGCGCAGCTGGCGGACTGGAAGCGGGAGCTCGAGCCGCACTACGCGACGGCGCGTCGGATGCTCGGGTCGACGGAGAATCCAAAAGAGACGCCGGGCGACCGAGTGCTCGGCGAGATCGCACGAGAGCTTGGGCGCCCCGAGCACTTTCATCGCACCGAGGTCGCCGTGTTCTTCGGAGAGCCCGGTCGTGAGGTGCCGGACCCATACTTCGACGGAGAAGGCCCCGCTCGCACTGGCTGCACCTTCTGCGGAGCCTGCATGACGGGCTGTCGCGTCGGGGCGAAGAACACCCTGGACCGCAACTACCTGTACCTCGCGGAGGCCAAGGGGGCGAGCGTGCGCCCCGAGACCGAGGTCACGCGGGTCCGGCCGCGTGCCGAGGGCGGCTATGTGGTCGAGACCCGGGGCAGCTTCGACGGCGGTGACGTCGGGAGCTTCGAGACCGCGAACGTGGTCTTCGCCGGCGGTGTGATGGGTACCATTCCGCTCCTCCTGGCGCTTCGCGACGATCCCCAAGGGCTGCCGCGCCTCTCCCCGCGGGTGGGGGACTTCGTTCGCACCAACAACGAGGCGCTGATCGCGGTGTTGTCCCCGGGATCGGACGACGACTTCAGCGCGGGTGTCGCCATCACCTCGATCCTGCACACCGACGAACACAGTCACATCGAGCCCGTTCGTTACGGAAAGGGCTCCTCGTTCTTTCGCATGCTGACGCTCCCGCACGCGTCGGCGAAGAGCCCAATCCGTCGGCTGCTGGGCGCGGCCCGGGAAATGGTGGCCGAGCCTGGGCGCTGGCTTGCCGCTTACACGACGCGGCGCATGTCCGAGGTCACGCAGATCCTGCTCTACATGAAGACCCTCGAGGGCAGCCTGCGCTTCCGGCTCGGCCGCAGCGCATTCACGGGTTTTCGGCGCGGTTTGGTCAGTGAGCTGGCGCCCGGCACCACGGCTCCGACGGCGTTCATCCCCGAAGCCACGGAGCTCGCCCGCCGGTTTGCCCAGAAGACTGGCGGTGTGCTGTCGACGATGGCCACCGAGACTCTGCTCGGCATCCCGACGACCGCTCACATCCTGGGCGGCGCGTGCATGGGCCGCGACGCCGAGGAAGGTGTCATCGATCACCAACACCGAGTCTTCGGATATCCGGGGCTCTACGTGGTCGACGGCAGCGCCATCAGCGCCAACCCCGGCGTGAATCCGTCCCTCACCATCACGGCGCTGGCAGAACGCGCGATGAGCTTCATCCCGGCGAGGGCCGCTGGTTGATACGACGATGAACGACGTTGGCACCATCGCGGAGCGGTTCGAGACGGAAGCCCTGGCGGGCAGCGGTGGCATGGGCTCGGTGTACCGCGCCAGGGATCGTTTGACCGGCGGCCTGGTTGCGCTGAAGCTGATGACGTCGGCTCCCAAGAACGACTGGCGCTTCGAGCGCGAGGCCGAGCTCGTGGCTCAGCTGACCCACCCGGGGATCGTGCGGCACGTTGCCCACGGTCGACTCGACGATGGCAGGCTGTGGCTCGCGCTCGAGTGGCTCGAAGGAGAGGATCTGGAGGCGCGCCTCGGCGGCCGCGGGCTCACCATGCGTGAGTCGCTCGTGCTCGCGCGTCGTGTCGCCGAGGCGCTCGGGGCGGCTCACTCGGTCGGTGTGGTGCATCGCGACGTGAAACCCGGCAACATCTTCCTGGTCGATCGCGATCCGCTCAGGCCCAAGCTGCTCGACTTCGGTGTGGCCCGGGTCGTTGGCGCAAAAGCCACGCGGACCGGCTCCGCGCTCGGCACTCCGGCCTACATGTCTCCGGAACAAGCGCGCGGTGAGCGGGACGTCGATGCCCGCGCCGACGTGTGGTCTCTCGGGGGGGTGCTGTTCGAGTGTCTGACCGGCTCGCCGCCCTTCACCGGTGACCACCCGATGGCGATCCTGGGGAAGATCGTGATCGCGCGGGCGCCGCTCGTGACCGAGCTCCGGCCCGAGGTGCCCATTGCCGTCACCGAGCTGGTGGCTCGCATGTTGTCACGCGAGCGTGACGGACGACCGCCGAGTGGCAACGCCGCCGCGGTGGAAATCGCAGAGCTCGGGGAGCTCGGAGTTCCCGATCGGACGACGCGCAGCGCACGGCGACCTTCGCTTACGGCGACCGAGCAGCGTTTGCTCGGGGTGATCATGGCCGACTCGTGGCAGGGGCGCGACGTGGATCTGGCCACCGCGCCCACGCTTTCACCCGGCCAGATGGATGAAGCCCTCTCACGGGCTCGCACCATCGCCAGCGGATTCGGCGGGCATCTCGAGGCGGTCGCTGCCAACTCGGTGATCGTCACCTTCACGGTCGGAGGCACCGCGGTCGAACAGGCGACGCGCGCCGCACGCTGTGCGCTGGCGCTGCGCTCCGCGCTCCCCGAGATGCGTTTCGCGGTCTCGCTGGGGCTCGGTGTCATGGCAGCCATGAGCGCGTCGGGTGAGGTGATCGATCGCGCTGCCGCGCTGCTTCGCGCGCTCCACACCCTCTCGGCGCGCGGATCGCCCATTGCCCTCGACTCCGCTGCGGCGGGTCTCCTCGACGCAGCGTTCGAGATCGAGACCCGGGGGGAAGTCCGGCTGCTCGTGGCAGAGCACGACGCGCTCGAGGTCGCGCGGACCCTGCTGGGTAGGCCGACCCCCTGCCTCGGCCGGGACAACGAGATCCGAACCCTGTGTGACGTCCTGGAGGAGTCCATCGGCGATCCCGGCGCGCGGCTCGCGCTCGTGACCGGGGCGGCGGGTCTCGGCAAGTCTCGTGTCGTCAGCGAGCTTGGCCGGGTGGCCCGCGCCCGCGACGTGGACGTGTGGGTGGCGCGCGGTGATCCCATGAGCGCGGGTGCGCCGTACGCGCTCGCCTCGCGCGCCCTCCGCCGCGCCGCCCGCGCCCTGGACGCGGAGCCGCCGGAAGGTCAACGCGACAAACTCGTCGCACGGGTCGCTCGCAGGGTCCCAGCAGCTGACGTCGCGCGTGTCAGTACATTCCTGGGAGAGATGACCGGCATCCTCTTCGATGCGGACCCCAGTGTGGAGCTGCTCGCGGCCCGTCGTGACCCCAAGCTACTCGGCGATCAGATCGCGCGCGCGTGGGTCGACCTGTTCCGCGCCGAGGCTCTCTCCGGACCAATCCTGCTGGTGCTCGACGATCTGCACTGGGGCGATCTCGGGAGTTTGTCGCTGGCGCTGTCTCTAGCCACGAGCTTGCCCGAGTCCCCGATCTTCACGGTCCTCCTGGGACGCCCCGAGGTGTTCGAGGTGTTTCCGCGGCTGCGCGAGGCCCGCGACGTGGTGGAGCTGCCGCTGCGCAAGCTGAGCAAGAAGGCCTGCGTCGAGCTGGCGCGAGACGCCCTCGGTCCCGGCGTGCCGGAGGCGCGGGTTTCGCTGCTCGTGAACCACGCCGACGGGAACGCCCTCTATCTGGAGGAGCTCATTCGCGCGCAGGCTTCTGGCGCCGACAGTGATGTGCCCGAGACGGTGCTGGCCATGGTGGGGGCGCGACTCGAGGCGCTCGAGCCCGAAGCTCGGCGGGTCCTCCGGGCTTGCAGTGTCTTCGGCGAGACCTTCTGGCCCGAGGGCGTGCGCCGCCTGCTCGGTGCGCGGCACACCGACGACGGCGGAGAGTGGCTGCGCGAGCTGTGTTCGCGCGAGCTCGTCCTGCGTCAGCCCAGCACGAAGCTAGGCGGACGCGAGGAGTACGCATTCCGTCACTCGCTCCTGCGCGAGGCAGCGTACCGGATGCTCACGCCCGAAGATCGTGCGCTCGGACACCGCCTGGCCGCGGAGTGGTTGAGCGAAAACGGCGAGAGCAACGCGCTGGTCTTGGCGGAACACTGGGATCAGGGCAACGAGGCGGAGCGGGCCATGAGCCTGTATCTACGCGCCGCCGAACAAGCGCTGGCGGGGAACGATTTTCCGCGCGTGCTCAGCTGCACCGAGCGGGCGCGCGTCATGGGCGCGACGGGTGATCTGTTGGGGCAGCTCGCGATGATCGAGTGCGATGTGCTCGATTGGCAGGGTGAGCATGCGGAGGCTAGCCTGCGGGCGGCAGCGGCAGCGCTCGCGTTCACACCCGGGTCGGTCGGTGAAATTCACGCGCGGCTCGAGGCTGGACTGCACGAGTCGCGGATCGGGAAACTCGATGGCTTGATCGCCGCGGTCGAGCGCTTACCCCAGTTCCCCGAAGCCGACCGTGACACCCGCGTGGCGCTGACCCTGGCGCGCGCCGTGTCGCAGCTGCTGCGGGCCGGCCGCATGGAGCTGGTGCGTTCGGTCGTCGAGAGCCTGGAGGCTGCGCAGGCGGAGCGCAAAAACGACCCAATGTACGAGTACGCGGTTCAGCTCGGCGCCGCCTGGGTCGCGCTCTTTGCCGGAGACATAGCGGCGAGCCTGGCTCACGACGAGGCCGCCGTCGTCGCGGCGGAGCGCGCGGGCAACCTGCGGATTGCCTGCAAACAGCGCGCAGATGCCGGCTACGAACGTCTGTTGCTCGGGGACTACGCCGGTGCGCTGGAGCTGTTCGTCACCTCGCTCGACCAAGCGCAGACGATGGGGCTCGAACCCGTGCGACTCGAGTGTCTGCACAACGGTGGGTTGGCGCTGTGCCGGCTCGGGCGCCTCGACGAGGCGGTGGATTTCGAGCAACGAGCCGTGGAGGGTTACGCCAAGGTCAAGGACTGGCGGCTGCAAGGCGCGTCACACTGCTACCTGTCGATCATCCAGCTCGAACGCGGCGACGCTGCGGCGGCGGAGGTCGAGGCCCGCATGGGCTCGGGGCTGATGTCGGAGGTCCCCGCGACTCATGGGTTCGGGTTGGCGTGCCTGGCGCAGGTGCTCCTGGCCCGGGGAAAGAACGTCGAGGCGCTCGACGTCGCCGAGCGGGGTCGGGCCGAGCTCGAAGTGGCGGGGCAGGTGGAAGATGGCGGCCAGCTGATCCGTCTGGCGATTGCAGAAGCATTGGCCGCCAACGGCAAGCAGCCCGAGGCCAACGCCGCGATCCGCTTCGCCAAGGACACGCTGCTCGCGCACGCCGAGCGCATCCAGGACGCCGAGTCGCGCCGCAGCTTCCTCGAGCGAGTTCCGGAGAACGCACGCACGCTGGAGCTGGCCCGGGCTTGGCTCGCGCCAAGCGAGCAGTGAGCCAGCCAGTGAAGGCCGGCGACGTGCGCTCGCTCAGAGCGCGGCGAGCCCCGCTGCCGGGTCGAGTCACTGGCAGCAGACTGTCATCGGCCCGGTGGGTGTTGCGCTGCCCACCGGCGTGCCACCGCCGGGCACACAAGCCGGCGCGCTGGCCGTGACCTTCACCGACCGCAAATTCGGCGGGGCCGTGATCTGGAGACACGTTCCTCCTTTGGGGATCGGGCTACTCGTCCCCGAACATCCGGTCCCGTCGAAGTCCTCCGCGCTGACGGCGCAAACCCCGCTGTTGTCGCAGGTGCACGCGCTGCAGCCGCGGGTGTCGTCGACGCTCGAGTGGACACTGAGTTGATTGGGGTAGCTCGCCGGGCAGCTCACTGTGCCGACCGAGTACACGCAGCGCTTGCTGTAGTTGGCGTCGGGTTGTGGTGTGCACACGCCCGCGGCGCAGCCGGCACCGAAGCTGGTGGGCACACACAGCGCGTGACGCGAGGTCCACCCGATCGGAGGCACCGAGGGGCTACCCGCGGGCGTCGGCGAGCAGCTCAGGTTGCCCGACACTCCCGTTACGTAGTTCGCGAAGGACGGGACACTCACCGAAAGATCCGTGCAGCCTTCACCGAGCGGCGTATAGGTCCCGCTCGAGGTGCAGGTGTTGGTCTGGTACTTGACCAACGCTAGGCACGTGGGCGAGCTTTGCGCGCTGCACTGGCACCCCACGGCGCTGCAGTCGGCGGGCGCTACCGAGAACCCCGCGAAGAACCCCAGCTGAGCGAAGGTTCCAGAGGCGCAGGGCGGCGGAGGCTGCGCGCCAGTGCCGGTCCAGAGCAGGCCCGGTCCCTTGAACCCCGAAGGCGCGGCCGGCTCGCAGGAGAACTGACCCTGACAGGCCACGTCGGCGCAGTCGATCTGCTTGTTGCCGTCGTCATCCACGCCGTTGAGACAGTCCTCGCCTCCGCCGAGACCACTGCCTCCCGAGCCGCCGACGGCGGCGTCGCCACCCGCGCCACCGAGCCCTCCCGACGCGCCGAGCCCTGCTGGTTCGTCCTGGTATTCGCCGTCGATCCCCAGCACGGATGCGCAGCCGAGAGGGAGCACGCAGAGTGCAACGAAGAAGCAGCGGCGCATGCGGAGCGGCACTCTAGCGCAAACTGACCGCTGACGTGATCACCGGGTTTGGCGCAGACACTTGCCGGGTTACCCGACGGGGCTGTGTGTCATCTTGCACGGGCGTAGAGCACTGCGTCTCCGGAGCCCGCCACGCGCTCGACCCAGTACAGACACTTGTCGTCCAGGCCAATGACCTCGACGAAGTGGTCGCTCGGCACGCTGGCCATGGGAACTGCTGCGCCGCCGTCGTTCGGGATCTTGACGAGGGAACCGGGAGCGTCCTTTCCCTTGCCGGCTAGCGTGGCAAACACTCCCTTCTGGTCCACCGCGATGCGCGCGTTCTTCACCAGCCCCGCGGCGAGCTTGGTGGCGGTGCCGCCGGATTTCTTGACCTTCATCAGATCGCCCTTCAGCGCCAAGCTGAAGTAGATGTTCGCGTCGTCGATGCCGAGGGCGAAGGGCCGCTCTTGCCGCGGCGCGATCACCTTGGGCTTGGCGCGTTCGAGCCCGAAGCGGAGCACGCGGTTCCCGCTGGAGTCCGTCACGTAGATGGCCTCCGCGTCGGTCACCACTGCGCTGAAGCCTCTCGGCTGCTCCTCCGTGTCGGGTCGCTCCGACACGTCGAGCTCGTAGGTCATGCCGCTGCCCTTGTCGGCGCGAATCAAGCGATCATAGGGCCCGTAGTCGCTGGGGACGCCGTAGATGTACTTGTCCGTCGCGGTGACACTGAGCGAAGAGAAGGTCTCGACCAGGGTCTTCGACTCGCCCCCCGCCTTCGGCATCTTCATCAAGCGGATGCCGGATGTGAAATATACGGAGGCGTCGTCCACGACGACGCCTCGCGGTTCGAGCGACAGCGAAGCGAGGTTCATCCCACCCTTGCCGTCCTTGCGCGCCCGGCGCAGATCACCGCGCCCGCCAAAGACCTGCCACCTCCCGTAGTAGAGGTGGGTGGCGTCGGCTGCCAGGTCGTAGACATAGCCACTCGTCTTGTCGAGCGCGGTCGGCTCGCTGCCAGCAAGACAACCCCCCGGCGGGGGCTCCGGGGCCGGCGCAGCGCTCGCACTCGCGGTTGCCGTCGGCTCTGCCGTGACTTCGGTCTTGGACTTGTCACACGCCGAGAGCGCCAGCGCGAGCGTAACGGTGATGGCGATCGTGCGCCGGCCAAGGATGAGCGTCCGCATGCTTGCCTCTCCGTCAGTGGATTGCTCGGCGCGACCGTCGTACTCGGCGATGCACCTCTGAGACTCAGCCGAACAGAATTGGTCGCTGCTGACAAGCGACCGCGGGTTCATCCACCCTTGTTCCGTGACGTGTCATCCGGGAAGCCGAAGTGAACTGGGTCGACGTTGGGCTGATAGTCACAGAATTGGGTGTAGTCACCGGATGCGGCGATGGTCTCCGCACTGGCGGCGCAGTACGGACAGCGCGCGTGTTCGTCCGCCGAGAACATCTGCCCGGTGCGTCGGCACCGAAGCGTCTCCAGTCTCACTTTGGACTTCGTATGAGGGTCGTCCGGCATGACCGCACCTCCCGCTTTCGGTCAGCATAGCGAGCTAGCCGGTCGTCGGCTGCGCAAGTTTTGCCTGCGCGGCGCAGCTCCGGTGCAGGCAAATCCTCTCCAGCGGCGTGCTCAGCTCAGCGCCGAGACGCGCGCTCGCAAGCCGTCCTTCGGCTCGGGCGGAATGATTTGCATGCGGTAGCTCAGCTCTTGTTTGGGCAGCTCCCAGCTGTAACCCCTGAGCAAGAGCACCGTGAACATCTTCATGAAATAGGTCGCGTAGTCCGTGCCGGGGCACTTGTGCCCCGTGAGCGGTCCCGGCCCTTGCGGAGCAAACGCGTGGGTGTGTCTCTTGTGCTCCGCGCGTCCCTTGGCAAACCGCTCCGGATCAAAACGGGTCGGCTCCGGGTAAATGTCGGCGAGCATGTGATTCTCATGCAGCGCCAGGCAGACCATGAAACCCGCCGGGATGGGTGGCCGGCGAAGCTGATGTCGCGTTTTGCCTTGGCCATGATGAAAGGCAACATCGGAGTGATGCGCTTGGTCTCGTCGACGACGCGGCTGAGCAGCGGCATGCCGTGAAGCGTCTCCAGGTTGACCTCGCCGGCCCCTGCTTGCTCGCGCACCTCGTTGGCGAGCGTCTGTCTCAGCTCGGGATTCTGGTCCAGGCGGAGCACGACCGCCGCGAGCTCCGCGAACACGATGTAGCCCGCGAGGAAGATGTGGTGCAGCTCCAAGACCGCCGCGTCATCATCGATTTGGCTGCCGTCGGCTGCCTTCGCCTGCAGGATGCGGGTGAAGCCGACGTCGCGGCCCTTGCGGCAGGCCGCGACCTGTTCGCGCAAGAAGACCAGCAGGCGATCGCGAGCCTGATTGGCCTTGCGCAGCGGCGTTCCGGGCATATCGATGGGTGCGGCACCCACCCCGCGGGTCACGGCGCCGTAGTCTTGCGCGAGCTGATCGAGCTCGGGTCCCGGGCCGAGCCCGAGCATGTTGCCTGCGATGCCTTCGATGGCCAGCTGCGTCAGCTCGGGGACCCAGCGGATCTCGTCTTCTGCGGCCCATCCGGTCAGGCGGCGTTCGATCGCGGCTTGCAGTCCGGGCATGTAGCTGGACAGAGCGGCGCGGTCGAAGCCGGCGAGGACCTGCGCTTTTCGCAGCCTGTGGGGCGCGCCGTCCATGGACGGCAAGCTGTGTCCGCCGAACAAACCAAAGATGTGATCGAACATCGAACCGTCGCGCATCAGCTGGGTCTGATCCACCCACAGCTCGCACGCCGCGGGGCCGGTGATCACGGCGACGTCGCGGCCCACGATCCGCGTCTTGAACAGGCGCCCGTGTTTTTCCAGCCGGACTTTGACGAAGCGAAACGGGTCTCGGACGAAGGCCAGGGTCTCGCCAATCAGCGGCCAACCGCGGCTGCCCGGCGGTGGCGGCAGCGGTTCGCCCGTGCGAGCCGTCCCCGGGGGCGGCTCCTCGACGCAGTCGGCGATGGCGAGCGCGAGGTTCTTCAGGTCTGGCGTTCCGGTTGCTGCCAGCGTGCGCGCGACCTGCGCCGCGTTGCGCTCGTCCGCGCTGAGTTTCAGTGAGTCCCCCAGCTTGGCCAGGATCTCGACCTCTGCGTCGTGGATCACGCCGTCCGCACGCGCGATCCAAGAGGCGATGGCGTACACGAAGCTCTTGGCGTCGTCGTCGAGCTCGAGCCCGGCCAGGGCGTCGAACTCGACCCGCTGCCGGGTGCTCTCCTCGACCGCCTCCAGATCGGCTCCCGAGAGCCCACACGCACGCGCAGCTTGCGCGAGCGCCTGCGCCTCCTCCGGAGCGACCTCCCCGTCGGCCCACGCGACCGCTGCCAGTGCCACGAATACGTCTCGCCCCAGCTCCATCCTCGGATCTCCTCTTTCCGCTTCTGGGAAGCGGCAGAGCGACTCTAGCAGGCTGGGGTGCGCAACGGTTCTGCCAAGGGCGCTCGATGCCGCCGGCACGACGCGAACCTCGCTAGCCGACAGTGTGGCTCCGAGCGGAGCCCGGGCCCACACCGAGCAGGGATCCCACCGCCCACAGCCGGTCCTGCCCCATCACCAGCGTCTCGCCGATCCGGAAGCAGGGCACACCCCAGTGGCCCAGGCCAAAAAGCTCCTGGCGATTGGCCTCGGCGGTCGCGCGCCAGCCGTCGTCTCCGAGGGCGCCGAGAGCCGCGCGCCACTCCAATCCGGCCCGCTCCGCGAGCGTGCGCAGCCCGCGGTCACTGCCCGCGTCGATGCCCTCTGCCCACACGCCGCGCATGAACGACGCCAGGTAGTCCTCGCCCCTTCCGACCCGCTCGGCCAGCGGCATCAGCGACAACCCTCGCTCCACCGGTCGCCCGACGGGATCGTTCACGCGGCCAAACGGGATGCCGCGCGCAAAGGCTTCGCGGGCCGCGTCTTCCGCGATGTAGCGGCGCTTCGCGCGCGGGACGGGCAGCCCACGCATCACCATGGGGAGCACGAAGCGCAGGCGGAGCTTCGCGCCGGTGAGCCGGGCAAGCTCGAAGATCCTCGGCGTCACGATGGCGGAATAGGGGCTGCGCAGCGAAAAGAAGAAGTCGATCTCGGGCGCCGGTTCGAGTGGGGTAGGGGTCCGCAAATCTTTGCTGGGCGGGAAGAGCAGATCGTCGACACCCGAGCGCGCGGCCCCAAGCTCCTGCAGTCGCTGCTCGAGGTGGTACAGACGATCGAGACCCCAGTACCACTCTCCGCCGTAGTGAAAGGTGGCGCCGAGGTAGTGACCCAAGCGCGCGCGGAGCGCGGTCCCGCGCCGAACGCTGGTTTCGGCGCGCTGGTCCGCGCCCGAGGTCGTCGCCGCGAGTGCTTCGGGCTCGCTCCAGAGTCGTCGAGAGATCGCCCAAGCTTCGTCGACGAAACGCCCGGTTTCGATGGCCTCGGCCAAGAGCGCAGTCGCCTGCCGCACGCTCTCTGCCGCAGGCTGGGCGCCCGGGTCGGCCAGCTCGAGCCCAACGTGCTCGGCGAGCTGCGCTGCATCGCGCCGGCTGTGGGTCACGAGCATGGCTTGCTGGGGCGCGGCGTCGTCGGGCGGCGGACCGGTCAAGTGCGGCACGAGCTCCACGTCGTAGCGGGCGAGCAGGCGTGGGAGCGCCGCGGTCGCCAGGGCGCTGTACGGATCATCGACCTGGTGAAAATAGTGGATCCGGTGCGGTTCGCCGCGCCGTTTGCGTTTGCGCTCCGCGCGTGAGCGTTTCGCTAGCAGTCGCTCCCGCGACAACAGCCGCGCCGCGACGATGGGCATCAGCAGGCTCTTCAGTGACATCAGACTCTGCGTTCGCTGAGGGGCGAAAGCATCCCACAAAGCGGTCGACCCTGTCAGAACGCGTTCTCGAGCTGCTCGATGTCCTTCCGGAGGTCGTAGGCTTTGCGCGGGGCAGGCGCTGCCGCGGGGCTACCCGGGCGGTTTTGGCTCGCGTCGGCGGCCTCGCTCTTTCTCATCTCCACCACCAGGGTGGGCGGGTATTCGATCTGGTACTGGATCTCGAATTTTCGCTTCTCTTTCGGCTGGAGGGTCAGCGGCCAGCGCAGGATGCCCTTCCCGTCGGGCTTCACGTCCGGGGTGATCTTGATGCCGCTGATCACGATGTCCTTGTCCTCGGACACCGGAATGCGATCGGCGAGCTTCAGCGACATGGTCTTGCCGGACAGGTTCTCGACCGTGACGACGAAGGCGAGCTGCATCTGGGTGCGCTGCTTGCGCACCAGCGCACTCCGCTTCTTGTCGAGCACCCGGGAGATCTTCAGCTGATCTGCCACGCTCAGGAAGACCGCGAATTGTTCTCCGTCCGCGACGAAGTCGAGGCTGGTCATGCCCAGGAATGCGCCGCCCTGGTAGAGGGCCACGTTGCCCGGCAAGAGCGACTGTCCGCTGTCGTTGAGCATCTCCAGAGTCTGAGCTGCGTTGAGGGACTGCTCGGGAGCCGCGACGATGGCCTTCTTGGCCTTCAGGTTCGCGCGACCGAGCGGCACCCTGACCGAGCGGCCATCTGCGCGCACCTTCGTGGTGTTCATGGCCTTGAACTGCGCGGTCGTCCCGCGCTGCTGCAGGCTCTGGAAAATTTGCACCGTCTTGCTCTGGGTCACCTCCAGAAACTCGACGTTCGTCTGGTAGCTCTGCTCGAAGCTGCGGCTTCGTCCGGCGCTCTGCACCCGGGTGTTCCACAGACGATTCTGCCCCTTGAACGCGGCTTCGGCACGCTTGAACGACGCCGATTGCCGCTCGATGGTCTGGCTCGCGGCTCGACCCGCGCCGAGCGTGAGCGCCTCGAGCTCAGGGATGCGAACGGCAGCGGTGGACGACTGCGTGGAGAACGTCAGCTCCGCGTTGTCCCAGTCCTCGCCGCTCGCCTGGGTGACGACCGCAAACGAGGTGACCTCGACCGATGTGGCGTCGCTGCCGGTGGCGCGAAGCTCGTGGGATGCCTCCCAGGTTGCGCCAGGAAGCAAGTAGCTGAGCTGGAGCTGGCCGTCGGCGGGCGTCGTCCCTTGCACGGTCACGAACACGCGCGTCTCTTCGAGCTGGGTCAAGCCGCGCAGATCGTCGAGGTGGTGTTTGGCGGCCTCGACTGCCGGGGCGAGCTTCTCGCGCTCGGCCTGGACTGCGCGCCGCCCCTTGGCGATCTCCCGCATCTTCGTGGCGATGAAGTCGACGACCGCCGCGTAGGTGCTGACACCGACACTGCCGGGGATCACGACGCTGCCGGCTGGCGGCGGGCTGCCCGCGACCACGTCCTTGTTGAGCTTGTCGAGGGAGAACGCCTTGATGTCGTCGACCTGTTTGGTCTGAGCGTCGAGCACCTTGAGCTCGTCATCGAGCGCGAGCAGTCGGCTGGCCAGTACGCGAGCGTCGGCCTCGGCCTTGCGGTAGCTCTTGCCCGTAGCCTGCGCGAGGTAACTCCTGCCGACCCGCACGTCGAGGATGCGGCCGTTGGTGATGGCCGCGCGCACGGAGCCATCGTCGACCCAGCCGGGCAGGTGTTTGAACGCGTACACGGTTGGTTCGGTGGTGAGCTTGACGCTTGCTTCCCGGGACACGAGCGCTCGGTCCGAGTAGACCGTCACCTTGCGGATCGCAGACGGGACGGAGACCGCGTTGGGGTCGTCCGCGGACACCAGACTGGCCTGAGGGACCGAGGGGTCGACCGTGCCAGCTGCGCCCGAGCGATTGGCCGAGGCGGCGGACTGTGCGGTCGCTGCGCTTCGAGCGCAGCCCGTTGCCATCACCAGCCATCCTCCAAGGCAAATCCAAGCCAGTTGCCGCATGCTCTCGGTTCTCGACATTGTCACTCCTCTGCTCGAGGCAGGCGTCGTGCCTCCGCTGGGCGGCAGTGTGCCAGGCGCTCGAGCGTCGCTCCAGCGGCGTATACGTGCGGACCGACGTTCCGATCTGACGCGGCGTGAAGATTCCCCCGGTAACGCGCCGCACGACGCGCCTGTGCGCTGGATTTGGCGAAGCGCCTTCGCCGAGCGCCTTGCTCCGTCCTACTTCACCAGCTTCCCGGCGGACTCGAGCACGCCGAGCACTTGCGGGTGGTTGCGCGCATCTTGCCCGGGCGGCGCGTCGCTCGGGTAGCCGCTCTCGATGCGAAAGCCTGATTCTTTCATGCTGTCGATGACGATGACGGGCATGTTCAGCGCGACGGACGACAGCGTGGACACGAACGCGCCGAGGTACGCGCGCTGCCCGTTTGCGGTGACGACGAAGGGTAGTCCTTGCACGCCCACGGCAGGCAGCTCTTTGATGATGTACTCGCTGGAGTGCCAGCCGTCCCAGGCAACGGAGTGGCTGGTCGCGTCGTACCACTCGACTGCCATCAGATCGAAGAGCGCAGTGGGGCCTGCCAGCTGCAACGAAGCCAGCGGCACCGCTGCGGCTTCGGTTGCTGTGATCGTTGGGTCTTGCAGCAGCCGGACCTCGAGTCGGCTCGCCCAGGCGTAAGGCGCAATGGCGACGTTCGATGCGTACAGCCGTGTCCCGTCGAGCGCCTGGCCCGGTGCCGAGACCGAGAGACACGCGGTTGCGTAAGAAAGCTCCTCGTACGAGCCGGGCGCGTCGATTCGCAAGCTGCCCGACACGGTGGTTTCCTGGCCCGCGGGCCAGGCGGGATCCTGGACGGAGACTCCGATCGCTGCCGCCGGGCACGCCGCCGAGGGCGGTCACCGCGCGCGCATTACGGCCGATGGCGCGGATGCGTGCGGAGGCGCAGCTCCGGGCCGTTGCGAAGCGCTGGCCGGGGCGGGAAGTGAGCCCCGTCTTGTACGCTTGACGTACAGCGTACAATGGGTAGGCTAGCGGCATGATCCGGTCGTTTCGGTGCGCTGAGACGGCCGCGGTCTATGAAGGCAAGCGGTCTCGGCGTTTCGACTCGATTCGGCCTGTCCTGGAACGGAAGCTCATCATGCTCGACTCGGCGGTTCGCTTGGATGACCTTCGTTCGCCGCCGGGCAACCGACTCGAAGCGCTCCGCGGTGACCGAGTTGGGCAATACTCGATCCGTATCAACGACCAGTTCCGAATTTGCTTTCGTTGGACCGACGTCGGTCCGGATGAAGTCGAAGTCGTCGACTACCACTGACGAGGAACAGCCATGAAGAACCGCATGCGCCCCATTCACCCCGGCGAGATCCTCCGAGAGGAGTACCTCGTCCCGCTCGAAATGAGCGCGAACGTGCTCGCGCAGGCCATCGGCGTCCCCGCGAATCGCGTAAGCGCCATCGTGGCGGGCAAGCGGGCCGTGACAGCGGACACCGCGCTCCGACTCGCGCGCGCTCTCGAGACTTCGCCTGAGTTCTGGATGAACCTCCAGCAGGCGTACGATTTGCGGATCGCCGAACGAGACAGCGGCCCCTCCGTGCGGGCCGTCCGGCCCGTGCGACGCGAGCGGCGTCACGCGGTGAAGTAGGCCCAACGCTCGCCCAGGGCGTTTCTTCGCTCTGCGGCTTCTGCGCCCCAACCCCGACACAAGTACGAACTTTCAGAGTCGGTTTAGGGTCGAGCGGACCGCGCGGCGGGCGAAGCCGAAGCCAGTGCCGACCGAGCCACCGAGGATCGTGCGGCTGCTGGCCAAGGCGGAGGAGTGGCAGGGGATGCTCGACGCTGGGGAGGTGAAGCGTCGGGCGGAGCTGGCGCGCAGGGCGGGGGTGTCGGCGATGCGGGTGACGCAGATTCTGGCGCTGCTGAAGCTCGACCCGAGCATCAAGGAGCTTATTCGCGGGCTGCCGGCGGGGACGCCAGAGAGGCTGGTCACGGAGAGAAGCCTGCGTACCGTCGCGAGGCTCGAACGGTCCGTCCAGGCGCAACCGTGAACCGCCGGTGGGTTGCCGGACTGCGGGTTGAGCTGAATGCGTGTCCTGAAACCGAGCGGGTGCGCTTGTCGTCCCGGTGGTATCCTGGGCTCGATGGCTCAGCCCAAGCCCACTCCCGACCCCGCCGTGGTCCCGGAGGCACTCAAGCCGCTGGTTGAAGAGCTCGCGAACCTTCAGCCGGGCGAGCGTGACCTCGTCGTGCGTGCGGCCGAAAGGGCCCAACGGCGGTACAAGCCGGTGAGCTGGGAGCTTCTCGAAGCAGCTCGCGGAGTCGTGAATCTTGGAGGCGATGCGGTAGAGGACTGCAAGGCGCTCTACGATGGCTGAGGTCGTTCTCGACGCCAACATCATCGTGGGTTGGCTCGACAAGGCGGACGCCCACAATGCTCACGCCACCGAGCTCGTCGAGGGGTTGAAGCGAGATGGCCACGTGGCGTTGCTTCTTGACGTCTTCGTTGCCGAGGCCGTGTCCGTCATCTGCCGGCGTGCTCAGGAGCGGCGCTCGAAATCGACCGACCTGCTGAATGCAACGTCGGTCGTGCGCCGATGGCATGAGGCCGGCCAGATCGCTCCGGTGAGCGGGGATATCAACAGCCGGTTCGACGCCATCTTGGACGTCGTCGAAGCTTCGGCCGGCGCGCTGAACTTCAACGACGCGCTGCTCGTCGTCCTGCAACGCGATGGCGCAATCGGGCACGTGGCTTCATTCGACAGGGCGCTGGACACGGCAGAGGGTTTTCGTCGGTTGAGTTGATCCCTCGGCTCAGCGCCCGTACAGGACCGCGAAAACGCGTCGGTTTCCTCTGACTGTCGGTCCGGCGTGACAACGACCGAGCGAGGTCGTTTCCACGCCGTTGCCACGGTGGCAGCATCCAGGGCGGGGGCACTGCCATGAGCTACTTCATCTGCAACGGGTTGGGTGACTCGATCGACAACCCGACTCCGGCGCAGATGAGGGAATTCCTGGACGCCCTCGACCCAGAGGACGAGGAACACGGCGCGGCTTGGCTTCAGAAAGACGCCGAGTGGACCATCGAGTGGAGCATCGACGGAGTCCTGTCACTGAACCGCGGCGACTACGAAGCCTTGCAGCACATGACCGGCATCCCCAAGGTGCGAGTCCTCGAGCTCTGGACCAAGCTCGTGGCGGGTCGCATCGCCGAGATCGAAGCAGAGCCATGGCAGCCTGGAGGCCGACCCAAGCTCTCCGCCGAAGAGGAGGAGAGGCGGGCTCGCGAATACGCCGAGTGGCAACGCCAAGAAGATCGCGAGTTCTACGACATACTCGGTCCAGAACGACCCGAGGTGCCGTGTCGCCGCGAGGGATGCACCCGCGGCGCCATCGAGCTCAGCGTCCTCTGCCGACCCCACCACTTCGAGAACATCAAGGATCGGCCCTGCCCGTTCGACGACTAGGCTGTCACCCAGCCTTGCCCAACAACCGAATCGCCGCGTGCAAGTCGCTAGCGGCGACATGCGCGTAACGCTGCGTCGTCGAGAGGTCCGCGGGTTGCTGTCGGGAGCGCCGGAGAAGACAGGAGAAAATGCCCATGAGCCCGAGAGCAGTCTTTTGCCTACAACGAGGGTTCTCGGCGAACGCTACGGCCGTTCGCTGACTGGAACGAGCATGAGCTGGAACCGCTGCATCGATAGCTGCACGACGTGATCAAGGGCCCCTTCCCCAAGCTCAAACAGGTCGGCGTTGGACAAGCCAGGAACGGCCCCGTCGAACGCTTCCGAAGCTCGCGCGCCCTGGATCAACACGAGAAGGTACAGAGCGCGATAGGCCGCCCAGTCCTCGATGCCGACTGAAGCTCTACCCAGGGGCGTGCTCAAGAGCCGCTCGCGCAACCGGGACACCGGGGTCTCGATGTACTTGTTGAACGCCTTTTCGGCCGCATCCGTGTTCAGGCCAGGGAGGCAGAATACCTCGCCCGTCCCACGATGATGGATGCGGCCGTCGTCGAAATCATAGTACTTGACCTTCCCGCTCTTGAGTCGCCACGGCTGGAACAGGAACTCGCTGACGTAGTGATGTTGATCGAAGCCGGGCACGTCACAAGTAGTAGCGCGTCTGCGGCGCGCGGCCAGCCCAGTCGTAGCGTGCAAACCGCGTGTTGGATGCACGCCGTGGCGACGCTCGGGCCTGGTGACCAAGCTCTGATCTGGGGCGGGATCGGAAAAGAAAAGCAGAACCTCCCGCCCGAGCAGGACTGGATGCTCTCGCCGGAGTTGTGCCTTCTCGTCTGACTGTCGCCGCGAAGCCCAAGCGAGCAGTGCTTTTCGTACACACGTCGTAGGTTGGCGCCCCCGGCACGAATCGAACGTGCGACCCACGGTTTAGGAAACCGTTGCTCTATCCCCTGAGCTACGGGGGCTCGGGACGGCGAACTCTTGCCCGAGCGTTGGTGTCGGTCAAGTCAGGTGCAGGTCGAGGACCACGACGAGCACGTGTAGCCGGCGGGCAGAGAGATGCAGATCTTCTGGCCCGAACACGTGCAGCAGCTTGCCGCCGAACCGCAGGTCGTGGTGCCGCAAACCTGGCCGGTTCCGCCGCCGGTTCCGCCGGTGCCACCCGTGCCACCCGTCCCGCCGCTGCCACCCGTGCCGCTCGAGCAACTCCCGCACGCGTACGACGTTACCTCGCCCGCACACTTGCTGTCCCACGACGTCGAACAGCAGAAGCCATCCTTCGCGCACACACACGCCTGAATCGTCGCGTTCGTGCAGCCGGCCGTCGCGTGCGAGGTGCAGCAATTGTGCGCACCGCCCGAGCCACCACTGCCGCCCACACCGCCCGAGCCACCACTGCTGCCCACACCTCCTGAACCACCGAAGCCGGCCGCGCCACCGAAGCCCGACGTGCCACCGAAGCCGGCTGCACCACCAACGCCTCCCGAACCACCGAAGCCGGCCGCGCCACCGAAGCCGGCCGCGCCACCGAAGCCCGCTGCGCCACCGAAGCCCGCTGCGCCACCGAAGCCCGCTGCGCCACCGAAGCCGGCCGCGCCACCGAAGCCCGCCGCGCCGCCGAAGCCGCCCACCGCTCCCGTCGCACCCATGCCACCCGCGCCGCCGCTGGCACCCACACCCGCGCCGCCCTCGGCGACGACGCAGAACCCGAGCTCACACGTGAGGCCAGGGGCGCACAGGCCCGCGTCGTCACACGGTGCGGGCCCCCCACCAGAACCGGACGAGGCACAGGCCCCGGAGAGCGAGGCCACTGCTGTCAACGATATCAGTCTTCGCATGGACATGGTTCGACCCTTCCCGTCGCGCCCGTGAACCATCCCCGGTCCTGCGCCGTGGTGCAAATCAGGCCGATGTTGCGGCGGAATGCACGGGTCCGTTGAGCTTGCGCGCGAACGAGCTATGGTCTGCGGGTCGGGTCGACTCCCGATTTGTACCTGGAAGCTCCCTTGCGGCGATCGCTCATTGCTCTCCTTTGTGTGGCGGCTTGGGTCGCTGCATCCGGCTGCACAGTCGACTCCGTGGATCTCAAGGGCAAGGAGTGTCCCTGCGCGGACGGCTACGTCTGTGATCTCGCTACCGACCTGTGTGTGCCCAAGGGCGCAACGGGCGGCACAAGCAGCGGCGGGACCGACGCCGGCGCGGGCGGCAGTGGTGGTTCAGGAGGTGTCTCGGGCTCCGGTGGCGATTCAGGTGGCGGCAGCGGTGGCACCATGGGCGGCACCGGCGGCACGACCGGCGGCACCGGCGGCACCGGCGGCACCGGCGGCACCGGCGGCACGACCGGCGGCACCGGCGGCACCGGCGGCACCGGCGGCACCGGCGGCACCGGCGGCACGAGCGGGTGTCTGAGCACCCAGAAGCTCTGCGGCGGCACGTGTGTATCGAAGTACAGCACCACGTATGGCTGTGCCTCGACTTCTTGTACCCCGTGTCCCAGCGGTCAGCCCCACGCGACCGCCGCTTGTGTGAGCAGCGCGTGTGGCATTTCTTGTACCTCGACCGCCCACGGCAACTGCGACGGTGTGTCTTCCAACGGTTGCGAGACCCCTCTCGGCGTCGGCGATCCCAGCAACTGCGGCAAATGCGCTCGAACCTGCGCGACCACCAACGCGACGTCGTCGAAGTGTGCCGACGCGAAGTGCGAGCCAGAGTGCAGTGACGGTTTTGGCAACTGCAACGAATCGTCGAAGCCGCTCCCTGACGACGGCTGCGAGACCAATCTGAAGACGAGCACCGGAAATTGCGGTGTTTGCGGCCGCAGTTGCTCCCTTCAGGGCGGGTCGAGCTCCAAGTTCACCTGTTTTGACGGTGCCTGCGGCTGCAGCTCCGCAGCGCAGTGTGAGGCGGACAACGGCCTGAGCGGGGTCAGCTGCAACACGCTCTCGCATACCTGCGTCTGCGCTGGCGCGACCTGTCGAGCCGGTGAGGTCTGCACCAAGAGCGGTCCCAATGCGGTCTGCAGCTGCAACGGCGGCGCCGCCTGTGCGACGGGTCAAGGGTGCTGTTCGACGGGTTGCGCCAGCTTCCTCACGGACGTCAACAACTGCGGCGGCTGCGGCAAGAAGTGCGATACAGGTCAGAGTTGCGTCAATGGAGCTTGCGTCAACTGACGCCGACCGACCTCCTGACCGCGAGTGCTCACCAGCTCCGCGAGGCGTTCCGAGGCGGGCACGCCATCGACAACATGGCGAGCCTGGATGACACCGAGTACCGAGGCGTGAGCCTGGGCCTGCCCCGCTTCGTCGAGCGCCTCACCTGGAAGAAGTTCAAGAAGGTCTTTCATCGCGACCCTGACACCGGCCACCTGCGCGGCTGGAACGTGCGGCTCGAGCAGAACGAGCTGGACGGGCCGTGCATCGCCAAGGTTCGCCGGGGCGCGCCGTTCACCTTTGGCCACTTTCGCGTGATCGAGGCGCCTGGGCGCAAGCTTCCCGTGCCGGGCAAACCGTCGCTCATTCTCGACTACGGCCTCGGAGAAAACTCCAGACTCGACTTCATGCGCTGCGTGCGTGACCCACTGGTTGCGCTGAGCGCCGGGGACTCCCGCGTCCTGCTCGGTTGTATGTACGTGGAGCTCGGGCCGATCTGCCTGCCGACCCCGAGCTTCTTCACCCTCGAGTACGACTCTGCCCTCACCGATGTGGTGCGCCCACCCGGGCGCCGCTGAAGCGGGTCGCCGCTCAGAGCACGAAGTTCTCCACCAGGATCACCCCGATGCCCATCAGCGCACCCCCGGCGATGAGCCCGGCACAGGTGGGTTCCATGTTCTTCACGAACACCTGATGCGCCGTGCTCGTCTCTTTCTTCAGCGCCCGCTCCGCCAGCCAGAACAGGAACGAACCGAGGAACATCGCCAGGCAGGTGTTGAACGGGATCACGAAGGCCAGCCCGATGCCGACGCCCGACAGCCAGAATCTCCCCCGGGTTGCGAGCTTGCCGATCTCGAGGCCGATGCCCGTCAGCCCTCCGATCAGCGCGATCCAGCGGGCGCTGACCTCCAGATTCGACAGGCCCTTGGTCAACACCTCGGCGACCGCCTTCCAGATGGTCGCGCCCGGCATCGGGTACTGATCCGTCACCAGGTTGGCCGGCCCGTTGCGCATGAACACCAGGTAGAACACCGGCACGGATACCAAGGCCCCCGCGATGATCCCGAGCACGTGACCGATGGCCTGGTGCCGCGGTTTCCCACCCAGCATGTAGCCGGGTTTGATGTCCATCAGCAGGTTCGAGGCGTTGCCGGCGACCTCGCCCGTGATGCCGGCGGTCATCAGGTTGGTGGTGATGTTGCCCGGTGCGATCACGCCGAACGTCAGCTGAGTCAGCTTGCCGAGGGCGCCGCTCGGGGTGATCGACGTGAGCCCGGTGGAGTTCACGGCGATCAGCGTGAACACGAAGATCAGCGGGATGGCGAGGATCCCCATCCACACTTTCACGTCGAAGAACATCGATGCGAGCGTGACGACGATGCCGCCCACCACCGGAATGCCGATCACGAAGACATTCATCGGCAGCTCGATGTCCTTGAGGATGTCACTCTGCCGGCTGGCGTCCTTTTTGCCGAACAGCCCCTTGAAGGCGCTGATCAGGATCTGCGGCTTGGAGAAGAAGGCGAACAGGCTGGCCGTCGTCATCATCGCCACACCGCCCCAGAGCGCCCACATGGTGATGGCCCGAAAGCCGTAGGTCGTGACGCCATCGCGCAGCTTGCCGTGAATGTCCCCGTTGTTGATGGCCCAGGGCGCGAGCAGCAGGTAGTTGATGCAGGCGCCAATCAGGATGGAAACGCCGGTGCGGATCCCCATCAGACCGCCGGCCGCCATCATCACGAAATCCGTGTCCGGGCGCACCGTCAGTTGCCGTAGATCGACCCCGCTGATCTTCAGCGTCGTGAGTTTTGTACAGCCAGTCGTCCAAGAATTCGGGCACGTGCAGGATGGTGAGCTGGAGCTTCTTCATGATCGGCTCGCTCTGGGCGACCTTCAGGAGGGCCGCCAGACCGCCGGTGACGACCAGGATCTTGGCCTTCAGCAGGCCCGCCTTGGCGTCGCCCGAGTGCAGTGCCTCCATCACGACACCGGCCGCGCGCCCCTCCGGGAACGGCAGCTGCTCGTCGTTGATGAACCGCCGCTTGAGCGGGAAAGCGAACAACACGCCCAGGACCGCCACCGCCGAGATCCAGATCATGGTCGTCGACATCGGGATGACCTTGCCGGTCACCATCATGTCGGCGCCCAGGCTCGAGATCATCGGTGCCGTCATGTAGCCGGCGCTGGTCGCGATGGACTGCATCGCGTTGTTCTCGAGCAGAGTGAACTCACTGCCGAGCTTGAAGCTAGACAGGATCTTGAACATGGCAAACGCCAAGATCACGCTGGTGATGCCCACGCCGAGGGTCCAGCCCGTCTTGGCGCCGACGTACAGGTTCGTGAGGGAGAGCAGGCCGCCGAGGAACATGCCCGTCAGCGCGGAGCGCAGGGTGAGCTGCGGCATGTCACCGCGGTAGACGTTGTCCCGCCACCAGCGATCCTTCTCTGCGAGGCTCCAGGTGCGGACCTGCTCGTCGGTGAGCTGCAACAGGCCGGCGGGACGGTGGATGCCCTTGCCGGGGCTCGCGGCGCCTTCCACGGCTGGCTCGTCGGCGTCACCCTTGCTGGGGCTCGCGGCGCCTTCCACGGCTGGCTCGTCGGCGTCACCCTTGCCGGGGCTCGCGGCGTCTTCCACGACTGGCTCGTCGGCGCCGTCCTCCACGCCGGAGGTCTCTTCAACTTCTGCGGCCGCCTCGCCCTCATCCTTCTTGGAGCTCATGGCCGCGGTCGATGCCATCGGCCCCCCCGGGCTGCAAGAGGACGTGACCGCGCCGAGCGGTTCAGCGCCCAATCAGCGGCTTCAGACCTTGTGCAGACCGCTGATCCGGCAGAACGAACGCAGGGCGAGCTCGGCTTCGCGCTCGATCTCGACGAAGCGCAGCGCCGCGCGGTTTTGCTCGCAGCGCGTGACGGCGGCGCGGGCCTCCACGGCGTAGCCGATGGGCAGCTCGAAGTAGACGCCGACGATCTCTCCCTCGCGCAGCTCGAGCTCGGTCTCGACCGAGAGCCCACCGCGCGAAACGTTCAGCGCACGCCCGGGTCGCGACGCGACCTCGGTGTCGATCATCACGGGCATTCCGATAGCCGCACGCCGGTCGGCGCGTCGATCCGGACGTGCAGCCGCCCCTACGGCCACCTGTGCGGGTGTGTTCGGCATGCACCCAAACGAGGCAGGGCGCGTGCCACTTACATGATTCTTGCGATTTCAGGACATTGCGTCGAAGGCGGTGCTTTGCCTACACGCCCGATCTGTCCCGTTGTTGAAAAGATTGCGGAGCCCCCGCCGACTTTGCGCTCACTTCTTGGCTCGGGTCTTGGGCTTCGCCCGAGGCGGCTTGCGCGCCTTCGCGCTGCTCGCTCGCAGCCAGCTCGCAAGAGGAACCCAGTAGAAGTCCTTCCAGCCTCGAGTGATCCGCTTCTGGAACGCGTCCGGCACCCCCGCCTGGGTCAACGTCAGCTTGGTTCGGCCCGTTCCGGCTGGCGCAAGCTCGAAGCGCGCGATGGACCACGCTCCCTCTTTCCATTCGTTCGCGCGCCACGCCTGAATGACCCGCACACCCTTCACGAGCTCCACGTTGAAGCCCACGATGTATCCGTCGTACGCGCTGAACGGGCCGCCAACCTTGCCGTCGTTGCTGGCGTGGCTCCCGGTAAAGGCTGCGTGCTGCTTGGCGTCGACCAAGGCGCGGTAGACCACCGCAGGCGTTGCGTCGAACGTCACCGTCTCGGAGATGTCTCGTCCCATGTTCCCTCCGTTCCTGGCCGCCGAAATGGCACGTCAGGTCGTCCGTCGCCGTATACCAGAGCTGCGCGGCGGAGATCACGCGGCCTTCGAAGGGCGCTTGGCTGCGGGTGGAAAGCCGCTATGCTCGTGCGCAATGTCCCGCCGCGAGAACGATCGCTACCAGGTCTGGATCCCCGTCAAGGTCGACGCGCTACGCGAGGGCATTGCGGTGACGCACGACGCCAACAGTCGCGGTGTGTTGATGCTCACGGCCAGCACCCTGGATCCGGGCGCCACGGTCGAGGTTGCACTGAAGCTTCCCGATGAGCCCGTGCCGCGGCGCGTGACCGGCCGGGTGGTGCGGGTCGAGGAGAATCTCGCGGATCCCCATGGGCTCTGGCCACACCGCATGGCCATCGAGTTCGACCAGGAAGTGAAGGAGCTCGAGTGGGTGGTCGGCGCCTCGGTGCCACCGGAACGCCGCCGCGATCCCGAGCGCGGTGGGGCCTGAGCGACACCGGGCGCTTGCCGCGCTAGGGTCGAGGAGTCATGTCTCAGAGCCTGCCACCGGGGAAGTTGCCCGGGAGTTCACCCGCGCCGGGTGACAAACCAGAGAGCGATCGGCCCTCGTGGAAGGGCTGGACCATCCTTGCTCTCTTGCTGTTCGGCTTCTGGGCTTGGCAGTACTTCGGAACCGCGGACGACGCACACCCGGAGATTAGCTACACCGAGGCCTACCAGTTTGCCGAAGCAGGCAAGCTCGAGAGTGTGGTTCTGCGCGGGCAGCACGTCACCGGCAAGCTCAAGGCCGAGGAGAAGATCGCCGGGCGCTCGCTCAAGACCTTCAAGTCGATGGTGCCGCCGCAGGAGGACAAGGATTTCCTGCCGCTGCTTCGCCAGCAAAAGGTCGAGATCGTCGCCAAGAGCGAGGAGCAGCCGTTTGCGCTGCAGCTCTTGGTGAACCTGGTGCCGTTCGCCCTCATCATCGGGTTGTGGATCTGGTTCTCACGTCGGGCGCAGCGCATGCTGGGTTCGGGTGGGCCCTTCGGCTCGGGGGGCGTGCTCAAGGGTCGGCAGCATCGCTTCGAGCACGAGGGTCAGGTCGCCGTGAAGTTCGACGACGTGGCCGGGCTCGGGGCGGCAAAGCAGGATCTGCGCGAGGTCGTCGAGTTCCTGAAGGAGCCGGAGCAGTTCCGTCGCCTGGGCGGCAAAGTGCCGCGGGGGATCTTGCTGGTGGGACCGCCGGGAACGGGCAAGACGTTGCTGGCGCGGGCCGTTGCCGGAGAGGCGGGCGTGCCGTTCTTTTCCATCAACGGCTCCGAGTTCATCGAGCTGTTCGTGGGGGTTGGTGCGGCGCGAGTCCGCGAGCTGTTCGCGGAGGCCAAGAAGGTAGCGCCGGCGATCCTGTTCATCGACGAGATCGACGCCGTCGGGCGCTCGCGCGGCTCGGGTCTGGGCGGGGGCCACGACGAACGCGAGCAGACCTTGAACCAGCTCTTGTCGGAGATGGATGGCTTCTCGCGCAACGATCTGACGATCGTGCTCGCTGCGACGAACCGACCGGACGTGCTCGACTCGGCGCTGCTCCGGCCGGGCAGGTTCGATCGCCGCGTGATGGTCGATCGCCCGGAGAGCGCCGCCCGGTTGGCGATCTTGGGAGTGCACACCAAGGACAAACCCTTGGGCTCCGACGTCGATCTCGAGGCGGTGGCGCGAAATACGCCGGGTTTCTCCGGCGCAGATCTGGCCAACCTGGCCAACGAGGCGGCCCTCGGCGCGACGCGGCGCGGTGCCATGGCCATCGAGCAGGCAGACTTCCTCGCGGCGTACGACAAGATCGTGCTCGGTGATCCGCGTGAGACCAAGCTCGATCCGAAGGAAAAAGAGCGCGTCGCCGTGCACGAGGCCGGACACGCCGTGGTCGCGCATTTCACCGCTGCCGCCGAGCCGCTGGAGCGGGTGACCATCATCCCGCGAGGGATGGCGCTCGGTGTGACGCAGCAAGCCCCGGGTGAAGACCGCCACCTCATGACCAAAGCGGAGCTCGAGGCGCGGCTGCGGGTGCTGATGGGCGGCTACGCAGCCGAGAGCGTCGTCTTTGGCGACGTATCGAGCGGCGCTGCCAACGATCTGCAGAAAGGTACCGACATCGCGTTCAAGATGGTCGCGCACTTCGGGATGAGCGAGAAGGTCGGGCCGGTCTTCCACGAGCACCGGACCGAGCATCCATTCCTGGGTCAAATGCTGGCGACCGAGGGTGGAACGAGCGACGCGACCGTGCACGTCATCGAGCAGGAGACGCGGGCATTTCTGAGTGAGGCGCTGGAGCTTTCGAAGAAGCTGATCTGCGAGCGCCGCGCCGAGCTCGACCGCCTGGTGGCGGCGCTGCTCGACGCCGAGACCGTCGACCGCAATCGACTCGGAGAGTTGCTGGGCGAACGCAGCTCGGTCGCGACGGCGACGGCCTGACGGTCAGTGGCCCGCGTCAGGGCCCGCGGTGTCCGTCACCAGTTGGAAGAAGCTGCCGTAGCCGCGGGTCCGGTTGCGCCACTTGAACTGGTCGAACGAGCTGACCAGGCTGGCGGTGCGGTGACCTTCCATCTGCGCCGGATGTCGGCGCCCCTGGTCCAGATAACAGCGCAGAAACAGCGTCCGCTCGTCGGAGGGCAGGGCGTCGATGTTCGCCGCCCAAGCCTTCCACTTGTCCGGCTCCATCAAATACTGCTCGACGTTCGAGGTGTAGAACACACTCACCGGAAGATCGCGACGGGCCAGCTCCGCGCCGATCTTCTTCAGCGCGTGTTCACCCGCGAAGTCACCAACCACCGGGATTACGCGGTTCTGCTGCTGCAGCCGCTGCACCCGACGAAACGCGGCCTCGTCGTCGAGAAAGCTGCCGAGCTTTCCGCTTTGGTCTTTGGCCGACAGCAGCTCACGCAGGCGCGGATACTTGCGACCGTTCTTCTCGTGTAGCTCGAAGCTCGTGTCGAGGCCGCGCTCGAAGAGGGCGCGATGCATGGCGCCGAGCGTCTTTTCGTCGTCCGCGCTCAGCTCGAAGCCGTGCGCGCGGATGCGTTTCAAGAGCTGCGCGTGGAGCTCGGCGTAGACCTTGGGATCGGCCGGAGCGCGTTCGGCGTGTTTCAGCACCTGGGCGAGCTCGGATGCTGCGCCAGGCTCAGCGCTTTCTTCGTAGCGTCGACCAATGAGCAGGGCGACGAAGTGAGCGCGGGAGGTGGCCGTCTCGAAGATGGCTTTGTAGAGCAAGTGCTCGAGCGCGTTGCCGCGGCGGATGTCCAGGATGAAGGCGAGCCTCGGCTCCGTCAGGGCCAGGTAAGTGAAGTTCTGTTCGGGGCCGACGCCGATGTAGGCGCCGCCCTGGCGCGCCCGCGCCGTGAGGTCACCGGCCACCTGCAGGTAGCTGGTCTCGTTCGAGACGTAGTTGTCGCTGAAGAAGTAGCGGTCGGGCTCGGAGAGCTCGCGAAACAGCCGCACGAGCTCGGTGTCGGGGAGCGCCTCGGGGCTTGGCGTCGGGGCGGCCGCGTCGTTGCTGGCGGTGCTCGCGCTCGGGCTCGGCTTGGGGACACCACTGCCAGCGGCGGGTGCCGGATCCGGGCTTGGAGCCCCGCGTGTGGCGCCGCCGCCCTGACAGCCCGCCAGGAACGCTGTCACGAAAATTGCCGAAAAAAACCGCGTCATGTGCTGACTCCAACGCCACGCCAGCCTAGCGGATTCCGTCGGCCAAGGCCGCCCCCGCTGCTCGCGCGGGGAACCGAGCCTCCCGGACGGTGTCACAATCGCCGTGTTCGCAACCATGGTCGAGCCTCTGCGCCCCGCAATCGCGCTCTCAGCGCTCGTTCACGCGCTGGTGTTCGGCCTTGCGATGCTGTCGGGTGTGCATCGCGCAGCCGTCACACCAAAGGAGGAGGCCGGCGCCAGTGTTGCCGGGGACACCTTCGACATCGACGAGCTGATCCCTCGCGACAAGACGCCGACCCCCCCAGCGCTGCGTGCGCCGGCGGCGGCGGGCGCGGGTGAAACCGAGCCATCGATTCGCTCCGGGCGGCCCAAACCCAAAGCCCTCGCCGAGCCGCGACAGCCCGTCGCCCCAACCCCCGCCAGACCAAGACCCGCGCCGAAGGCACCGGCCGGAGAGACGACCGGCGCGCAAGCGTCCGCGGCAGCGTCGGCTCCGAAGGCAGAAGCTGATGCGGCCAAGCCCGGTGCAAGCGAGAGCGCGAGCGCAAACGCCGGCGAGCTCCCGAAGGGCGGGACCGCTGGGACCGAGCGCGGGGTGGCCGATCTCGCCAAGGCGTTTGCCAAGGCGGTGACGGCAGCGACACACAAGGATCCGATCTGGGAGCAGCTCCCGCTCGGTGCCGTCGGCTCGATCCGGGTGACACTCGAGGTCGACGCCGAAGGGCACATCGAAAAGAGCAGCGTCTCGGAGAGAGACACCGCACCCACCGCCTTGATCCGCCTGGTCGAGCGCACGCTGCTGTTGTTGAAGGTTGGGCGTTTTGCCCTCAGCGGAGCCGAAACGAAGGCGGGCACCCAGGCCTTGCGCATCGCGGTGGAGCTGTCCGCGGTGCCTGCGGAGGAGGACTTCGAGAGCCCGAAGGACACGGTGAAGATGGGCTTCGAGCCGCCGCGCCCGGGCCAGGCCGGCCGGTCTTATTTCGTACACGCGGGCGGGCGCCGCTTCGATGCAAGCATCAGCGTCGAGTGAGGGCGTCGATCAGAGCAGCGGTCTCTGCGCCCGGGCGCAATCGGTCAAATACGCGGCTGGCTCGAAGATCGGCGCGTCGAAGCGCTCACGCCACTCGGACAGCGCAGCGCGGACCGCGGCCGCGCCGATGAAGTCGGCCCAGCGGAGGGGTCCACCTCGGTAGGCCGGAAATCCCATGCCCAAGGTCGCGGCCACGTCCACGTCGCTGGGCCTCAGCACGATCCCTTCTTCGACCGCGCGACACGCCTCGTTCACCACGCCGAACAGCAGCAGGCGCTGGATTTCCTGCTCCGAAATCTCCAGGGCGGGCGGAGAGCCAGCGAGCTCCCGGGCGCGCTGTACGAACTCGGCGAGGTCCGGATCTTCTTCGGCGCGGCCCCCTGCGTGACGGTAGTGGCCGAGCCCGGTCTTTTCGCCGAGGCGTCCGGCTTCGACCAGGAGGCGTCGCAACGGCGAGCGGTACGAGCGCTCCGGGTAGGCGGCGTCCAGGATCCCTCCCGCCGCAACGCCGACGTCCAGGCCTGCCAGATCACTCATGCGAGAAGGTCCCATCGGCATGCCGAACCCGACCAAGGCACGATCGATCCGGTAGGGGTCCACTCCGCGGTCGATCAGAAATCCGGTCAGCTGTGAGTACGGCATGAAGATGCGGTTGACCAGGAACCCGGGGCAGTTGCCCACGATCACCGCCGTCTTTTTCAGGCTGCGGATGAGCGCGACAGCCTCCGCGATCGCGCGCCCGTCCGTGCGCGGCGTGCGCACGACCTCGACCAACTTCATCACGTGCGCGGGGCTGAAGAAGTGCAGCCCGAGGACACGCTCTGGCGTGCCGCTCGCATCCGCTAGGATTGTGACGTCGATGGTCGAGGTGTTGGTCGCGAGCCAGGTGTCCGACGGAACCAGGCGCGCCAGCTCGGCGAAGAGCCGGGATTTCAGCTCGACGCTCTCGCTGGCGGCCTCGATCACCAGCTCGGCGGTCGCCGCGCCTTCGAGGCCGACGAGGGTCGTCAGGGCAGCGAGGCGCTCACCCGCGAGCTCGGCGCTGAGGCGCCCCTTGTCGACCTTGCTTTGGAAGATCTTCTCGATTCGCGCCCTCGCGCCCTCGGCGCGTTCGGTCTCGGTCTCGACCAGGCTCACCGTTCGCCCGGCATCGAGCAACGCGGCGGCGATGCCGGAGCCCATGGTGCCGCCGCCAATCACGGCGATGCGCTCGAGCTTGCGCGCCCTCGCACCTGCCTCGATCCCGTCGGGCAGCTTGCCGCTGGTCCGCTCCGCGAAGAACAGGTGGAGCATTGCGCGGGCCGGCTCGCTGGCGAGGGCGGCCACAAAGAGCTCGCGCTCCCGCTCGAGCCCGGCGAGCCCGCCGTGTTCGAGCCCGTATTCGATCGCGTCGAGACACGCGCTCGGATGAGTGACGTTGCGGTACTTCTTCGCCACCCCGGCTCGGGCGCGCGCCATGATCTCGCTCTGTGCGGCCGCGCTCTCCAGGCGATCGTCGCGGGCCAGGGTCTCGGAGCGCACGCGGCGTCCGTCGGCGAGCTCCCGGGCGAACCGGCAGGCCTCCGCGGTCAGCGTGTCACTCGACGCAATCGCATCCACGATCCCGAGCCGCAGGGCTTCGTCTGCCTGGGCTTGCCGGCTCGAGAGCATCAGCTCGATGGCCGCCTCGACGCCGGTCAGTCGTGGCAAGCGCTGGGTTCCGCCGGCTCCAGGGATCAGACCGAGGGCAAGCTCCGGCAGGCCCACTCGACAGCGTGTCGAGCCAACCCGGCCTTGGCACGCCAACGCGAGCTCGAGGCCGCCGCCGAGGGCAAAACCGTCGATAGCGGCCACACTGGGTTTGGCGCTGGATTCGATGCTGGCGCACAGCTCCGGCAGTCGCGGCACTCCCGGCGTATCGAGCGGAGCGCCGTCGGCGATCTTCTGCAGCCGGCTGACGTCCGCGCCGGCGACGAAGGTCTGGCTGTTGCCGGTCAGGACCACGGCGTTCACCTCGGGAGCGGCTTGCGCGCGGTCGAAGGCGCTGCGGAGTCCGATCAACACCTCCGCCGAGAGGGCGTTGACCGGTGGGTTGTCGATGCGGATGACACCGATCCCGTCCTCGATCTCCAGCGTGACCGTGCCGTGCCTCGTCTCGCTCATGGCGTCGAGGATTGCACACCCAACGCTCCGCGTGACCCTGCGACTCGGGCTGTCCCGACGAGGGTGAACCCCAGGGAGTTCCATCGGGAGCGAATCCAACCTAGCGTTTCCCGAACATGCGCCCGTTCTCGAAGGTCGTCTTCGGCGCTCTCGTGCTCGCGAGCTGCCGCGACAACTTGACGCCGCCGGCGCCGACCGGCGCGGCGTCGGCCGGACCGGAGCCGGCCGCGTCCACCGCTCGGGCTGATACCCTGGAGCGCGTGCGCTTGCGCGCCCAGAACGAGGCGGGTGTACCGCTCCACCCCGAAGCTCGTGCTGCTGCCGTCTCGGGCCGCGTGCCCGATGGCACGTTGGTGCAGGTGCTAGGCCGCAGCGACAACTGGCTCGAGATCTTGGCGCCCGACGGTGCGCGCGGCTGGATCACCCAGCGTTATGTCGAAGGCAAGGTCGACGCGGGCGCACCGGTCGCTCCTCGACCGACCTCGGCCGGTGCGGCGACCGCGGGCTCACCCTGGCAGTCGCGCGCGGACTGCGAAAAAGCCCTGGCGAGCGGCCAGCGGCTGGAGCGCGCCGCCGGCGTTGCGCGGCTCGGAACCTGGAACGTGCGCTGGTTCCCCGACGGCAAGCCCGGTAAAGGTCAGGATGGCCAGGGCACCGACCTGGCATGGCTCGGCTGCTCGATCGCGTGGATGAACGTCGACGCCCTTGCAGTCCAGGAGTTCAAGGCGAACGCACGCGCGCGTCGCTCGGTGGCGGAGCTGCTCCAGGTCCTCAATCGTCACACGAGCGGGCGCTGGGAGGCGAAGTTCGACGACTGCCCCAACAGCGACTCACAACACGTGGGGCTGCTGGTCAACCGCGCGCGGGTCACGGTCAAGGCGGAGACGACCGTAGCCGAGCTCAACCCTCATGGCACGGCCTGCAAAGACAACCTCCGTCCAGGGTTCTCCGCTTACCTGACCCTGCCCGGCGGGCTGGATTTTCATTTCGTGTCGGTGCACACCAAGAGCGGAACCGAGAGACGCTCCAGCGATCTCAGAGAGAGATCCCTGAAGGCCCTCTCGGCCGCAGACCGAGTCCTCCTGGGCATCGAGCCCGATGCGGACGTGATCATCGCTGGTGACTTCAACACCATGGGTTGCAAGGATTGTTCGCCGAGCATTGGCGCGGACGACGAGCTCACTCGCATGGACACGACGCTGGCCGGGCTCGCGCCGCCGTTCCGTCGGCTGACTGCCTCGAAACCCTGCTCCGAGTATCACGCGGGGCACGGCACTCTGCTCGATCACTTCCTGGTCTCGCGCTCGTTCAGCGAGGTGGGGCAGGGGATCACGGCGCAGGTCTCTGGCATCTGCCATGCCCATGCGTGCGCCGTTCGACCGCCGGATGGGCCCGGGGCGGCCCAGCGAGAGCTCAGCGACCACTGCCCGCTCTTGCTCGACATTCCCGACCGCGATCTCGACTAAATTCCGGGATCCGTCCCGCCCGGACGGGTGCCCGCCGAATGTCCTCCGGCAAGTCGAGTCTGCGCCGCGCCTCTGCTATCCTCCAGGGCAATGCGTTGGGTTTCGTCGATGATCGGAGCGGGCCTCGCGGCTCTGGTCGCTCTGCACTCCTGCAAGGTCTACGACGAGTCGCTGCTCGGAGGCACGAAGGGAACTCCAGTGCCTCCCGACCAGTGGGGCAGCGGCATCGGTTGGTGGAGCACCAAAGGCACGAACGGGTGCATCAGCGCGGGGCTGCCGACCCAAGCGGACCGCCCCAAGAACACGGCGGCCGACGAGCTGGAGCCGCTGTACTTTGCCATCAGCTCGATGGCCTTGGGATCGCTGGACCGCAACGGCGACAAGACCGAGGGCGCATGGAAGTCCCTCGGGTTCGACATCGACGGGTTGTGCACGAACTCGGACACCTGCGAGGCCGAGGTGACCGAGCTGCCTTGCACGCCGAAGGCCGCGATCTCTGGCGACGGCCGCGAGTGTCGGGACAACACCTTCGGCCACCTGGAGTCCGATGCCATCGCGCTGCAGGGCCTGGGAAAAGATTTTGGTCTCAGCAACGACGCCTTCAACTGCGCGCTCTGCCGTGGGGACTACAACTTCATCTTCCGCGTCTCGAAGTGGAATGGCACGCCAAACGACGAGAGCATCCGACTCGACCTCTATCCGTCGCCGGGGCTCGAGAAGACTCCGAGCTGGAGCTGCGAGATCAACGCTCCGATCGGCGACTGGAAGAAGAACACCTGCTGGACCCAGACGGACCGCTGGACCATCCAGAAGAACACGTTCGATGGCGTGCTCGAGCCGGGGAAGGACCTGCCGAACGCACTCTCCAACGACCCCAATGCCTACGTGAAGGACGGTTACGTCGTGGCGCAGCTGCCCGAGAACACGAACTTCTGGTTTCCCGGCAAGAGCGCCGCGTGGGCCTACCCGCTCAAGCTGCAGCGAGCCCTGGTCGTCGCCAAGCTGACTCAAACCGAGACCGGGTATCGCGTCGAGGACGGGACCATCTCGGGGCGCGCGCGCACCAACGACCTCGTCTCCGCCTTCGCGGATCTCGGGTTGTGTGACGGGCACAGCCTGTACGTGCTGATGAAGTCGCAGATCGAGCTGAACGCCGACGTTCTCTGGAACGGCACGAACTCCGAGCAGGCCAGCTGCGACGCGCTCTCGGTCGGCATTGGTTTCGAGGCGGATCTGGCAGGTTATGGCGGCGAGCGGGATCCGGTGACGTTGCCGGGTTGCCCGCCCACGACCGACGGCGGAACGGATGGCGGCGGCATTCCGGACGGCGCCGCCGGAGACTCCGGGGTGGACTCCGGTCCCAAGGACGCGGGCCAGGGCTGAACGTGGCGACCTGGCTCTTGAAGACCGAGCCCGGCACGTATGCCTACGCGGATCTCGTGCGGGACAAACACGCAGTCTGGGACGGCATTCGCAACGCCGAGGCCCGCAACAACCTGCGCGCGGTGAAGAAGGGCGACCTCGCGCTCATCTATCACACCGGAAAAGAGCGTCGGGTGGTGGGGCTCGCCCGGGTCAAACGTGCTGCGTATCCCGAGCCAGCCGCTGCCGAGTGGTTCGCCATCGACCTCGTGCCGCTCCGGGCCATGCGGGCGCCGGTCACGCTCGCCGCCATGAAGGCCGAGAAGAAGCTCGCGGACTTCGCCCTGATCCGTAGAGGGCGGCTGTCCGTGGTGGGGGTATCCGATCCGGAGCTGAGCGTGATCCTCGCGCTGGGCTCGACCAAGCTCTGAGGCGCGCTACGCGGAACGCTGGGACCCGCGTCGAAGGCTCGCTGAGCACCGTTGGCGCAAACCCGCTACTCGTCGGCCTTCTTCTCGGGCTTCTTCTTGCTTGGATCCGGGACGTCGTGGATGTCGATCAGAACACCCAGCGCTTCGATCTCGCGCTTGGCCTGGATCTCGCGCTGGCGGAGGGACTTGATCTCCACCTCCACCTTGCGCTGATCTGCCTCGATCGCGCGGAGTGACTCTTTGAGCCGGTCGCGTTCGGCTTTCAGGGTTTCGACGTTCAGCCCCACGGGGATCTCCTCAAGGTCATTGGGGTTTACCACCGATCACTGGCGTGGCGGAGCGAAACTTCGAGCGGCTGTCCCAGAACGCAGCACAGCGCCTGCCGGGGTCGCCGGCATGGGCTCGGCGGCTTCTCTGACTGTTGAGGTGGTCCGCCGGCGGAGCTTCACACACACACACTTCTCGGCGGCATGGATTCCATGTGAGCAGCGTGCTCAAACCCGAGAGTGGGCCGCAGATTCAAATGTAGTTAGTCGTGACAATCAAACAGACATATCAAATGAATATTGTAGACCAAGATGGTGCTCAGCCCTGCCCTGCTGGGTTGAAAAGTCGCCAAAAGCGCCGAGAATTTGGCAAATTGTAGCGCGCGCTGTGGGGCCTGGGTCCAGCCTGTGGATTACCTGTGGCTGACGCTGTGGATAAAAAAATCGCATCTGCCGCGATTTTGTTGTTGCTTAGAATGGCGACCTGAAGCATTAATAGCCCTCGGAAGTTCGCGGCACATCTGCCAGCGAGCGACTGATTCGTAGAGAATCTCAGAAGCGCCGTGTCGCACTGTCTGTCGTGTGGGTCGCAAGCCCCGCGGCTGGTAGGCGTCACCGCCCTCCGCTCAGGTCGACCCGTCAAGGTCGGGCGAGGCGGTCGGTGAAAAAGGCGTGAGGGTGTCCCCAGCTCCTTCTTCGCGAGGGAGAACATTTCTTCGGAATTGGTGGCATCCCGGCTCGACGGAGTAGCGCCTCTGTCTGGGCTTTCTCGAGGTTCGAAGGCACCCCGGTCTTCAGGACTACCTAACCCGTTCGCGCGGGCGGTGGGAATGGGGGCCTCGGTTGGCGAGTCGATTGTTCGAATCTCTTCAGGTTCAAGCAGCGGCAAGTCAACGACAGTGGGGTGTTCGAGAGGTGGCCTGAGTGGGCCTCTGCGTCGCAGCACGCACAGCCAACTCACCGCATCTCGGCCGGTACGGCAGGTACCTTCGGGGTATCAGCTGGGGTTTCCTCCGAAAGGAAGAGGTTCCGGTGCCGTGCTGCTCACGGCTCGATTCGACTTCGGTCGGGGCGAGTACCGAAGGGAGCGAAAGCGTTTCTTCGGGTGAGGAAGGGTCGTTCGATTGGTGTGCTCGGGTTTCGCGTTGAAAGGTTGCAGAATCTGGTGAGCGTCGTCTGGCTCGAGAGGCGAGCCTCGGTTGCGGCTGAGGTGAGCGGACGGAGCCTAGCTCAAAGCGGATAACTCCCGCTGTGAGCGAAGGGACGCGCGAAAGCTGGACCCGTGATCGGCAAAAACCGAACGCGGGGATCAGCGAAGGGCCTGAGAAGGGCTCCTTGCCAGAGGGAAGATGTTCCGGGCCATGGAAGCCGTCGCCATTCACGCACTGCGGCGGTCGAAAGGGTCTTGGTCGTCCGGATTGCGCTGGCCTAGTACGCCGGTGCGGCACGGACGGTGACGGGAGCATCAGAGGTGACGGAGCTCCACGCGGGGTCGCAGGCGGATAATGCCAGCGGCAACGAAGGAAGCGCCGGCCGAAGCGAGTGACTGCGGCGTGAACCGCAGCAATCATCGAAGCGCATCGGGGGCAACCCCGGGCAGCGACTCGGTAACCGCGCGAGACAACGAGTGCTTGTTTTTGAAATGTGATTATTGCAGTCGTCGACCGGACGTATCTCTGGTCGGGCTGATTCGCCGCCGAAAGGCGCGAGTTGCGCTCGACATAGCTCGAACGGAACCGAGGGGCTCTTGAACGGAGCGTCGCGGCAAACCGGGTGAGTGAACGGGTACGCGCTACCATCAACTTCGCGTGGACAACCGAGTAGATGGTGACGGACGTGGGGGTAATACCTTGCGTGTCGCAGGTACGATGACAGGTGTTCTGAGTCGTGTGCAGCGTTGTTCTTAAACCGTTCGGCGCAAACACGGCTCTGGCCACAAGGGTCAAAGCCGCTTCGAAAGAGCGCTCGCGCAAGCGAGTAGTGGTCGAGGCGATCCAGCGGATAGCAAGAGCCTGAGGTCTTGCTGACCGTGCCCGGGTGGTGACAGAGAACATCAGAGGCTGGGTATTTCGTTGGTGAAGGCTCCTCCAGTTGAAAGACGCGGGGGGTCAGCATCCGTGACCGCGACAACGCGAGTCACGCCGAGGCTCCGGTGGGCGCAAGCTGACCGAATGAGCGATGCGCCGACGATACTCTTCGCCAAAGCTGGCAGCGGCTAACGACCCTGCCACCGCACCAGGCCAAGTCATCGCGAAAATGACGGGCTAAGGAGAGCGGAATTCACATTGAGACAACGATGCCACCCCGACCGCTTGCAAGTGGCGGAGTGGAGGCCGGTGATAGCAAAAGCTGAAACATGCTCGGGGCGTGTCCCGCCCACCATCGGCAAAAAGTGACTTCCCAAGGGCGATCTGGGTGACCAGATCGCCCTTGTTCTTTTTGTCTCGCGGGGACGCGCCGGTGAATCGACGGTGAGCGACCCGCGTGGCTCTCGCGCGGCCCAACCCCGGGGTCCGTTGGCGTCACGGGGTGATGACGATCTTCCGGGTGGCGAGCTCGGTGGCGTCGGGCGTGTACGCGCCGCCGTTGTTGGCCTTGTAGTACTTGAGCGTCGGGAGGCTCTTCGAGCTCTTGAAGGTGAGGTCGTGCGCTCCCGCCTGAATCGAGACGTGGTTGGTCCCCGTGAAGTCGACCCCGTCGAAGGTGACATGGTGGGTGTTGTCGTAGATCTCGACGCTGTCGACCTTGATGGTCCCGCCGGTGAAGGTGAAGTTTTGGAACGCCAAGGGGCTGACCCACTCGTCTGCCGCGCCCCCGCCGAGTTTCATGTTTCCGCCCAGGAAGCTGTCGCCGGTCGACGAACCGCCGGTCAGCCCGTAGATGCGGAATGCTTTGACGTTGGCGCGGTAGACCGAATTCTTGCTCGTGAACGCCGCGATCGCTCCCCGCAGGGAGTACGAGTCGCCGCCGTTGGGGTTGGTGGTGATGTCGACGTTGTCGAGGCTGGCCGACTGACAGTCCCCCAGGTACACGCCGTAGTTGTAGGAGTTGATGGTCACGTTCTGGAGCGTGACCGAGGTCACCTTCGTGGCGTTGCCGCCCTCGACACCCTTGTCGGACGAGGTGATGCAGAGGTCTTTCAGGCTGGTCGCGCCGTCCTTCAGCACCACCGGACCCGACGCGGTGCAGCTGGTCGAGCCGCCGCTGCCTGTGCCCGCGCCGCCGCCCGCACCCGCGCTGCCGGACGCTCCGCCGCTCCCGCTCGCGCCCCCGCTGCCGCCCCCGCCGCTCTGCTGCCCGCCTGTGCTTACACCGCCTGCCCCCGCGTTGCCGGAGCCGCCGGAGCTGGTCCCGCCGGTGGTCGAGCCGCCGCTGCCGGTCCCGGAGCTTCCACCCGAATTCGAGGGGGACGAGCTGTCATCCCCGCCACAGGCGGGAGCCAGACACAGGCAGAGTGCAGACAGAACACTGGGCCAGTGACCGTGCATCGTCAGACGCGGCGCCGTGCGTTTCATGCCGACGAGAATACACCGATTCGGCGGTGCGGCTCGGTGCTCGTCAGAACCGCGCGACCGCGCCCAGGGAAAACACGTTGGCGTGCTGGGAAACCTTGCCGCCGTTGACCGCGTGGTACGAGCGGTGGTCGGCCGAGCCGCTGCCCGCGATGGCACGCTGCTGGCCGTCGCCGCCGTTGTCGAGTCCGGCGTTCCAGATGTGCTGGTATCCGCTCTCGATGTCCACACTCCCGGCGCGGAGCACGAAGCCTCCGCCGAAGCCGCCCCGGAGCGCAGGCACACCGGTCACCGTCAGGTACTCGGCCTTTGCCGCGCTGGACTCGACCCAGGTGCCGAGCCGCAGCCCCATCAGGTTTCGCATCGCGTTGTACTGCATGCCGAGGCGCGCACCGAACGAGTCGCGCCAGCCGGTGGGACGATCGGCGTTGGTCGGAACGGTTCCCGGCAGCCCCAGCACGTTGATGCCGTCGGCAAAACGGATCTCCACGTTCTCTACGCTCGAGTTGTTGGCCCAGGTCAGATCCAGCTCCATGTCGTAGAGATCGTCGCGCAGCGGGTCGCGCACGCGGTATCGATCCTTGCGGAAGCTCTCGGCTTCGAGCGGTGAGGTGACCTTGCGCGGCATGTGCCAGCGGGCACCGACCCGCGCCTCCATGGGCAGGCCGAGCACGACCTTGGCGCCATTTTTCCCGACCTGATCTTCGCTGCGCGTGATGTCCGCGCAGCCCTTGCCCGGATCGTCCTTGGTCTCGCCCGAATAGGCGCAGACTCGCCGCCGAGTGCCGGCGGAGTTGAAAAACGGCGCGATGACCTCGAGGTCACCCTCGGCGCGGATCTTGTCGCTGTAGCGATACCAGCCGGCGAGATCGAGGTTGTCGGTCGCCTCGAACAAGCTCCCGACCACCACGCCGGGGACGAACAAGTCTTTCACCTTGATGCGACTGCGTGTGTCCTGGGTGTACTGGTCGCCCGGATTGGTCTGGTCGACGTTGCTCATCGACATCGACCGGAACTCGAGCAAGGCAATGCCCGCGACGAAGCCGACCCCGACGTGGAAGCGATCCGTGACCGAGTAACCAACCGACAGCGTCGGAAACAGGATCGTGCCCTTGGTGTAGAGCGAGAGGAATCGCTGGGGTGCCGGCAGCGGCTGATCGCGGCCCTCGACTGACACCAGATACGGCCACTCGAGGGTGCCGTACGACGAAGGCGGCACGATGGTCAGGCCGACTCCCAGCTTCTCCGCAGCTCGCCAGGTGAACGCCAGATTGGGGATCGCATTCGGCTGGCCGGCGTTCGAGTTGCAGACCTCGCCGTAGGTGAAACCCTGATCCGCCAGCCCCTTGCTCGGTCCGATCTCGGTGCCCCCTGGGCCCTTGCGGTCGAAGCAGATGGTCTGGAAGGCGAGGTTCAAGCCGATGCCGAAGCTGGTGGCCTGCGTCGCGAGCCCCGCGGGGTTGTAAAATCCGGCGATCGGATCGGTGGCCGTGGCTAGCCAGGCTCCGGCCCGAGAGAACTGGGCCACGCCGTTGTCCGGGTATTCGAGGGCGCTGGACGCGTGGGCCACGCCGGTGTTCGCGCTCAGACTGAGCAGACTCGCGAGAATGGGGATCGTTCGTCGCACCGGTGGCCCTCCTTCGTTTGGGAGCAGAGCAAGGGATGGTGAGCAGGTCAACGAGAACGGCGGCCGGGCGCTGGTTTGTCGGCGTCGGCGACGAGCGCGCCGCGTGCTCCCACTTGCAGCTCCGTGCGGCGGGTCAAGAGGCGGGGGCCAGTGTGCTCGCGGGTGAGATACTCGAGCGCGCTCCGCCGCGGCTCGGGTCGCGGCACACTCACCACCCGACAAACGGCCGCGCCCACCGGCAGCGCGACCGTGATGCGACGTTCCCACACCGTGCCGGGGCCGGCGGACAGACGTTCGACCTGAGCGTTCGGGTGCTCACCGGCGGAGATCCAGGTGTCTTTGAATCGCAGCAGGAAGCTGGTCTTCTTGCGGCCGCGCGCCACGATGGTCTCGCTCTCGAACAGCTCGACCTGGACCAGCTCGAGTGGGCTCACTTCGGGGGGAGTGGCGCGTAGCCCGGCTTGTTGGGTGGCGGCACGATGCCGTCGTCGCCCGCGCCCTTCTTGCCGTCGCCCTTCGTGTCCGGCTTCTTGTCGTCGCCCTTCTTGGCTTCGGGTTTCTCTTCCTTGGCTTGCTCGACCCCGCCGAAGCGCGGCGGCGATGCCGAGTCACAGCCCGGACCAAAACCCGTGGCGTCGAACTCGAAATCGAAGCTGCCGCGGCGCTCGTCGCCCTCGGTGTTCTGGTGCGTGATCTCGACACGCACATGGCGAATCCCGGCCCGCGCCGGCGAGCAGTAGGCGAGCAAGTAGTGGCGCTGCAAGAGCGCGTCGACGTGGGTGGCTGCTTCGTCGAAGGTGGGTCCGACTCCGCCCAGTGATGGCGCCCACAGTGTGCTGGTCTTGGCGACTGCGCCCACGTCGAACGCCCCTTCGGCGCCGACCGCGATCACCACGATCTGGTGCGGGGATGCGTCGACGGTCGCCTGGACCGCCTCGGTCGTGGCCCGGCCCGCGACGTCGGGGCCGGCGGTCAGCACGATCAGAGTGCCGATCCGGATCGGCTTCTGTTGGCCCATCAGGCGCGCGTCCAGCTCCTTCAACCCGGCCTGCACTGCGCCGTTCAAGTTGCGAGAGGGGTCGGCGCTCACGAAAGCCGCCAGCTCCGGCAACTCGGCGGGGCCGCTCTCGCCCTTGGCATACTCCCCGATCAGCTTCGGCTCGACCCCGCCGTCGAACGCGTACACGGTCACGCCCTGAGTCTTCCGCACCGCGGCGACGAAACCCGCAGCGCCGCGCGCGATTCGGGTACGCGTGTCCGCGTCCTTGGCGGTTGACATGTCGACCAGAAGAAGCGCGCGGTGATGTGCCGCCAGCTCACGATCTAGCAAGGTCAGCTTGCTGTCCTCGCTCGAGAGCGCTTGGTCGTTCTCGAAGATCGTGAAGTTTTGCTCGGTGAGCTCCGTGAGCGGCGTATTGCCATCGTTCACCGACAGGTAGACGGCGACGTTGCTCGGTTTCTGGACCGAGTGCCCTGGGGAGTCGATCTCGAGCTGCTTGAACAGACCGCACGCGGTCGAAAGAAGACAAAAAACCAGGACGGACAAGCCGCGCCAGAGCGCCATGGCGGTACCCTGCCACGCTCCCGGACGCGGCGGTAGACCCGGGCGAGCTCACTCCCAGACCGGCACGCCTTTGACGGCGTCCTCCAGCATGCGGGTCATGCCATGGGCGAGATGTGACGGCAGATTGGCGGTCTCGAACAGCCGGACCTCGGCGACCTCCACCGGGTTTTGCGGGGGGCGATCGGGTTCGGTGACCCGAGCGTGCACGACGACCGTCACCGCGTGGAATCGGCGGTCGCGGCTCGGGTCGGAATAGACGCCGGCGACCTCCCCCAGCTCCGTCACGAGCACCCCCGCCTCCTCGGCGAGCTCCCGTTCGATCGCGTCGCGTAGGCACTCGCCCCACTCCAGCGTGCCACCCGGCAGTGCCCACTCGCCGGTGTCGGTCCGGCGGATGAGCAGCCAGCGACCATCGGCGGTGCGAGCCGCGGCGGCAATGCCCACCACGGGGCGTCGGAGCACGTGGCGTGCGATTTCTTTTATGATCGTGAAGGCGCCGTTGGGGATTCGCACGTCGAGCTCGGGTTCAACTGGGCCGTTACACGCGGATCAGATCACGATCGGCAGCGCTGTGGAAGGCCTGGGGCAAAACGCGGCGCATCGGCGCGGAAGAATCAGGAGCCGGCGCGCGATTCATGCTAGGCGGTCGGCTCGACCTCGCCCATGTCTCGCTGCGCTCATCATCCATTCGCCCTCGCTCTTGCCGGCGTGTGTTTCGTGGCTGGCTGCAGCCGTGCCGAGCCTCCGGGCGCGGCGCCGGCCCCTTCCGCATCGGCTGGGATGGTCAGCGCCAAGGCCAGCGCCGCGCCCAGCAACAGCGCGGGCGCCCCGGCGGTGATGGTGGACGCAACGCCCGGCTCCATCGAAGACAACCTGCCGTTTTCGCCCGATGGAACCAAGGTCGCGAGCATCGCGTGGCGTAACTGGGTCTACACCGACGTGGGTAGGGAGCGCACGCGCTACGGGTACCTGCGGGCGGGCCAGATCATCGATGTCCGGACTCCGCCCATCGTGAACGACGGCTGCGAGGGCGGCTGGTATCGCGTGAACCCGCGCGGCTTCGTCTGTGTCGGCAAGGGCGCCACCAAGGAGCTCGAAAATCCGGTCGTCGTGGCGTCCAGCGTGCGGCCCGTGCGCGGCCAGGGCATGCCCTACATGTACGCGCTGAACGGCGAGGTGCCGCCGCTCCTCTACTTCCGGCTGGCCAGCAAGGACGAGATCGAAAAGGTCGAAGGGGAGGGCAGCCTCGGGCGTGCCGCGCGCTTTCGAGAGCAGCTCGGGTCGAGCGGACTCTCGAAGATCCTCGGCGAGCCCGGCCCGCCGCCGGAGTTCGTGAGCACCAATCGACCTCTCGAGAAACCCTACGGTGTCGAGCGGAAGCTCCACTTCTCCGTCCACGCAGGGCGAGCGACGGCCGGTTCGGGTTTTGCTCTTGCCCGGGTCTTCAACCACGAGGGGAGGGTGTGGGGTCTGACGACGCAGCTCGACATCATCGCGCTCGACCGCATGAAGGTCGTGCGTCCCAGCGCGTTTCACGGGGTCGAGCTGGGTGACGGCGAGACGCTGCCCGCGGCCTTCATCGAGAGTCACTACGCCCAGCGCTACAAACTCAACGAAGCGGGGCAACTCAGCGCGAGTGGCAGCTACACCCATCGTGAAGGGGTGAAGCTGACGGGGCAAAAGAAGACCGGCGGCGGCAACTTCTACGAGAGCCGCGACGGTTTCTACATGGCGGGTGAGGGCGCGCGCGTCATCACGCCCCGGGATTCTTACCCGAGCTTCGCCACCGGAACGCGGAAGTGGATCGACATCTCGATCCGCGAGCAGTCGTTGGTCGCCTACGTGGGCACCAAGGCGGTGTACGCGACCTTGGTGAGTACCGGCCGCGGCGGCCTGGGTGATCCGGAGAAGGTACACGCGACCGTGCGGGGCACCTTCATGATCTATCAAAAACACGTGAGCGCGACCATGGACGGCGAGGAAGACAAGAGCGACAGCTTCGCGCTCCTCGACGTGCCCTTCGTGCAGTACTTCCACAAGGGGTACGCGCTCCACGGCACCTACTGGCACGACGAGTTCGGCAAGGTGCGTAGCCACGGCTGTGTGAACCTGTCGCCGATCGACAGCGCTTGGCTGTTCGAGTGGACCGACCCCTCGGTGCCCTCCGACTGGCACGCGGTGATCAACAAAGACCGCGGGACGGTGGTGTTGGTGCGGCCCTAGTGTCGTGAGGCCGCAATTCGCAACCGAATTGCGGACCGCGCTCCGCGCGGCGCTGCTATCGCAGCGCGGACACTATCTTTCTCGAAAGGGCGCCGCGCGCCCTCTCTCGCGCTTCGCGCGATTCACCCCGCGGAATTCGCTCCCGCGAATTCGCTAGGTGCCGAGGTCACATCTTGCCCGATTTGCGGACTCGGCACACCCCCGCCCCCCCCCCCCCCCCCCGTTCCCTTTCCCCAGCGCCAAGGAGCTTGCAGACCACCCCTTGCCCCTGCCCCCGTCCTTCCCCCCCCCCGCCCGGGACCCCCGCCTTCCCCCCCCCCCCCCCCTCGCCCCCCCCCCCCCCCTGCGCCGCCGCCGCCACTCAGACAAGCACGCGGGTCCCGGGCGTTAGCCGAGGGGCGCTCGAGCCCCGCCCTCTCGCGGCACCCTGGCGCCCCTTCCTTTGCGCTGGTCTGAGGCCGAATGCCTGCTCGGAGTCGTCCGCCTCGCGGCACGGCAGTCGGCGCCGACCCCCGGCCTCCCCCTTGTACGCCCCCCCCCCCCCCCCCCCCCCCTTCCACTTTCCCCCTTTCCTTGGGCCCGCGGCCCCACCGGGCGGGGGGCCACCCACTCCCTCCACGCGACCGGTCATTTAGCCACTCGGCTCAGGGCAGCAGATCCACGCGATCCGCGAACGCTTCGAATGCCACCGGGGGGTTGGATGCCTTGGAGACGTCGAGCTTCGCCCGCACGGTCACCCCGGCTTGAGCGGGCAGCTCACTCGCGAGAGAGAAGGTGGCCTCTGCGACCACGTTGGGGGGCTTCTCCGTCGGTTCACTCGGGTTGACGTTGCCGTCCAACGTCCGCACTCGCAGCCCGAGTTTCTCACGCGTTTCGCTGGTGGCGTTGAACACACACGCCTCCACGTTGCGCTCACTCCCGTCGCCGGTCACGCGCAGGTTGCAGGTCTTCACGTCCGACAGCGCGCGGATCAGCCGGTCCAGATACGGCGCCTCGTCATCCCGCATGGCTTCCTTGAGCTTGAGCGCCGCCTCCTTCGCCCGCGGGTCGCCCAGGTAACCGAGCAGCATTGCGCCGTGCAACCGCACCGGACGGTGGTTCGCGTTCAGCAGCTCGGCAATCAGGTTCGTGGGCGCCGCGCCGTCCCCGCCAGGCCCCAGCTCCCCTTTCAATGGGCGGTCCACCTCGAAGGCGCTTCCGCGCGCTTCCACGTTCCACTTGATCGCCTGGCCGGGCGTCAGTGGCCCCTCGAAATACACCGCGCGATTTGCGACGGAGTAGCGCTGGTTCGACGGGGGCGGATCCTGCTCGAAAAACCCGATGGACATGGCGATTTCCCGCAGATCTTCGGCGCCGTTGTTGACCGCCGCGATGTCGATCTCGAGCCGCTTGCGCACCGGCCCCACCACCAGTTTGCGTGAGAGCACCAGCACACCCAGCTTGGGGATGGGCGCGTTCCAGAGCAGCGAGCTCGAGCGCGTACAAGTGCAGCGCTCCTCGAGCGCAATGGTCGGCGCGGACGACGGCTGAGACGCTGCGCTCTCCGACGATGCCGGTTTGGGGGGCGAAGGCGGCGCGACATTCTTGGGTCCTTCGAGGTCTGGCTCCGCACGTCGATCTTCACCCGTGGCGAGCACGGCGACCTCGCGCGCCTCGCGCGACGGTGTGATCAACCAGCGCGCCGTCAGCACCGCGCCGAGCAGACAGGCAGTCAGTGTGATCACCACGGCGGCCGTGGTGCGCGGCAGCCAACCTTCGAAGGACGGAAGCCGCAGCGGCTTTTCGGCAGGCACGGGCCGCGCGGGGAGCCGCACGAGCGTTGGGAGGTAGCGCGAGAGCTCGACGGCGAACGCCTCCCGCGCTGCATCCCCCTCGAGTCCCACACGACCGAGCTGTCGATCGGCGAGCAGTCCCACGCTCAGAATGGCGAGCGCCGCGAAGCTGGCGATGACAATTGCTGCCCCTGCCCCCGCGCGGGGCGCAAAACGCGGCAGGGTCAGCGCCGAGAGCATGGCCGCGACCAGGGCGGCGGCGCCCGCGGCGATCCAGACGATCAGACGTTGTTTGAAGGCCTCGCGGTGGTGGGCATAGTCGCCGGTCGTGAAGGCGGTGAGCACCATGCGGTGGTGTGGGGTTAGCTCGGGATCGAGCGAGAAGAAGAGCTGATCCCCCTCGACCCTAGCCTCGTGCACCTGGGACCACGGCACCGTGATGCGGGTGCCCGTCGTGAGCGCGCCGGGGGCGTAGCCTTCGCTGAACGCGCCGACGCCGAGATAGGTCAGCCCGAGCCCGTGCGGTGTGCACTCGAGCTCGACACTACCGATGGCGTTGGCGCGCTCGGCAGCCACGGCGGTGGCGCGGACCTTCATGGGCAGACCATCGTAGCCGCGCTCGAGGAGCGCGGCCGAGTCACCGGCCGCTGCACCGATGTACAGCCTTCGAGTGAGGCCCCGGCAATGCTGAGGCAAAACGCGCAAACCCGAGGGTTGCCCCGTTACGTTTCGAGGAGAAAAGCAGCGCTGGCATTTACGTTGTGAAGTTTACGTTTTTGCCACATGCCGTACGATCTTCCGCGATGACAACCCGCAAGCTGGCGCTGGAGCTGCTGAGGCAACAGCCCGCGCTGTCCGCGGGGGAGCTGGCCCGCGCCGCGGGGGTCAGCCGCCAGGCAGCCCACCGCCACCTCCGCCAGCTGGTCGATGCTGGCGCGCTGGTGCGTTCGGGGGCGGGCCGCGGCGCTCGTTACCTGACCCCGCGCCGCAGCGTCGAGCTCGAGCGAGAGTGTTCGGCTTCGGATGCAGTCAGTCTGTACCGGAGCGCGGTTGCTGAGCTGCCGCCCCTCGGTTTCATTCCGCCCCGCGCGCGTGAGCTCCTGGAGCACGCGCTGGTCGAGCTGGTCGACAACACTCTGACCCACTCGGGAAGTGACACGGTGCGCGTGGTGGTGAGCCTGGCGACGGACCGCGTTCGGCTCGAGGTCAGCGACCGCGGAGCCGGGGCCTTCGAGTGCGTGCAGCGTGCGCTCGGTCTCGAGACCCCCTTCGACGCGATGCTGGCGTTCGGCAAGGGGCCCATGACCCGCGACCCCGATCACCACCGCGGCGAAGCGCTGTGGTTCGTGGCCCAGACGGTGGATCAGTTCGAGCTGTCGGCCAACGGCCTCGTGTTTCGCATGGCTCACCGCCGCGGCGAGTCCGGCTTCGAGCGCCGGGCTACCGGCGTCGGCACTCACGTACGAGCGGAGATCGACCTCGACACCGATCGGCGCTTGAGAGACGCGCTGGCGGAGGTGACGCTCGAGCACGCCTTCGCCCGGACGAAGCTGGCGGTGCGGCTGTTTTCCGTCGGCTCCCGTCTGGTATCGCGGAGCGAAGCGCAGAGGCTGCTCGCGGGCCTCGAGCGCTTGAGCGAGGTCGTGCTCGACTTCAGCGGCGTCGAGTGGGTGAGCCAGAGCTTTGCCGACGAGGTGTTTCGCATCTGGGCGCGCGACCACCCGACGCGGCTCTATCCCGCCCACATGAACGACGACGTGAGCTTCGTGGTGCGCCGCGCGCTGATGCCTCGGGGGCCAGCACTCTGAGCCTACAATCCGGGCTGTTCCACCAGCGCTGCTCGGATTGGGCTTGGCGGAGCGAGCTCGCGCTTCACGAACCGATCCTCCGTGACCGCGATGGCAGCGCGTTTCTGAGCGTCGTCCGGGAACGCGGCCAGCTCCTCGAGCATCGCCGTGACCTGAAGCAGCGCGGCGGCTTGATCGACCAGCAAGCGACCGTAGCGCTGGTCACCCTCCCCTGCGGAGATGCGCTCGAAGCCATGGGCCAGCGCCGCCAGACCCTGCTGGGCGCGCTCGATCAGCGGCTGGTCTTCTGCCGGGAGTGACAGCCGCTTCAGGGCCTCGCCGAGCTCCTTGCCGAACGCGAGGTGCGCGCCGTAGCGCGCCGAGTCCTTCAGGACCTGCTGTACCAACACGTTGTGGCTGCCTTCCCAGCTCTCGAGCACCATCGAGTCGCGGTAGAGCTGGACCAGTGGTGAGAAGGTTTCGATCGTGCCGTTGCCGCCCAGGATCTCGATGGCGCGCTGGGCGCAGTTGGTGTTGCGGACCGCGGTCCAGTACTTGTTCACGTTGACGGCGACGCGCCAGGCAAGCTTCTCGTCGTCGCTGGCCTGACCGCCGGCCATACGGTCGGCGGCGGCGGCGATGCGCAGCGAGCCGGCCAGCGCTGCCAGCGCCTCCGCCTTCAGCTCCGCGAGGGTCGCGCTGACCAGCGGGAAGCTGGCGATCGCCTCGCCGAACGCGCGACGGTGCTGGGCGAAGCTCGCCGCCTCGCGATAGGCGCCGGTGATGGCACCGGAGCAGCACACTGCGTTGTACAGACGCGAGGTGTTCAGCACGATGGAGACGACGTTCTTGAAGCCGCGGTCGAGTGGACCCACCGGTTCGGCCCAGGCCCCGAGGAAATCCGCCTCGCCGCTGGCCATCGCGCGTGTCCCGAGCTTCTGCTTCAGGCGCCGCACGTTGAAGCGGTTGGTCTCGCCGTCGACGTTCCGCGGCACGATGAACAACCCGAGACCGCGTGTGCCGGCCGGCGCGCCTTCGGGCCTTGCCGTCATCAAGAACAGCTGGGCGTCGATCACACTGCAAAACCACTTCTCGCCATACAACCGGTAGCCGCCGCCCTCGGCCCGAGCGACCACCGCGTTCAGCCCGACGTCGGAGCCGCCCTGCACCTCGGTCAAGAACTGCGAGGCGTGGAGGCGGCGGTCGTAGTCGCGCTCGAGCAGACCCGGCAGGTACTTCTGCTTCTGCGCGTCGGTACCGAGCTCTTGGATGCTCTTGATCATGCCCGCGGTGCAGGCGAGCGGGCACAGATGACCGGATTCACCCACCTCAGCGAACAGGTAGAGCAGAGCCATCTGCAGCGTCTCGTTGCCCGGCTTGGCGTAGTCGCTGAGCACGCCGGTCTGCCAGATCAAGCGGCCGGCTTCGTGGTAGCTCGGGTGAAAGACCACCTGCTCGTGTCGCACACCGAGCCCGTCGAAGCGCTCGAGCCGCGGCAGATTTGCGTCGTGGTTCGTGTCGACGGCCAGCTGCCGGAGCCGGGTGGCGACCGCTTCACCGGCTTGCTCCAGCCGAGGTCGCTCCTCCCCGAAGCGCTCCTTCCCCAGTCGGAGTGACAGCACTCGCGAGAGGTTGGTGTCCCAGGTGAAGAAATTCTTGGGTTTGTCCGCGTCCCAGGCGAGCAGCGCCGCACGCCCGCGCTCGATCTCGGTGGTCATGTGCCTCGGTTAGCATTGCGCGCCGGCGACGACCAGCGTCGGGGCCCGACCCTTTCCCCAGCCGCGAGCGGTCGTACTAGCCTCGGGTCGATGGCCGACTTTCCGACCCGGTTCGACAGCACACTCGATCTGGCGCGCCTGCCTTGGTTCGACCGAGTGGGCAACGAGCTCGTGCTCGCGGACGAGAGCATCGGACCGACCGTCGACGTCCACACCCATCTGGCGCTTTCGTTCATCGTGCCTCAACGCGTGGATCTTGGACGTGAACACGCCGTGACGGAGCACTACCTTCCGGTCGAGCGCCGGCTCGATCTCGACGTGTACGCGAATCGGAACTTCTCCCCGACCGACATGAAGCGGCTGGAACGAGATCTGGCCTTCGGCAGCTTCAAATCTGGCGGCATGCGTCGGACACACACGGTGCCCAACCTCGAACGGGAGATGCGCGGGCTCGGTGTGGTGCGCTCGGTGCTTCTGGCCATCGACTTCCCGGTGCTGAGCGACAACGCTGGCGACTGGTTGAAGGCCGCGAAGGGCCATGACGACCTCGTTGTCTTCGGCTCGGTCCACCCGTACCGGCCCGGCATGGAGAAGGAGCTCCTGCGTCAGATCGCCCTCGGCGCACGCGGCATCAAGGTGCACCCGGCCGTCCAGACCGTGCTGCCCGGCGATCCGCGCGCCATGAAGCTCTACGGCTTGTGCGGCAAACATCGGCTGCCGGTGCTGTTTCACTGTGGGCCAGTCGACATCGAGACCCGACTCGGGCGGCGTTTGTCCCAGGTCCGGCACTATTTTCGCCCGATCGAGAAGAACCCGGACACGACCTTCGTGCTGGGCCATTCGGGGGCACTGCAGCTGGAGCTCGGGCTCGAGATCGCGCGGCGCTACCCCAACGTCTACCTCGAGATCTCCAGCCAATCGCTGAGCAACGTCCGGAAGATCCTCGACAGCGCCGACCCCGAGCGGGTGATGTTCGGCAGCGACTGGCCCTTCTATCACCAGGCCATTCCGCTGGCGAAGCTGCTGATCGCCAGCGTCGGGCGTGAGGAGCTCCGGTCGAAGGTGCTTCACGAGAACGCGGCGCGCCTGCTCGGCCTCGATCCGAAGACGCTTCGTGCGGGGCATCGGCCGGTGATTTAGGCCTACGCTGAACTCGTGCTACGGTTTTGCCGATTGGGGATGAACGTCCGGCAGACAGTGGGGTTTTCGTCGCGGCCCGCGCGGCTGGCCGGGGCGGTGTTGGCGCTGGCCGCCGTCGCGGCGACCGTCACGAGCTCGTGCAACCTGGTGGTCGATACCGACGTTGCCCAGTGCGAGACCAGCGACGACTGCTTCAAGAAAGGCCCCGAGTTTGCCGACTCGGTCTGCACCAAGGACAAGGTCTGCTCCGCCGGGGGTGACTGCGAGACCAACGCCGAGTGCAGCGCTCGCTTCGGCGGCGCGCCCTCCATCTGTAGGCGCCCGGGGAAGACCTGCGTGCAGCTCACCACGCCAGACTGCGCGGAGGTCTTTCCGGCGGACGCCCTCACCGACGACCAGACCATCGTGCTCGGGTTCATCGGTCCGTTGAGCGGGGCGGACATCTCGAGCGGTGTGCCGGCGTGGAAGGGTGTGAAGCTCGCGCTGAACGAGTTCGAGCAGAGCGCGGTCGGCCTGCCCGTCAAGAACAGCACCGAGCGGCGGCGAGTCGCCGTCATCGCTTGCGACGATGCCAACGATCAGGAAGCCGCCGCCTCGCATCTGGCGAAGACAGTCCGGGCGCCCATCATCTTCGGGCCGGCGTTCAGCAGTGTCACCCTCGACATCGCGACCAAGGTCACGATCCCGGCGGGCTCGCTGCTGTTTTCGTTTTCGGCCACGAGCCCTGCCATCACCGATCTGAACGACAAGGGTCTGGTCTGGCGCACCTGCCCGTCGGACGCCCTTCAGGCCATTCCAATGGCAGCACTGGTCACAGATCTCGAGTCCGAGATCCGGATTGAGCAGAGCATTCCGGCGGGGACCCCCATTCGTGTGGCCATGACCGTGCTCGGGGACGCCTACGGCACGGGGCTCGCCAACGCTGCCAGCGCGCTGATCAAGTTCAACGGAAAGGCCGCCAACGATAACGGCGACAACTTCCTGCGCATCGACTACAAACCCGACGCCACGGATTTTTCGGCCGAGTTGCAGGCGGTGACGAGCATGAACCCGCACATCGTGCTGCTGGTCGGCACGACAGAGACGGTCACCGAGTTGTTTGGGGTGCTCAAGGACGACGGCAACGCGCTGAAGCGCTACTACGCGATCAGTGACGGCGGGAAGATCCAGCAACTGCTCGACTCGGTCTCGAGCAACGCGACGCTGAGACAGCGTGTTTTTGGCACTGCGCCGGGTCGAACGACGGCCCAGTACCAGGCGTTCAAGAGTCGCTTCAAGGCGTTCTACGCCAACGAAGATCCCCTGACCTACGCGGAGCACGCCTACGACGCCGCCTACCTCGCTGCGTATGCGCTGGTCGCGACCAGCGATGTGCCGGCGACCGGCGCAGCGGCGAACCTGGGACTCGCTCGCACCGTCGGCGGGGTGGCGATCCCCGCCGGTCCGAACCAGCTGAACACCGCCTTCAGTGCGCTGCTCAATCAGGATGGAGCCATCGACTACGACGGTGTGTCCGGCCCTCCGGATTTCGACGTGAACAAGGGTGAGGCTCCGGCGGACGTCGACGTCTGGTGCATCAACGCGGCGAACAAGTTTGCGTCGAGCGGGCAGTTTTACAATTCGGCCACCAACAAGGTCGAAGGTTCGCGGGTCAACTGCAACTGAACCGGCGGGCGGCTCGAGCGAGCGCGGCGTGATAACCTTGCCGACGTGAAGCGTGCGCGTCAGCTGTGGTTGGCCGTCCAGGTCGTCGGCCTCTCGTTCGTGGTACTGGGCTGCACGTCTGCTCCGGAGGATGACGAACGCACCGGCTCCCTGGTGGGCGGCCTCGGCCCGCTCCCCGGCGCCATCCGCGGAATGCACTACGAGACCGCCGGGCATGTCGGCACCACCGATGCGGAGGGTCGGTTTCGGTATCGCACGGGTCAGAGTGTGCGCTTCTCGGTCGGTGCACTCGGCTTCCAACCGGTGACGGGCGCCGCGCGCGTGAGCCCGTTTCAGCTGGCCAACGGGCAGAGCTGTGACGTCGGCGCGCCGCTGTTGCGGGTGCTCCAGGCCGTCTTCAGCCTGGACGAGGACGACGACCTGGACAACGGCGTGAGTCTGCCGGACGTCCCCAAAGCAGAGAACCTTACGGTGGTGGGAGAGCTCGATGAGCCCGCGCTCGAAGCGTCACTCCAGGTCCTCCGTCCGAGCGCAAAACTCATGGACTCGGCGCTGGCCCTCGAACGGTTCATCCGACAGGTGAACGATGAAGCGTGGGAGGGCGAGAATTCGCCGACGTTCTTCTTCCCCGACTCCGTTTATCGTGGGCAGGGCACGGCCACCGATGGCAAGCGCTGGTTCTTTTCGTCGGCCAACCATCTGCAGCGCACGAACTCGGCGTTCGAAGCCGAGGTCGACAACTTCGCGCCGATCCCGACGGACATCTTCAAGCTCGGCGGCAAACACATCGGCGACATCGATGTTCACGAAGGGCTGCTCTACGCCTCGATCGAGGACAAACCCGACTTCTTGCACCCGTTCGTCGTGACTTACGACCTCGAGACTCTCGAGCCGACGGGCCCCGGTCGGTTGCTACCAGAGGAGCTGCAACTGCAAGGTGTGCCTTGGGTCTGTGTGGATGGGCCTCGCCAGCGCCTCTACAGCGCGGACTGGGATCCCACCGACCACATCAACGTCTACGACCTGGCAAACCTGGCGCTCGTGAAGGCGCTGCCGCTCGAGCCGCCGATCGGGCGCATCCAAGGTGCCAAGGTGTTTCGAGGGCAGCTCTACGCTGCCAGCGACAACGACGACAAGTCCATCTACAAGATCGATCTCGACACAGGGATCGTGATGAAGCTCCTTGGTCTCGATACCCCCAAGTCGGAGGCCGAGGGTCTGGCGTTGACGGAGGACGCGGACGGCGCACACCTCCACGTGTTGAACGTCGTCATCCCGAACGTGGATTTCGTGACCTTCCTTCGCACACGCGCCCCGCTTCGGGACGACGTGTGCCCGTGACGTGAAGGTCAGTCGATCCAGCGCACCAGGCTACTCGTCACGGGCAGGTCGAAGAGCGCGCCGGTATCGAGATCTTCCACCTGTGTCTGCCAGTCCAGGCTCCGGAAGCTCGAGCTGAGCACACACGCTCCGCTCGGATGGATGCTGGGTTCGTTGAACGAGCCGGGAAACTTGCCGAGCTTGGGAGCGGCCGGGCGCGCCCGCTCAGAACGTGCCGGCCACGCTGACACTGCCTGGACCCACACCCACGACCACGTTCGTCGCGGACTTGTCGTGTTTGGGGTCGTCCGGCGACTTGATGAAGGTCAGGTAGGAGGCGTAACCGCCGACGGCCAGCGTGCCGACCAAGAACACGTCGGTCACGATGGCCAGCGTCCGGGTCTTGGATGCAGAGTCGTCCAGCGATTGTTTGCTGGCTGGGTGTTTCTTCTTCGCGTCGAGATCATTCTGGGCGCCCAGGGCGAGCACACCAAAGACCGCCGTCCCGGTCGCCAGGCCTCCAGTCACACCCCACCAGAGCCAGGGGATCTCGCGCCCGGAATCGGCCTCCGGCCGCTTCTTCTCCGGAGTGCTCGGTCTCGGTTTGGTGACGCCCCCTGTTTGCGGCGTGGCGGGGCTCGAGCCTTGGCGCAGCTCCAGCGTGAGCGAGCTCTTGTCACCACCGGCAACCACCACGACCTTGTTCACCGTTGCGTACCCACTCTTGGACACACTGATCTTGCGCTTGCCCGCGTTGACGGTCAGTGGCTGGTCCAGCGGGGTCTCGCCGACCTCGAGGTCGTCCAGGCTGACCTGCGCACCATCGACGTTGACCTTGACGTCGACGCTGGCGACGCGGGTCTGGAGCTTGGCGATCTCCTTGTCGATCTCCGCTCGGCGTTTTTGATCGACCTTTTTGCCGCCGTCCGCCAGGTACTTCTTGAATGAACGAAGCGCACCGGCGTGATCGTTGATCTGCAGATAGACCAACGAGATGTTGTAGAGGATCTTGTACGAAGGCGCCAAATCGTAGGCGCGCTGAAGCTCTGTCAGCGCTGCGTCGAAGGCGCCCTCCTCGTAGAGATCGAGGCCCTTCTTGTAGCGAGTGCGGGCCTCCGCTTGGTCGTCCGCCTTGCTTCCGTCGGCGAAGCTCGGAGTCGGGGAGAACAACACTGCACAGGCCACGAACAACGCGGCGAGACGCGAGAGCGAGCGGGTCACTTCCATGGGTCGTCCGGATCGAGCTGAGTCGACGGCGGCTTCTTCTTGAGCTTGATCTCCGGCTCGTCCGGCTTGGGCGGTGGCGCCGCGATGACTGGCCCACGGGGTCCCTTGCCGGAGAGCTTCTTCAGGGCGATCTGCAGCTCGAGGTTGCGATCGAAGCGGATCACCCGGTTCTCCGTCTCATATCCCGGTGCCTCGACCTTGAGCTCGTGGTCGTCGCTGCTCTTCGGATGATCCGCGGCGTACGGCCGAGCCGTCACCGGCACACCGTCGAGGGTGAGTTTTGCGGACTCCGGCTCGATCACCACCCGCAGGCGGACCTGGGCGGACGCTCCGGTGGCCGTCGGCGCCGTGGTCGGCGCCCGAGTGTTGGCGCCGGGGTCGGTCGCGGCGACAGGCTTCACCGGCTCCACATCCGGGCTCTGGGGTTCGGGTCGGTTGGCAATGCGAATGGCGAGCACCGAGCCGGCAACGACCAGAAACACCGACAGTGCCGCCGCGACGCCGATGGCCGCGGCGTAGGTCCGCCGGGGTCGCGGGGCCTGGACCTCCACCGAGGGGATGGTGTGGCTTCCGAGCTGCATCGCGCCGCCCGAGGTGCCCACGCCCGATGGCGCGGACCCGAGGTACTGCGCTCTGGCGGAACGCGAGGGGTTCGAGTCGCTGTTGAGCACGTGTGCGGGGGGCAACGAGTCGAAGTTCGTTGGTGCTTCGCGGCGACCCGTCAGTTGATCTTGGATCACGGACTGGAGTCCGGCGCGCTCTTTCTCGAACTGTTTCCCGATCCAGTCGCCGAGCGCGCGCGGATCGACTCGGGCGGTGTGGCTGAACAGGAAGTTCTCCAGGGCCGCGCGAAACTCGTGGGCGGTTTGGTAGCGATCTTCCGGGCGCGCCGCCAACGCTCGGTTCACGACCTGCTCGAGCTCCGGATCGACCTTGGGATCCACGCTGGATACTTTGGGGATCTCGCCCTGGCTCAGCGCCTGCATGATCTGGATCTCGGCGTAGCCGTCCCAGATCCGCGTGCCCGTGATGGCCTCCCAGAGCATGACCCCCACGGAGAACAGATCGGCGCGGTGGTCGACCTTGGCGCCGAGCACCTGCTCGGGTGGCATGTAGGCGACCTTACCTCGCAGGATGCCGGCGCGGGTCTCGACCGACGAGACCATGCTCTTGGCGATGCCGAAATCGCATAGCTTGGTCTGACCGGTATAGGTGACGAAGACGTTGTGCGGAGTGACGTCGCGGTGCACGAGCTTGAGGGGCGTGCCGTCGTAGTCCTTGAGCTCGTGCGCGTATTCGAGGCCGGAGAGCACCTCACACAGGAAGTGGAGGTGCCAGTGCAGCGGCAAGTAGGTCTGGGTCTTGTGGGCGCGGCGGAGAATGCGGTGGAGCGGCTGCCCGTCGAGATACTCCATGGCCATGAAGTAGTGGTCACCCTCGATCTGCACCTCGTGGGTCTGGACGATGTTCGGGTGATTGAGGCGAGCGGCGAGCTTGCCTTCGTCGAGGAACATCGCTTTGTGCTCGGGCTCCTCGAGCAACTCCGGCTTCATCAGCTTGACGACCAGGAGTTTGTTGAAACCCGCCGGGCCGGCCGCGGCCGCCAGAAACACCTCCGCCATGCCGCCCTGTCCAAGGCGGGCTATCAGTCGGTATTTTCCGAGGGCTTTGCTCTGAGTGCTCGTGGCGTTCGTCCGCGGTTGTGGCTTCGCCGTCCGGGAGGCCGGCGCGGCGCCTGGTTGGATCCAGATTATCCCAGGCGGCCAGATCCGGGGCAAGCCGAGGGCGGAATGTCAGGGCGCGCGCGACAAAACGCCGGCCAATGTGGCGTTTTGCCGGCGCCGCGGGTCAGTTACAGCTGACGACTTTCACGTCGTAGTTGATGGGCTGGCTGACTCCGCTGACCGAGACCGTGTAGGTGTGCCCGGCTTGCGAGGTCCAGCCCTGCGGGTTGAAGCGCAGCGCATATTTGCTGCCGTAACCCCCGAGCAACTGGGTGACCGTCACGGGTTTGTTGGCGCCCGCGTCGGTCACGGTGACCTGGGCGCCGGAGAGCACGATGCTGTCGCTCTGGATGGTCCAGCCCGTCGAGTCGAGGTTCTGGAATGAGGCGGTGAACATCTGCACGGGCACCTCACCCGCAGGCGGGAACGGCATGTAGGGTTTGGCGGCCTTGCCACTGCCGCCGATGACCTGCATGCACGAATATCCGCTGGCGGTACCGAGGCCAATTGGCCCCAACGAGTTCGACAGGATCCAGCGCCGGTGACCGATGGTCGTCGGGTTGCCGGGATCGGCCATGTACAGATCGACCGCCTTCACGCCGGGCGTCGTTGCGATGTTGCTCTTGCCCGCGGAGCCGGCGCCCGTCGCCGAGTAACACTTCCAGCTCGCGGGTGGTGTGTGGCTGAGCTGCCCGTTGGCCTGCATCATCAGCGCGCACTCCTGGGCCTGGGCATCCGTCGCCGGGTTGTTGGTGACCTCCGGCAACCCGGCCAGGAACCGGTAGAGGTTCACGATCTTCAGGGCGTTGGCCCGACCCGCAGCGGTGACGTCGCCCGCGGTGCAGCTCGCCGTGCTGCCGCTCCACGTGCCCTCGCTCATGTCGGCGCGGTCGGCCTTCCAGCGGGCGCACACACTCGTTGCACCTCCGCTGCCCGTGGTGCCGCCGCCGCTGGTCGTGCCGCCGCCGCCGCTGGTCGTGCCGCCGCCGCCGCTGGTCGTGCCGCCGCCGCTGGTCGTGCCGCCGCCGCTGGTCGTGCCGCCTCCGCTGGTCGTGCCGCCGCCGCTGGTCGTGCCACCGCCGCTGGTGCTGCCTGCGACGCCCCCACCGCCTGGGGCCTGTCCGGCGCTGCCACCGCTGGTCACGCCCGCCGCGCCCGCGGCTCCGCCGGCGCCACCGCTCTGGCTGCCACCGGCACCGCCTGCCGCGCTCCCGCCCGTCGCGCCGAACTCCACGTCGTCGTAGCCAAGTAGGTTGCTGCAACCCAGCGCTGCCAGGCTCGACACCGCCAACAAAACTCGACGCATGGTCTCTAGAATGCGCGAGCTTCTGTCCGCGAGCAAGCACGAGCGCGAGTCCCGCCACTTGTGCGCCGCGACTTGGAGCTGGACGTGGGCGCGGCGCGCAGCGCACCGACCCAGAACCGATCAGAACAGCTTGCCCTGACCGCCGCGCCCGTCGAGCTCGATACCCAGGTGGGCGTAGGCCTTCTTGGTCGCCACGCGACCGCGCGGCGTGCGGCCCAAGAAACCCTGTTGCAATAGGTAGGGTTCGTACACGTCTTCGATGGTGTCGCGGGGCTCGGCCATTGCCGCGGCGATCGTCTCGACTCCTACCGGGCCGCCGTCGTAGTGCTCGATCAAGATCCCGAGCAGCCGTCGATCCATTTCGTCCAGGCCTCCGCCATCGACCTCGAGGCGGTCACAGGTCAGCTCGACGATCGCGTCGTCGATCTCGCCGTTGCCCTCGATCTCTGCAAAGTCGCGGGCGCGGCGGAGCAACCGGTTGGCGACGCGAGGGGTGCCGCGGGAGCGGCGCGCCAGCTCCCGCGCGCCGGCGGCTTTGCACGGCACGCCGAGCAGCCGGGCGCTGCGCGAGATGATGCGTTCGAGATCTTCCGGTGGATAAAAATCCAGCCGCAGGGTCACGCCGAAACGCTCCTGGAGCGGCTTGGTCAGGAGCCCGGTGCGCGTGGTTGCTCCGACCAGCGTGAACGGCTTTAGATCCAGGGGAATGCTCTCGGCGTAGGCGCCGTCCCCCATCATGACGTCGATGCGAAAGTCCTCGATCGCGGGGTAGAGCGCCTCTTCGACCGGCGCGCTGAGCCGATGGATCTCGTCGATGAAGAGCACGTCGCCACGCTGAAGGCGCGTGAGCAGTCCGGTGAGCACTCCCTTGTGCTCGACCGCGGGTCCGCTGGTGACGCAGACCTCGACGCCCATCTCCTTGGCCAGGATGTAAGCGAGGGTGGTCTTGCCAAGGCCCGGTGGACCGCACAAGAGGATGTGGTCCAGCGGCTCTGCGCGACGTTTGGCCGCCTCGACGTACACCTGCAGGTTCTTTTTGTGTTTGTCTTGGCCGATGAACTCGTCGAGCGACTCGGGGCGGAACAGGCGATCGAAGCGTTCGTCGTCGCCGCCGGCGACGGGAGCGAGCACGCGCTCGGCGGCGGGTATCGGGGCTTCATCGGCTGGCTTTTTGCGGGCGGCCATCGGCGGCCGGACTCTACTCTGGGCATCCCGGCCTGGCCATGCCATGCCTCCGAGGTGCGGACAGGCAAGGTCCGCTTGCTCATGGCCCGCGCTGTTCCCTTCCTGTTCGTGCTCGCGTTGGCAGCACACGCGCTCGCGGACGTACCGAGCGCCGAACAGGCATCGGCCAAGCCCGAGGCGCGCATCTGGAGCCGAGGGCAGACCACGTGGATCTATGCCGAGCCCAAACGCACGAAGAACGCCCTTGGCTACGTGCGCCTGGGTCAGTCGGTAGCCAAGCGAGCCGACGAGCCGGTGAAAGGGCCGGGCTGCGCTGGTGTCTACCAGCCCGTCGAACCCTACGGTTGGGTGTGCATGGATCGCACGGCGAGCGACAGCGGGAGCTCACGCTGGTTGCGAGCCATGGCCGCAGCAGCGCCGCGGACCACCTTGATGCCGTTCGAGTTTGCGCTGTCGAATGGCGCGCCGATGTACCGCCGGCTGCCCACGGCGAAGGAAGTCGAGAAAGAACGCCCGGCCTTTGGCGAGGCGGGCAAGTTCAAACCGCAGGCCTGGGGCAATCGCGGACACGAGAAGCTGGCCGAGGTGCGCACGGTGGCCGATACCGGGCCCGTGCCCTGGTTCCTGGGCGACGGCGGCAGCGCCGGCGAAGCGCACCCGCTCGAGGTGATGCGTCGGCAGATCCCCCACGGCTCGATGCTCGCGTACAGCGCAGCCTTCACCCACGAAGGTCGGAGTTATCTGCTCAGCTCCGACGGAACCGTCGTCCCGGCCGATCGAGTGCGCCCGTTCCGGGTGAGCGAGTTCCGAGGTGTGGCTCTGGGCAAGGACAACCGCCTTCCGCTGGCGTTCTTCCGCGCTCGACCTCGACCCAAGTTGCGGCGCGTCGAGACGGGTTTCGAGCCCACGGGAGCGAGCTTTGCGGCCCGCAGCCACGTCGAGCTCGATCCAGGTGTCGACGCGGCGGAAGCGAATGGAAAGCGTTTTCTCGCCACGCGCGAACGCGTCGGGCAGCAGATCGTGTGGGTCGCCGAGGACGACGCGACGGTGATCCGTGAGCGGGAGCAGCTGCCGATCGGAGTGGCTGCGGGGTCGAAGTGGATCCTGCACAGCATCACCCAGGGAACCCTGATCGCGTTCGAGGACAAACGCGCGGTGTACGCCACCTTGGCGTCGCCCGGTGCCGGCGGCGTGCCGATCAAGGGCAAGGATCCGGTGAAGATGAGCACGACGCCACTCGGCGTGTACCGCATCACCTTCAAACATCGGGCGACGACCATGAGCCCGGAGTACGGCGAGAACCGCAAATTCTGGATCGCCGACGTACCGTACACCCAGTACTTCAACGCTCCGTTCGCGCTGCACACGGCGTACTGGCACGAGGACTTCGGCGAGCCGATGAGCGCCGGCTGCGTGAACGTGTCACCCAGGGACGGCAAGTGGCTGTTCGACTGGACCTCCCCCACGGTCCCGACCGGTTGGGGTGGGGCGGGACCCGGAGGACGCCACGGCGCGGGGACCTACGTCGTGATCGCGCGCTGAAGTGAGGTTTCGCTCAGTGTCGGACGCCGAGCAGACGCAGCTCGCCGCCCTCCGCCTTGAAATGGGCCTCGAACGCCCGAGGCACTCGCGTTCCCCGCCGCTCCGCGGTGAGCCTCACCACGATGTAGTCGGACGCGAGCTCCGGAGCCTCGAGCACCAGCTGATGAGTCTGCGTGCGCAGCCTCCGGGGAGGGGAGAGCTCGCGGCCGTCTTCGCCCAGGAACCGTACTTCATAGCGGGTGATCGCCGGGCTCTCGAGCCGGGCGCGGAGCGCCCGATCGGTGAACGTGAGGGTTCGCCCATGCACACTCTCGACCTCACACGGAGTGACCTGAGCGAACCAGTAGGACACCAGCTTCCGCCGCCGCGCCTCGAGGGCGTGGAGCACGTGGCGCTCGAGCTCCGGAGCCGAGAATTCAGCGGCGCGCACGCTCTCCTTTAGCAGCGCCGACGGGATCTGCTCCAATCGTTTTGCGATCCAGTACCCGTCGGATGCAAGCAGGCGGTTGACCGGTTCGTAGGGGTGTCCCAGCTCGTAGTGGGTGTTCACCACTGGCGACAACACCCGCAGCGTGCGCGCCGGATTGGCTCGGCGCTCGGCTGGGCGCCGCAACCCCAGCGTGAACAGGTTCTCGACGGTGCTCCCGCGTACGGGCCCGACGGCCGTCTCGTGGGAGTGAGAGGGCGCGAGGGCCGCGGCCCCGAGGGCGTCGTGCAGCCCCACGACGAAGTGTCGAACATGACCGCGTCCGGGAGCTCCGACGTAGGCGTCGACCAGGCGGGTTGGCCCGAGCTCCCGCAGATCGAGCCACGCTGCGACGACGCCCAAAGCGCGGAGTGTTCGTCGATCGCGGTGGGCGATCCGATCGTTCGGGTCGTCGCTGCGCGTGTAGGTCATGTCAGTCGGGCCCAGATTTGCCCCCAAGGGCCAGCGCACGGCGACCCAGAGCGGCGCGCTCGCGCCGCCGACGCCAACCAGCCCCAGGTCTTTCGGGTCGACGAGCCAGGCCTCGGGTGTCAGGTATCCGATCGCTCGTACGAGCCGGCTGGCGATCAGCTGTGCGGCCGTGTCCACCTCGGGCAGGCCCCGGTGGTCCGTCACGATCCGGTACTCGCGCCCGCGTGCGTCGAACAGGCGTTTCGGGTTGCTTCCACCTTCGACCCGCACCGGTGCGACCGGCGGACCGTCCACCGCGTAGGCGCGCTCGAATGCTCGCGGCTCGAGCGGCAACGGTGCAAACCAGGCAGAGGGTGGCACTTCATCCAATGAGCTCACGTCGCGCGCGAACGGGAAGCGCTCGGCATCGAGCGCGTCGACGAGGGGGCGCCGCAGGAAGACGTCCGAAAGGTAGAACGCCTCCACGAATGGAGTACGGCGTGGCACGGCAATCGGTCGAGTGTCCCCCGCGCTCGTGAGCGGCGGTTGATCCCGAAAGCGCGCCGGTTGGTAGGCACAGCCGGCTGCCGAGAGGACAGCGAGGGTGAGCGCCAGTTCGAGGTTCGAGCGCGGCATCAGCTCCTGTGTTGGCGATCGCCAAAGGACGACGCCACTCCGAAGTAGAGAATGAACCGCATGCCGTCGGGGCTGCCCGAGACCGCCAGTGACCCGAGCGACGAGCTCCTGCTGTAGATGTCGAAGCCGAAGCCCGCGTCGTAGCGCAAGGCCTCGAGGCTGAGCGCGTTCACCCGCGGCGCCACCGTGGCTACGTCGCCGAACGCGCGTGCCGCAACGTAACGAGCGATGGCCCAGCGATAGTCGAGGGAGGCTACGGCCGACACGTAGTCTCGCCGGTTGTCGAAGCCGCGGAAATCGGACTGCCGAGGCAGCTCGACGAACGGCACCGGCCCCTCGGTCACCGAGAGCCCGTCGAGCACGAGCTTGGGCGAGAGCACGTTGCCCCGGGAGAGGATCGGGAAGAACCCCGCGACCCTGCCGCCCGCCCGCACGAAATTGTGCTTGGACTCACCCAAACCGTCCCCGCGGCCAGCGTAGGTCTCGAACAGAAATCCGGGCTCGGGACCGGCGCGCGACCGCCGGGTATCGAGTCGAAACGCGAGCTCACTGTAGACCGTCTGCACCAAGCCGTAGGCGCCAGGGACACTGCCGTCCTCGAAGACATCGGCGAGGCTGTCGCTGCCGTCCGCCGGGTTCATCAGGCGGCGGCGGGTGAAGCTGGTGGAAATGAACAGCTCACTGTCGTTGGCAGGCCGCACTCCAGTGCCAGCGATGAAACGTTCGCGCTGCTCGCCGTAGGACGCCCCATGCGACGGCGCCGTGCTTCGATACGCATTGCGGGTGTCCTTCTCCGGCTCCTGTCCGAGCCCGAGAAATCCGATCGACGAGCGCTCGTCGTGCAGCGCCTCGAGGGACAGCGCAAAGGGCAGTGGCTCGCGGAAGGCGAGTCGGAGTCGGGATTCGGCGACCAAGTCGTGGGTTCCGCCGAAGCCGAAACGAACGGTCGTCGCCACGTTGTCGACGCGGCCGATGATGCGAGCGCCGACATTCACGCCAGCTCCGGTCTCGGCGAAGGCGGTTGGGAAGATGTGGACCTCGCCGTCCCCCGGGTTCAGCATGTCGTCGACGCGGGGCACGATCTGCTCCTCGTCGATCAAGCCGATGGCGGTCCCGGTGGCGATGAAGAACAGCTCCGTCGCCACCCGCGGCACGAACAAGACGACGTTGGCCGCGCGCCGGGCGGCGTCGCCCGGCTCCGATTCTTGTCGCTCGACGCCCGACAAGTCGTCGGGCGTCGGCGGCGGTTTGTGCGGCGAAGTTGGCTCCGCCCGCGCTCCGGACCCGAACAGGAGCAGGGACGCGGCGATCAGCGCGCGATGGCTGGAATGCGCGAAGCCCAGGGGCGCGCCTCCTCGAGCTGGGCCGACAGACGGAACAGCGTGGCCTCGTCTCCGTAGCGGCCGACGAGCTGCACGCCGATCGGCAACCCGTCGGCGTTGACGTGCAGGGGCAGGCTCGCCGCCGGCTCCCCCGTCATGTTTTGTATTGGTGTGAACGGCGCGTACTCTGCGGCCAAGAACAGTCCCGCCAGGGGGTTGTCCGGTTGATCGAAGCTGCCGAGCGGCAGCGGTGGCTGCGCCAGCGTCGGGGTGACCAGGACGTCCAGATCCGCCCGCTGTTTCGCCCACTCGCGGCTGAGGCGCTGAAGGATGGCGATCGAAACCAGGTACTCGTGGGCGCCGCGTTGTTTCCCTGCTTCCGCCAGTGCAAGGCTCATCGGCTCGACGTTCTCCGGCGTGACGATGCGTCCGGTCATCAACGAGAGCCCGGCGAGTGTGGCAGCAGCACCCGCCGTCCACAGCACGCTGAACGCCTCCAGGAACATGTCCGCTGGCAGGAAGATCTCGCGGTCGACGACGTCGTGACCGAGCTCGATCAAAAGTTGTTTGGTGGCTTCGAGCGCGGCGAGACAATCGTCGTGCACCGGCACGTTGCTGATGGACTGGCCTGAAATTCCGATGCGCAATCGGCCTGGCGCGGTCCGGACCTCTTCCGCGTAAGGGCGGACGGGAGGCACCGCAAAGTACGGGTCACCAATGGACGGGCCGTGAGTCGCGTCGAGAATGGCGGCACTGTCGCGCACCGAGCGGGTCACCGCGTGCTCGGCCACGAGTCCTCCCATCACATCGCCCAAGGCGGGGGCGAGGGTGGTGCGTCCGCGCGTGGGTTTGAGACCAAACAGGCCGCAGCACGCGGCGGGGATGCGGGTCGAGCCGCCGCCGTCGTTGGCATGCGCCGCGGGCACCATGCGCGCGGCGACCGCTGCGGCCGAACCGCCGCTCGAACCGCCGGTCGAGCGCGTGAGATCCCAAGGGTTCTTGCAGGCCCCGAACAGGATCGACTCCGTGGTGGGGAGGAAACCGAATTCGGGCACGTTGGTCTTGCCGACGAAGATGAAGCCGGCTTTGCGCAGGCGCTCGACCAGCACGCTGTCCTCGGGAGCGATGAAGTCCGAGAGCAGCCGCGAGCCGGAGGTGAAACGCACCCCTTCGACCGACGCCAAGATGTCCTTCACCAAGAACGGGACACCCGCGAAGGGGGCATCGGGGATTGGCCCCTTTGCGGCGCGGCGTGCCTCGTCGAACATGGGCGTGACCACGGCGTTGATGCTCGGGTTCAGCTTTTCGATGCGAAGGATGGCGTGTTCGACCAGCTCCAGGGGTGTCGCTTTTTTGGTTCGCACCAGCTCTGCGAGGCCGGTGGCGTCCATCTGGTCGAGATCCGTCATGCGGCAATCATAGGGAGCACAGGACCAGCCGACAAAGCAGGATTGTCGGTCAAGCCGCGGGGCCGAGCGGGATCCGCACGGTGAACACACTGCCTTTTTGGCCGCGATCGGTGACCGTGACGGTGCCGCCGTGCAGCTCGATGACCGAGCGGGCCAGCGATAGCCCGAGGGCCAGCCCGCGGTGCTCCCGCTCGCCCGGGTTCGGGTTCGGGTCGAGCATGCTCGCCAGCTCCCGCGCCCCGAGGCGGGTGCTCGGGATCTCGACGTCGACCCGTGCGCCCCCGGCCCGCGATGGCGCGGCGCGCATGCGCACGTGGGACTTCTCGCTCGAGCGCAGCGCGTGGCCGATGATGGTGGCGAGGGCTCGTGTCAGTCGCAGCCGGTCGACGTTGAGCTCCGGCACACCCTCGACGATCTCCGCGACGACCTCCACCTGCCCGTCGCCGCCGAGGTCGCGCCCCTTGGCCAGCGCCTCGTCGAACAAATCGGCGACACGCACGGGCTCGCGCACGAGGGTGAGCTGTCCCGCCTCGACGCGGGAGGCATCGAGGATCGTCTCGATCAGCGCGAGCAGCTCCCGCCCGCGTCGGGCGACCAGATCGAGACTCTCGATCTGGCCGGAGCTGAGCTCCTCCGAATCGCGTACCAGATCGGTGAACCCCAAGATTGCATTCAGCGGACTCTTCAGATCGTGGCTCACGCTGGCGAAGAACAGGCCGCGCATGCGTGCGGCTCTCTCGCGCGCGGCGATCGCGCGCTCCTGCGCCCGGGCGAAGACCCGATAACGGTCGGCTAGACGTTCGATGGCGAGGCCCAGCTCTTCGACCAGCCGGAAGCGTACGGGACGCATCACCCGGGTGTTGCCGCCGATCACGGTGTCGGTGCCGAGCAGGCGCACGCCGCGCGTCGCGATGGCGATGTCGTCGTGCAACATGCGTCCGAGCGCCAGGCCGAAGACGGCGGCCAAAGCGATGGCGAGCAGCGCCACCACCATGCTGACGGGGCTGAACACCCCCAAGATCGAGGCTCCAAACCGGACGTGCGCCGTGCCCTGTTCGATGGGGGTCGAGACCTCGATCGCCCCGCCGGGTTCGTGGCTCGTGTGCGCCGGCGCGACCCAGCGATTGAGCGTCACGATGTAACCTGCGCGCTCGGCGACGAGGATGGCCTCCTCTACACCAGCGGCCTCCAGCGTTCCCGGTGTTGCGTCGAGCGCTGCGCGCGACAGGAGTCGGGCGGCGGACTCGCGCTCACGCTCGTCGGCGCGCCGCACCACGGCGTTGGTGACGAGCCCTGCGCCGATGGAGATGAAGGCGACCGGGAGCGCGACCGCGAACAGCAGGCGGCGCGGAATGTGCCGCTTCAAGGAGCCCAGCTTCTCCTCACGGTCCACCACCGAGCGCACGGCGTCCGGTGGCGCGCGCTCGAGTGTGCGGGCGAACGCACCTCGGGTCAGCACACTGAGCGGGAGGCTGGCCGCCGCGACGAATACCGTCCCGAGCAGCGCGGCGCTGACTCCGGTCGTCAGGTCGATCAACGAGGGCCGGAAGAGTGTGCCGGTCAGGGCCAGCCCAGCGAGCGGCGGCGCGAGCCACCCCGTGACCATGCGACCGCCGTCGTCGGCGAGCGCGGCCACGTCCGTCGAAGCGACGTCGCGAGAACCCGCCCGGAGCTGCTCGAGCAGGTCACGGTGGCGGTTGAGCACCACCGCGTTGTGAACGAGCGCCACGACGCCACCCGTTCCGACCGCATACAGAAGGACACGCGTGATGGCGGCCTGTACGTCGCCCGCCAGCAGCAAGAGTCGGGGAACGAGCGGCGCGACGAGCACGGCCGTTCCGATCGCAAACGCCAGCTGCCAGCCGAGCACTCGCACCAGCAGCTCGTGGGGACGAGGTCTCACGCTTCGTCCTCCCCGGGCACCGGGTCCGGCGCTCGCCGGGGCAGCCAGATGCGAAAGACGCTGCCCTGCCCCAGCTCACTCTCGAGGTCGATCGTGCCGTGGTGCATTTGGACCAGGCGCCTGGTGATCGCCAGACCCAGGCCCGAACCCGCGCGCCGCGCCGCGAGGTCCCCCGCTTGCCGATATTCATCGAAGATCCCGGCCTGGTCTTCCGGGGCGATGCCCGGGCCGGTGTCGCTGACACGGATCCGCACCCAGCGATCGGACTCCGCTGCGACATCGACCGTGACGCAGCCTTCACTGGTGAACTTGACCGCGTTGCCCACGACGTTGGCCAAGATCTGTCGGATGCGCCGGGCATCCCCGAAGGCAGATACACTCGCTCCCTCGAGCCGTACCTCCAGCGGTTTGTCCTGGGCATTGATGCGCGCTTCTCGCACCGCGTCCTCGGCGATCGGCAGGACCTCGACCTCCTGGCACGACAGCTCGAGCTCACCGCTCTCCAGGGCCGATAGCTCGAGGATGTCGTCGATCAGCTCACGCAGGTGCTGGCCGCTCCCGCGCACGACCTCCAGGTTCTCGCGCGCGTCGGCGCTGAGGGGGCCGTCCACTTCGGCCAGAAGCACGTCGGCGAAGCCCAAGATCGCGTTCAGTGGCGCGCAGCTCGTGGGAGAGCGCCGCCAAGAAAGCGCTGCGGTCGCGATCGTAGGCCAGAGCGCCGGCGAGATCCTGATGATACGCGCGCTCCGCCGCAGTGAAGCGTTCGACCAGGCTGTTGAACGCGGCGGTCAACATCCCGACCTGGTCGATGTTGCGGACCGGGATGAGCTGCCCTGCGGGGGCCGCGGCCTCGCGGGCCATCTCGATGATTCGGTCGCGCACGTACTCGACGTCGGACCGGACGTCGCGGGCGATGGAGAAGGCAACCAGCGCGGCCGCCCCGACCAGGATCCACGTCAGGGCGGCGACCGACGCGAGCAGCGAGCCGCGCTCGGCGCGGACCGCGCCACGACTGGAACGTACAGCGACTCGACCCCCGCGGAGCGGTGTCACCACCCATGCCGAAGTGGTTTTATCCGCTGCAAGCCCGCTCGCTTCGAGGTCTGCCGGCGTGGGCGCCGACGCGCCGCCCAGAGTGACTCGGCCGCCGGCATCCACGACGGCCACATCCATGCCGGAGCGCTGAGCCGCGCGGGCGATCACCGCAGAGTATTGTGTGGGTTCGGTCGCGGAGAGGCGCGCCGCCAGCGCCCGAGCCAAGAGCTCTGCCGAGCGCCTGGCCGAGGTCTCGGTTTGTTCGTCGAGCTGCCGGATGCCGACCCACGAAACGACGATGGCGGCTGCGATGCCCAACACGACCACCGCCAGGGGCGCCAGCGGAAGAAAACGGAGGCCCCTTCGTAGCTCGGGACGCGGCGCGCTGCTCACGGGTCCGTCGCCAGCCGCGCGAACACGGCGTGGTCTAACCAACGCGACCCGACGAACTCCGCCTGCCGCGCGATCCCCTCGAAGCGAAAGCCGAGGCGGGAGATGACGCGCAGACTCGCATGGTTGTCGGTGGCGGCTGCGCAGCGCATGCGATGAACGCCCATGCGCGCGAACGCGAAATCGATGGTGGCGCGTGCAGCCTCGGTCATCAGCCCGCGCCCCGTTGCGTCCCGACGTAGCCAGTAGCCCAGCTCACACGAGCGGTGCAGGTGAATGCACGAGTCCAGCCCCGCGACCCCGAGCAGCTCCCGGCTGGCACGGTCACGAATGGCAAAACGCACGGCCCGGCCCGCGTCCCAATCCGCCGCGCAAGCGTCAGCGTAGCGTTGGCTGGCCTCGGTCGTGTTGTTGAACGGAACCCACGGTAGCCAGCGCTCCAGGTGCCAGCGTGAGCCATCGACGGCCTGCCACAAGTCCTGTCCGTCGCTCGCGTCGATGGGACAGAGCAAGAGGCGCGGGGTCTCCACGGGAGCACGCCGCAGCGCTGCGCGCGCGGGGATCGACAGCAGCTGGTGCGTTGGGGGCGCCAGGCGTTGCGGCGGGGGCGACGAGCTTGGGCGGTTCACTGGCACTCAGCCCGGACTACGTAGGGTTCGAGGTGCCCCGATTCGTAGTCCCTCCACGAAACATACCACTGACCCGCCTTCGCCCCCGCGGCGATCGCCGGGTAGGGCTGCGTCCCGCCCACTTTTGCGATCACCCCGGCCGGCTCGACGCCGTCGCGGGTCATGCTCGCGAGCTTGACGCGATTGCCCTCGAAATAGGCGACCATTGCGCCGGTCGGGCTCTTCGCGATCGAGGGCGCGGAGCCACCTCGGGCGAACTCACGGTGCCAGATGGTCTGCGACTTCTCGAGGTTGAAGAAGCCCGCGAAGGCTCCGGCCTTGTCGTCGTCCCAGGCCACGAAACACTCGGCCTTGTCGCATACGATGCGCGCCTCGCCGCGGGTGCCGCGGGTCGGGCTCACCGCGATCAACTTGCCGAGGTGGCGGTCTTCCGTCTTCTTCTTTCCGTCTATCTTGACGCCCGTCGCGAGCGCCGAGTCCGTGAACGGAACATCGAGGATCATCACGCGACGTTTCTTGTCGCGCTCGAGCATGAACGAGATGACCAGGCCGCTCTCCGCGATGGCCAAGCTGGGGCGGCTCGCCAGCGCGCCGTGGCCATCCCGTCCGGAGCCCAATGCCGTCAATCTCGTGATCGGACCCAGCGGCTCGACCTCGTGCGACAGATGGCGCGCGACCAAGTCGACGCCGTCGTCGACGGCCTGCTCCCAGACCACCCAATAGGAACCGTCTGCGCCGCGATCGAAGCTTGGGTAGAACTCGGCGCGCTTGGCCTCGGAAATGCGTCGGGACGGACCGGCCATGCGCCCGTCGGGTTCGAGCAGTCTCGCGTGAACTCCCGGATCGGCCCCGCCATCGTCCCAGAACAAGAGCGCCAGCCGGTTGCCGGCAACGAGCAGCTGGGTGTGGCGCGCAGAGCTTGCCTCGGGCGTGACGAGTCGAGCCGGTGCCACTCGGCGAAGGGCGGTGTCGAGAACGGTGGTGAAGGCCTGGCGGCGCGTGGCATCCTGTTGATTGTCGACCCAAGTCACGATGGGCCCCACGGTCGTGACGGCGATGTCCGGTCGTGAGCTCGGCGTCGTCCGGTCGAAGGGTCGAGGCCGACCGAGGGCCATCGCCTTGCATTTGCCGTCGGAGTTGGGGATCGCCACCGCGGCCTGGCTGAGCAGGCCGCGTGACACACCCGAGCCGCCGTTGTTGAACGCCTCTTTGAAGGCCGCGAGAGACGCATCACCCTGCCCGTTTTGCATGAGCTCTTGCGCTTGGGCGACGGACTTTGCGTAGGCGTCGGTCTCGAGCGGTCTGTCGTACGTCGGTACGCTAGCCGAGGGCGCGGGCGCGACGCTCGCGCTCGCCGTCGGTAGGCTCGTTGCCGGTCGTGCGACGGGGGGGCGAGGGAAGAGGCCGTAGAACCAAGCGGCATAGCCACCGAGTGCGAGCGATGCCACGGCAAGCAACGCCCAAATCGCGCCCATGCCGCTTTTTTTGGCCGGCGAGGGAGTGTTGGTGAGCACTGCGTCGGCGGGGCTCGGTGCCGGTCGCGCTGGCGGGATCCCGCTCTGACTCTGGTTCACGAGCAGGTCCACGAGCGCACCCTCCTCGGCGCTCGGCGCAGAGCTCTGCCGCCAAGCCGGAGGTGAGACACTGGTCGCGGGCTGCAGCGCCTCGGCCAGGGTCTCCGCGAACTCCTTCGCGGTCTGGAAGCGTTTCTCGGGGTCGCGCTCCAGTGCCTTCGTGAACCACGAGTCGAACCGCGCGGGCAGATCGGGCAGCAGCTTCGAGGGTTTCGGGATCGGTGCTCCGGCGATCTGAGCCAGGATCATCGCCACCCCTTGATCCACGTTCCAGACCGTCGTGCCGGTCAGGCACTCGTACACGATGCAGCCGAGTGCCCACAGATCGGCCCGCAGATCGACCTCACCCTGCCCCTTGGCCTGCTCCGGGCTCATGTACGCGGGGGTGCCGAACAGCGCTCCCTCGCGGGTCAGTCGCGGTGACGCCGCCTCTCCCGTTTGTTCGTAGAATTTCGCCAGCCCGAAATCGAGGATCTTCACCACCATCTCCCCCTCCGGGGTCTTGATGATGAAGATGTTCTCGGGCTTGAGATCGCGGTGAATGACGCTGGAGTCGTGGGCCTTCTGCAGCCCCCGCGCGGCCTGGGTCATCACGGCTAGCGTCGTGTCCGCGTCGATGCGCCGCACGCGCGTCATCATGTCGTAGAGGCTCTCGCCCTCCAGCAGCTCCATGACCAGGAACGGCCGGCTGTCGAACATGCCCGAGTCGTAGACGTCGCAGATGTTCGGGCTGCGAATCGCGGCTGCCGCGCGGGCCTCACGAATGAAACGTTCGCGGACGATGCGAGAGGTGACCAGCTCCGCCGAGAGGATCTTCACCGCGACGCGTTTGCCGAGGGTGATGTTCTCCGCCTCGTAGACGGTGGCCATGCCACCGCGTCCGATCTCTTTCGTGATGCGGAACTTCCCCTCCAGGACGGTACCGACCGGAACCTGCGACTTGTTAGGGGGGGAAGCCATGCTGTGCGCCGGATGTTCGAAGCGCGGCGGCGCCTTCGGGGCCACGTTAGCAAGGGTGCCCTCGAAGCGCGAGAAAGCACGAGCGAAGCGCGGCGAAAATCCGAAGGAATTTGGCGAATGTCAGGCTCTCGGGAGCAGCTTTCGGAGGGGCGGGGGCACGTGGGGTGGCGCGCCGACTAGCAGCGGCTCGAAGGGGGCGGCGGACAGGGTGTGCCAATACAGGACGATGCGCCGTCGAGCCGAGGGGCGCCGAACCTCGGCGAGGGCTCGGGCGAAGGTCTTCGCGGTGTAGGTCGCGTCGAGGGTCAAGCCGATCTCGTGTGCCCGCTCGGTTGCGTGATCGCCGGCCGCCGTGCGGTAGCCGTAGCCGGCGCCGCGCTGCCCCGCGTCGACCTCGAGGGCTCGGGACAGCCGCAGCACCCCCGCCTCGCCGCCGTCAGCACGCAGCGCGCTGCGCGCGAGCACCAGGACCATCGAGCGGGCCAGCGCCGCGTTCACGGCGACGGACACTCCGATGACGCGGCTCGGCAGTCCCTCTCGGAGTACGCCCGCGAGCAGCCCAGCCACGGTGCCGCCGGAGCCCAGCGGGGCCACGATCACATCGGGCTCCGGCAGCTCACCGCTCTGGATCTGTCCCAGCAGCTCGGCAACCGCCCGGGCATAAGCGAGGGTGCCCAGGGTGTTCGAGCCACCGGCCGGAAGGTAGTAGTCACCGAGGCGGAGCGTGCGCAGCAGGCCGAGCGGAACGCCGCTCATCGAGCCGACGCTCCGGACCTCGATGCCCTGGCCCAGCGATGCGCGCAGTGTCCGCTCGGCGTGCTCCGTCCAGGGCTGAGGGCACAGCACCGCGGTGACCCCAACGTCAATTTTGCGCGCGTGGATGGCCGTTGCCAGCACGTGGTGGCTGCCGCCGGCGCCGGTCGTGACGATGCGCCGCGCGCCCCGGGAACGGACCTCGGACAGGACCCACTCCAGTTTGCGGATCTTGTTGCCGCCGTATTCGGGGGCAGTGACACCGTCGTTCTTCACCCACAGCTCGGCGTGCTCCGTAGAGAGCAGGTCCGCACGAAATACCGGCGTGGGGTATTGCCCGAGCTCGAGAGGTAGCGGGAGAGGCTTCATCCAGAGTGCAATCGCTGCGGGGCTAGGCGAGAGCGCCGCGGACTCGCGCACGATGAGTCGTGAACGAGCCGCCCGTCTACACTAACATTCGCCTCCATGATCAAGAGGATTGCGATCAACACCGGGGGCGGGGACGCGCCCGGGCTCAACGCGGTGATTCGCGCCGTTGCGATCAGTGGCATCTCCCGCGGCTGGGAGGTGTTGGGGATCCGTTACGGCTACCGCGGTCTGCTCGACGAGCCCGACGGTGTGGTGTCCCTGGACCGCAACGCGGTGCGCGGCATCCACCACCTTGGCGGCACCATCCTGGGCAGCACCAACCGGAGCGACCCGTTCAACTATCCAGTGCTGAAATCTGGAGAGCTGGTGCCGACGGACGTGTCGGCGAGGGTGGTGGCTCGCTTCAAGCAGCTGGGCATCGACGCTCTGGTGGCCATCGGCGGTGACGGCTCGATTCGACTGGCTTCGCAGCTCCTCGAGCGGGGATTGCCCCGGGTCGTGGCCGTCCCCAAGACCATCGACAACGATCTGCCGGGGACCGATCTCACCTTTGGGTTCGACACCGCCGTGGCCACAGCCAGCGACGCCATCGACAAACTGCACACCACCGCGCAGGCGCACGAGCGAGTGATGGTGGTCGAGGTGATGGGCCGACATGCCGGTTGGATCGCGCTCTACTCGGGCATGGCCGGCGGCGCCGATGCGATTCTGATCCCGGAGATCCCGTTCGAAATCGAGCGAGTGTGCGCCAAGATCCGCTGGCGCGAGGCGATCAACCGGCGGTTCACCATCGTGGTCGTTGCCGAAGGAGCGACGCCCAAAGATGGCGCCGCGGTCTTCAAGGCGGAGGCCGGCAAGTTCAAGGAACACGGTCAGCTCGGGGGGATCGCCGAGCGGATCGCGGGTGAGCTTCAGACTCGCACCGGCAAGGAGGCCCGCAGCATCGTGCTGGGACACTTGCAGCGCGGTGGGAGCCCCGTGATGACCGACCGCGTGCTGTCGCTGCGCCTCGGTTGCGCAGCGACGCGTTTCATCGACGAGAGCACGGAAAGCGGGCTGGTCGCCGTTCGTGGCAGCCAGATCAAGCTGGTGCCGCTCGCGGAAGGCACCGCGAACAACCGCACCGTGCCGCTCGATTCGGACGCGCTCTTGTCGGCTCGCCAGCTCGGCATCTGTTTTGGTGACGAAGACCCCGAAGCGTTCGACGACTCGATCCCGCCGCCGCCGCCGTCGCTGCCGCCGTACAGAATGCTCAAGCCGAATCCCTGAACGATGTGCATCGCTTGGCGCTCTCGAGTGAGGCTCGGGCGCTGCCACGCGGTTCCATCGCCGCCCAAGAGCCTCTAGGGTCGTCGCCATGGCCAAGCTCGAGCTCGCCGAGCTCCTCCTCGGGCTGATGCTGCAACACGGGCACCCCGGCCAGTCGCCGTACTCGCGCGAGCTCGTGCCCGAGTGCCGCACGAACACCAAGGCTGCCGGCTGCGAGCTCGCGCCGGAGTGTGCCGAGCCATCGGCGCTCGCTGCTCCACCGAGTTACTCCGTCGCGCGCGGCGGCTGGACGCGGGTCGAGACGCGTCCGCACGCACTGCGCCGCTTCGCAGGCATCGCTCGCGCACTCGCTGCGACCTCGAAGCGCCTGTACGAATGCACGGAGCCGAGCTGCGAGCCGCTCGCCTGGCCAGGAAGCCAACGCTCCCTCGCCCTCGCCACACTCACGGTCGCGCTGCACGAGTCCGGACTTCGGGAGGACGTGCAGTTCGGACATCCACCCCTCGGGCGCGGTCCCCACCGCGAGGCGTGTCTGGTCCAGGTCGCGCTCGATCAAGGCCCACGCGTCGCCAGCTGGATCCCGAGTGCGGAGCGCGACGGCATCATCGCTGACGCAAGAGCGCGGGAGGAGTTCGCCAGTTCACTGCTCGGCGACACTGCTGCGGCGCTCGGACGTTGTTTCGAGGTCGGCATGCGACTGCTCTCGCGCTCCCGGCGCGCCTGCGGCGCCGCGGGCGTCGCGTGGGACTTCGGCATGTTCAGCCTGTACGGTGGGGGTCGGAGCTGCAATTTCCCGCCGATCGGGCGAACGCGGGCGAAGACATTTCGTGGCCTGGCCGCGGCGAAACCGGCGCCTTCCGACGAAATCACCGCGCTCTTGGCTCAGTCTTCCGAGCCGTGAACGTGTGGACAACTTGTGCCTGACTCTGACGTGCGTCGGAAACAATTCCGAAACACGGGGGGAGCTACTCCCGTCCGGCGCGCGGCGCTGGGCCGGACGCGCCGGAGTACGTCATGAAGAAGGTCGAAGCCATCATCAAACCCTTCAAGCTCGACGAGGTGAAGGACGCCCTGTCCGAGGTCGGCATCCAAGGTATGACGGTCACGGAGGTGAAGGGTTTCGGTCGCACCGGCGGCAAGAAGGAGGTCTACCGAGGTTCTGCCTACGTGGTCGACTTCGTGCCCAAGGTGAAGCTCGAGATCGTCGTGCCCGAGGCGATGGTCAAAGAGGTGATCGATGCCATCGAGAAGAGCGCCAAGACTGGGCGCATCGGCGACGGAAAGATCTTCGTCACGCCGATTGACGAGGCCGTGCGAATCCGAACCGGAGAGCGCGGCGAGGAAGCAATCTGAGCGGAGCCTGCGAGCTCCGAGGAGAACGAAGCAATGAATCCCAAGGAAGTCATCGAATACGGCAAGAAGAGCGGCGCGGTCATGGTCGACCTCAAGTTCATCGACCTGCCGGGCAAGTGGCAGCACACCTCGGTCCCCTTCGAGCGACTGGAGGTGGATAGCTTCGAGGATGGGTTCGGCTTCGACGGCTCGTCGATTCGCGGATTCCAGCCGATCAACCAGAGCGACATGCTGCTGATCCCGGACCCTGCGACGGCGGTCATGGATCCGTTCACCAAACACCCGACCTTGAGCCTCTTGTGCACGGTGCAGGACACCATCACGCGCCAGAACTACTCGCGCGACCCGCGCCACATCGCCAAGAAGGCGGAGGCCTACCTGAAGAGCACCGGCCTGGCCGATACCTGCTTTTTCGGCCCCGAAGCCGAGTTTTTCATCTTCGACGATGTGCGTTTCGACGCCAGCGGTCACGAGGCCTATTTCCGCATCGACTCCGTCGAGGCGGATTGGAACACCGGTCGCGACGAGCGCCCGAACCTTGGCCACAAGATCCGCCACAAGGAGGGTTACTTCCCGGTCTCGCCCCAGGACTCGCAGATGGATCTCCGCACGGACATCTGCCTGACGATGAAACAGGTCGGTATCGAGGTCGAGGTCAGCCACCACGAGGTCGCGACCGCCGGCCAGGGTGAGATCGACATGAAGTACGACAGCTTGGTGCGCTGCGCAGACAAGCTGATGTGGTTCAAACACATCGTGAAGAACGTCTCCCACAAGAACGGCAAGACTGCGACCTTCATGCCGAAGCCGATGTTCGGCGACAACGGCAACGGCATGCACTGCCACCAGTCGTTGTGGTCCGACGGCAAGCCGCTGTTCGCGGGCGACGGTTACGCGGGAATGTCGGACATGGCGCTGTTCTACATCGGCGGCATTCTCAAGCACGCGCGCAGCCTGGCGGCGCTCACCAACCCCACCACCAACAGCTACAAACGTCTGGTCCCGGGCTACGAGGCGCCGGTGAACTTGGCGTACTCGAGCCGCAACCGCTCGGCGGCCATTCGCATCTCGACGTACTCGGCGTCCCCGAAGTCACGTCGCATCGAGGTGCGGTTCCCCGATCCGACGGGCAACCCGTACATCACCTTCTCGGCGATGATGATGGCGGGGCTCGACGGGATTCAGAACAAGATCGACCCGGGTGATCCCCTCGACAAGGACATCTACTCACTCTCACCGGAAGAGCTCAAGGACGTGCCGCACATGCCCGCGTCCCTCGAAGAGAGCCTGGACGCCCTCGAGCGGGACCATCAGTACCTGCTGAAGGGCGACGTCTTCACCAAGGACGTCGTCAGCATGTGGCTCGAATACAAGCGTGAGAACGACCTCAAGCTCTCGCGCCTGCACCCGACGCCCATCGAGTACACGCTGTACTACGACATTTGAGCTCCCGCTTCCGCGTACGCGGTAAGGCCCCCGGCGGCTGTCTCGAAGGCGAGGCGGCCGCCGGCGTTTTGTCGGGGCGATTCGGCTGACCCGCTACGAACCAGCGAACCCCCTCGCGCCGGTCCGCCGTACAGCTCCCTACATTGTTTCGCCAGGGTCGCCGTCGCCAGGCGTGACGCGCGCTGTGATACGGTTCAAGTTCCCGAAGTGGCAGGAGACGACCTGTTCGAGACGACGGTGGAAGTCACCGTCACGCGTGACTTCACACGCTCGTGGCGCAAGAGCACGCCCGGTCAGGCATTCTTGGTCGTCATCGCCGGTCCGCGTCTCGGGCACCGCGTGCTGCTTGGGGAAGAGACCCTCGACATCGGCCGGGGCGTCGGCTGCGGCTTCCAGCTCGACCTCGACAGCGTCAGTCGCCTCCACGCGCGCATTCGCTGGGATGGAACGCGGCATTTCATCGAAGATCTGCGCTCTACCAACGGCACCTTCGTGAACGAAAACAAGGTCGGCGAACACCCCCTCACGGATGGTGACCGCGTTGGCATTGGCAAGGTGCTCTTGAAGTACCTCGCCGGTGGCAACGTCGAGGCGGCGTACCATGAGGAAATTCAGCGCCTCATGCGCTACGACGGCCTCACCGGCATCTTCAACCGCAGCCACTTCGACGAAACGCTGCACAACACCATGTGGCGCGCGCGCTTCGATGGTGCGCCGGTCAGCCTCATCATCTTCGACCTCGATCACTTCAAACAGGTCAACGACACCCATGGCCATCCTGCGGGTGACGCGGTGCTCAGGCAGTCCTCCGCCGTCGTCTCTCAGGTGCTCCCGCCCGGCACCGTCTTCGCCCGCACGGGTGGCGAAGAGTTTGCGATTCTGTGTCCGGGCGCCCCCGCGGCGCACGCCTGGCAGCTGGCGGAGCACGTGCGCCGCGCGGTCGAGGCGTCCACGTTCAGCTCCGAAGGCACGCGCATTCCCATCACCGTGAGCCTCGGCGTCGCCGAGCGCGTCGCGCCGGATGAAGCGCCCGAGAAGCTCTACGAGCGTGCCGACACGCAGCTCTACGCCGCCAAGGCGGCGGGTCGCAACTGCGTGCGCTGAACCGTCACTTCGGTGTCGGCACAGGGTTGGTGGTCGTGCCGGTTGCTTCGTCGGCGCTGAAGACAAAGTCGTCGATCAAGACGCTGGAGTCGAGCACGTGGTCGCCGGCGTCCCAGATGGCAAAGCGCAAGATCACCTCGCTGCCCGGCGCCACGGGGCTCTTGGTCTCGAGCCAGCCCGTTGCGCCGTGATCATCGTAGAGGGTCGTGTCCATGCCGAAGCCGGTCCCCTGGAGGATGCCGGTGCCGAGTGTGCACGCGAAGTTCTTGCCACCGGCGGAGCAGGGCGGTCCGCCACCACAACCGCAGGCCTCGAGGAAGCCGTTGTTCACACTGACCGGGTTGCCTTGGGTGTCGAACGAGATGTTGTCGAGCTTTGCGTTCGGCGGCGCTGGCATCTGGAGCGCAACGAACGAGTCGTTGTAGCTCGAGCACACGAAGTCCGGCCACTCGTAGGTGTAGAAGTTGAACTTGAAGGAGAAACTCTTCGAGTTGGTGGGCACGCGGATCTTCAGCTCGAGCGCGGCCGGATCGTTGGCCGTCGTGCCGGTGGTGTTGTTGCCCGGGCAAGTGGGTGAGTCCACCGGGAACCCAGCGGGCGGTGGGCTGGTCGTGCTCATGTCCTCGCCCCCGACATCCGCGTAGTCCGGCTCGGTCGGCTCACGGGCCGTGCCGCTGGACAGGCCGAGCATGCGCTTGCCCTCCTGGCAGTTCACGTTGGGTCCGAATTTCGGCAAGAGGCCGTGCCCCAGGTCGTTCATGCCCGGCGAGCCATCGGCCTTCACCCACTTGGCCTCGAGCACCCCCCACTTCTTGTCGCCGGCCGTGGCTTGCTGGCAAATGCCGATCGCGCGCGCGCCGTTCATGGGATCGAGATCGTCGACGCCGGTGATGGCGGAGTCACAGTCGACCGCGGCGTCGTCGGCCTTGCCGTTGCAGTCCTCGTCGACGTTGTTGCCCGGCACGTCGTAGGCGCCCGGGTTAGCGTTGGCGTCGCAGTCGTTGCAGTCGCCGTCTTGGCTCGTGAAGCCGTCCTTGTCTTGATCTTCGGTGGGGCCGGACTTGCAGCTCGAGCTCCCGCCGCCCGTGGCCCCGCCGCCGTCGATGACCAGCCCCCCGCCAGTGCCTCCTGCCGCGCTGCCGCCGATGTTCATGCCGCCGACTGCGCCTGCGCCCCCAACACCAGCGGCGCCGCCGGTGAACAGGTCGCCGCCGCCGCCCCGCCGCCAGCGCCGCCGCACGCCGCAACGGTGAGGGCCGCGAGGCCGGTCGATCCCAAGACAGACAAAGCTCGATTCTTCATGTTGGTTCTCACGGGTCGCGCGATGTTGGGGTGGCGCCTGGGGAAGGCCCCCAGTGCCAGGGTTCACTTGGGAGTGGGCACGGGTTTCGTCGTCGAGCCACCGGTGGCTTCATCTGCGCTGAACTTGAAGTTGTCGATCAGCACGGACGAGTCGAGGATGTGATCGCCAGCATCCCAGATGGCAAAGCGCAGCGTGATCTCGCTGCCGGGTGTGACCGGGGATTGGGTCTCGAGCCAGCCGGTCGCCGCATGCGGGTAGGTCGCCGAGTCACCAAAACCGGTGCCGTTCAGGATGGTCACGCCGAGGCTGCACGGGAACACCTTGCCGCCGGCCGTGCACGGAGCCCCGTTCTGGCATCCGCAAGCGTCCATGAAGCCGTTGTTCACGCTGACCGGGTTGCCCTGGCTGTCGAACGAGATGTTGCCGAGTGCTGCGTTCGGGGGCGCCGGCGTCTGCAGTGCGGCGAAGAAGTCGTTGTAGCTCGAGCAGACGAACCCCGGCCACTCGTACGAGTAGAAGTTGAAGTTGTAGGTGAAGCTCTTGGCGTTGGTGGGAACGCGGATCTTGAGCTCCAACGCGGCGGGGTCGTTGGCCGGCTTGCCCACCGTGGTCACCCCGGGACAGGTTGGAGTGTCGATGGGGAACTGCGGTGAGGGCGGCGGGCTGGTCGTGCCCATGTTGGCTCCCCCCACACTCTGGTAGCCGGGGTCAGTCGGCTGGCGCGCGGTGCCGCTCGAGAGCGCCAGGAGGCGCTTGCCTTCTTGCACGTTTACGTTCGGTCCAAACGCTTCGAGCAAGCCGTGGCTCAGTGGGTTCATGCCCGGGCTGCCGTCGGCCATCACGTATTTGGCCTCGAGCACGCCCCACTTCTTGTCGCCCGGCGACGCCTGCTGGCACAGTCCGATGGCGATGGCGCCATGCATTGCGTCGGTGTCGGCCAAATCGGTGATGCTGCCATCACAGTCGAACGCCGAATCGTCCGCCGTACCGTTGCAGTCTTCGTCGACGTTGTTTCCGGCGACGTCGTACGCGCCGGGGTTGGCGTTTGCGTCGCAGTCGTTGCAGTCGCCGTCTTGAACGCTGAAGCCGTCTTGGTCCTTGTCCTCGGTCGGCCCCGACGTGCAGCCTGTGCCGCTGCCGCCAGCGCCCGAGTCGGTGTCGATGATGATGCCGCCGCCGCTGCCGCCGCTGCCTGGATCACCACCGTAGTTCATGCCACCGGACGCGCCGGAGCCGCTGCTACCGACGCCGGCGGCGCCGCCCGAGAAGAGGTTGTCTGCGCTGCCGCCCGCCGAGCTGCTGCTGCAAGCACTCGAGAGCACACCCACACACACGGCGGAGGAAAGAACCAGGACTTTACGAATCATCTTCGCACCTCGCACGGAGTGAGCCGGCCTCCGTGTCTGCTCTGCAGTTTATCCGATGAACGGCGATTGTCGATCGAGAGACTGATGAGATCGTACGGCGCACATGCGTCGCGGGTCACTTTGGAACGGGCACTGGACTCGTGACGGGAATGTCGCCGCCCTCGGTGGACCAGGTGAAGTTGTCGATCAACACACTCGAGTCGAGGACCGGGTCGCCCATGTCCCAGATCGCAAAACGCAGCGTGAATTCGCTGCCCCCGGACACCGGAGACTGGGTCTCGAGCCAACCGGTCGCGGCGCCCGGCTCGAACCCGGTGCCTTGCAGCCCGGCAGTGCCGAGCGTGCAGGGGAAGAACTTTCCACCGGGACTCGACGCGCCCACGGTCGGATCGCACACCTCGAGGAAGCCGTTGTTCACGCTGACCGGGTTGGTCTTGGAGTCGAAGGAGATGTTGCCCTTGAGCGCGCTCGGAGGTGCGGGGCTCTGCAGCGCGACGAAGAAGTCGTTGAATTGCGTGCAGACGTAGCCCGGGAACTCGTAGGTGTAGAAATTGAAATTGAACCTGAAGCTCTTGGCGTTCAGTGGCGCCTTGATCTTGATCTCCAAGGCCACGGGGTTGAACGCCTGCGGGTCGTTGGCGGTCTGAACATTGGGGCAGGACGGTGAGTCGATGGGGAACCCGCTGGGGGTCGTGCCCATCGAGCCGGCGTCGAAGCCGCTGACGGGTTGGTAGCCGAGATCCGTGACCTGCCGAGCCGTCCCGCTGGAGAGACCCAACATGCGGGCGCCCTCCTGCACGTTCGTGTTCGAGCCAAATTGGGTCAGCAGCCCGTGTTGCAGCGGGTTGACCGGCGGGAAGCTGTCCGCGGGCGAGCCGTCCGCCTTGACGTATTTGGCCTCGATGACGCCCCATTTCACTCCATCAGAGACCTGACACAGGCCGATGGCCCTCGCTGCATTCATCGGGTCGTTATCCTCGACCGCGGTGATGGCGGCGTCGCAGTTGGGCGGGGGACCGTTGTCCGGGGTGCCGTCGCAGTCGTCGTCCTTGCCGTTGCCGGGAATGTCGATGGCGCCCGGCTCGGGCTTTCCCGGCGTGCAGGTCCAGCCCCCGCCGGAGCCGCCGCCCGTGCCGCCACCGTTGGTGCCGCCGAGGTTGATGCCCCCGCCGCCCCCGCCGCTGCCGCCGCCGCCGAAGCCAGTGCCATTGCCCGTGCCGCCGCCGCTGCTTCCCGCGCTGGAGCACCCGACCGCCGCCAACGCCACCAAGAGAGAGCCCGAAATCCCGATCAGAGTCAGTTTTGAGCGTGCCATGTGCCTGTCCAGAAGTGATGGGTTGAAGAGAAAAGCAAAGCCTCAGCGAGGGACGGGTTGGGTCACCGGAGTGCCACCGTCCCCGACGTCGAAGGTGAAATTGTCGATCAGCACCGTGGAGTCGAGCACCTCGTCTCCCATGTCCCAGATCGCGAATCGGAGTGTGATCTCGTAGCCGCCCGCGACCGGAGACTGGGTGTTGAGCCAGCCCGTCGCGGCGTGCCCTTCGAAGCCGGTCCCGTCGAGGGCGCTCGGCCCGAGCTTGCAATCGAACTGCTTGGTGCCCGCCGTCTGCGCGGCGCACACCTCGAGGTAGCCGTTGTTGACGCTGACCGGGTTGCCTTGCACGTCGAACGAGATGTTGCCATTCTGCGCGCTCTTTGGCGCAGGGCTCTGCAGTACGACGAAGAAGTCGTTGAACTGGGTGCAGACGAAGGCAGGGAATTCGTAGGTGTAGAAGTTGAAATCGAAGCTCAGCAGATTGGCGTTGGTGGGCGCGCGGATCACCAGCTCGAGGGCCGCGGGGTTGTTGGCGGCGTCGTCATTCGCGGTCTTGACGTTGCCACACGCCGGAGAATCGATGGGGAACCCTGGAGGGGTGTAGCTCGCCGTGCCGAGCTCGGCGCCATCCGGGCTCAGATAACCGGGATCGGTGGGTTGACGGGCCGTGCCGCTGGAGAGGGCCAGCATGTTGGCTCCGAGACGCGGCTTCACGTTGGGACCAAAACCCGGCAGAAGTCCGTGAGACACCGACGCCATGCCGATGGTGCCGTCGGCCTTGACGTACTTTGCGCTGACGAGCCCCCAGCTCTTTTCCGTCGCGATCCGGCAGATCCCCATCACGCGCGCCGCCAGCATCGGATCGGGGTCAGCGACGTCGACGTGGGTTGCATCGCAGTCGGCCGGTTCGTCGTCCGGGATCCCGTTGCAGTCCTCGTCGACGCCGTTCGCGCGGTAGTCGTACGCGCCTGGGTTCATCTGTTTCGTGCAGTCGTTGCAGTCGCCCTGGGCCGGCGTGAAGCCGTCCTTGTCGTTGTCTACGTTCGGATCCGTGGCGTTGCACGGGGGGGCCTCGGTGAGCTTGCCGCCGCTGCCGCCGTTGCCGCCGATGCTGATGCCGGTTCCCCCGGACCCTCCGCCGCCCACCGAGATACCGCCGTTGCCGCCGCTGCCGCCGCTGGCGGAAGAAGACGCGGAGCAGGCGAGGGCACACACACTTCCCATGCTCAGCGCGAGCAGAGAGAGAGCGAGCGCCGTGCGCGAGGTGTACCGCATGACCAACCGCCGAGCGCGCGGGGGCGCGCCGCGGCCAGCACCTCGAAGAGGGAGGTCTGCCGCTCCGGAAGGGTAGCTGCGGGGGCGGGTACTGTCACGCCGCTCCCCACATGGACACACAGCGTGTTTTCCCCAAAAATGTGGGGGTAAAACACGCTGAGTGGAATTTTCCGTGGCGGCTGAACGCCGCCCGACACGCTCTCAGGCTCGAGCGTGGGCCGCGCCCTTGCCGCCGGACTTCTTCTTCTTGCTCTTGCCGTGACCGTTGCTGCCGCCGTTGCTGCCCTTGGTCGCGCTCTTCGCCTTGCCGGGCAGTAGATCGTCGGCCATGCGCGCTGCGCGCTCGGTGCTCTCCCAGCTGAACTCCTTGCGGCCGAAGTGACCGTACGCGGCGGTCTTGCGGTAGATCGGCATGAGCAGATCGAGCTCCTCGATCAGCGCCTTCGGCCGCATGTCGAACTTGTCGGCGACGTACTTCTGCAAGACCTCGTCACTGACGACGCCGGTGCCGAACGTGTGCACGTAGACACCGACGGGGCGCGCGACGCCGATGGCGTAGGCGACCTGCACCTCGACGCGGCGCGCGAGCTTGGCCGCGACGATGTTCTTCGCGACGTAGCGCGCGTAGTAACAAGCCGAGCGGTCGACCTTGCTCGGGTCCTTGCCGCTGAAAGCTCCGCCACCGTGGCGCCCCATGCCGCCGTAGGTGTCGACGATGATCTTGCGGCCAGTGAGGCCCGCGTCCCCGAACGGTCCACCGATGACAAATCGCCCCGTGGGGTTGATGAAGTACTTGGTGTGTTTGTCGAGCAGGCCCGCTGGAAGGCTCTTTTTCACGCACAGCTCCATCACGGCTTCTTTCAGCGTCTTGTACTTCACGTCGGCGCTGTGCTGCGTCGAGATCACCACGGCGTCGATGCGCGTCGGGCGGTCGTTCTCGTACTCGACGGTGACCTGGCTCTTGCTGTCGGGTCGGAGGAAGTCGACCTTGCCGGCCTTGCGCACGTCCGCCAGCCGCTTGACCAGCTGGTGCGAGAACATGATGGGGGCCGGCATCAGCTCCGGCGTCTCGTCACAGGCGTAGCCGAACATCAGGCCCTGATCGCCGGCGCCCTGCTCCTTGTGGAGCCCTTGGCCTTCGGTCACACCCTGGGAGATGTCCGGGGACTGAGGCTCGATGGCGGCGAGGATGCCGCAGGTCGTGGCGTCGAAGCCCATCTCGGAGCTCGTGTAACCGATGTCGCGAATGACTCCCCGGGCGATCTTGCCGAAATCGAGATCCGCGGTGGTGGTGATCTCGCCGGCCACCACGACGAAGCCCGTCTTGCACAGCGTCTCACAGGCAACGCGGCTGCGCGGGTCGTGGGTGAGGCAGGCATCGACCACGGCGTCCGAGATCTGGTCGCAGATCTTGTCGGGATGGCCTTCGCTGACGGACTCGGAAGTGAACAGATGGGTCATGTTGGCTCTCGTGTGATGCGTTGATCGCGGCCCGCGTTCGCCTGCGCCGGAAATGCCCGGGGGCTCAGCGAGAGGCGGCGCACCCTAGCACCGGAAACGCAGCTTGCGCCCAGGAAAACCGCCCCGCCGCCAGGCTGCCGGAAATCCAGTCGGTTCGTCCCTCAGCCCGCGCGTTTTTTCGCGAGCAGCGAGTCGAGGGCGCGGACCAACTCGGCCGCATCCGCCGGCTTGGTCAGGTAGAGATCGGCGCCGGCGTCCATGCCGCGCAGCGTGTCGATGCGCGCGTCCTTGCTGGTCACCATCACGATCGGCACGTTCTCGTAGCGAGGATCTTTGCGCAGCGCGCGGGTCAGCTCGTAGCCGTCGAGCTTCGGCATCATCACGTCGGTGCTGACGGCGTCGAAGCGTTCCGATCGGCAGAGCTCCAGTGCGACGGCGCCATCCTCGGCCGCCACCACGTCGAATCCCGCGCGGGTGAGCTCGCGGCGGATGGCCTCGCGGATGACGTCGCTGTCTTCCGCGATCAGCACGCGGGCGCGGGATTTGGCCTTGAGTTGCGCGCGGGCGGGCAGCGGGCGTACCCCCGCGGGCTCCCGCGCACGGCGCGCGACCTCCGCGAGATCGACGACCAACAGCACGCGATCTCCGATCAGCGTCGCGCCTGCCGCGCAGCGGGCCCCGGCCAGGAGCGGTCCGAGTGATTTGATCACGACCTCGTGGCGGCCGAGCAACTGCTCGACCCGGAGCCCGAGCCGGTCGGAGCCGGCGTCGACGATCACCACCGCGGCCTCGCCGGCATCGGCGAGGGAACCGTCGCGCGCCAGGCCGAGCACGTCGGCCAGGTCGACGACGGGCACGAGGCGATCGTTGACCCTCAGGCACACGCCGTCGGCGACGGCCTCGAGATCCCCGGGGCGGAGGGTCTCTCCGCTCACCACCGCGTCGAGGGGGATGGCCAGCAGCTCACCGCCGACCCGCGCCGCGAGCACCTGGGTGATGGCCAGCGTCAGCGGCAGCCTGAGCTCCATGCGGGTGCCCACGCCGAGCTCCGAAGAAATGACGATGCTGCCTTTCAGCTTGGCGATGGCGTCGCGCACCACGTCCATGCCCACCCCGCGACCCGAGACGTCGGAGACGGCCGCCGCGGTGGAGAAACCAGCACGAAAGATCAGATCGAAGCTCGCGCGGTCGTCCAGGGCAGCGGCTTCTTCGGCGCTGAGGATGCCCTTCTCGATGGCCTTCTGGCGCAGGCGCTCCGGATCCATGCCACCGCCGTCGTCGCTGATGGTGACGACGATCTGGCCACCCCGTTGGTGCGCGGCGAGACGCACCAGCCCTGCACGAGGTTTGCCCCTGAGCACGCGCTGGTCCGGCAGCTCGACGCCGTGATCGACGGCGTTGCGCACCAGATGCAACAGCGGATCTTCGAGCCGCTCCACGAGCACCTTGTCGAGCTCGGTCTCGGCGCCTTCGAGCTCGACCCGCACTTCTTTCTCGAGCTTGCCGCCGAGCTCTCGCACCGTGCGTTGGTATTTGGTGAACAGCCGCGCGATGGGCACCATGCGCAGCTTCATCACGTTGTCGCGCAGCTGATCCACCGCGAGGCCGAGGCCGCCGAGTCCCGCATCGAGATCACTCCAGGTCTCTCGCAACACCCGCTCGGTGCGCTGTAGATCGTCGAGGGCGCCGGCGGCCCCGGGGCGATCGCCGTCGGGAGCGGCGAGCGCCGTCAGCTTCTTGCGGAGCTGCGTGACTTCCCGGAGCAATGCACCTTGCACCTCCGCTGCCGTGGTCAGGCGGCCGCGGGCGAGCACCACCTCACCCACCAGGTTCAGCAGCTGATCGACCTTCTCGAACTCGATGCGCAGAGTGCTGGCCGCGGCGGGCGCCGCGGCGGGGGTCGCGGTCGCCGCGGCGGGGCGAGCTCCTGCTGGTTTTTCGGCCGAATGGACCGCAGCCGGCGCGGCCCCCTCCGCTCTGGGCGTCGGCTTCTGGCGGGGCGCTTTGGGATCCTTCAGTCGGCGCAAGAGGTCGCTCACGTCGACGTCGATCGGTGCGCGAGCGCGGGCCCGCTCGACGATGGCGCGCAGCGAGTCGAGGGTCTCGAGCAGTAGATCGACCAGCGCGCGATCACACTCGCGCTTGCCGTCCCGCAGCTCACCGATCAGATCTTCTGCGAGGTGGGCGACCCGGTTCAATTTCTTGAGACCGGCGAAGGCGCTGCCTCCCTTCAGGGTGTGCAGATCGCGGAAGACCTCGCTGACCAGCTCCTTGTTGTCGGACTGCTCCTCCAGCACCAGCAGGCGTTCGGCCAGACCGTCGAGCCGCTCGCCGCACTCGTCGAGAAACGCCGCGACCATGTCCTCCGCCAGGGCCGGAACCCAGATGGTCTCGTCATCCGCTGACGCAGCGTCGGGGGCGGCGGGAGCTTCGCCGGGTAGCGCGCTGCGTGCGTTCGAGTCGTCGCTGGCGATGCCGCTCCCCAGGCGTGCCGCGTGTTCGAGCAGCGCGGCCTCATCGACCCGGGCACCCGACTCGTCGCCGTGGCTGAGCGCCTCGATGCTGTCCTCGAGGGTATCGAGCGCGGCCTCGAGGTCGGCCTGCGGCGCGGTCGCCGCGTGAGCGGCCGCGCGGGCGAGCGCCGTCACCCCTTCGGCGCCGAGCAGGGCCGCGTCGACCGCGAAGGGCACGAGGGCAGCGGCGAGCTCGCGGGCGCGGTCCCCCGCGTCCTCGTGTTCGAGCGCCGTTCGCGCGGCGCCAATGCGAGCTGGCGCCAGCGCCAAGAACAGCTCGTAGATCTCTGCAGACCCCGCGCTCAAGGTGGGCGCGAGGCTAGCACTCATTCGCTCTAGCCCGATATACTCAGCACCCTCATGGGCTACGGAAAGAGCGCGGACCGCGTGGCCGGGGCCTTGTCGCGCCTCTTGCACGTGCGTGGCGCCAAGCAAAATACCATCGGCTACCTGCACCAATACTTGGACTTGCCGGCCGATCGGCTGTTTCCCGAGCCGCGGGCAATCAGTGATCTCGGCATTCGGCGGACGTTGGTCGACCGCGCGCTTCGAACCTCTACGCTGAGCTGGACCAGCACCCACGAGGTGCTCTGTCCCCGCTACCGGCAGCGCCACGAGCACGAGTACGCGGCGAACCTCAAGGCCCACGCTCGCTGGATCCGCCCCGAGGGTAGCCAGCGGAAGACCTGTCTGATCTACGTGCACGGCTGGCTCGAGCCGGGCTCGTGGGCGGAAGAGACGACCCTGTTCCGCAAGTGGCAGAAGGAGCTCGACACCGACATCGTGCACGTCGCGCTGCCGTTTCACGGCTCACGCAAACCCCGCGAGGCGCTCTTCAGCGGAGAGTTCTTCTGGACGGCGGATCTCGTGCGTTCGATGGAGGGAGTGCGGCAGGCGTTGTGCGACACCCGCAGCATGATGGCCTGGCTGCGGGCTCGCGGTTATTCACGCGTCGGCGTCACGGGCATCAGCCTCGGCGGCGCCCTCACCATGCTGCTCGCGTGTGTCGAGCCGCTGCCGGACTTCATCGTGCCGATCATCTCGCACCTGGAGCTCGAGTCGGCGGTGGAAGATGCGCCGATCTTGTGGCGCATGAAGCAGGATCTGGAGCACTGGGGTGTGGACCGGGAGCAGCGCAAGGATCTGTTCCGGCGGCTCGGGCTCTCCAGCTACAAACCGCGCCTTTTGCCCGAGCGTCAGCTGTGGATCCAGGCCATGGAGGACGTGTACATCGACGCGGGTCTGGCGGAGGCGCAGTGGCGCGAGTGGGGCAAACCTCAGATCCTCTGGATCGAGGGCGGGCACATGACGTTCCCGCTGCACATCGACGAGATCACCAAGCGCATTGACGGGTTCTTGCATGGGCTCGACGCCGAGGGCGCTGCTGGGCCGAAGTGATGGGCCGGGGCGGCGGGCGCCGCTCAGCGTCGGAGCGGTAATCCGGGGCGTTTCGCCGGCGTCCGTTTCAGGGTCACGCGCAGGACCTCCTCGCCGCGGAGCAGCGTGAGCCGCACGGGTGTGCCGACCTCACCGGACAGGGTGGAGTGCAGGGCCTTCGCGTCGAGACTTCGCACGTCCATGCCTTCGACGAGCAGCACCTCGTCGCCTGCTCGCAGACCGGCCTTGTCGGAGGCGAGCCCCTTCGGGACCTCGTGCACGATCAACCGACCGTCGTCTTGCTGCGCGAACACGGCGCCGACGGTGCCCTGCGGCGGCGCGCATGCGAAGTAGGACGAGAGCAGAAGGCCGGCCAGGCGACGCATCACGATCGGTAGCCGGCGTTGACGTCGACGTAGCCGTGACCGAGATCCGAGGTCAGATAACGGGCCTCACCCGGTCCGTCGCCGAGCTCGAGGGTGACGCGGTAGCTGGGCTCTGCGAAAATACGTGCGGCCTGCTTCTCGGCCTCGGCTCCGACGGCGACGCCGCCGCGGACGATGGTGACGTCGTTCACGTCGATGCGAGCGCGGTGGGGATCGAACTTCACTCCGGCGCGGCCCGCGGCGGCCAGCAGTCGTCCCCAGTTGGCGTCTTGTCCGAAGAGGGCGGTCTTGACCAGCAGCGAGGTGGCGACGGTGCGTGCGATGGTGCGCGCGTCGGCGGCGTTTCCGATGCCGCGTACGATGATCTCGGCGACGTGGTTGGCGCCTTCCCCGTCCGCGACCATGTCCCGCGCGAGCTTCTGGCAGACGCTGGACAGGGCGGCCAGGAGCTCACTCTCGTTCGGAGTCGAGCCAGATTTTCCGGAAGCCAGGCACAAGACCGTGTCGTTCGTGCTGGTGTCGCCGTCCACACTCACGGCGTTGAACGAAGCCTCCGAGGCTTGGAACAAACAACGTTCGAGCAAGGCGCGCTCGACGCTGGCGTCCGTGAAAAGGAACGCGAGCATCGTGGCGTGAGGGGGCCCGAGATCGGGGTGGATCATGCCGGCGCCTTTGGCGATGCCGAGCACGCTTGCGTTGCCGAGGGTTGCGCTCGCGACCTTTGCGCCGCGATCGGTGGTCAGGATGGCGCGCGAGAAGGCGTCCCAGCCCTCGGGGCTGAGGTTGTCGACCAGCTCGGTCGCGCGCGCCGAGATCTTGTCGGCCGGCAAGAGCGCGCCGATCACGCCGGTGGACGCGGGCAGCACGTGGTCGGGCGAGATGTCGAGGGCTCGAGCGATGGCGTCGGTCGAGGCGAGGGTTGCCGTTTCACCGGGCTCACCAGTGCAGGCGTTGGCGCAACCGGCGTTGACGACGATGGCGCGGGCCACACCTGAGCGCACCCGTCGCTCGGCGACCTCGACGGGCGCCGCCCGCACGAGGTTGCGGGTGAACACACCCGCGGCGACGGCGTCATCGTCGCTGACCGCGAGGGCGAGGTCGATGCGACCATCCTTGCGGATCCCGGCCGAAACGGCCGCGAAACGGAAACCCGAGGGCACGGCGATTGCGCTCACTTGACTCACCATCCGGCGTGCGTATTCTCGCGCGCCCCAACAGGGTCGCCAGCTTAGCTCAGTGGTAGAGCAGCGGTTTCGTAAACCGCAGGTCTCGAGTTCAAGTCTCGAAGCTGGCTCCAGGGAATCGCGGCGGAATCCCGGACTTCTTGCTGCACGGGTGCAGCAAACGCAACGGTTTGGAGGTCGAGCTTGATGCTCTCCACCGCGCGCCGCATGACCTCGAGCTCGGTCGCCGCGTAGTGCCGCTTCCGGACGCTCTTGCCGGCCTGACCGAGCATCCGGTCCACCACGTCCCCGGGACCTCGTTGGCTTCGAGCCAGCTCGCGAAGCTGCGGCGCGTTGCGTGGAAGTCGACGGGGCAACAGCCATCAACGCAGAGGAAGGTATCGCACTTGCTGCGCCCACTCCTCTGTGCGGCTGCACTCCATGATGAGCACGAGGTCGTCGATCACCAGCGGCACCGGCGCAGACTGTGATGCAGCGAATACTCCAGGAACGAGCTTGCCGGTCGTAACCCTGCCGTAAGCGATGCCGATGAGCGTGGCCCTGTCGTGGGTCAGCACGATGCGATTCTCCATCAACGCCCATTCGAGAACGGCGTCGTCATCGGCACCGCTCAGACCAACGTCCTGCGCGCGAACGAGGTCCGCGGTCGGCAGTCGTCGCAGCACACCCCGAACGATGTCGTTGTTGAAGTTCTCGTCCGCGAGGAAGCGGATCACTCTGATCTCGTTTGCGTTCTTCGAGCGAGCAGACGAGCGCGGATGCCGTCGGGACGTTGCGCGCTCTCGATGGCCCCGCGCACCTCCGCGGCCGCTCGCTCGCGTTCCACGATGTATGAATCAACCGCGTGACGATTGGCCAGGATGTACGAAATCACGGCGTACGCGGAGCCCAGATCGAGCGCTGGATACTGCTGGACGATCTCCTCCACGGTCGCACCGGCGTCGAACGCTCCCACCACGATCTCGAGCTGCACGCGTGTTCGCGCGACACGGATGACGCCGTCGTCGCCCATTGTGAGGGGCGGGGGAGCTGCTTCGAATGCCTGCATCGCGTTCAGGATAACGCGGCGGACGCCCGTGGGCTACCGACATGCGGTTGCGTAAACCGCAGGTCTCGAGTTCGAATCTCGAAGCTGGCTCTGGATCTTCTCGCCGGATCCCCGCTCGTCAGGGGCGGGTCTGACCTCCCCAGCTGACGCTGAGGCCGAGGTTCAACGAGCGCCGCCGTCCTTGGCGTAGCGGTAGAACGAACGATACTTGGTGATCCCGGCGCAGCGCAGCGCGCCGGTGTCGTCGTCGCAGCCGAACAGAAAGCCCATCGCCACCACTGCGGGCGAATCGGGCACCTCGGGGGTGAACGTCACGTCGAGACAATAACCTTCGTCCGCGCAGCCGGTGTCGACGCGCGCCACGAGTTGACCCTGCTCGGTCGTCAGGCGGATGTGCCGATCGTCCACGATCTCGTAGCTCGCTCGCTGTACGACCTCGCGGTTCTGCTCCCGGGTCCATCTGCGGACTTCGAGCGAGGTCGGGCTGACCTCGAGCTCGATCGCGAGCGGCTCGCGGTTCCAGAACTTTGCCAGGCCACGCACGATGGGATCCTTCGAGGCCCGGGCACCCACATCCATCGTGGCCCGCCACGAGCCGGCCATGCGCTCGGGAAGACGCGGCTTCTTCTTGCAACTCACCCCCAGCGGAAGGGCGAGTGTGGCAGCCAGCACAGCAAGCCCGCCGAGCCGCCGGGTTCTCGACCTGCGCGAGGTTGCACCGTTGTGAGCCGCTTGGCGCATCCTTGTCGCAGGATCCTCAGCCCCGCCGCGACAGCGGCATGCGACCCATCGCGACCGAGGCCGGTCCTGCGTCGAGCTCGTCGAGCAGGCGGCGCCAGCTGATGCCGTTGTCCACGCCCAGCGCCGCCGCGATCTCAGCCAAGGCGGCGTCTTCTTCCTCGCTGACGGAGGTGGGTGCGTCCAGGGCCGCGGCGGTGGCGCGGGCGATGGACTCGGCATGCGTGAGCAGGTCGTGCAGCTCCTCGGCGTGCAACAGCGGCTCGCCAGTCTCACTCTGCGCCAGGAGAAACAACGTCTGCAGCCCCTCGTCGAAGTATTCCTTCTCGGGCGCCGTCGCCAGCCAACCGTCGAGGATGCGCAGCGCCGACGCGTCCAGCCAGAAGCGCTCCTTGGCCAGCTTGTCGATGCGATCGATCTCCACCTCTTCCATCAGGCCGTCGGCCCAGGCCACGTAGACCAGCGGCAACAACATCAAGACGCGGTAGTTCCCGCGGCCGATGCCGAGCTTGGCGAGTGCTTCCTCAATCTCTGTGTCCATGCGAGTCGAGCGGGGCGTCAGCCATCGAGCCACGGGGTGCGGAGCGAACCGGCGCCGGGAGCACGATGGCCGGGAACCCGCCGGCGGTTCAAGCGCCGCGCCCAGTGTGAGCTCTGGGTCTCCGCAGTGGTTCAACCACTACAGTCTGTGGCACTGGGTTCACAGGGGAATCTGCGCAAAATTGGCGAAATCAACCGGCCAAGAGGTTCAACCAATGCGGAACCATTGAGGTCACGCCCGCGTCGCTGGGTTCGCGCCGGACCGGGCACGGCGGGTGCTCTTGGCGGTCAGCATGAATCTGACAACACGCCGCCTCTCGACCGCCGTCTCCGCTTCCGCCGTTGCGCTCGCGCTCTTCACCGCGGGGCCCGCCTTCGCCGGCGAGCCGGGCACCGATGGCACGCCCGCGCCGCCGCCCGCCGCCAGCGCGCCGAGTGACACTCCGTCGGCGGACGCGCCGAGCGAAGCGCCGGCCAAGGACACCACCACGCCCGGTCCGGTCACCGCACCCGTCGCTGCTACCGGCACGACCTGCCTCGTGTTCAACAACGGGCTCGACGCCGCGTCGGCGGCCACCGGCGGGCAGATAATGTGTGACGAGATCCGAGGCCAGGGGGTGGCCCTCTCGTCAGCGGGCACACCGAGTGCGAATGCCTATCGAGTCCACTTCGATCGCCTCGGCTCGAAGCTGATCGTGCGAGTCACCTACGAAGCGCCGCTCGGGACCGTGAGACGCTCGCGGCGCATCACCGTGAGTGGCGTCGAGGAGGTGCCCGTTGCCGCGCCGCGCCTGGCCCGCGCGATCGTGCAAGACGAGGCCCTCGACGCATCACAACGGGTCGACAACCTGGTCTCGGAGGAGACGCGCAAGTACGAGAAGAAACCCGGTGAGTTCCTGTGGGGCGTGGGCATCGTGGGAGTCAGCGCGCCGACCGAGAATCGCTGGATGAGCCCGGGGCTCGAGTTCATGGGGTACTACGAGACTCCGCAGTACGGCTTCGGGGTCTCGCTCCGGGCCAGCTTCGGCTCGAACGGCGACTCTCTGCAGACGGCCAGCGGTGGGCTGGGCGGGCGGTACTTCCTGTCCCAGGGGGACACTTCGCTGTTCGTCGGTGGAGGCCTGGCGATCAGCTACGCGCAAGTGAGCGCGGTCAACGCCGAGAGTGACCTCGAAGGCAGTGGACTCGGAGCATTTGCCGAGGGCGGCGTCGAGATGATGCGGCTGCACTCGTCGCGCATGATCCTCGGTCTTCGTGCGGACGCGCCCTTCTACTCCGTGAAAGACAACGGCTACGACTACGAGGGCGCCCCGACCAAACAGCACCCGCGCTGGGTGATGCCCGTCTCGATCTCGGCGACCTACGCCTGGTGACCGCTCAGCCGCCACCGACCGCGCGCAGGCGGCGCACGCGCAGGAAATCGACGGCCGTGCGAGTCAGCGTGGCGCCGAGGATGATGGCGCCACCGAGCACGGACCACGGCCCCGGGACCTCGCCGTGCACCAGATAGGCCCAGATGGGACTGAGAACGGGTTCGACCAAGAGCAGGAGGGACGCTTCGAGCGCCGGCACGGTCTGCACTCCGCGCATCAGGAGCAAATAGGCGAGACCGATCTGGATCAAACCCAGGTACGCGATGACCCCGGCGTCTTTGCCCGACAACACCTCCACCGGCAACGCCCAGGGCAAGCAGGCAAAAAAAGCGATCAGGTTGCCGAGCAGCACCGCTCGCGCCCCACCGCGCTCCGGCTCGCGCTGCTCGAGCCAGCGCAGGCCGAAGATGGTGAGCGCCCAGGAAGCACCCGCGGTCGTAGCGAGCACGTTGCCGAGCAGCGGGTTCGGCGCCAGCGCGTCCGGCGCCCGTACGCCGACGAAGAAGAACGCGAGCCCGCCGGCGAGGACTGCCATGTAGAGCAGGTCTTTGCGTCGGACCGGCTCCTTCAACACCAGCGGCGAGAGCAGGAGCACGTAGAGCGGGGCCGAGGACTGTAGAAAGATGGTGCTCGCGGCGGTGGTCAGCTTGTTGGCGCTGACGAACAGCACCATCGTCGAGGCGTACGCGAGGCCGACGAGGATGGCTCGCCAGGACCAGCGCGCCCGGGCGGCGGGCAAGAGCAACAGCATGGCCAGCGCCGCAACGCCCGAGCGAAAACCCGCCACCTGGAAGCTCGACAGCGTCGTGGCCTTGATGGCCGCTCCCCCCGTCGAGAAACAAAGCGCGGCCAGGATCACCTCGACCCGGCCGCGCCCGGCGCGCGTCTCTGCGGAGGGGGTCATCAGTGCTGCGCCAACCGATAACCGACGCCGAGGAAGCCGCTGATGTAGCTGTCGAGGGCACCGCCGGCGACGAAGCGATCGCCGGGCTCGGGGTTCATCTTGAACCAGTAGCGGCGGTAGAGAACGCCGGCGAGCAGCTCGAAGTCGGAGCCGATCGAGTAGCCGGCGTACAAACCGGTATCGAGCCCGGCGACGTCGAGCCGCGGGAACCAAGCGTCGGTCGCGATGGCGCCGGAGTCCGTCACGTGGCGATACGCGAAGTTCCCCCCGACGGAGATGCTCCCGCTCCGATACCGCGCGTCGACGCCCAGCCGGATGAAACGGTACGCCACGTCCGGCACGAACGGCAGGTTGGGATCGTCATCGACGTTGAAGCTGTGCTCTCCGAGGTCGAGCTCGGCGCCCAGCTCGAGGTCGTCGAGCGGAAGTCGGCCGCGCACGCCCAGCATCCACTCTCGCGCGGTTGTGTCGTAGCTCTCTCCGTTGACCTGGCTCTTGATCAAGAAGGCCTGTTCGTACGCGGCGCTGATGCCGACGTGGGCCACGGCGCCCTTTTCGAAGTGGGCGGCGGGGTACCAGCGCGCCGCCACGAACGCCGCCGGGGTCAGCCCCATCTTGTAGGCGCGAAGCGCTCCAAAGCGATCGTCGGCGTAACGGAAGTTGCGCGTGCCGGCCCGAAGCCCGAGCGTGGCCTCGAGCGGAGACGGGCGCGGCCCGCTGCTCTCGGATTTTGGCGCGGCTTCTTCCGGCGCTTCATCCTCCAGCTCTTCGGGCGAAAAACGCCGGCGCTCCGTGCGCTCCAAGAGCGGCAGGAGCTGATTGCCGAGGCCGCGGCCGATCGCTCGCTCGAGCCCGGCGGTGTTCACACCCTTCAGCTTCACCTCGCCGATGTCGTCGCCGTTCTTTGCGTTGATGACGGACAGCCTCAGCTGGTTCGCACGTCCGCCGGAGACCTCGCCGCGGAGCAGCGCCGTCGCACCCAGTGCCTCCGCAACGGCCACTCGCTCGGCAGGTTTTCCTGCTTCGTCCGGGCGCGCGACCAGCGCCTCCTCCTCGGCGATCAGCTCCCAGCCCTCCAGCTTCGAGAGCGCGCCTTCTATGGCCGCCCGCACGTTGGTCGATTTGGGGCCACCCAGCTCCAGAAAGACCACGCGTCGCTGCTTGGGTTTGCTGCGGCCCATGAGTGTCTCGGCGTCCGTGATGGCCGGGCCCAGGGCCTTCCAACCATTTTCGCCGAGCTCGCGCGCCAGCTCGCCGCGGGTCTTGGCGGAGAACTTGTGGGACTCGAGCACGTCCCCTTCGCGGCCTCGCATGCGCACGGTCGCGAGGAACCCCTCGTCGATGGACTCGATGCTGCCCTCGATCACGACGCCCAGCTCGAGCGCGCGGATCACAGCTCGGAGGCCCGTGCTGTCTTTGGGCGATGCTCCCAGGCGTTTTGCGATGCGCTCGTAGTGAGCGCGACCCACCAGGCGCACGTTGTCGTGAGACAAGAGCATCCGGACGATGGCGTTGCGAGCGCTGGGAGCTTCGTCGCCCTGAAGCTCTCGCACGACGACGGCAACACCGTCCTCGGCATGGGCTCGCTCGGCCGTGAGGCTCAGGCCTGCGAGGACCAGAAGAATGAGCGCGAGCCTCCGGATCACAAATCGCTCCCGGCGTCCGAGCTGGCCCCTCCGGCGCTCGAGCCGCCTCCGCTACCTCCACCGCCGCTGGCGGCATCCGGTTCGCCGAAGCGCTCGGGATCTTCCAGAGATCCGGGGCAACCCGAGAGCACACAAATCGCGCCCAGCGTGATCAGCAACAGCACGACTCGGTGTGGGGTGGCGACGCACACTATCGGCGCAGTCTACCCTCGACTCGCGCGCGCCTGAAATGGCAATTCGGGGCCCGCGAGCGCGGACTTTCGCGCCGCAAGCAGCGCTCGAGCGGCTAGCACTGGCGTTCAGTCGGCGACCGGGGCACCTGCTGCAGGCAGACTTGCCGCCTAGAACACCGATCAGCTTGCGCTGCTCGTGTTCTAGGACCTTTACGTTGGGGCTGCGCCCCAAACCCCCGGCCTTCGGCCGTGCGCGCTCCGCGCGCGAGCGCCGAACACCTTGCAAGTCCCGGAAAACAAACGACGTTCAACCTGTTTGGCGCTCTAGGCAAACAAGCCACGGGTCTCGCGTGTCGGCCGGCTTGCCCGAGCGGCCAGCTCTGCCGGACCAGTTGCTGCACCGCGCTCCCGAAGCGAGGCCCACGTGCTAAACGGGGCGTGGCCATGCCGAACGCCCTCGCCACGCTGAACGCCGTGCTCAACAGCGTGGCGACGGTGTGTCTGGTCGCCGGCTGGGTGTTCATTCGGAGAGGCGATCGCGTGCGCCACCGCGCGTGCATGCTGTCCGCGTTCGGTGTGTCCGTCGTGTTTTTGATCTCGTACCTGATCCACCACGCTCGCGTGGGCTCGGTGCCGTTTCGCGGAACCGGCGCGATACGAAGCGTGTATTTCGCCGTACTGATCCCGCACGTGCTGCTCGCCGCGACGGTGGTCCCGCTGGCGCTCGTCACGTTGATGCGCGCCCTCCGCGAGCGCTTTGATCGCCACAGGCGCATCGCGCGCATTGCGTTGCCGGTTTGGCTGTACGTGTCGGTGAGCGGCGTCGTCGTCTACGCGCTGCTCTATCACTGGCCGGTCTGAAGCCCAGGCTGGCGGGGTCCTGCCCTCCATTGGCAGGGGCGCCCATGCCAGGCTGAGGCCCGCTGGCATCCGAGCGCGCGAGATCGCCGCTGATTTCGCGCTGGCACTCGAGTTGCTGTGAGGGGTGAGTGCGCGCGGAAAATTCCCCGGGCGCTGGAGAACCTTCAGATGAAATCCTTCGACCTTCGCTTGTCAAAGTCCCTGATCACCCTCGGCTGTCTGGGCCTGATGAACGCCTGCACCGTCAACAACAACGATCCCGATGACTCGAGCAGCGGCGGCGCTGCCTCGAGCAGCGGCGGTCAGTCGAACACTGGCGGGCAGTCGAACACCGGCGGCAGCGCCGGCGCGGGCAACGCCGCGGGGAATCCTGGCGGCGGCGGCGCCGCTGCGGGGGGCGCGGCGGGTAGTCCCGGAGCGGGTGGCGACGCGGGTTCCGGTGCCGGCGGTGTGGCTGGCAACCCCGGAGGCGGCGGCACCTCCGGCGCGGGCACCGGCGGCACTGCCGGCAATCCCGGCGGCGGAGGTTCGTCGGGTTTGCCCTGGCCGGTCACGAGCTGCAACCAGCTCTGCCAATACCAACCCACCGTGACCGCCAAACAGACTCAGTGTGTCACGGTGCAAGCGGAGCTCGCCGGTTACCCCGTGACGAGCACGGCGGCCTGTTACGGCATCCTGAGCGTTGCGCAGTGTCTGTCGTGTTACGGCGCCGTCAAGATGACGGACGCCGACTGCGCAGCGCTCGGCGCGACCTGCCTGAAGTGAGGTCGCGCCGAGGTCGGGTCGATGCGCGCACCCCCCTCGCCAAGGCGCTGTCTCGCGTCCGCTGGCGAGGGGAGCTTCGAGGCGTTCAGCTCGGCGCGGAGTCGAGCCGCCTTATTTTCCGCCGGGAGTCACGAACGTGTCACTGCACTCGCGTTTGACGTCGTCGGCTGACGAGTGTTTCGAAGACGCGTAGTACCAGTTGGTGAGCTTGCCCTTCTGGCAGCCACCGAGGGCGGTGCTGGTATCACACCCTGTCGTTGCGAGGATGTACCCGCTCTCCGGTGAACAGATCGACTTCACCTTGGCGTTCGGTTCGGTGTGAAAGTCGATGCAGATCGAGCTGCTGCCGCTCGCTGCGCTGCGCATGTCGCAGCTGCCCTTCACTTCTTGGGGACCACTCTTTTTGCAGGCCAAGAGCGCGGCGGAGACGATGAGCACGGACAGAACCGGAAAACGGAGCACGGCATTCGGCATGAAGCCTCCCTCACCCGCCGATTAGCACGAGTGGTGCACCGGCCGGATCAAGGAAAGTGTCTGGAGCCAAATTTGGAGGGTGTCCGCGGGTCAGGCCGGGCGGGTCTTGTCCAGGGCAAGCGAGCGGCACTCGAGCACGCCGCTGTCCACCGTGACCGCGACCAGCATGCCTGACTCGGCCAGAAGGCTGATGAACGGCGGGCGCCAGGTCGAGTTTTCCCAGTCCCGCTTCCAACCCCGGTGTGAGCGGTTTGCCCAGATGCAACCCGCGCCGGCCGCCCACTCGTTGCCCAACACGTCGATGGCGACCGCCGCAAGATCGGGACGGCCCTCGACGTTGAGCACCTCACTCTTGTCGCGCTCGACGCGCACGATGCTGCCGTCGGTGCCCACCGCAACCGCGAGGCGGCGCTCCGGTCGGCTGGCCGCCGCCAGCAGCGCTCGGCCCTCCGGAGGCTCGATTGGCACGATGCTCCAGTCGAGCGGGCGGTAGATCGCCGCGTAACACCGGCCGCCGGTGCTGCGTCCGACCGCGAGCCAGCGCTCGTCGTCGATGCGTGCGATTGCAGAGAGGCTTGCGGCGCCGTCGACACGCATCGCTCGCATGTAACGCCGGGCCGCGAACCCGATCAGGTAGGGGCGCCGACTGGCGTCCTCCGCGGCGATCACCGCCAGATCACCGAGGTCGCCGTGGGCGTCAATCAGGCTGAGGCCGTTGTCGGGCAGGCGTGTGATCTGTCGGAGGCCGTCGCGGGAGTACTCCGCCAAGCTCCCGGTGTCGCTGCCGACGAGCCAGCTGGTCGGGGTCAAGCGGCGAACGAAGCGCACGTTGCCGAAATCGGACCAAGTGTCGGTGGGGACCGCTGCCCAATGGGTGCCGTCCCAATAGACCAAGCCCGCCGTCGAAGCGGCCAGGCAATGGCCGCTGCCGTTCCAGGCGACGCTGGTGAGCAGACGATCGGCACCCGGAGGATGACGAACGACCCAGCTCGAGCTGGCCTCAGGCACCGCCTTCAGCAAATCCATGCTGGTGATCCAGCGGCGACTCGGTTTGTGCCCGGCGGAGTCTTGCTCCAACCACGGCAGCAGGCTCTGGGAGAACAGCGTGGCGCTCTGCGGGCGATCACTGGCGTTCGGCGCCGTCGAACGAGCCAAAGCGATGTCGATGGCCTGGCACGCGGCCAGGCGCTCGCGCAACTCCGGCGAAAGCGTCGCAGCCTCGAGCAACGTGCGGCGAGTCGGCATGCTCACCGCGACGATGGCCTGCGTGGGTGAGTCAGCCTCGAAGTAGCGCTGACCCGTCAGGATGAAATAGACGATGGCGGCCAGGCTGAAGATGTCGCTCTGCGCGCTCAGGTCGGCGGTGCCCCCCAGCTGTTCCGGCGCCACGTAGCCCGGTGTGCCCACGATGGCGTCGCCGAAGGTTGCGGCGAGCCCCGCTGGGCGTGCGATCCCAAAATCACTGATCTTGTAGAGCTCGGAGTCTCCCGAGCCGCAGCAGAGCACGTTGCCTGGAGTCAGATCACGATGCACGACGCCGACGGCGTGGATCTCCGAGAGGCCGCGGGCGAGGCTGTCGATGACGCGCGCGGCACGCGCCAGGTCGAAGGCGAAGCCGGTATTTTTCACCGAGTATTCGACGCGCTCTTCGAGCGTCGTGCCCTCTCCGCCACCGTGCACGTACTCCAGGGCGATCCAGGGCAGGTTCACCTTGCGGCCGAAGTACTCGTACTCGGCCGTGCCGGTGTCCATCAGTCGCACCACATGAGGTGTGGGCGGGATCTGTTCGTTCAGGCGCCCGAGAGCGACCGCCTCCTTCTTGATGATGGTGAGCGCCGTTTCGCCGGATTCGACCGCGATGCGCGGCTGGATGATCTTCACCACGGCAGGCGATTCCCCGTCGCTGGAGAGGCGCGTTGCGAAGTAGGCAACGGCCGTCCCGCCTTGGCCGAGCACACGCTCGAGTCGGTATTGCACCCCCTGGTGCAAATCCGAAACGAAGAGCATGCCCGCGAAGGGCAAGCGGGCCCCACTCGGCACCGGCTGACGCATCTCGGGCAGGATACTCGAAACGGCCGTGAGGTGGGGTCCGGACTACTGGCCGACGGTGAGCAATCGGGTGAGCTCGGCGATTCCGGCGCCCAACGCTCCACCGGCGCGCACGAACGGGTCGTGGGCGAGGACTCGCTGGATGTCGCGCGGGTAGCCCAACGTCGTCAAATACAGGCGCGCCGTGTCGAGGCGAAAATCTCGACTCATCTGGGCGAGCGTATTGACCGCGCCGCGTAGCTTTTGTTCGAGAGCGGGTCGCACGCGAGAGATCGTACCAAAACCCGCTGCGTCCAGCGCGCGGGCGAGCGTGGTCCGGTCGACGCGGTCGACCAGGTAGTTCTGATACAGAAATCCGACCAGCATCGCCGCCACCACGCTCGGTTGACCGAGCTCGTCGAACAGCTCGCCGACGGCGCGCTTCTTCTGCGCGCGGTGGCGATAGGAGCTGAGGGAAAAGAGCCATCGCTCCGCCCGGTCCGTGTCCGACACCGCACACAGCGCCAGGTACTCGGCGGTCATCGCGAAGGCCTCGCACAGCATGACCTGCGGCAAGCATTCGCGAACCGCGAGGCTCTCCCGCACACACTTCGGCCGTCCGAAGAGCACGTCGAACGCCACGACGTGCGCCGACTCGTGCAAGACGAAGTTGGGCATCGGGCGATTCTTGCGCAGGTCAGCGGTCGTGAAGAAACCCGGGCGCCCGGCCTCGAGCTCCCTCAATGCCGCCACGTTGTCTCGATAAGGAATCGTGCGTGTTCTGAGCACCGTGTCGAGGGCGATCAGCGGGAAGGCGAAGTAGTTGCCCGGGTCGGCCAGGGAGAACCGTGCACCGCGCGCCAAGGACTCCTGGCGGATGCGTCGCAGGAACGGATTGCGCGCGAGCAGCAGGCCGTCGCCGAGGCTCTCGGCCAGCGACGAAGCGGAGCTGTGGCGGGCGTGCAGCTCGAGCAACTCGGCGAGGCGCATCAGAGCTGCGCCGCGACTCGTTCGATCGCGGAGGCGATCTCCCGAGGCACTTCCTCCTGCAAGAAGTGACCGGCTTCGGTGCGGGTAACCGTGGCGTTGGGGAGCAAGGTCTCGATGTGACGGCGGACTCGACCGAGGACCGGATCCCGATCACCCCAGACCAGCGCCGTCGGGCCCTCGAACCGTTCGACGAGCGCCTGGCAGCGTGCGAGCGCCGGGATGCTCGGGTGTTGCATGGAGTCCGGGACCATCCGGGCCAGGGCCAAGGGCGCCACCCGATCGGCGACATGACGGAGTGGCCAGCGATAGGCCCGGGCCACCTCGCCGCGGATGCTTTGTTTGTCGCCCTGAGCCAGGTGCAGGGCGGTCTGCGGGAAGCCGAGTCCCCGAAACGCCAGCTCGGAGAGCAGCGGCGCGCGGGCAAAGCGATGAAACGCCGTCGCGCGGAAACCGGGTCGCGGCGGCCCGACGACGGTGTTCAGGATCACGAGCCCCGCCAGGCGCGAGTCGCGCTCGGCGAACGCACCAAGTCCGATGGGCCCACCCCAGTCCTGGACGACGAGGATCACGTCGTCGAGGCGGAGTGTGTCGAGCAGGGCACCGAGCCAACGGATGTGATTTTCGAGTGTGTGTGCCCGAGGCGAGCGCGGTTTGTCCGAGAGCCCCAGGCCCACGAGATCCGGCATCACCAGTCGCAGCGGGGTGCCACGCAGCTCGGCGGCTACCTTGCGGTACAAGAAGCCCCAGGTGGGATTGCCGTGGACCAGGACGACCGGGCGTCCCTGGCCGGACTCCATCACGTGCAATGCGTGTCCGTCGGCGAGCATGGAGTAGCGCTCGAAAGGCAGCATGCGATCGAGCCAAGCGGGCAACTCGGGAGCAGGAAGTCGGTGCACCTCGGGGATCGGAGCCCGATCCCTGTCCGAGATCAACCCCGCTCTGTCGGTAGAGCGCGCTTCATGCTAGCCGAGTCCCACATGCGGGCGGTCGTCCAGCGGGTTCGTAGAGCGGAGGTCAGCGTGGAGGGCGACGTGGTCGGCCGAATCGCGGCGGGTCTGTGTGTGCTCGTGGGCGTGGGGCGCGACGACACCGACGCCGACGCCGACACACTGGCGGAGAAGGTGCTCGGGTTGCGGGTGTTCGAGGACGTCGAGGGCAAGATGAACCGGAGTCTGCTCGACACCGGAGGCGCGCTGCTCGCGGTCTCGCAGTTCACGCTCTTCGGCGACGCGCGCAAGGGGCGGCGCCCGAGCTTCATCGAGGCGATGGAGCCCGAGCGAGCGAATGTGCTGTTTCAGCGCTTCTGCGAGAAAAGCCGGGCGGGCGGCGTCGAGGTCGCCACCGGGCGCTTCCGGGCCGACATGTGCGTGGCGCTCGAGAACGACGGCCCCGTCACGATCCTGATCGACACCAAGAAGGTGTTCTAGAGCGCCGAACAGGTTGAACGTCTTTGTTTTCCGGGACTTGCAAGGTGTTCGGCGCTCGCGCGCGGAGCGCGCACGGCCGAAGGCCGGGGGTTTGGGGCGCAGCCCCAACGTAAAGGTCCTAGAACACGAGCAGCGCAAGCTGATCGGTGTTCTAGGCGCGCAGGGTCTTCGCGCGCAGGGTGGCCACGCCGACTCCACCGCGCGTGCGCACCGCCACGCAGAGTGCGTCGTCGACGCCTTCGGCGGGCGTCCAGTGCGCGACTTGCCCGCTGCTGTCCACTGGCCCCTGCGCCTCCCAGCGTGTGCTTGCGCCGTCCGGTACACCGACCAGCTTGGCCTCGATGACGCCGTCCTTCAAGGTCGCGGCGATCTCCACCTCGGGGGGATCGAAGAGCGGGAGATCCTTGGTGCGCACCGCGCGCCGGGCGCTGGTGTCGACCCATTGATCGATCAGCTTCAAGCGACCGCCTGGCGCGACTTCGGTGTCGTTCAGGGACATGCCTCCGTCATCTGGCGGAGGATCGGCGACCATCGAATCCGGCTCGGCGTCGGGTTCGGCGTCCATTCCGCCATCCATGGGCAGCGCGTCGACGACCATCTGATCTTGGTCGACGTCCTGACCCCCATCGAACGGCAAGGGGTCGGCGACGAACTGGTCGGGCTTGCCGCCATCGGCGGGTTTTGGCTCGGTCCCGTCTTCCGTGCTGCCTCCGCAACCCAGCGCCCAGAGGGCGAGGGACGCGCCGAGCGCGAGGTTCTTGCCTACGCGGGCCTTCTGCCGCCGCTGGGCTGCAGCGCGCGGCTCGGCCAGCCGTCGGACGTAGGCGTCGATCTCCGCGTAGAACTCGTCGAGCTCGTGCTGCCAGCTCTGGTCGGCCGCCGCGACTTCGAGCGCGAGCAGCGCGGTCCGTCGCTCGATGCCGTCGAAGTCCTCGAGGTCCGCGCGTTCGGCGAGCTCGACGGCTTTCTCCAGGTAGTGCGCGGTGTCCAGCGTGATGGCGCGGGTGAGCGACTCTGCGCGCTCGCGCAGCCTTCGATGTGCGCCGCCGAGATCCGGGTGGAAGTGCTCCACCAGCTTGGCCGCATAACCGACGCCCATGTAGCGGTTGGCCACGCCGTCGCAGCGGAAGTTTCGCTCGCGAAACACCGCGGCCGTGATGCGGAAACACAGCTCCGTGCGCGGGTCGTCGATGCGGTAGTTCCAGCCCAGGTAACTGCCACCGATCTTTCCGGCATCCGCCAGACCCTGCTGCAGCGGTGTTCCGTAGTACGGCTCAGCGCGACAGAAGTTGACGGGCTGTGCGGGATGCTCGCGCATGAACGCGATGTTCTCGCGCACGTGCCCGAGTGTTGCCTGGGGTTCGAAGATCAGCAGGTTGTAGCAGGCGAAGATCCCCGCTCTGTCGCAGGCATCGAGGGCCTGCGACACGGCTCGGTGCTGAACCCCGCGGTTCAGGTGGCTGGAGCCCGCCTCGGCGACGTTCTCGACTCCGACGTAGAGCCGCACGACACCGAGCTCGCGCAGCTCGCGAGCGAGCTCTGGGTCCAGGGTCTCGGGGCGGCACTTGCCGATGAACCCTCGTTTCTTCACGCCCCGGCTCTCGAGCCCGTCACAGATGGCTCGCACACGCGCGAGCGAGGCTTCGGGTTTGGGCAACAGGAAGTTGTCGTCGTGGAAACAGAACACACAAGCCTCGCCCAGCGCCTGGGTCAGGCGGGACATTTCTTCGGCCACGTTGTCCGGGCTGCGCAGCCTGAGCAGCGGTCCGCCGCCGTCGTGTTTCGCGTCCCGGTAGAACGACGTGATGGAGCAGTAGCTGCAACTGCCCCAGCAACCGCGGGAGCCCATGATGGGGACGAACGGCACGCCGGCGTGGCGAGCAGGACGCCGGTAGCGCTTCGGGAACGGGAGGTCGTCGAGGCTGGTTCCAAAGCCGCGCCCCGCCGTACGGTGCACGCCGTTGTCATCGACGAACGCCAGGCCGCGGATGGAGTCGAGCGGTTCCCCCGCCGCGAGCGCCGCGAGCAGCTCGACGAACGTCTCCTCCCCATCGTGCAGCACGACGCTGTCGATGCCGTGCCCGCGTCCGAGCACCTCGCGATCTGCGAGCGTCGGGAACTGTCCGCCTGCCGTCAGGTGCCCGGTGAATCCTGCTCGTCGGAGCGCCCGCGCCAGTGACACGAAATCGTGCGACCGGTGCTGGAACTGCATGCTCAAGCCGACCACGTCGGGTCTTTCGGCTGCGACGTCGCGGGCGATGCGTGGCACGTCCTGCTTGGCGTTGAACGCCACGATGTTCACGCTGTGGCCCGCCGCCTCGGCGACCGCGGCGATCATGCCCACGCCCAGGTTCTCCTCGAAATCGGCCCCGATCAGCACAACACGCATGGCAACCTCCCAGCCGAAGACTGCGGCTGGCCACAACGGGAGCGCCTTGACCGGGATCAAGTCAGGAGCGTTTTGCGGGTCCTCGAAGGGTGGCGGCGCGAGTCACAGGCAGTTGAAGAAACCCTTGGCTGCGTCGAAGCCGCAGCTCTGGCAGGCGATCTCGTGGATCTTCTCGGCCTCGCACCAGACGACGGTAGTGCCGTCGCAGCGCCCCTCGTAGCTCTCGCCGTGGCAGGGATCGCTCGGCGCCGAGTCCGGTTTGCCCTCGCTCGGCGCGGGCTTCCCGAGCACGAACTCGGCGAAGGCATCGGCTCGGGTGTCCACCCCGTAGTAGTTGCAACCGGCATCACCGTAGGACGTGACACCGGCGACGAACCACTCGCTGCCCACGTTGGCGAAGGCCGGCCCGCCGCTGTCGCCGTTGCAGGTGTTCTTGCCCGGGGTCTGGTAGACGAAGCGCGTTGCTTCGACCGCGGAGATGGGCATGGTCACCAGGCGCTTCACTCCGGCGCCTCCGCCGTGACCGCTCGTGATGCCGTAGCCGACGAAGGACAACTTCTGACCCACCCAGCTCTGATCCATCTCCGGCAAGATCTCGATGGGCGCGACCGGTGCATCGGCAGCGAGCGTGACGTAGCCGATGTCGTTCTCGATCTTCGCGGAGTCATAAGCGGGATGCGCGCTGATCGCCGTGACCGCGACCACGGTTTTCGGTGAGGATAGACTCGGTTCGATGACGAACTTCAGCGATGCGGCGCTGACGTCTTCGAGGCAGTGTGCTGCGGTCAGCACCGTGCGCGCAGCAACGAGTGTTCCGGTGCAGTGCGCCGAGCCCCAGCGGGTGAGGGCGCCAGCTGCGGGAAACTCGCTGGTCGCGCTGCCGCCCACGATGTCGTCTCGGGTCGTGTTGGACGGTTCGCTCTCCTCGGGCGGCGCAGCGGCAGGACCACAACCTGCGAGCGCGGTCAGCGAGAGCACGAGGGACACCAATAGCGAGCGAGCGGGCATGAACGGCCTCCGATAGGGGGGCGCACGTGCGGCCCAATGGGATGACACCCGGTCGTGATGGCGTTGCAGAAGGCCGCTGAAATGAGTGTGTGCGGGTGGGTGCACGTCGCAGGTTGGAGTCGAGCGTGTGCAGCCGCGGGGCGCGGGCGCGGGCGCGCGCCTGGGCCTGCGCTCGAGGCAAGTGCGCGCAGGCGTATAGTGCCCACGGAGGCTCGGGCATGCGCACATGGATTTCAGCGCTGACCCTCGGATTTTTCCTGGGGACTAGCGGGCAGGCGGACGGCAAGGAGTGGTTCGTTGCAGTCGGCGCCGCCGGCAACGGCGAAGCCGCGACCCCGTTCGGCAAGATCCAGCAGGGTATCGACGCAGCGCAGCCCGGAGACGTCGTCACGGTGTCGGCGGGCACGTACGTCGAAGCTCTGAAGACTGCGCGAGACGGGACGGCCGCGAGCCCCATCACCGTTCGGACGGCTGCGGGTGCCAAGGCGGAAATTACGCTGGCCGGAGAGCTGTTGCAGGTCGACCACGCGTTCTTCGTGTTCGACGGCTTCGTGCTCGACGGAAAGTACGCCAACTTCGATCTGGTGGACGTGAACGACGGCGCGAAGGGACTCGTCCTGAAGAACACGGAGATCCGCCACGGCACCAAGGACTGCGTCGACATGGCCGGACCGTCCGACGTCTTGATCGACAAGTGTTTGATTCATCACTGTCTGAACTCGGCGGGTGGACAGACCGACGCACACGGGGTGACCGGTGGACCGGTGAAAAACCTCACGCTGCGTGACACCGAGATCCACACCTGCAGTGGGGACGCGATTCAGTTCGACCCCGGACGTCAGCTGCCGGGATGGAACAACATCGTCGTGGAAGGCTGCAAGCTGTGGACTGGGCCGCTGGCCGTCGCAGAGAACGGTTTTGCCGCAGGGGTCGTGCCCGGAGAAAACGCCATCGACACCAAGACGAACGCGGCCGCACCGCGCGCAAAGCTCAGCGTCGTGAACACCAGCGCTTGGGGCTTTCGCGGTGGTCTGATCACCAACATGGCCGCCTTCAATCTCAAAGAGAACATCGACGCCGTGTTCGACGGCGTGAGCGTTTTCGATTCGGAGATTGCCTTTCGTACCCGCGGACCGGGCAGCAATGGTGGAGCGTGGGTGAAGATCCGGAACGCCGTGGTGTTCGACGTCGACAAGGCGGTCCGCTACGAGGACAACATCGACAAACTCGCGATTTACAACGCCACTTTCGGGCGCGACGTGCTCGCGGCGTTTCAGGCAGCCAGCAGTGCGGCCACCAAACCGGACCTCGAGAACCTCTTGGTCTTGGGCACACTGCCGGGTCAGGCGAGTGGTGCTTCGAACCTGGCGGTCAGCCCGAGCGCGTTCGTGGACGCCTCCAAGGACGACTACCACCTCGCGGCAGGCTCTCCCGCAGTCGACAAGGGCAAGACCATTGCCGAGGTGTCAACCGATCGTGACGGGACGCCGCGTCCGCAGGGTGGCGGGTACGATGTCGGCGCCTACGAGGATTGCAGCGGTGCAAGCTGCGGCAGCGCCGGCAGCGGCGGCAGCGGCGGCAGCGGTGGCAGCGGTGGCAGCGGGGGTCAGGCCGGCACACCCGCTGGCGGCGCAGGGGGTGCGAGTGCCGGTGGCGCTACGAACACGGGCGGTGTCGGAGGCGTCGTCGCCGGTGGGGCGAGTGCGACCGGTGGTAGCGGGGCGAAGAGCTCCGGCGACGACCGGGGGATGCGGCTGTCGCAGCGCCTCGGGAGGGAGCGGGAGTCGCGGGCTCTGGCTCTGGCTGAGTGCGCTCGTCGTCGCCGTCAGCCGAGCTCGTTCCGCGCGGCCTTCTTCAGGAACAACACGCCGGTGAGCGTCGCCAAGACGCCGATGGCAATTCCCCACACGCCGAGCATTTCCGCGCCGCCCCGCGCGAAGCCAAATATCCCCAGGCCGATCAGCGGCAAGCCGATCAACAAGCCGGCCAGGCCCGCACGGGTGCGTTTGCGTTTGGTCTCCACCCTGAGCGGCATCGAAAAGGTTGCGGGCTGGTACTGTGAGGGCAGCTGATTGGGGTCCATGGTGATGGTTCCCAAGGTATCACTCGTCGGCTGGCGAATTCGAGGTGGGTCTTTGGGCGTGCTTCGACCACAGCGCGGCCGGCGCCGCGCAGGTTGAATGGACCGATGATCGCGCTCGAAAACGTCGAAAAGCGCTTCGGCGAGAGCTACGCGCTTCGCGGGGTCTCGCTGTCGGTGGGTCGGGGTGAGCTGGTCGTCCTGGTAGGCGCGAGTGGCAGTGGAAAGACCACCACGCTCCGGCTCGTCAACCGCTTGACGGAACCCACGGGAGGGCGCGTGCCTCGGGGACACTGTGGGCCAATGCCATGAAGCGCGACGACGTGCAGCCGGCGTGGCGCGTGGCGGACGAGCTCGGCGGGTTTTTGGCCAAGCAACACGGCGTTCGGGCCCTCGGTTCGTTGGGATTCGAAAACGCCTACGCTTTGTCGATGCGCCGAGACCGGGCCGCGGCTCTGGGGATCCGCAGCATCGAGGATCTGGCGACTCGGGCCGGGAGTCTCGAGCTCGGGAGCGACTACGAGTTCTTCCAGCGTCCGGAGTGGCGCCGGTTGCGAGAGACCTACGGCCTCGCGTTCAAGCACACCGTGAGCTTCGACTCGACGTTCATGTACGAGGCAGTCAAGGCTGGCCGCGTGGACGTGATCACCGCCTTCTCTAGCGACGGCCGGATCGCGTCCTACGATCTGACGCTGCTCACGGATCCGCGGCACGCCTTCCCGCCGTACGACGCGGTGCTGCTCTTGTCGCCCCGCGTGGCAAACGACGAGCGCGTGGTGCGGGCGCTCCAGCCACTCGTCCGGGCCATCGACGTCGAGGACATGCGCCGGGCGAACCTCTTGGTCGATCGCGAGACCGACAAACAAACTCCGGCGCAGGCGGCGAGCTGGCTCGATGGAGTGTTGCGCACGCGGCACGAGTGACCGCCGCAGGAACACCGAGGTAGAGCGTACGGCCGTGCCTCCGCTCCAATTTGCGGGCGCCGCGGCTGCTGCACCGGTTGCCGCGTGCTACCCTCGGCGCCGATGCATCGGCGAAACGGATTGGCCCTGACCATCTTCGCATTCGCCGCGTGGAGTTGCAGCGGCACCGGTGGCGTGGGTGGGGGAGCCGGAGGGGGCTCGCTCGACAGCGGGCTCGGTGGCGCCGTCACCGGTGGTACGGGCGGCACCTCGGCGACCGGTGGGACGGGCGGAACGTTGTCGACCGGCGGTGCGTCGGCGACGGGCGGAACGTCGGCGACCGGCGGCACGGGTGGAACGTCGGCGACCGGCGGGACGGGTGGAACGTCGGCGACCGGCGGGACGGGTGGAACGTCGGCGACCGGCGGCACCGGTGGCACGTCGGCGACGGGTGGCACTTCCTCGACAGGCGGCTCGGGTGGCACGTTGGCCTCCGGGGGCACTGGCGGCACGAGCGGCAGCGGTGCGACAGGGGGAACCGCAGCAACGGGCGGCACGAGCGGTAGCGGTGGGACTGGGGGCAGCACGGGTGGCTGCATCTCCGGCGCGTCGGGCACTCACGCCATGCGCTTCCGCTGGGCCGGGAACGGTCCGAGCTCGACAGCCTATGTGGTGTACGAGCTCAACCAGCTGCCCGACGCGGCGACCTGGAAGGTCGGCGCGTATTCGCAGAGCATCGGCTACAAACCGGTCTTCAGCGACACCTTCCTCGGCGCTGGCGGCCTCGAGCTCTCGGGCACGGTTTTCATCGACGTCGACATGAGCACTGTCGGCCTCTCGTCGATCAAGAACGTCACCCTCTCCATTTTTGGACGCAGCTTCAACACCACGGCGAGCGGTAGCTTCACCTGGCAGACCTTCAAGGGCATCGGCGCATCGCCCGCTGGCGGCGTCTCCAACAGCGCGCCGTACCAGTGGTATGGCGCAAACGCGACGGCCGCGTTCACGCCCGGTGACGCTGGCATCAAGCTGCGGATCAAGGCGGGCGGCCCATCTGGCTCCCTCATCGTCAACCGCGTCGAAGTCTGTTTCGACGCAACTTGATCAGCGGCGACCAGCTCCGGCGTCGAGTTCGGGGGCGCCGAGACCTCCGGCGGGGCAATCACGTGACGCTGCAGCGAGCAACGTCATTTCGCCGGCGACGGCCCTCGCGAAAGGCCCACTCAGACGTCTTGCCGGTCCGCGCGGCCGGGCGGAACAGAGAATTCGCCGCCTCGCAAGCGTTGTCGCCATGCTCACCAAGTGCCTGGGCGGACGATCATCGAGTGATCGATTCGGGCCGTCCTCACACTACCAGAGAATGCCCCATCTATTCCGCGTCCCCTTGGCCGCGATCTTGGCCGCGAACCTCGTGCAAGCTTGCTCCTCCTCGAGCGCAGAGCCCCAACAGCAGAGCGGGCAGGCCGAGAAGATCTTGAACGAGTCGATTGTACTCACCGACGAGGGTGACCCGCTGCCGGAGCCAGCGACTGACGACACCATCGGCATCGGCGGCGGCGCTCCCGCCGGAAAACACATCCCGCTCGAGCCGGGCGGATCCATGACCGTTCAGATCCCGTTCGAGTCACCGGCGGGGAACGTGATCGGCGCCGGAATTCGCTTTGGTGCAACGGGGCCGGTCAAAGTCGTAAACCTTCCCCAAGCCGTTGGTCAGACCCAGGGCACGTTGAGTTTCACGTTCCAGGTACCGAGTTCAGTGTGTGACAACCTCTCCAGCATCTGTCACGACATCAAGTGCTACGAGTTCGCGGTTACCTCCTCCGGCACCATCTCCAAGGCCAACATCAGCGCCGTGGCACTCAAGTGTGGCAAGTGTGATGAGCCGAGCTGCAAGAGTTTGATCGATTCGTGCGGCGCGCTGGCGGTGAACGGGATTTGGTCCGGCAAGTGTCCCGGATCTAGCATCACGGTCAAAGGGACCTTCGGCTTCAACATCGGGACCGACGGGCAAGTGACCGGTAGCTACGACGGTTGGGACTCGGGCCAGGTGACTGGCACGGTCAAGGGCGGTCAACTCAGCGCGGTTGGCGGCGGAGCGGGTGGCTGCCAGTGGACGGGAACCATCGGGCCAAGCGGCTCGAGCGGCACTTGGGGCTGTCCCGACGGTTGCGGTGGGGGCTGGACTGGCAGCGGCGGCTGAAGCCGCAATCGCGCCGGGCCACGCGCATTTCGGTGATCGGCGCGCTCGCTTTCACCACTACCTCCAGCACGGGAACCAGGGGAGGAATCGCATGGAGTGCCTAGGACGAAATTGGCTGGGGTTCTGGCTTGGCGGCACAGCGTGCCTGCTGATCATCGGCATGGGACTTCCAGGTTGCTCATCCGGCGTGTACGACGGCGGTGAATCGGGGGGAGCGCAGTCCATCGGAGGCAGCACTGGCACTGGCTCCAAATCCGGCTCGGCGGGACCGGGTGGACCGACCAGTGGTTCTGGCGGCACGCCCAGCAATTTCGGTGGAACGGGCGGTGCCGCTGGGAACGCAGGCGGTGGCAGCGGCGGTTGCGTGGTGGGGGAGCCTTGTTCACCGGCTGCCTGCATGAACGGTGTCACGCAGTGCAGCGCGTCGGGACAAACCTGTGCGCCGACGGGTAACCAGCCACCCGGACAGGCCTGCGCGCGGGCGGATGGCTCGCCCGGGCAGTGCGACGCTTCGGGCGCCTGCGCTTGCGCCCCGAGCTGCACTCAGTGCGGAGGCGATGACGGCTGCGGCGGCGTGTGCATGACCGGGAGCTGCGCGGGACCCCAAGACCAGTGCAATAGCGGCACTTGTGTCTGTCAGTCCACCTGCCTCACCTGCGGAGGCGACGACGGTTGCGGAAACATCTGCACGACCGGCGCCTGCGGCGGGGGCGCCCAGTACCAGTGCTCGAACGGGAGTTGCGTGTGCGTTCCGAAGTGCACCAGCTGCGGCGGATCGAACGGGTGCGGTGGAAAATGCGCGACCGGCACGTGTCCGTCGGGGCAGTCCTGCAAGTCTGGAACATGCACCCATTGCACCGACCCCAACTACCCGCTGTATTGCACCTCGACCGCCGGGAACGCCTGCTGGAAAGCCAACACCGACTGCTCGACGGTCATGAAGCAGTGCTCCGACTTCGCACCCAATGGCCAGCCGATCTGCAAGCTCGTAGCCTGCATCGTCGGTTACAAGTGGGGCAACAACAGCGTTCCCCCGACCTGCGTGAAGAAATAGAGGCTTTCGTTCGAGTTCCAACCAGCACCAGACGCCCGCGCCGCAGCGCGGCTCGGCGCTCCGCCCACCCGAGAAGGTCCACGAACGGGAATGTGGTCTCGTTTCGGCGAATTCCACGCTACTTTGGAACAGGCTTTGGGCAGCAAGACAACTCCTGGCGGAACTCGGTACTCCTTCGTGCGGGAGCTCGGGCGCGGAGCTATGGGCTCGGTGAGCCTGATGGACGACGCGGTGCGTGGGCACGCAGTGGCACACAAACGTCTGGTGGTTGGTCACTCCGCCGCGCACCGGCACTTCAAAGAAGAATTCCGCGTGCTCTCCGGCTTGCTCCACCCGAACTTGGTCCGGGTCTATGAGCTGGGCGAGGACGCGGGAGGTCTCTACTTCACCATGGAGGCCGTCGAAGGAGTTTCTCTCGACGAGTGGGTTCGGGTTCGGGACCCGCTGCCGGCGCTGCAGCATGTTTTGCCACAAATCCTGGATGCGCTGGCCTTCATTCATGCCCACGGCGTCGTGCATCGCGACCTGAAGCCACACAACGTGCTGGTCAATCACGACGGAATCGCAAAGCTAGTCGACTTCGGCGTGCTCGGGCGCATGCAGGCTGGTGCCGCCGAGCGAGAGCGCGCCATTGTCGTTGGCACGCCGGGCTATATGCCACCCGAACAGATCCGCGGAGAGCCGCCCGAACCGGCCAACGATCTGTACGCGCTTGGGTGTATGCTGTTCGAGTTGATCACGGGCCGCCCGGTGTTCGAAGGCACCCGCGCGGAGCAGCTGGAAGCGCATGGGAATTGCCTGCCACCTCGACTGTCCGAAGTGTTCCCGTCCGCGCCGCCGCTCTTCGATCAAGTGTGTCGCGATCTCCTGGACAAACCGGCCCACCGGCGCCCGACGGCCGCAGATCTTCGGCGGCGACTCGAGGGGACTTTGGCGGCGCCCCAGGACGGACGCTTGCCGCGGCCACGCTCGCTGCGCGGCCTTGTCGGCCGGGAGTCCCTGCTGGAGAGCTTACGTGAGTGCTGGCGCGAGAATCCCTGGCTGCTCGTGCTCTGCGGTCCGAATGGCGTCGGCAAGAGTGCGCTCGCGGAGCACTTGGCCGTGGACCTGGAGCGAGATGGACACTTGGTGCTTCGAAGTCGGCCGCGCCCCACCGAGCGCGTGGCCTACAACGCCATCGATGGCGCGGTGGATGACCTGGCTCGCGTGCTCTCGCGGCGAGACACGTTGCGGACAGACGTCGTGGCTGCCGTCGGCACCGCGCGCCAAATCTTCCCAGCTCTGACGACCAGCGGGTTCCCCGCGAATGAGCGCGACAAAGAGCTCGTTCGTTTGCGGCTGTTCGGGAAGAGAGCAGCGCCAGTGCGCGCGGTGGTGTTCGACGCATTACACCGCCTCATGCAGGACGCCGCGGGCACTGGCGGGCGCGTGACGCTGGTGATCGACGACTTCCAGTGGGCGGACAGCGACTCGCTCTTGCTGCTGTCACATCTCGGAGCGGCCACTGACGACCGTACCACCGTGATCGCCACGCTGCGGGATGACCTGGGCGAAACTGCGGCCGATGGCTGGCTGAAGAAACAAAAGCGAAGTACCCGCACCCGTGTTCCGCCGCTCGAGGCCGAGTCGGTCTTGGAGATCGTCGAGCGCACCGCGCGCTCTGCCGGGCACATCCCCTCACGACAGGAGGTCAGCGAGGCCGCGTCGCGCTGCGATGGTCGGCCGATGCTGGCAGAGGTCGCCGGTCACGCGCTGGCACTCACTGGGCGGCCGAATCTACACGGGCTGATCGCGCGACGCACGGACATCGAGCGGAAGGTCTTGGCGTTGCTGGTGGCTGCTGACGACTGGACGACACTTCCAGCGATTGCGAGCGTCATGGGCGAGCCGCTCGGCGTTGTGGACCAAGCAGTCGCCGCAATGGCAGACGACGGGTTCGTGCGACGCGGTGGCCACGCGCGGATCGACAGTGAGGTCGACATCTATCACGACTTGGTTCGGCGAACTGCGCTCGAGGTGCTGGAAAAGAGTCTGCCGTGGTGTCACCACGCCTGGGCCGAGTACTGGCTCGGCATCCGCACAGCCCCGCCCGAGCGCTGCGTTCGACACCTGCTCGGCGCTGGGCGGACCGTCGAGGCAGCGCGCCTGGCCGAACCCGCGGCAAAGGCAGCGGCGAAGCGTGGGGCCTACGCTCTCGCGGCGGAAATGTACGCCATCGCGCTGCTGGACTCGGTGCGGGAAAGAGGGCCGCTGCTTCGCGCGCGCGCTGAGGCGTTGGAGAGAGTCGGAGCCTACGTGCAGGCCGCGGAGACGTGGGCCGAATACGCTGCCCTGGCACCGGTCGGGGAGCGCGCCGACCTCGCGTTGTCCGAGGCGCACGCCCTCATTGCTGGCAACGAGGTCGCACGCGGCCTCGAGCGCCTCGACCGTGCCCTCGCGCAGAGCGGCGATCAAAACACGCAGGCACGCGGTCCGGGCGCGCTGCTCACCGCGGCAACATTCCTGCTTGGCCCTTCCGGGGGCCACGCGCGTCGCGCGCTCGGTTATCTTGCCCCCAGGGCCCGCGGCCGCCGCGTGGGTCGCACGTCGCCGCAACGTGACGTGAAGCTCGGCATTTTGCTCTCGTTCATCGATCCCCCAAACGGGATCAGGTACCTGTTGCGAGCATGTGACGGCTACGCGCGGGCGCGGGCACGACAAGAGGAGGCACAGTGCCACTACATGTTCGTCGCGCTGGCCCTGATTGGCAGTCGGCATGAGCGTGTGCGGCTCGCCGACGCATACGAAGCCCGCGCCCAGCAGTTGGCTGGCGCGGAGCCGAGCCAAGAGAATCGCGCAATGGCTGGGTTCGTTGCGGGGCTGCGCGCGCTCCGGCGGGGTGACTGGGCGAGGTCGCGCGACGTGCTGCAGCAGGCTTCCACAGATTTCGACCGCGTCGGCGCAAGCAGCGAACGTTTGATGGCAACTTCGTGGGGGACGATGGCCGATGCCTATCGTCAGGATCTGCCCGCGATGCGCCGGCACCTCGTCTGGTTCCGCAAGAACCTGAAGGAGCTCGACAGCGCGCTCGTCGCTGCGCACGTCGAGCTCTTGGCCTCCTACGTTTCATATCTGGAGGGGAACTTCGACGAAGCTCGGGAGCAGGTCGACGGAATCGTTCGCATGTACGCTGGAGATCATTCGAACGTGCAGCGTAGCGGCGCGCTGCTCTATCGACACCTCCCCGATCTGTACGCCGATCGCGGCGATGGTCCCAGGCGGGAGTTCGCCATCGCCATGCAGCAAGTCGCCGCGTGTCGGTTCTTTGCCACCACGTACGCCGGACCGTTCGCGATGATCGTCGCCCACCTGGAAGCTGGCGCATTGCGTCGCGGTTCGCTCGGCGCCCAACCGCGGCGTGCCGAGTGGTTTGCGCGACGCATCGACAACTGCCCGCCGTTGGTCGCAGGCTCATCCGATCGTGCGCGAGCCTATGTCGCCGACGCTGCATCACGGCCGGAGCTCGCCCTCCGCCTGCTCGAGCGGGCCGAGTCGGTGGCGCAGCGATTCGGTCGGCAGGTCGATGCCGCGATAGCTTCCTATCAGCTCGGATTGCGGCTCGGCGGAGACCAGGGCCGGTCGCTCTGCGATGGCGCGCGTGACTTGGTTTGCTCGATGGGTGTCGGCCAGCAGCTACTGGAAGAGGATCCGGGCTTGCGCTGACTGCGCACGTCCGCGGGTTGCCGGATGCGCCAGTGTCAGTAGCTCGCCGGATGGTCGACGTCGGCGCCGTTTGCATTGCGAGCTGACCCGCTCAGTCTGCGGGCTGCTCGAGGAGGGCCGCAACCATGGCGCGCGCCCAGCCGTCCAAGCTAGCCAGCGTGGAGCCCAAGCGTTCCGGGCCATGCTCCAGATGATCGAGCCGCTGACGAAGCAGTTCGAGTCCCCGCCGCAAGCGGCTGCGCGCGGTTCCTTCTGGGACGGATAGCACGACGGCCAACTCCGGGCCGGTGAGTCCCTCCCAGTAGAAGAGCTCGAGCGCCACCTGCAGCTCGATCGGGATGGAGCGTAGCGCTTCGAGTAGGTGGCGTTCCTCCGCGACCCGCGTGATCAACGCGCTTGGAGAGGGGTCCAGATCGAGGACGCTGGAGAGCGACGACTTCAGCTCGACGCGCGAGCGACTGCGCCAGTGCGCCATCAGCTCGTGGTGTGCGATGGCAAACAAGAAGGTCCGGAACGAGGATTCCTGTCGAAAGCGTTCGAGTGCCTCGAGCAGCGCCAGGAACGTGCGCTGCACCAGATCAGCGGCGTCCGACGGGGCCTTGTTCGCGAAGAAACGATGGACCGCGTCGAAATGGCGCTCGAACAGCTCGTTCCCGGCATCCAAATCCCCGCCCTCCCAACGACGCAGCAGCTCGAAGTCAGTCAACCGGACCCGAGCATAGCATCCAGGGCACGCGCACTCGAAGCGCAGCGACACCACGAAAGCGGGGCCGACGAGTTCCGCGACTCGGGCACCTGCCTCGAGTGATCGCTGCAGCTGGGACCGAACCAATCCCAGCGCCTCCGCGCGCGCGGGGCCGCCCCGCGGCCCGGACGCGGGTGTCCCCCAAGCCAGCCCCGTCCGCTTCGTCTACGTCCAGGTTCTCACGCCTTCCCCGGGACGCCGCACAGGCACGACGTTTTCTGCGTCGTTCCGCTGCTCGACATGCCGTCTCGTCAGCAGCGCGGGTCAGCTTGGCGCGCCTCTACCGATCCGGGCAACGCTGAATCCCGCGGGCCGCGCCAGGCCGTCCACCGTGGGACGGCCGCAGCCCGAGCAGCCTTGGCAGTGCGCCGGCAGCTCGGAGGTCGACGGCGGACCACCGTAGCGCGCGAGCCCCATCGCGCGGAGCCGCGTCGCCTCGTCGGCCGGGAGCTCGCGCACCTGCCCGAGCTGCCGCGCGCTCAAGAGGACCTTTGCGGTGTGCTCCATGGTCTCGAGCTTGCAGAAGGCGTCCAGCAGATCCCGGCCGACGCAGACGGCGCCGTGGCGATCCATCATGACCGCGTCGTGGGTCTTCATCGCATCACCGACCAAGTCGGCCAGCGCGTTCGTGCCCGTCCGCTCGTAGGCGAGCGTGGGGATGCTACCCATGGTGAGCACGACCTCGGGCAACACACACTGCGCGAGAGACACGCCGGCGACGGTGAAAGCGACGCACGTGGGGGGATGCGCATGCACCACGGCATCCACGTCGGGACGCGCGCGGTAGCAGGCCAAGTGCATCGCCATCTCGCTCGTGGGCTCACCGCGTCCGCGCTGCTTTTGCCCCTGCAGATCGATGACCACCAAGTCGTCGTCTTCGAGCAAACCCTTGTGGCAGCCGGCGCGCGTGCACAGGATCCGTGACTCGCTCAGCTTCACCGAGAGGTTGCCGTCCATTCCGACGAGCAACGAGCGTTCGTGGCAGAGTCGGGCGAAGCGGAGGAGCGCTCGCCGAAGCGAAGTCTCGGGCGGACGGAGCATCGGGCGCGGAATGCTAACAGGAAAAGGCGATGTTGTTGGGGGGCGCCCGGCGCGGGCGTCCGGGGCCGCCGGCAGAGGTGCGGCCTTGGGTGGACTTGCGTCGCTCTCGGCTTGGAGCCGATACTCCGCGCCCGCGGGAATGCGAGGCAATTCCTCGGCGTATTGAGACGGGCGAACGATGTTCGAGAAGCTGATCCCCACGCGCGGCTGCGTAGCGTTCGCCCTGGTCACCGCCGCCTGCGGCGGAGTGCCCGCGGCCACCGGACCTGGACCGGACACACCCGTGCCCCGGAGCGAGCCCCGGAGTGACGTCCGGTATCAGCTCGAGCTGGAGCCAGGCCATGACTGTGAGCGCGAGTTCGATCTGGCGCTGTACGAAAATCGCGGCATCGACCTGCTCGAGTGGGACGACCAGGACGGTTGCCGCGAGCGCCAGCTGACGGTGCGTTTCTTCGAGCGGAAGCTGACCAAACAACAGGTGCGAGAATTGGTCGACCGCCACGCCAAGAAGGTTCGGGAGCGCTGAGAAATGATGAAAACGACACTCCGCATCGGGTTCTCGCTGCTGCTCGCCGCGGGCGCGCTCTGGCCGGCCGCGCGAGACGCAATCGCCGACGACGATGTCGCGGAGGCTCCCGCGCGCGTCGTGCTCCGGAAGATCCCGAACGACGCCACGGTCTTGATCAACGTGGCGGGCTACGAGATGCCGAGCAGCCCCGACATCCTGAACCTCGGACGGCGCGCTACCGCGGCGCTCGAGCGCTGTCTGAGTGACAACACCGACGCCGGGCTGCGAGTGGTGTGCGCGCGGGTGCTGAACGATCTCGGAGATCCGCGCGCGCTGCCGACGCTCCGGACGGCGCTCGACGATTGGGAAGAGCCCGTTCGTTACGAGGTTGCCCGGGCGCTCGTGAGCCTGCCGGACGCCGCCTCTTACGATGCGCTGGCCAAGGTCTATCGCCGCAAGGACGAGTCCGAGCGTGTCAAATCCGTGGTGCTCTCGGCCCTCGGGGCCCTCGGCCAGCAAAAGGCCGTGCGTTTTCTCCGCGGTGAGCTGGCAAAGGTTCCGAAAAAAGACGAAGCGGACAGCCGCGCCGAGGTGTTCCGGGCGCTTTGGCAGAGCCGGTCCTTGATGGCGCGGACGACGCTGGTCGGCGACACGGTGCTCGCGCTCAAGAGCGGGAATCAAGCGCTGGTCTACGCAGGCGTCGAGGCGGCGACCGAGCTCCGAGATCGCGCGCTGTCGCCGGCGCTCGTGCCCCTGATGGATCACGTCGACGCCGAGATCCGCAACAAGGCCGTGTACGCCCTCGGGCACATCGGTGATCCGGCAGCCACGCGCGCGTTGCTCGCCCACCTCCCCAAGGTGCGCGAGTCCCGCATGCTCAACAACATCGCGTTTGCGCTGGAGCGCCTCGATCGCAAGGCGTTCTACGCCGCCATCGACAAGGTGGCTCAGCACAAACAGGCCATCATTCGGCTGAACGCCGCGTTCGTAGTCGGTGACGTGCGGCGCCCCGAGGGCCTGCCCATTTTGGAGCGGTCGGCGAAAGACGCGAGTGATCTGGTGCGAACCAGCAGCGTGGCGGCGCTGGGCAAGCTCGACACGGCGGCGGCAGTCCCGGTCGCGGAAAAATACGTGTCGGACCCGAACTGGTCGATCCGGCAAGAGGCCGTGTACGCCATCAGCGCGCTGACGAAGGGCCAGAAGAAGGATCTCATCCACGACCAGCTCTTTGCCGGCAAACTGCCGCGGGACGGCGAGGCGATCCGGCGTCGAGCCGCGATTGCGCTCGGAGAGCTGGGCGACGCTCGAGTTCGCGACTACCTGATGACCTGCTACGAGCAGCGGGCCTGCGCTCTCGGGGACGTCGAAGCGTTTCTCGAGGCGGACAAGGACGTCTCGGTCTCGAGTCGATTGCTGCTCGGTTGGGCGCAGGGGCGACACGAGCTGACGGATCTCTTGGGGGTCAAGAGCCCCACCGGCGCCGGGCCCCTGGCCCTGAGCAGCTTCGATCAGGCCCGCTCGCTTCACAGTGTCTCGGGCCTGCGCAGGAGCGCCGATTTTCTGGGCTACGTCGGCGCGGCCACGGCCACCAAGAGTTTGTCCGCGGTGCGCAAGGACGCGAGCACGTGGACGCGGCTGCACGTGCTGGTCGCGAGCGCCCGCCTGGGCGACGCAGCCGCGGTGAAACAAGTCCTCGCGGAGCTCGACAACGCCCCGCAGGCGTGGATGTCGCGCATCGTGCGGATCATCTCCCGCGTGCGCGAACCGAAGGCGCGTCAGGCTTTCACTGCCGAGCTGACGACACGCGCCCGCGGAGCCGACGCCGATCACGCAATGGCCGCAGCCGCGGTGCTCCTCGCCTGGGATCCGGATCCGCAGTTCTTCCTGTTCCTGGACGCGCTCGGCAGTGCCTCACCGCGCAAACAAGCGCTCGCGCGTCGTTACCTGTTGCGCGAGCGCTCGAAGAAGGTCACCTGGCTCATGCGTCGTGCATTGGCCCGCGAGTCCCGCAGCTTCGTGCGGGACGAGCTCCGTGTACTGCTCGACGATCGAAGCTGAGCGCGGGTCCGCGTGAAGCTCCAACGCTCGCTCGTCGCCGCTGCGATCCTCGCCGCCCTGGCGTACGATCCCGCATCCTTGGCCGGGCAGCCGAAGAGTGTGCTGCTGCTGATCGCGGCCGCGCTCTTTCTGGTGACGGCCGCGGTGTGGCGGGTGCAGCTCGCGTTGACCCTGCCCTTGGCGCTGTTTGGCGGGTTCGCCCTGTGGAGTCTGGTCCGCGGCGCGACCTCGCTCTCGGCCGCCTGGTTCGCGAGCTTCGTGCTCGGCTGTGTGACTGCGGCACTGCCGCTGGCGAAGCGGCGCCAGAGCTTGCTGCTGGTCAGCGCGGGGATCGGGGTCGGCGCGGCGGTCATCACCTGCTTCGTTTGGGCCCGCGCTGCCCGCGGCATGGCGCTGCACGGCGGCATGGGAAACCCGAACACCCTCGGACTGCTGCTCTCTGTGACGCTCGTGCCCAGCCTGGTCGCGGCGGTCGCTGCCGTGCGAGCTCGGGCGCGTGTCCGCTGGTTGTGGGTCGCGGCGGTCGTGTTGCAGGTCGCCGCGTGGGGCCTCGCGGAATCGAGGGCCGCGTGGCTCGCGCTGCCGGCGGGGCTCGCGGTGATGTGGGCAAGAGGACGCTGGCGGGTCGGGTGGTGGGTCACGCTCGGCCTGGCTCTCGCGAGTGGTTTCGCCGCTGTGCTGTTCAACCCGAGCGCGGGCGGTGGCGCGCCGGGCGCGCTCGCGGGTCGGTTTTGGATCTGGAAACACAGCCTGAGCGTGGCCCTCCGCTGCCTGCCGTGGGGAAGCGGTGAAGCGCGCTTCAACCACGAGTTTCTGAGCGAGCAGGGCAGGGCACTTGCTTCCCTCGATGTCGCGGAGGCGTCGCGTTCTTTCGTGCACCCGGGGACTGCGCACAACGAGTGGTTGCATGCGTTCGCCAGCTCGGGAGTGATCGGTGTGGGCCTGCTGCTGGCGTTGCTCGCGACGGGCATTCAGAGCCTCGGCCGCCGCTCCCCTGCGGGTGCCGGTGCCCTGGCTGCGCTGGCAGTGGGGGCGAGCGCCGACGTACCGCTGCACGCGCCGGCCCTCATCGTCTTGACGGCGCTCACCTTGGCCGAGGCGCCCCGCTTTTTCCTGCCCGCACGTGCGATGTGGGCCTCGCGCGTCCTCCCGCTCGTGGGGCTGGTCATCGCTGCCTCTGCGCTGACTCGCGAGGCGCGGCAGTGGCGCTCGACGCGCCTGGTCAGCGAGGCGCGGCAGGCGGACATGGCTCGGCGCGCGCGGCTACTCTCCCGGGCGGTGGAGCTCGCGCCGGACTCCGCGGAGGCCGAGTTCTCTCTGGGTATGGAGCAGGTGGAGCGCGGTGAGGTCGCTCAGGGTTTGACACATCTGCTGCGCTCCCGTGCGCTCTCGAAGAACGTCAGCACCGAGGTCGCGATCGGGAACACCCTCGTGGAGCTGCGTCGCTTGCCGGAAGCCCGAGCGACCTTCGAGGCAGCGCTCGAGCTGAACCCGGGTTCGTTTCGTGCGCACGCCAATCTCGCTGCGACGCTGGGGGAGCTAGGTGACGATGACGGAGCCGAGCGCGAGCTCGTGCTTGCGCAGCAGCTCTATCCCGGTCACCCGAAGCTCGCGCTGATCGCCGAGGCCTTGCGGAGACGGCGGCTCGATCGTGCGACGCGCTGATGGAAATCCGACGCACAGAGTACGGAGCTCGCCGCGCCCTGCTGTCGCCCGTCACGAGTTGTCTTCGATCTGAGTTCCGGCGGAGCTCTCCAGCCGCCCCCACCACGCGTACAGCACCGGGAGCACCAACAGTGTCAACAAGGTCGCCGTGACGACCCCACCGATGACCACGGTGGCGAGCGGCCGTTGGACCTCGGAGCCAGGCGCTGTCGAGAGTGCCATCGGCAGAAATCCGAAGGCCGCCACGAGGGCCGTCGTGAGCACGGGGCGCAGCCTGAGTCGGGCGGCGGCTTCGATGGCGTCGGCAGCGGTTGCACCCGCCGCCTGCTCTTGCCGTGCGAACGAGACGAGTACCAGGCCGTTCAGCACCGCGACTCCGAACAGCGCGATGAAACCGACGCCGGCGGAGATCGAGAATGGGATCCCGCGGAGGAGCAGCAGCGCAACGCCCCCGACGACAGCGAACGGAACTCCGAGGAAGATCAGCGCAGCTGCGCGGCCCGAACGGAACGCCATCCACAGCAGGAACAGGATCAGGCCGAGTGCCAGTGGGACCACCAGTGACAAGCGGAGTTTTGCGTCAGCGTAGTGTCGATACTGCCCGCCCCAGCTGAGGCGATAACCCGTAGGTCGGGCCAGCTTGGCGGAGATGACGCTTTGCGCGTCTCGAACCACCGAGGAGAGATCTCGGCCGCGGACATTGAATTCGACGCTGAGCCGACGGGACTGCGCCTCGCGGCTGATCTGGGCAGGCCCCGTCTCGAACCGAAGCTCGGCCACGTCTCCGAGAGGCACGATCTGCCCGCTGAGCGACTTGAGCGGGAGCGCGCGGAGTGGGGCCAGGTCGCCGGTGAACCCGTGCCGGGTCTTGAGCACGATGCCAAAACGACGATCACCCTCGAGCACATGCCCGGTCTGGTGGCCGACCGCCACGGTTTCGGTTGCCTGGTTGACGTCATCGATCGTCAAGCCGTAACGCGCCAGCTTGTTCCGGTCGGGAACGACGCGCAGGTAACGCAGCCCGGCAACTTGCTCGACGCGCACATCCTCTGCGCCTGCGACGCCACGAATGAGCTGCGCGGCCTCCTCACCCAGCTGCGCCAGCCGCTCCAGGTCAGCGCCATAGATGAGCAGCGCGGCGTCGGAGCGGATCCCGGCCACGAGCTCGTTCGTGCGCATCTCGATGGGCTGTGAGAGCGATCCGACGACGTCGGGCACAGCCGCGTCGATGGCTCGGGAGATTTGCGCGGCGAGGTCGGTCTTTTGCAGCCCGCGCCGCCACTCTGATGGGGGCTTCAGTGCAATATAGACGTCCGTCTGTTCGATCCCCATGGGGTCGACGGCCAGCTCCGGGGCTCCCGTCTTGCTGACGACATGCAGCACTTCGGGAACTGTCAGTATGGCTTTCTGCAGTCGAGCATCAGTGGCGACCGACTCCGACAGCGCGACCCCCGGGAGCCTGCGGGCCTCGACCAGCAAGTCACCTTCGTCCAGCTGAGGCACGAATTCGGCGCCGAGCCGGGTGAACCCAATGCCTCCAGCGATCAATAGCAGCAAGGACGCGGTGACCACGACCGCCCGATGGCGCAGGCTCGCGCGGAGCAACGGCGCAAACGCGCGGGACGCGGCGCGGAGAAACCAGGTCTCGGAATGCTCTGCCCGTGGCTCGAGCAGCAGACTCGTGAGCACGGGGACCAAGGTCATCGACAGCACGAACGCTCCAGCGAGGGCCAGCAACACCGTGGTTGCCATCGGCTGGAACAACTTTCCTTCGATCCCGGTCAGGGCGAGGATCGGCAGGTAGACGATGGCGATGATCAACTCGCCGAACACGCTGGCGGAGCGAACTTCCAGGGTGGAACTTCGGATCAGTGCTAGACGTTCGGCGCTGGTCGGCGCTCGGCCCAGCCGCTGCGCTTCCTTGGACAGGTGGCGGGCCGCATTCTCGACGATGATCACGGCACCATCGACGATCAACCCGAAGTCGATGGCGCCGAGGCTCATCAAATTGCCACTGAGCCCCGTCATCCGCATCACGATGACCGCGAACAGCAAGGAGAGTGGGATCGTGGTCGCCACCACCAGCCCCGCGCGTAGATCCCCGAGCAGGAGCAGCAGCACCAGTATGACGAGTGCAGCACCCTCCAGCAGGTTGATGCCGACGGTGCGAATGGTGCGCTCGACGAGCACCGAGCGGTCGTAGAACGATTCGATGTGTGTTCCGGCCGGCAGTGACGACTGGAGTTCGGCCAACTTGGCCTTGACGCCGTTGGTGACGACCCGGGCGTTCTCCCCCATCAGCATCATGGTGACACCGACCACGACCTCACCCTTGCCATCCTTGGACGCGGCGCCGCGGCGGAGTCGCGGGCCGAATTGCACGTCCCCCACCGTCGCAATCGTGATGGGAACCCCTTGGGGCGTGGCTCCGATCACCACGCCGCGCAGATCTTCCAGGCTTCGCACCAGACCGTTCGTTCCGATGACAAAGTGTTCGCCGGCGTGCTCTATGTAGCCGCCGCCGGCGTTGGCGTTGGACTTCTCCAGCGCTGCCACGACTTCGGCAATCGACACGCCGGCTGCTTGCAGGCGTCTTGGATCCAGTACGACCTGGTACTGCTTGTCTTCGCCGCCAAAACTGTTGAGCTCGACAACCCCCGGGACCGTGCGCAGGACGGGCGCGATCTGCCAGTCGAGCATTTCCTCGAGTTGCATCAGCGAGAGTTTGTCGTTCGTGACCGTGAACTGAAAAATCTCGCCAAGACCCGATGAAATCGGCCCCATCTCTGGGCGGCCGAAGGCCGGCGGCACCGAGTCGTCCATCTCCCGCATGCGTTCCGCAACCAGCTGTCGGGCGAAGTAGATGTCGACGCCGTCTTCGAACACCACAGTCACCACCGAGATCCCGTACTTGGAGATGGAGCGAACCTCGGTCGTGTGGGGTATGCCCGCCAAAGAACGCTCGACGGGCGTGGTCACGTATTGCTCGACCTCGACGGGCGACAGCGCTGGCGCCGAGGTGATGATCTGAACCTGTTTCGTCGTGACGTCCGGGACCGCGTCGACCGGTAGCGTCATCGCCGACCAAACGCCGACGACGACCAATAACAAGGTGGCAACGAGCACTGCCGCCCGGTTTCGCAGCGACCAGCCCACGATGAACGACAGCGCGCCCACGTCAGTGTTCCTCTTCCAGGAGCGTGCTGCGCAGTAGCGCGCTCTTGACCGCAAACACTCCCTCGACCACGATCACTTCGCCGTCGCTCAGCCCCGCGACGATCTCCGTGGAGCCAACTCCGGAGCGGCCCACCGTGACGTCGTGTCGTTCGAACTCGAACTCGCCGTGGCGAACGAATACGGCGGTCTTGCCGGCGATCTCGGTCAGCGCTGCGTGGGGGACGGCGAGGACCTCCGCTCCGGCCTCGTTCCCGTCCGCGGCGACGCGCGCGGCGCCGAAGAGGCCGATCCGCAGAACAGCTTCCGGATTCTTCAGGCGCACGCGGGCCGTCAGCGTGCGCGCGACGGGGTCGACTTGCTGACCAATGTACTCGAGCGAACCGCTGAAGCTCCGCTTCGCATAGGCGTTCAGGTCGACGTCCGCGCTGGCGCCCACGCGCAGACGGCCGAGGTCCTTCTCGAAGACCCGCCCGACGAACCACACCTCGGACAGGTCCGCGATGCTTCCCAGCGTGTGTTCGGTGCCGACTGGCTGACCCACGATTGCGTCGCGGGACAGAACGGTGCCGCTCACGGGGGCGCGCAGGGTGACGCTGGCCGCACCGCCGCTGCCGAGCGCTGCGAGCTGTGAACGAAGCCCCGTTGCTTCAGCGTCGAGTGAGTCCGCCTCGGTCTCCGCGTCCAAGGCCTGTTGCTCGGCGGCCAGCCCCTTGCCGACCAGAGCTCGGAGGCGCTGCGCATTGGCGCGCGCCGTCTTGCTCTTTGTCATGGCGATGGTCTGGCTCGCGCGGAGGCGACCGACCTCCGGCACGCGGAGCACCGCCAGCAGTTGCCCCTTTTTCACCGAGTCACCCTCGCGGAATTCGACGCGTTCGATGCGACCCGCCACCGGAGAGGCAATCCGGGCGCTGCGGTCGGGGTCGGCGACGATCTCTCCTGGTAACGAGAGCCCGGCGTCCAGTCGCGAGCGTCGGATGCGCAAGGTCTTGATCCCCGCGGCCTCCATCACTTCCGTGGAGAGTGCGACTCTCGTCGGGACTTCTGCATGCGGCTCCTCGTGGGAGGAAGGGGCGGGCGCGGAACCGACGGGCTCCCCGTGGCCGTCGGGAGGTGCCGGCCGGTTGCAGGCGACGGCGAGCGCACCCAGGGCCAACAGACAGCGCTTGGTCATTGCAGGCCTCCCGAGTCGAGCTTGCCTGTTGCGCGCCGAACCAAGACGGACGCGCGGCAGACCGCGAGGCGCGCCGCGATGTGCGACCGGAGGTAGTCGAGTAGGGTTTCCTGAGCCAGGAGCGCGTCGCGAGCCGGAAGGCGCTGTCCCTCGATCTCCGCCGCGAGGTCGCTGAGGGAGCGCTCGGTTCTTGCCAGTCTTTCCGCCGAGAATTGCAGCAGGGCCCGCTCTCGAGCTCGGTATTCGATTGTGGCCGAGGAGAGTCGTCGCGTGGCGTCGCGAGAGCGGGCGTTGGCTCTGCTCGCGGCGCGCAGCGCGAGCGCTTCGGACTCGCGGATTTCCGCGCCGTACGTGCGCACCATTGGGTACGGCATCGGCAACGGCATGGACAGTCCCGCGCCGAGCACCTGCTGTTCGTAGCCATCTCGTTCCACGAACAGCGACAGAGTGAGGTTCGGAACGCGCTGGCGGCGGTAGACCTCGACTCGTGCTCGTTCGGCCCGCGCCTCGTGGCGAAGCGACGCAACCTCCGGGAGCGCCTCGGGGTCGAGCTTCAGGCTGGCCGGAAGCGGCAACGCGGTCAGCGAACCCCGGACTTCGATGCGCGGAAGTCCGACCAGCGACGCGAGCGCAGCCAGTGTGTGCTCCGTTCGCCGCTCGGCATCGAGCCGCGCCCGAGTCGCTTGGGACGTCTTGGCCTGGGCGACGTCGGCGTCGACCTGGGCGGCGCCGCCCCGTTCGGCCAGGGCCAGGGTCGCCCTCTCGACCCGTGCAGCGACGGCTTCCGCCCGGCCTTCCAGCGCGGCCTCTTCGCGCGCGGCCAGCGCGTCGAAGTAGAGGAGCAGTGCCCGCTCGACGACGTCACGGTTTGCGGTGTCGGCGGCACCGCGCTCCGCGAGCGCCTCCGCGCGTGCGGCTCGACCTCTGGCGCTCCGCTGGCCGCCGATCTCGATCTCTTGACTGAGCTCTGCGCGCCACGCAAGGGCGGCGTTGGTGGCGTCGCGGGTGGCGCGCCCGGCCGAAATGGCGACGTTGGGCCGCGAAGGAAGCCAGGGAGCTGCGGCGTCGATGCGCGCGTCCGCGGCGCTGACGCCGTGTCGTGCAGCAACGAGGTCAGGGCTGGCCCGCGTCGCGCAGGTGGCCACGTTGTTTCGTGTCAGTAGCTTGCAGGTCACGGGTTCGCCGGACGCGCGGGCGCCAAATAGGCAACCCGCGAGCGCGACGGCCCGGAACACACGTCCCGATCCGTTCATTCTTCATCCTCTTCGAAGGCCGACGGACGAGCGGCCGCAAGGCCACGCCGAGGCGTCAGCGAAAGTTCAACGTCGCAAGCGATGTGGCGGCGTCAAACGCTTCGAGGGGGACGCAGTGGTGGGGTGCGTTCAGGTCCCAGGGCGCGCAGCGACCTTGAGCTAGGCGACGCCAGCTGGCCGGTCAGGGGGACCCGGTCGCACGGTTCACGCTGTGCGACGGCTACGGTCGGGCCGCCGTGCGCGCAGTGGCAGCCGGAGCAGCCCGGGTCGCAGCCGCGTCCGCTTTCATCTTCACAGTCCGAAACGTGCTGCCCGTTCGCGACCACGACCACGAGGAAATCCGCCGCGGCATGGGCAATTCCGCTCAGCTCGAAGACGGAGACGAGCGCCACCAGGAGCGCCAATTTGCCCCAGATTCGGCAGTATTTCCCGCGCCGGCGGCCCATCAGTATCACGAGCCTAGCACAACTCGGACCGCCCTCACGGCAGCACGTACGCAAACCCCGTGTTCTTGCCGGCGCCCCACACGTTCGCGCTGCCCGCCCACTTCGTGCCGTAGGCTTGATCGAGGAACGCGAGCTGCCAACGGTCGTCGCCAGTGGCGACCCAGGCGCCGCCGAGCTCGAGCTGGAGCTGCGTGGCGGCGCGCGAGATGGCGGAGTCGTCCACGGTCCAGATGGGCATTCCCGCGCGCTCGAGCACGCGCGCTGCCATCAGCACACCCTGCAGGTGTTCCCAGGGGTAACCCGTGAACACGGGCGCACCCGTGGTGAACGACGCACCACGGCGCATGTCGTCGGGGATGACTCCGTCGATGTCGATACCTTGTTTGGTCGCGCCCTTGGGGTTGATCAGCCGGAGGTCACTCGCGTTCACGTGCCACGAGACGTCCACGTCGTATTTGAGGCCCGGGTTCGGGCCGGTGACACCGAGGACCCAGTAGTCGCGCACCGCTTTCAGCGCAGCCTTGTCGTCCAGATAACGGTCGATGGCCGTCAGGCTGCCGAACGCCATGGCGCCCCAGTTGTTCGGCCGCTTCTTGAACATCTCTCGCAGCGTGATGCCGAGCTCCGAGCACTTCTCGACATCGGCCACGTTGTGCAGCCAGGCCTCGAACGCCGGCGTGCGATAACCGACCAGATCTGCCGCCATGGCGTAGGCGCCGGTCTCTCGTCCCCACGCCAGACTGCGCCCTCCCTTCTCGGTTCCGACCACCTTCTGACACGCAGCAACGACCTTGCTCTTGTACTTCGCGTCGCCGTTTCGCGCATACACGATGGCCGCCGCCAGCACGCGCACGTTCGTCGCGTCGTCCTGATCGGAAGCGTTGGGATTCGAGGTGTCGGCGTCGGCGTCGGACAGGAGCGTCGTCCAGGCCGCGCCCGTCATCGGTTTGTTCGCCAGCTCGGCGGCGCTGGTCCAGATCCCGCCGCTGACGCCGGGGGTGCCGCCCGCACCGCCCGTGCCTCCGGAGCCTCCGCCGCTGGTCGTGGCGCCGCTGCCTCCCGCGCCGCTCGAGCCGCCCGTGCTGCCGCCGTTGCCTGCCGAGCCGCTGATGCCTGCCGAGCCGCCGCTGGTCGTGGCGCCGCTGCCGCCGCCGCCGCTCGTGCTTCCGGACCCGCTCGCGCCGCCGCTGCCTCCGCTCGCGCCGCTGCCGCCGCTCGACGTGCCCCCGCCATCGTCGCCACTGCCGCAGGCGGTCGCCGCGAGCAACGCAGCCAGTACCCAGCCCATTCCACGTGTCATCGGCTCACTCTCCCACGCGCTCGGAGCGCGTTCCCGATCCCGCAGCGCCGCCCGCGCCGCGAAGAATAACACGGCCCCCAGCGCCAGGCCGAACTGCCGCAGATCTGGCGTATGCTCGCCTGCCATGAACGAACGTGAGGGCTCCGACGTGTTGGCGGCGTGTTTCGAGAAGGTTGGGCTCCGCGTGGAGCGGGACTACGCGTTCGACGAGGGCGGAGTCCGGGTGTCGCTCGACGGGTTCGACCCGAAGGCGCGCATTGGTTTCGAGTTCATCACCACCGAAGCCGGTGACCGCGACGAGTTCACTCCCGCGGTGATCGAAGAGCTCGAGACGCGCATGCGCGCAGAAGAGCTGTTCATCTTCATGATCGACGAAGGCGAAATACCGAGCCGCGAGCTGCTCGAGGCGGCCGCCGGCGGATTCCTCGCGTTGCTTCGGGACCGGGGGCGACTGCCGTGAGTCACTACGGAGTCAACCAGTTCTTCCAGGCGGCCCAGCAACAACGCGCAGCCTTGCAACACGAGCTCGGCGTAGCCCAGCACTACGCCAGTGTGCATCACCAGCGCCGCGCCGAGCTCGGGCAAGCCTACGCACAAGCAACCCAAGATCTCGGCGCGACGTTGCTCCAGACGTTGACGCCGGAGTGGCTCGACTACGCCATCCGCACCACCGGATTTTCCGCGCTGGCGAGCGAGAATCCACTGGCCATGATGGACAATGAGCGCAAGCAGCGCAGCCAGCGCGTGGCGCAAATCGAGGCCGATCCCCGCTTCGCCCAGCGGGAGCTCTTGCGCCACCCGAACACCGGCTCGCTGCCGCGGGGTGTGCGCGAGATGGAAGAGAACCTCGGACCCCTGCTCGAAGTGCTCGCAGCGTGTAACCACGTGCGTCTCCAGCGCCTGATCGAGAGTGGCTACGGCACGACCGCCTACTCGACGGGTTTCTGGCGCATGAGCTACTACGAGGACTGGAAAGCCGGCGACGAGCTGCTGGCACGTTTTCCCGGCAAGACGTTCTTTTCGCAGGTTCGAGACGAGTATCTCCGAGCCATTCAGTCGGTGGGACCGCTGCAAGCCGAGGCGGCGCGACTGCGGGCCGAGATCACCGCCGGCGAGGCCCTCGAGCGCGAACACGCCGAGTGCACGCAGGCCCTCGGCAGCCTCGAGACGCGCTGGCTGGCCCACGTCAGGCAGCGCATCTCCGGTTACATGCTGGAGAGCCCACCAGAGCTCCTCGCTCCGAGGTTGAGCGCCGTGCCGGAGGCGGAGCTGGCCTACAAACGCGCCCTGGGTGTCACCGCCAAGGCCCGCTACCTCGATCAGATCTTCGCCCGGGACGTCGAGGCCTTCCAGCGCGACGCACAGACGGCGATCGGCAAGCTGGACCGCGACATGACCAAGCTGAGTCGACCGAAGAAGGCCGGGACGACTTTCCCCGCCGAGGCGTTTCAACGCCGTTTCCGCGACCGTGGGCCCGCGTACCAAAAACGCTGGCGGCGGTTCGAAAAGACGTATGGCTCGGTCTACGGCTTCTCGGGTTACCACCAGGCATCGCTGATCGACACCTTCCTGTGGTGGGACTTGATGACGAACGGGCGCGTCGACGGCGACTTCATCCCCGAGGTGCGTCAGTTCCGCCAGCGGAACCCCGACTATCGTTACGTGCCCCAGCGACGGGACGACGAGGACGATCTCCTGGCGGCCGCCGCCGCGGCGTCCGCGGGCGACGACGGTGGGGATCTGTCACTCGATGCCTCGTGAGGGGGACAGACCGGTGAAGCGCTCCATCAGGATCGTGAACTACGCCGTCAACGGCTCGGGCACCGGCCACCTGACGCGTCTCTGCGCCATCAACCGCTGGCTTCGGCGTTACGCAGCCTGGGCCGACGTGCGCGCCGAGATCTATTTCCTGACCTCGAGCGAGGCGGACGGACTGCCGCTCCGCGAGCGTTTTGCGGCCTTCAAGCTGCCGTCGAAGTCCGTGATTTCCGACGCGGGGATCGACAAAACCACCTACCTCGCCCTCGCCAAACAGTGGGTCTGGCACTCGCTGGGGCTCTTGCGTCCCGACCTGTTCATCGTCGATACGTTCCCCCGCGGCTCCTTCGGGGAGCTGATCAACGCCCTCGACCTGTGCAAGAAGCGCGCGCTGGTGTTCCGGCCAATGCTCGAGGATTTTGCCCGGCGTCCCGACGTTCAGGCGCTCTTGCCACTCTACGATCTGGTGCTGGTTCCGGAGCGCGAAGGAGACGCACGCATCGTGGTTCCGGACGCTGCCCGGCCGCGCACCCGCTTCGTGGGGCCGGTAGCGGTGCGGGAGCGTGTGGAGCTTCACACGCGCGAACAGGCGCGCGCGCGGCTGGGACTGCCCGGCGCCGCGCGGGTCGTGTACGTGTCGGCAGGGGGTGGCGGGGACACGGGCGCCGAGCGGCACCTCGGACGGGCGCTCGCCGCGCTGCTCGCTGCGGATCCATCACTGCACGTGGTCGCCGGGGCGGGTCCTCTCTATCGAGGTGCCGTGCCGCGGGACCCACGCATCACCTGGCTGGTCAACGAGTCAGCGGCCGAGCACGCTCACGCCTTCGACGTTGCGGTGACCGCGGCCGGTTACAACACCTTCACGGAGCTGATGCTCGCGGGAGTACCGACCGTCTTCGTTCCACAGCGCAAGATCGCTGACGATCAGGCGGAGCGCGCGCTGCGTGCGGTGCGCGCGGGCGCGGGTCGTATGCTCGAGAGCGAGGCGGGGGACGCTGACGTGGTGGCGGCGGTGACCGAGCTGCTAGAGCCCTCGGTCGCCCGAAAGGCGTCGTTGGCCGCCCGGGGCCTCATGCCCAAAAATTGCGCGCGCAACGCGGCGGCGGAGCTACTCAGGCTGTGTTTGCCAGCGAGCGAGGTCGATCGCGCCGAAGCGGCGGTCGGTGATGCGCTGCTCCAGCACGCCCGCGGGCTCGGCGTGGGGGAAGACACGCTGGTCGAGCTGATGCACGTGCTCGACGGCGACGGCGGGCGAAACTCTCCGGCGCGGGAGCTCGGCGATCTGCTCGCGCGGAGCGCAGCGCTGCTCGAACGAGCACAGAGCTTCGGGGTTTCGGAGCAGGCGGTGGTCGAGCTCGGGCGCGGCCTGATGCGGCGCGCGACCTGCTCGGACGTGCCCGCGCGTCAGGCCGTGATCGGTGAGGCGCTCGAACATCACGTTGGGTCGGCCGCGGCCGCGTCGCCTGCGGAGCCGAAGCAGTGAAACAACCGTCGCTCGCGCTGGCTGGGCTGGATCGGGGGCAGGTGCTGACTGGTCCAGCCACGCTGCACGTCGACATCACCAATTCCTGCAACACGAACTGCATCACCTGCTGGGATCACTCGCCGCTCTTGACGATCGGCCGGAGCAGCGGCTGGAAGCGCCGCAAGCTCGAGGTCGTACTGCTCGAGCAACTGCTCGACGACGTGCGCGGATTGGGCGCGCTGAAACACGTGATCTTGAGCGGCATGGGCGAGCCGTTCACCCACCCGGACGTGTACCGGATGATCGAGGCGGTAAAGTCCCGGGATTTGCAGCTCACCATCATCACCAACCTGGTCGCCGCGGACGCGGAGCGTGTGCTCGAGCTCGGCGTGGATCAGCTGCTGATCGGCATTCACGCGGCCAGTGAGGGCGCCTACCGCGCGTTCCATCCGAGCTTTCAGGCGGACGAGTGGGCACGCCTCCACGCCGCGCTCGCGCGCTTCCGTGCCGCCGATCGCCGGTTCAAACACGTGCAGGTCGTGTGTGAGACCAACGCGCACGAACTGCCGGAGATGGTGGAGCTGGCGGCCGAGTACCGGGCGTTCGCCGTCAACTTCAAGCTGGCGAGCCTCGCGGACGGCAGCGAGGCCTGCCGGATCTCCGACACCAAGCGCGCTCGTTTGACCGAGGAGCTGGTGCCCCGGGCGCGGGAGCTGGCTCGCGAGCTTCAGGTGACCACGAACCTCGACGTGTTCGAGGAGCAGCTCCGCGCAGGTGGGGCGGCCACCGCCGCGATCGCCGACGTGGGTTGTTTCATGGGGCAGGTGTACTCGCGGGTGACGGTGGATGGCACGGTGCTCTACTGTTGCAACACCGAGG